>DATKAJ010000025.1:0-136202 GCA_035498175.1 Burkholderiaceae bacterium
CTGCCTCGCCTCCACAAAGGCCATGTGCAGGCTGACTTCGAGTTCCTGGGCGATCATGCTTCCTCCATCACGCACTGCAGCGGATGCTGATGCTGGCGTGAATAACTGCAGACCTGCTCGACCTTGGTCGCGGCGATGTCACGCGGATAGACGCCGCAGACGCCACGCCCTTCATGGTGCACCTTCAGCATGATCTGGGTTGCCTGTTCTCTCCCCTTGCCGAAGAACTTCTGCAGGACTCCAACCACGAATTCCATTGGCGTGTAGTCGTCGTTCAGCAACACCACCTGATACATCGGCGGAGGCTTAACGCGAGAAGCCTGCTTCTCGACGACAGTGCCTTCGTCAATCCGGTCACTCATCGACCTGCGTTTATGACTGGCATTCTATGCAAACCGCACTGTCCTTCCCGGATACAAAAAGCGTACCAATCATACGGTAAATCACCTTGCGTCCCGTCGAGTGAAACACGCGGGAATCCCGTCAGTTTCATGAAATGGATGCTGACGCAACACATTCAATGTTTGTCCGCAAAAGTCGATCGCCAGGTTGCACCGCGACGCAATCGCCATCGAGTGCGGAAAGCGCGTTGCGAGATCGAAACCGGCGGACCCGAGTCCCGATCAGAGACCGCTTGACCGGCGCGGCTTTTGCTCGAACAATCGCGGCGTCAAGCTGGTATGCGGGGGCATACAGGGGCTGATGCGCACACCAAAATGGCACTGTGCGCGGGATCGGGGCGGCGCCGGGCAGAGGCCACTACAGGGCGCCCATTCATCGTGGGAAGGAAAGAAGGAATGGCTACAGGTACGGTCAAGTGGTTCAACGACGCCAAGGGGTACGGCTTCATCACACCGGACGACGGGGGCGAGGATCTGTTCGCTCACTTCTCCGCTATCCAGATGAACGGCTTCAAGACCCTGAAGGAAGGTCAGAAGGTGCAGTTCGAGGTCGTGCAGGGTCCGAAGGGCAAGCAAGCGTCGAACATCACTTCACCAGGCTGACAGGGGACGCACACCGCTTCGACCCCGCCGCGGCGGGGTTTGTTTTTTGCGGCGCCCCTTGCGTACGCGACCCTGCTTGCCGCACGTGCACTCGTCGCGGTTGACGCGCACTGCGTGCGCTCAACATTGATTGGTCGCCCGCACTGGGGAGCGAAGCCGACGCAAGCCAGGTGGGTGCAGTCAGTGCTGCCGCCGGGCGCTCGCGTGCACCCGAGGCGATTCCTACATGTTTTCGATCATCACCTGGCCGAAGCCCGAGCAGCTGACCTGGGTCGCGCCGGCCATCAGACGCGCGAAGTCGTAGGTCACCTTCTTCGACAGGATCGCGCGTTCCATCGACCTGATCACAAGATCTGCGGCCTCGGTCCAGCCCATGTGCCGGAGCATCATCTCGGCCGACAGGATCTCGGAACCGGGATTCACATAATCCTTCCCGGCGTACTTCGGCGCCGTGCCGTGCGTGGCTTCGAACATTGCAACCGAATCCGAAAGGTTGGCGCCCGGCGCGATGCCGATGCCGCCGACCTGGGCAGCCAGCGCATCCGAGATGTAGTCGCCGTTCAGGTTCATCGTCGCGATGACGTCGTACTCCGCCGGACGCAGCAGGATCTGCTGCAGGAACGCGTCGGCGATCACATCCTTGATGACAATTTCGCCATGCGCAGCCCGGATCTTCATCCATGGCCCGCCGTCGAGCAGTTCGGCCTTGAACTCTCGCTGCGCCAGCTCGTAACCCCACTTGGCGAAGGCGCCCTCGGTGAACTTCATGATGTTGCCCTTGTGCACGAAGGTCACGCTCTTGCGCCTGTTGTCGACCGCGTACTGGATCGCCTTGCGGATCAGCCGCTCGGTCCCTTCACGCGAGATGGGCTTGATGCCGATGCCCGACGTGGCCGGGAAGCGGATCTTCTTGACCCCCATCTCGTCCTGCAGGAACTTGATCAACTTCTTCGCCTTGTCGGTTTCCGCTTCGTATTCAATGCCTGCGTAGATGTCTTCTGAATTCTCACGGAAGATCACCATGTTGGTCTTCTCGGGCTCCCTGACCGGGCTGGGAACGCCCTTGAAATACTGAATCGGCCGCAGGCAGACGTACAGATCGAGTTCCTGGCGCATTGCGACATTGATCGAGCGGATGCCGCCGCCGACGGGCGTCGTCAGCGGGCCTTTGATCGAGACGACGTACTCGCGCAGCACGGCGAGCGTTTCTTCCGGCAGCCACACATCCGGACCGTAGACCTTGGTCGACTTCTCGCCGGCATAGATTTCCATCCAGACGATCTTGCGCTTGCCTCCATAGGCCTTCGCGACCGCGGCGTCCACGACCTTGATCATCACCGGCGTGATGTCGACACCGGTGCCATCGCCCTCGATGTACGGAATGATCGGCTGGTCCGGAACGTTGAGGCTGTAGTCCTTGTTGACGGTGATCTTCTGGCCGGTCGTGGGGACCTTGATATGCGCGTACATGGTGTCTCCGGGGAGAATCTTCTTGTCGTCGGCGCCGCACCCGACGCACGACATCAGCGCCGCGGGAAAGTGGACTGGCCCGGCAGTTTACCCGCGGCAGCAGGCGACGAACGGCGATCGGTTTGGCCCATGTCAACCGGCCGGGTCCTCCGCGCGTTTTCGACTCGACCATCCGGTCGTCCGCTCACGGGACGGCCCACGGACAAAGGGTCCAGGGCCAAAGTTCGAATCTAGGGAGAGAAGTATGAAGAAAGCAATTGCCGCGCTGATCAGCGCTCTGTTCGCGGGCGCGGTTCTGGCCCAGGGTGCGGCGGCCCCGGCCGCCCCGGCCAAGGCGGCCGCCCCGGCGACCCAGGCCGCACCGGCCGCCGCGCCGGCCGCCAAGGCCGACGCGCCGCCGGCGGACGCCAAGGCCAAGACCGACAAGAAGGCGAAGAGCGACAAGAAGTCCAAGAAGAGCAAGTCGACCACGCCCAGCTCGTCGACGACCACGACGACCGACAAGCCGAAGCAGTAAACGGCGCCTCGATCGACAAAGGGCAGGGAACTTTCCCTGCCCTTTTTTCGTCTTTGCCGAAGCCCTGGCGGCCTCTTCCGGCTTGCCACAGTGCCCGACTCATCGCCGACGATGCTCCGACTACTCGTGTCCTTGCGTTACCTGCTGCTAGCCGTCGGCGCGATGCTCTCGGTCGCGGCCGTCGCCCAGACCGGGCCCCAGCCCACGCTGCCGACCACGCGCCTGACGGCGGGGATGCACATCATCACCGCCGAGGTGGCGGCGGCGCCCCTGAGCCGCACAGTCGGCATGATGTTCCGTGAAACGGTGGCACCGAATCACGGGATGCTGTTCGTCTTCGAAGACAAAGGGCAGCAGTGCTTCTGGATGCGCAACACGCTGCTGCCGCTGTCGATCGCCTTCATCGAGGACGACGGCACCATCCTGCAGATCGCGGACATGGCGCCGAAGAGCGAGGCCCTGCACTGTTCGCAGGGGCCGGTGCGCTATGCGCTTGAAATGGAGCAGGGTTGGTATGCGAAGAAGGGCATGGTCGTCGGCTCGAAGATCCGCGGCTTGCCGGCGCCACGCTAAGGCACCCTAGCATCGCTGCCAGCTGGCGTTCAGGCGCCCAGCGGCCCTCAGGCGAAATTGCGGGCCGCAAAGTCCCAGTTCACCAGCGACGCAAGAAAGGTCTCGACGAACTTGGGACGCGCGTTGCGGTAGTCGATGTAGTAGGCGTGCTCCCACACGTCGATCGTCAGCAACGGCTTGTCCGATGTGGTCAGCGGAGTCGCAGCGTTGCCGGTGTTGGCGATGTCGACGCCGCTTCCTTTCCTGACGAGCCAGGTCCAGCCCGATCCGAAGTTGCCGACAGCACTCTTGGTGAACGCCTCCCTGAAGGCCGCGTACGAGCCCCACTTGGCGGTGATCGCCTGCCCAAGCGCACCCGTCGGCTCGCCGCCGCCGCCAGGCCGCATGCAGTTCCAGAAGAACGTGTGGTTCCACACCTGGGCGGCGTTGTTGAACACCCCTCCCGAAGACTTGCGAATGATGTCCTCGAGTGGCATCGCTTCGAACTCGGTGCCCTTGATCAGGTTGTTCAGGTTCGTGACGTAGGCCTGATGGTGCTTGCCGTAATGAAATTCGAAGGTCTCCTTCGACATGTGCGGCGCGAGCGCGTCGGTCGCGTAGGGAAGTGGGGGGAGCTTGTGTTCCATGCAGGACCTCGACTGGTGTTCGGGAGCAAATCCAGATTCTATCTTTCACTCAGTGCCGCGGCTCGCTCGCGGCACGCCGCCCGCGAGTCGGTACTCGCGCCCGGACTCAGCGCTCTTCGCCGGCCGCGTCGCCCCGTTCAACGGTCTCGACCCGGACGCCGGCGCCGCCACGGGCCAGCAGCAAGCGCAGCGAATCGCCCGGAGCAAGGCGCGCGCCATCGGTGACCGCGCGACCCTGCGCGTCGAGGGCGATTGCATAGCCACGGTTCAGCACGGCCTGCGGATTGAGCGCAGCCAGCCGCACCTTCGATCGCTCGAGACGCGCCGCGCGCGCTGCCTGCGCGGCGCTCTGTTGCGCCGCGAGTCGCCCACGCCACTGCATCAGCCTGCCGCCATCGGTTCGCGGTCGACATTGCAACCACCGTGCCTGTCCCGCTGCGACCCGGAGGTTCGCCTGCCCCAGCCGTCGCGCCGACGCTGCCACGGCGCGCGACTGCAGCGAAGCGACGCGCGCATCGAGCGCGGCAAACGCGGCTCGTGGCGTGGCCAGGCTGCGCTGCGCGAAATCCACGCGCTGGCCCGCGCGCTCGAGCCTCGCTGTCAGCTGTCGGGCAAGCTGCCGAACCTGGCCGGCGAGTGCGTCCCGCAGGCCGGCGCGATCGGGCGCGACCAGTTCCGCAGCCGCCGTCGGCGTCGGTGCGCGCACATCGGCCGCGAAATCAGCAATCGTGACGTCGCTGTCGTGGCCGACGCCGACAATGACCGGCAGAGTCGCCGCGCGGATGGCGCGCGCGACCGCCTCTTCGTTGAAGGCCCACAGGTCTTCGATCGAGCCGCCCCCGCGGACCAGCAGCAGCACGTCGACATCTGCCCGAGCGGACGCGCGGGCCAGCATCGCTGCGATCTCCGCGCCGGCGCCGGCGCCCTGCACAGGAACCGGGTAGACGACGACGCCCAGGTACGGCGCACGCCGCTGCAGCGCGCTGAGCACATCGCGCAAGGCCGCCGCCTGCAGTGAGGTGACGACGCCCACCGAGCGCGGCATTCGCGGCAGTGGACGGCGGGGCGCATCGAACAGGCCTTCGGCCGCCAGCCGCTGTTTGAGCCGCAGGAATTCCTCGTAGAGCCGGCCCAGGCCGGCTCGCCGCATGAACTCGACGTTGAGTTGGAACTCGCCGCGCGCTTCGTAAAGTGAAACGATCGCGGTCAGCTCGACCTGGTCGCCATCGCGCGGCCGCCAGTCGAGCAGGCTGTTGCGCGCGCGGAACATCACGCATCGCACCTGCGAACTGTCGTCCTTCAGCCCGAAATACCAGTGCCCGCTCGCGGCGCGGGTCAGGTTGCAGATCTCGCCCTGGACCCGCACTAGTGGAAAGCTGCGTTCGAGCACTCCCGCAACGGCGCGGTTCAGCGCGGAAACCGTCAGCGCGGGCCGCGCCGTTGCTGGATCCGCGGGATCAAACTCAAGCGCCATGCGGGTTTCCGGGCAAAAGCTGTCCACAAAGCGCAAACTTCCGTGCCCGCCTCCGGGTTGACCCGGGTGTCACCTGAACTCGGGAGGTCAAGTGCTTGATTTCGCAACAGTTTTGCATCCGCTCAAGGGGTAAGCAGACCGACCAATGTCCGCTGCGACAAGGGCTTAGCGTGCGCGGCAAGAAGTTGTCCACATACTTCTCCACAGGATTTGTGGAAACTTGCGGCTACTCGAGGCCGACACTACGCTTCGCGCTCTTCGCGCGCCGCGACGGGGGATCCTACTTTTGCTTTCCATCATCATCGAGTTGGGCTGGCCGGTCTGGCCCCTGATCATCGCGTCCGTGCTGGCGTTGGCACTGATCATCGAGCGCGCGGTGGCGTTGCGCCGGCCACGGATCTTACCCAGCGGGCTGCTCGACGATGTCCTCGGACTCGTGCGCAAGCAGGCGGTCAATCCCGACGTCGTCAACAAGCTTGAACAGAACTCGCCGCTGGGCCGGGTGCTCGGTGCGGCGCTGCGCAGCCATCGGGTGCTGCGCGAAGGCGCAATCCAGCAGGTCGAGGCGGCCGGCGCGATCGTCGCCAATCGGCTGACCAAGAACCTGACGCTGCTTGGATCGATCGGCTCGATCGCGCCGCTGCTGGGACTGTTCGGCACGGTCATCGGCATGATCACCATCTTCGCGTCGCAACAGGCAGGCTCCAGCCCGCAGGATCTGGCGCGCGGCATCTCGGTAGCGCTGTACTCCACGGCTTTCGGCATCATCGTCGCGGTGCCCGCGGTGCTGGCGCACCGCTACTTCCGGCGCCTGGTGGAAGACTACCTCGTGGACATGGAGGAGCAGGCCGAGCGCCTGCTCGAGGTGGTCTACGGCGATCGGAGAAGCTAGATGCGCTTCCGGCGGCCGCACGATGAGGAGCCTGAGGTCAACCTGATTCCGTTGATCGATGTACTGCTGATCGTGCTGATCTTTCTGGCGGTCAGCACCACCTACTCGCGCTTCGCCGAACTGAAGATCCAGTTGCCGTCGGCCGAGGCGACGACGCCGGCGACACCGCCGGCGGTCGTGAACGTGGCGGTGACCGTGGACGGCCGCTACGCGATCGACAAGACGACGCTCGCGACCACCGACAGCGTCGCCCTGTCGGAAGCGCTGACGCGCGCCGCGGGCGGCCGCGACGACGTGCTGCTCGTGATCAATGCAGACGCGCAGGCGCCGCACCAGTCGGTGATCACCGTGATGGAAGCGGCACGCATCGCTGGCATCGTGCGCATCAGCTTCGCGACGCAGCGCAGCCCCGGCCGGCGCTGAGCGCCGTGGCAGGGCGCGCATCTCTCGAAGCTGCGCTGAGCGCCGCGTGGCAAAGGCGCGGTGCGCTCGCCTGGCTGCTCCTCCCCGTTGCGCTGCTCTTTCGCGTCGCGCTGGCGGTGCGACGGGCCGCGTATTCCGCCGGCATCCTCCAGTCGTTGCGCCCGACCGTGCCGGTGATCGTCATTGGCAACTTGTACGTCGGCGGTACCGGCAAGACACCGCTGACGATTGCATTGGTCCGGGCGCTGCAGCAGCGGGGCTGGCGCCCTGGCGTGGTGTCGCGGGGCTATGGCGCGGAAACCGGCCCCGCACCCCGAATCGTCAGCGTCGATGATCCGCCTGCGGAAGTCGGCGATGAGCCACTCCTGATCGCGCGCGCCACCGGCGCGGCGGTCTGTGTCGCAGCGCGCCGCGCCGCCGCTGCGACCGCGCTGCTCGCTGCCGAGCCTGCCTGCAACGTGATCGTTGCTGACGACGCTCTGCAGCACTTGGCGCTCGCACGCGATGTCGAGATCGCCGTGGTCGACGACCGCGGCCTCGGCAATGGCTGGCTGCTGCCTGCCGGCCCGCTACGCGAGCCTGCAGGACGCCTTGCGCGAGCCGATGCTGTCGTTGCGCACAACACCGACTGCGGCGCAATCGGCCTGCCTCAGACGAGTTGCCATGCGATGCGCACGCATCTCGCCGCCGAGGCATACGCGCTCGCCGACCGCGACCGGACGTTGGCGCTCGACGAACTCGCCCGACGGCAGCGCGCCGGTGGACTGCGCATCGCGGCTGCGGCCGGCATCGGCGTGCCCGACCGCTTCTTCGCCATGCTGACCGCTGCCGGGCTCGCCATCGAGCCGATCCCGTTGCCCGATCATCACGCCTACGCAGACGGTGTCCCTGCGGGCCGCAGCGTCGACTTCGTGCTCGTCACCGAAAAGGACGCCGTAAAATGCGAGCGGATCAGCGCGCTGCGGCAGGATCCGCGCCTGTGGGTCGTGCCGCTGCTGGCCCGCATTGACGAGACGCTGATCGATCTCGTCGCAGCCCGATTGAACCGCCTGTCCAAGGCACCGCATGGACCACCGCCTGCTTGACATCCTCGTCTGCCCGATCTGCAAGGGCTCGCTCGAATTCCGCAAGGACCCGGGCGAGCTCGTCTGCCGGGCAGACGCGCTGGCCTTTCCGATCCGCGACCGGATTCCGGTGATGCTCGAATCCGAGGCGCGCAAGCTCGAGCCGACAGAACTCGGCCGCTGAA
Source organism: Burkholderiaceae bacterium (assembly GCA_035498175.1). Taxonomy (GTDB): domain Bacteria; phylum Pseudomonadota; class Gammaproteobacteria; order Burkholderiales; family Burkholderiaceae_F; genus JALORV01. The sequence continues at coordinate 8,229 of DATKAJ010000025.1, forward strand.
GGCGGCCGTCGCGACCGGGTCGCCTCGTGAGCTTCACCGTCATCATTCCGGCGCGGCTCGCATCGACCCGGCTGCCGCGCAAGCCGCTGGCCGACATCGGCGGCGCACCAATGGTCGTGCGCGTCGCGCAGAAGGCGAAGCTATCTAGTGCCAGGCGCATTGTTGTTGCGGCGGACAGCGACGAGATCGTCGTGGCCTGTCGCGAACACGGCGTTGAAGCCCTGCTGACTTCGATTGAGCACCCTACAGGCACCGATCGTCTTGCCGAGGCGGCGCATCTGCTTGCGCTTGGTCCGGACGAGATTGTGGTAAACGTGCAGGGAGATGAGCCGCTGATTCCTTCGCGTGTGATAGGTCAGGTCGCCGCATGCCTCACGGCGCACACAGACTGCGCGATCGCGACAGCGGCCTGCCCCCTGTTTCCCCAGGATGCACGCGAGTTCTTCGATCCGAACGTCGTGAAGGTGGTAGTGGATCGCAGAGGCCGCGCGCTCTATTTCTCGAGGGCGCCGATCCCCTGGTCGCGCGAAGAATTCGCGGTCAATCGCGATCGCCTTCCGACCGAGCTTCCAGCGCGGCGCCACATCGGGTTGTATGCCTATCGGACGCGGTTTTTGCACGAGTTCCCCCGTCTTGCAAGAGATCCTCTCGAAGAGCAAGAAAAGCTCGAGCAATTGCGGGCTATCGCACACGGCTTTCGCATCGCCGTCCAAGACTTGGGTAGTCCGTTACCGCCTGGAGTTGACACTGCCGCGGATCTGGAACTTGTGCGCGCGGTTTGGGCTTCGCAAGGCTAGCCAAGACATAGGATCGGGGCTACGTTGGATCGCGCCTTTCGCGTGGTGCGCTTCGGGGCCACACGGGCCGCGCCGCTCGATCCGGGTAGAATTTCGCAGTTTCGGCGCCGGGCAGCGTTCCCGGCCGCGCGAATACGAAAGCATGCGCCGCAAGGCGGGCTGGCAGAACCAAGAGCAGGCCGCAGTTTTCCAGGGCCGCGACACAAAACGCTCGCCACCGAGACGAGCGGACAGAGGACGGGGGATGCGACTCATACTGCTGGGACCGCCCGGAGCGGGCAAGGGCACGCAGGCAGCGTTCATCAAGGAGCGCTTCGGCATCCCGCAGATTTCCACCGGTGACATGCTGCGGGCCGCGGTCAAGGCGGGGACACCGCTCGGCATCTCGGCGAAGAAAGTGATGGACGCTGGCGGACTCGTCTCCGACGACATCATCATCGGCCTGGTCAAGGATCGCCTGCGCGAGCCCGACACCGTCAACGGCTACCTGTTCGACGGCTTTCCGCGGACGATTCCGCAGGCCGAGGCGATGAAACACGCCGGCGTTGCCATCGATTACGTCCTCGAGATCGACGTGCCCGACGCCGACATCATCGATCGCATGAGCGGGCGCCGCGTGCATGCCGCCAGCGGCCGCACCTATCACGTGCGCTTCAACCCGCCGCAGACCGAGGGGAGCGACGACGTCACGGGCGAGCCGCTGATCCAGCGCGATGACGACCGCGAGGAAACCGTGCGCAAGCGCCTCGAGGTCTATCACGCGCAGACGCGCGCTCTGGTCGACTATTACTCGCGCTGGGGGGCCTCGGGCGCGCGGGACGCGCCGAAGTATCGCCGCATCTCCGGCGTCGGCGCCGTGAATGAAATCCGCGACCGCGCATTCAACTCGCTCGCTTCCTAGTTTTCGTCTTTCGGCACATTCGATTCGACAGTTTCGATAAGGAGAACGTCATGTCTGGATTGGGACTCGCCCTGCTCTGCGGCCTGGCGGCAGTGGTCTTCGGTGCGTGGTCGATTTCCTGGATCCTCAAGCAGCCGGCGGGCAACGCGCGTATGCAGGAGATCGCCGCCGCAGTGCAAACCGGCGCTCAGGCGTACCTCAACCGCCAGTACCGCACCATTGCGGTCGTCGGCGTCGTGATCGCCATCATCATCGCGGTCGTCCCGCAGCTGGGGCTGTGGACCGCGATTGGCTTCGTGCTCGGCGCGGTGCTGTCGGGTGCGGCGGGCTACGTCGGAATGAACGTCTCGGTGCGGGCGAACGTGCGCACCGCCCAGGCGGCCACCCAGGGTCTGAATCCCGCCCTGAATATCGCCTTCCGCGGCGGCGCGATTACGGGCCTGTTGGTGGTCGGCCTCGGCCTGCTGGGCGTGGCCGGCTTCTACTGGATCCTGAAGAGCACCCACGCGGCAGCCTCGACCCGTGAACTGCTGCACCCGATGATCGGCTTTGCGTTCGGCGCATCGCTGATCTCGATCTTCGCGCGACTCGGCGGCGGCATCTTCACCAAGGGCGCCGACGTCGGCGCCGACCTCGTCGGCAAGGTCGAGGCCGGAATTCCGGAGGACGATCCGCGCAACCCGGCGGTGATCGCGGACAACGTCGGCGACAACGTCGGCGACTGCGCAGGCATGGCCGCGGACCTCTTCGAGACCTTCGCCGTCACGGTGATCGCGACGATGCTGGTCGGCGGCCTCGTGTTCAAGGGCAACGAGGCGGGCATCATCTATCCGCTCGTGATTTCGGGCGTGTCGATCCTCGCATCGATCGTCGGCTGCTTCTTCGTGAAGGCACGCGAAGGCGGCAAGATCATGAACGCGCTTTACCGCGGCCTGATCGTGGCCGGCGTGATTTCGCTCGTGCTGTTCTGGCCGGTGACGAACTGGATCCTGGGGCCCGTCGCCGCCGCGGCGAATGTCAGCGTGATGAACCTCTACCTGGCGGCCGTCGTCGGCCTCGTGCTGACCGCGGCGCTGGTGTACATCACCGAGTACTACACGGGCACGCAGTTCAAGCCGGTCAAGTACGTCGCGCAGGCATCGACCACGGGCCATGCGACCAACATCATCGCGGGTATCGCGGTGTCGCTGAAGGCATGTGCCTGGCCCGTGCTGGCGATCTCCGCCGCGATCCTGGCCTCGCAATGGCTGGCGGGCCTGTACGGCATCGCGGTCGCCGCCACATCGATGCTTTCGATGACCGGCATCATCGTCGCGCTCGATGCATATGGCCCCATCACCGACAACGCCGGCGGCATCGCCGAGATGGCGGAGCTGCCTAAGGAAGTCCGCAACATCACCGACCCGCTCGACGCAGTCGGAAATACGACCAAGGCGGTGACAAAGGGGTACGCGATCGGCTCGGCGGGCCTTGCCGCGCTGGTGCTGTTCGCGGACTACACCGGCGGCCTGCGGCAGGCGGGCGTGGAGGTCACCTTCGATCTGTCGAACCACATGGTGATCATCGGCCTCTTCATCGGCGGTCTAATTCCGTTCCTGTTCGGCGCGATGGCGATGGAAGCGGTCGGGCGCGCGGCGGGCTCGGTGGTGGAAGAAGTACGGCGCCAGTTCCGCGAGATCCCGGGGATCATGGAGCACACCGCGAAGCCTGACTACAGCAGGGCCGTCGACATGCTGACGACCGCGGCGATCAAGGAAATGATGATCCCATCGATCTTGCCGGTGCTCGTCCCGATCGCCGTCGGCCTGATCCTTGGACCCGCCGCGCTCGGCGGTGTGCTGATGGGAACGATCGTCACCGGCCTGTTCGTCGCCATTTCAATGACGACCGGCGGCGGCGCCTGGGACAACGCCAAGAAGTACATCGAAGAAGGGCACCACGGCGGCAAGGGCTCGGACGCGCACAAGGCGGCCGTGACCGGCGACACCGTCGGCGACCCCTACAAGGACACGGCGGGCCCGGCGGTCAACCCGTTGATCAAGATCATCAACATCGTCGCGCTGCTGATCGTGCCGATCATTGCCGCAATCCACGGTGGCAAGCCGGCGCCGGCCGCGGCCGCGCCGGTGGCCGCCGTCGCCGAAGTCGCGACGGTTCTTGTCGTCGTCGGCGTGCCCAACCGCGTGCACTTCAACACCGGTTCAGATGACATTTCGGCCGAGAGCAAGAACATCGTCGATGGCTACGCGAGGGCGCTGAAGGCCAATCCGGATGCGAAGGTCGAACTGTCGGGTTATGCCGACCCGACCGGTGACCCGGGACGCAACCTCGAACTAGCCAGATTGCGTGCGATGACGGTGCGCGATGCACTCGTTGCGACCGGCGTGGCGCCCGAGCGCATTGCGCTGGTGAAGCCGACCGACGTGATCGTGGGCCAGGGCAACGACGCGGACGCACGTCGCGTCGATATCATCCTGCGCTGAGGGCACGACGATGTTCGACGAAGAAGACCGCGAAATCGGGTATGCGCTGTTCATCGCGATCGGCGTCGCGATCCTCGTGTCGATCTTCACGATCGGCATCGCGGCAGGTTCGGCGATCGGGCGCATCGGGCAGAAACCGGCTGCGGCCGCAAGCGGCGCCCTGCCGATCGCCGCAGCGCCGGCTGCGGGCGCGGTGGCCGTCGTCGAGGCGGTGAGGATCTATTTCGAGCTCGGCAAGGCTGAGCTGCCCGCCGACGCTCAGAGCAGGCTCGACGCACTGTTCGTGACGGGTACGCACAAGCACGCCACCTGGGTCGTTTCCGGCTATCACGACGCCAGCGGCGATACCGCGGCCAACGCCGAACTCGCGAAGCAGCGCGCCTTCGCGGTGCGCGATCTTCTGGTCGCGCGTGGCGTCAGTCCGCAGTCGATCGAGTTGTCCAAGCCCATCGTCACGCTAGGCGGCACCGATCCGCGCGAGGCGCGTCGCGTCGAGGTCACGCTGCGCTAGCAGCGCACCGACGGTCAGCGGGGCGGTCAGCGCGCGCTGCACCGCCCCTTTCTCTTTCGGGAGCCCCGATGCCAATCCGCAGCGCGCACCCCGATGATGTCCCGGCGATTCAGGCGATCTACGCGCACCACGTGCTGCACGGACTCAGCTCCTTCGAGACTGAGCCGCCCGATGCCGCCGAGATGCGCCTCCGTTACAACTCGATCACCTCGGCCGGGTTTCCCTACCTCGTCCACACGGATGATGCCGGCGGCGTGCTGGGCTATGCCTACGCCAATCATTTCCGCACGCGCGCGGCCTATCGCTACGCCGTCGAGGACTCGATCTACATCGATCCGGCAGCCCTGGGGCGCGGCCTCGGCAAGGCACTTCTGCTCGAACTCATGGTTCGCTGCGCTGCGGCCGGTCTGCGCGAGATGCTCGCGGTGATCGGCGATTCGGACAATGCTGCATCGATCGGCGTGCACCGCGCCTGCGGCTTCGCCCATATCGGCACGATGAAAGGGATCGGCCGCAAGTTCGACCGCTGGGTCGACGTCGTGATCATGCAGCGCACACTCACCGCCAGCACGCCCCTGTAGCAGCACGACCTCAACGCTGCTGATCCGCTGCGTTGACTTGCAGGGCACGCCCGTTGCTAGTGCTCCGGCGAACAGAACCGTGTCAGTGCGTTTCCTACAAGTTCATGCCTTGACGCGGCTCAAAGGTCATATCCGCCCGCTTATCCGGACATCGCTGCGCGACACCCTTCCCTAATCTGCAGCGAGCGCTATCAGCAAGCACAGCGGCCGCGGGGGCCGCGCCGGAGGTTGCCATGAACGCGCCCACCGAACTGTTCGCGGCCTATCGCGACGCATTCGTCCGAGCCCAGGAAGACGAGATGGGCCTCGATGACTTCCTGCACTACTGCAAGAGCGACCGGATGGCCTACGCATCGGCGCACGAATGCGTGCTCGAGGCGATTGGCAAGCCCAGGCTCGTGAACACCGCCGACGATCCGCGGCTGTCGCGCATCTTCCAGAACCGCGTGCTGCAGAGCTGGGACGCATTCGCCGACTTCCATGGCATGGAAGAGACGGTGATGTCGCTGTACTCCTACTTCCTGCACGCCGCGCAGGGGCTCGAGGAACGCAAGCAGGTGCTGTATCTGCTTGGGCCTGTCGGCGGCGGCAAGAGCTCGCTCGCCGAGACGATCAAGTCGCTGTGCGAAAGATTTCCGATCTATACGTTGAAGGATTCGCAATCTGGCCGCGCATCGCCGATCCTCGAGTCGCCGCTGGGCCTGTTCAGCCGGGAGCGCTTCGGCGCACAGCTGGAGGACAAATACGGCATCCCGCGCCGCGCGCTGACCGGCATTGCGAGCCCGTGGGCGCTGAAGCGCCTGAAGGAATACAAGGGCGACCTGACGAAGTTCAGCGTCGTCCGCGTCATGCCGTCAGTGCTGAACCAGGTCGGCATCGTGAAGACCGAGCCCGGTGACGAGAACACGCAGGACATCTCGACGCTGGTCGGCAAGGTCGACCTGCGCATGCTCGAGCGCTTCGCCCAGGACGACCCCGATGCCTACAGCTTCTCCGGCGCGCTCTGCCTCGGGTCGGCGCGCTGCGTCGAGTTCGTCGAAATGTTCAAGGCGCCCCTGAAGGTGCTGAACCCGATCCTGACCGCGACCCAGGAAGGCAACTTCAAGGGCACCGAGGCGTTGCCGGCGATTCCGTTCGGCGGTTTCATCATGGCCCACTCGAACGAAGCCGAGTGGCTGAAATTCCGCAACAACAAGGACAACGAGGCCTTCATCGACCGCGTCTACCTGATCAAGGTCCCGTACACGCTGCGCGTCGACGAGGAAGTGCGCATCTACGAAAAGATGCTGAAGGCCTCGACACTGTCCGAGGCGCCGTGTGCGCCGCAGACGCTGTACACGCTCGCCGAATTCAGCGTGCTGTCCCGCCTCGGAGTGCCGGAGAATTCTTCCGTCTACTCCAAGATGCGCGCGTACAACGGCGAGAACCTGAAGGACGTCGACCCGCGCTCAAAGAGCGTCAAGGAATACCGCGACGACGCGGGTGGTCAGGAGGGCTTCACCGGGCTGTCGACGCGCTGGGCGTTCAAGACGATATCGGCGGCGTTCAACCGAGACCCGTCCGAGATCGCGGCCGACCCGATCAACCTGCTCGTCGTGCTCGAGGACCGTCTCGCGAAGGACGACATCCCGGACGAGTACAAGCGGCGCCTGCGCGGCCACATCAAGGAGTGGATCGTCCCGCGGTTCGCCGAGTTCCTCGAGAAGGAACTGCAGATGTCCTACCTGGACGCGTACGGCGAGTACGGCCAGAACCTGTTCGACCGCTACGTCACCTACGCCGACAAGTGGCTGCTCGACGAGGACTGGCGCGATCCGGACACCGGCATGCAGTACTCGCGCGACGCGCTGAATACCGAGCTCGAGAAGATCGAGAAGCCCGCGGGCATCTCGAATCCGAAGGACTTCCGCAACGAGGTGGTCAACTTCGTGCTGCGCGCACGCGCCCACTCGAAGAACCCGCACTGGACCAGCTACGAAAAGCTGCGCGTGGTCATCGAGAAGCGCATGTTCTCCAAGACCGAAGACATCCTGCCGGTCATCTCGTTCGAGGCGAAGGGTTCGCAGGAACTCGAGGAGCGCCACAAGAGCTTCATCAACCGGATGACTACGCGCGGCTACACCGAAAAACAGGTGCGCCGCCTGGTCGACTGGTATATGCATTTCAAGAAGTCCACCCAGTCGTAGGGGGTCACTCCAGCCGCTGGGCGGGGAAACGATGAACGACCCCTCCGCTCCCACCCGCTTCATGCGCATCGTGGACCGGCGCGCCGATCCGCCGGGTCGCGGCGCGGTCAACCGCGAGCGCTTCATCCGCCGTTTCAAGGAGGAGATCAAGCGCGCCGTCGACGCTGAAGTGGGCAAGCGCGGCGTCGCCGACGTCGGCAAGGGCGGCAGGGTCTCGATCCCCGGTCGTGGCCTCACCGAGCCGCGCCTGCGCGACGACGAGCAGACTGGCAGCCGCGACTTCGTGCTGCCCGGAAACCGCGAATTCGTCCCAGGCGACGCGATTCCGCGACCGGGCGGCAGCGAAGACGGCCAGGGCGACCAGCCCGGCAGCGGCGAAAGCCGCGACGACTTCGCCTTCGTGCTGTCGCGCGACGAGTTCCTGGCGCTTTTCTTCGACGACCTGGAACTGCCCAATCTCGAACGCACGCACTTCGGCGACGTCCCGCTGGAGCGACGCCGGCGCGCCGGATACTCGCGCGATGGTGTGCCGAGCAACCTGTCCGCACAGGCCACAGTCCGGATGTCGATCGCGCGCCGCATCGCGCTGCGTGGCAGCCTGAGCGATGACGCCAGGTCGCTGATGGACGAGATGGACCGCGCCGACGAAGCGCGCCGGGTCGAGCTGTCGGACGAGGTCGCCCGCCTGCTGGCGAAGCGCGGGCGCCTCGCGTTCCTCGAGGACATCGACCTGCGCTACCGCGCGATGCATCCGGTGCCGGCACCTGCGACGCGCGCGGTCATGCTGTGCCTGATGGACGTGTCGGGATCGATGGACGAGCGCAAAAAAGATCTCGCGAAGCGCTTCTTCGCGCTGCTCTACCTGTTCCTCGAGCGTAAGTACGGCGCGGTCGAGGTCGTCTTCATCCGTCATACCGAATCGGCGCAGGAAGTCGACGAGAACACCTTCTTCCACGACCCACAGTCCGGGGGCACACGCGTGATGCCGGCGCTCGAACTCGCGCGTCAGATCATCGACGCGCGGTTCGCGGGCGCGGAATGGAACACCTACGTCGCGCAGGCCTCCGACGGCGACTGTGGCTCGGAGGACGCCGCGCTGTGCGCGAACTTCGTGCAGGCCGAGCTGCTGCCGCGCACCCGCTATTTCGCGTACGTGGACATCCCCTCGGACCACGGCGGCTGGTTCGCGCGCCCGTCCGATCTCTGGCAGTGCTACGAAGCGATCGCGGCGGAATCGTTCGCCAGGCGCCGGATCTGCCAGCGCAGCGACATCTGGCCCGTGTTCCGCGAGCTCTTCGCGCGCAAGGAGGTCCGTGCATGAGTACCGCCGGCACATCCGGAGCGCGCTCGCGTCCAGATCATGGGGACCGCCTGCAGAGCGAGGCGCCCGCATGAACCCGTGGGAACTCGCACGTCTGGAGGTCACAACCGGCGCCGTACCGCCGCCTCGTACGCCGCCGCGGCCGAAGCTGCTGTCCAAGCCGAGCGTGCCGATGCCCGCCGCGGGGATCCAGCGTGCGGCCGCGCCCATCGCAACCGGCTCCGAGTGGACCGTACCGCTGCTCGAACGCTTCGACGCCGCCCTGCTCGCGCACGCGCGGCGACTGGGCCTCGAAACCTACCCGGTCCAATACGAGGTGATCACCGCCGCGCAGATGATCGACCTGTGCTCGACGGTCGGCATGCCGGTGCACTACCCGCACTGGAGCTTCGGCAAGCAGCTGCTGTCGCAGGAGCACGGCTACCGCAAGGGCATGTCCGGACTGGCCTATGAAATCGTCATCAACACCAGCCCGGCGCTGGTGTACCTGATGGAGACCAACACGCTGCCGCTGCAGGTGCTCGTGATGGCGCACGCTGCTTACGGCCACAACGCGTTCTTCCGCAACAACTACCTGTTCCGCCAGTTCACCCAGGCCGACGGCATCCTCGATTACCTCGCATTCGCGCGCCACTTCATCGTCGAGTGCGAAGAGCGCCATGGCTGGCGCGAAGTGGAACGGCTGCTTGACTGCTGCCATGCGCTGGCGCCCTACGGCGTCGACCGCTACAAGAAGCCTGCGCGGCTTTCTGCGGCACGCGAGCGCGAGCGCCAGGCCGAGCGCATGCGCTTCGCGCAGCAGCACTTCAATCCCGACGTGGCCTACCTCTACGAAGGGGCTGACAAGGGCAGCGAGCCGTCACCGGAGACTTTCGAGCCGCAGGACAACCTGCTGTACTTCATCGAAAAGCACGCACCACGGTTGGCGCCGTGGCAACGCGAGTTGGTCCGCGTCGTGCGCAAGGTCGCACAGTACTTCCAGCCGCAGCGGCTGACCCGCGTCGCCAACGAGGGTGCAGCAACGTTCTGGCACTACACGTTGCTGCACGAACTCTACGACCACGGCCAGGTTGACGACGGCTTCATGCTGGAGTGGTTGTCGAATCACAGCGACGTCGTGACGCAGCCTGCCTTCGAATCGCCGGCCTTCCATGGCATCAACCCGTACGCGCTGGGCTTCGCCGTGTATCGCGACATCCGGCGCATCTGCGAGCGACCCACCGAGGAGGACCGCCACTGGTTCCCGCGGCTCGCGGGGTCCGACTGGCTCGAGGCAATCCACTTTGCGATGGCGAACTTCAAGGACGAAAGCCTGATCGAGCAATACCTGTCGCCGAAGGTCATCCGCGACCTGCGGCTGTTCGCGGTCGCCGACGACGAGGGCGACCGCAGCCGCTACGAGGTCCGGGCCATCCACAACGAACAGGGCTATGCCAACGTCCGCCAGGTGCTGGCTTCGCAATACCGGGCCGACGCGTACACCCCGCCGATCCAGGTCGTGCGCTTCAGCGCGGAGTCTGACCGGGCGCTGCTGCTGCAGCACCGGGTCGAACGCGGACGCCTGCTCGACGCCGCGTCGGCCGAGGAAATCCTGGGCTACGTCAAGGAACTCTGGCAGTTCGACGTCGTGCTCGAGGAAGTCGACGCCGAGGGCAACCGGCTGAAGATCCTGCGGACCTGAATCCCGGGCTGCCGCACCCCGCCTCAACGATCGCGGACGTGCTCCAGAGCCTGGTTCGCCGATTCGTAGATGTGCGGTGCGACCCCGCGCGCACCCAGCGCCGTCCCCAGCTTGGCGCGCAGGAACCCCGAAGTCGTGTAACGGCTGACGCCGAAGTAGTAGTTGTCGACCAGGTGCTTGACCATCTCGGCGTACTCGTCGGAAACCTCGGGCGCGAGATCGAAATGGTCGTAGTTGACGATGCCGTAGACCTTGTGGCCGATCGCGTCGAGACGGTGCTTGATCTCCTCGTAGACCGCCCGGACGTCGGCCGAGGTCCGCACCGACAGCCGCTCGAAATTGATGAACAGGACGTTGTGCTCTTCGTCGTAGGCCAGGCGCTGGTCGAGCGGCACCGCGAGCATCCGCTCGCGCAGGTTCATCGGCTCGTCGGCGAAGATCGCGGCATCCATCAGCGCCGGGTCGCGCCGGATCACCGGCTTGAACTCCATGCGCGCAAGGACGTCGCGCTCGATATCGACGCCGGGTGCGACTTCGGTCAGCTCCAGGCCTTCATCACCGAGCCTGAACACGCAGCGCTCGGTCACGTATAGCACCGGCTGCCCGCGATGGCGCGCTTCGGCGCCTGAAAACGTACGGTGTTCGACCTGGGCGACGAACTTGCGCGGCCCGATGTCGTTCAGCAACAGCAGCCTGCGATCGTCCACGCGCACCTGCAGGTCCCCTGCGGTGAACGTGCCGACGAAGACGACGCGCTTGGCCGATTGCGAGATGTTGATGAAACCGCCGGCGCCCGCAAGGCGTGGTCCGAACTTACTGACGTTCAGGTTGCCCTGGCGGTCGGCCTGCGCCAGCCCCAGGAACGCGAGATCGAGCCCGCCGCCGTCGTAGAAGTCGAACTGGTAGGGCTGATCGATGATGGCCTGCGTGTTGACCGCGGCGCCGAAATTCAGGCCTGAGGCCGGAATGCCGCCGACCACGCCCGGCTCGGCGGTCAGCGTCAGCAGATCGATCACCTTCTCCTCGGTTGCGACCGAGGATATGCCCTCGGGCATGCCGATGCCGAGGTTGACGACGCCGTTGGCCTGAAGCTCGAGCGCGGCGCGGCGCGCGATGATCTTGCGCTCGCTCATCGGCATCGGCGCGAGGGTGCTGACCGGAACGCGGATCTCGCCGGCGAAGCCCGGGCTGTATTGCTCGACGAAGGTCTGCATGTGGTACTCGGGCTTTTCCGCGACCACGACACAGTCCACCAGCACGCCGGGGATCTTGACCTGTCGCGGGTTCAGCGAGCCGCGCTCGGCGATGCGCTCGACCTGCACGATGACGATGCCGCCCGAGTTGCGCGCGGCCATCGCAATCGCCAGCCCCTCGAGCGTCAGCGCCTCGCGTTCCATCGTGATGTTGCCGTCGGGATCCGCCGTCGTTCCGCGCACGATGCCGACATTGATCGGGAACGCCTTGTAGAACAGGTACTCCTCGCCGCCGATTGTCATCAGTTCGACGAGATCCGCCTGCGTGCACGGATTGATCTTGCCGCCACCGTGGCGAGGGTCGACGAAGGTGCCCAGCCCGATGCGTGTCAGCGTCCCGGGCTTGCCGGCGGCGATGTCGCGGAACAGGTGCGTGATCACGCCCTGCGGCAGGTTGTAGGCCTCGATGCGATCGGCCACCGCAAGTGCCTGCAGCTTCGGCACCAACCCCCAGTGGCCGCCGATGACGCGCCGGACCAACCCGGGATGACCGAGATGATTGAGTCCGCGCTCCTTGCCGTCGCCCTGCCCGGCCGCGTACACGAGAGTGAGCCCCTCGGGCCGGCCGACGCCCTCCGGATCCTTCTCGCTCGACTCGAGGAAGCGCTGCTCGAGCGCGACCGCGATGTTCTCCGGAAAGCCGATGCCGACGAAGCCGGTCGTCGCGAGTGTGTCGCCGTCCTGGATCAGCTGCACCGCCTCACGCGCGGTGACGATCTTGCCCTTCTCGAAATTCTTGAGCCCTTGCAGCAGCTCGCGTCCACGCCCCATCGCCTTCCCTCCACGGCGCCGTGCCGTCCCGAAGCCCGGCGTTGTCGTCCTTGTACCGCAATGTAGTCATCCAATCGGACTCTTGTCACCTTGGCAAGCCCGGCGGCAGAGTAAATTCCCGGAAGAGTTCCTGCGAATCGCCATGTCTATCCATTCGCGCCATTGCGGGCACCGTCTGCGGCTCCTCGCAACCGGGGCGCTCGCAGCAGCGCTGTGCGCGCCACCTTCGTACGGACAGGAAACGGTCCAACCGATCGCGGCATCGGTGCTGCGCCCCTACTCGATCCGCGATCCGGTCAACGTGCCGCCTGCCGAGCGTTCGGCAATGCGGCTGGACGCCGACACGCTGCAGTCGCGCGATGTGAACTGGCTCGGCGGGGCAGTGCAGTACGAAGCGCCACGCGAGGCGATCAACGGCACCTACACCCGGCCCAAGATCGCGGTCGGCGTACCTTCCGAGTCACTGAAGGAATGGATGAACTCGGCCGGGTTCGCGGCCGAACAGTGCCTGCTGCCGATGGTCCGTGCGCGCGCGCGCGTCGGCGCCGACGGCGACGCCGGCGGCACGCTCTGGCTGCAGGCTCGCTGCAGCTTCCAGTAGCGCTCCGCCTCGCTGCACCATCCCGCGGCGGCCGGCTTCTGCCTGGCGCTCGAACCGCCGCGCTCTACTACACTGGTCGGCTGGCGCAACCATCGAGGGGCAACATGCAGATCAGGGATCATGCTTTCATCGTGACCGGTGGTGCCTCCGGTCTGGGCGGTGCGACGACGCGCATGCTCGCCGGCCAGGGTGGCCGGGTCGTCATCGCGGATGTCCAGGCCGATCGCGGCGAGGCGCTCGTGCGCGAACTCGGCGGCGCGGCGCGCTTCGTCAAATGCGACGTCGCGAGCGAGCCGGACGGCCGCGCCGCCGTTGAAGCCGCGCTTGCACTCGGTCCGCTGCGCGGGCTCGTCAACTGCGCGGGCATCGCGATTGGCGAGAAGACCGTCGGCAAGGAGGGCCCGCATGCGCTGGCCTCATTCGCGCGAGTCATCGGCATCAACCTGATCGGCACCTTCAACATGATCCGCCTCGCGGCCGACGCAATGAGTCGCCAGGAGGCGACCGCCGAAGGCGAGCGCGGCGTCATCGTCAATACGGCGTCGGTGGCGGCTTTCGACGGGCAGATCGGACAGGTCGCCTACTCCGCATCGAAGGGCGGAGTCGTCGGCATGACACTGCCGATCGCGCGCGATCTGTCGCGCAGCGGCATCCGCTGCATGACGATCGCGCCGGGCCTGTTCGCGACGCCAATGCTGCTGGGCATGCCGCAGGAGGTGCAGGACTCGCTGGGCAAGCAGGTGCCGTTCCCCTCGCGTCTCGGCAAGCCCGAGGAATACGCAGCGCTGGTGCGCCACATCGTCGAGAACGTGATGCTCAACGGCGAGATCATCCGGCTCGACGGTGCGATCCGCATGCAGCCGAAGTAGCAGGCGTTCCGGCGCGCGATGTCGCCCTTGCGCCTGTCCTCGGCCCTCGTCGCACTGCTGCTCGCGGCGTGCGCGGCTGCGCCCGAACGGCCATCGCAGCCCGAGCCGTCTTCGACATTCCGTGCGGGCCTCGACACCGTCACGGCGCAGCGGCACATGGCCGCATCGGCCAATCCGCTCGCGACCCAGGCCGGGCTCGAGATCCTGCGCGCCGGCGGCAGCGCGGTCGACGCTGCGATCGCGATTCAGCTCGTGCTCGGGCTGGTCGAGCCGCAGAGTTCCGGGCTCGGCGGCGGCGCATTTCTGATGCACTGGGATGGCACGCGCGTGGTTGCTTTCGACGGACGCGAAACCGCACCCGCCGCTGCCGACGAGCGGCTGTTCCTGACGGCCGACGGCAAGCCGATGCCGTTCTACGCGGCCGTTGTCGGCGGCCGCTCGGTCGGCACCCCCGGCGCGGTTCGACTGCTCGAAACCGCGCACAAGCGTTACGGCAAGCTGCCGTGGCCGCGCCTGTTCGAGCCGGCGATGCGCCTCTCGGAGCAGGGCTTCGCGGTTTCGCCCCGCCTCAATCAGCTGCTGAGTGCCGAGAAATTCCTGAAGAACGATCCCGCTGCAGCCGCCTATTTCTACAACGCCGACGGCTCCGCCAGGGCGGTCGGCACCGTGCTGCGCAATCCGGACTACGCGGCGACGCTGCGCGCCATCGCAAATGGCGGCGCCGACGCGTTCTATTCCGGCGCGATCGCGGCCGACGTCGTCACGGCGGTGCAATCGCAGAAGAACGCGGGTAGGCTCGCGCTGTCCGATTTCAGCGCCTATGCCGTCAAGTTGCGCGAGCCGGTCTGCGCCGATTACAAGGCCTGGCGCGTGTGCGGCATGCCGCCGCCTTCCTCGGGCGGCATTGCGATCGCGCAGATGCTCGGAATCTTCACGCACCGGAACATTGCGGTCTTTCCGCCCGACGATGCTCCAACGCTCGAGCCGCGCGTTGAAGCCGTTCACCTCTTCTCCGAAGCAGGCCGCCTCGCATTTGCCGATCGCGGCGTCTATGTCGCGGACCCGGATTTCGTGCAGGTCAACGTGGCGGGGCTGCTCGATCCCGGGTATCTGAAGCAGCGCGCGCAGCTGATCGGTCCGCGCAGCATGGGCACCGCGCGCGCCGGGGTTCCTCCCGGCACGACGATGACGTTCGCGACCGATCCGTCGCCCCTGAGGGTCGCGACGTCGCACATCTCGGTCGTCGACGACAACGGCAACGCGGTCTCGATGACGACAACGATCGAGGACGTGTTCGGCTCGCGCGTGATGGTGCGCGGGTTCCTGCTGAACAACCAGCTCACCGACTTCGCGTTCGTGCCGCAGGTCGACGGCCAGCCGGTCGCGAACCGCGTGCAACCGGGCAAGCGGCCGCGCAGTTCGATGGCGCCCACGCTGGTCTTCGACCGCGCCAGTGGAGCCTTCGTCGCCAGCGTTGGCTCGCCCGGCGGCTCGCAGATCATCGGCTATGTCGCCAAGACGCTGGTCAGCGTGCTCGATTGGAACCTCGACATCCAGCAGGCAATCGCGCTGCCGAACTTCGGTTCGCGCAATGGACCCACCGAAGTCGAAAAGGAGCGAATCAGCGCGACGGTGATCGAGGGACTGAAGGCGCGCGGCCACGACGTTCGCGAGATCGACATGGGCAGCGGGCTGCAGGGCATCGTCCGCGTGCGCCTGCCCGATGGGCGCCTGGGCTGGGCTGGCGGCGCGGACCCGCGCCGCGAAGGTGTGGCGCTCGGGGATTGATCGGCGCGCGTCCCAGGGCCGCGCGATCCCCCGGGAGACCTCAGGTATGGGCTCAGGTCCTCTGGTTGCTAGACTTTCAGTTTCCGCCAACCACACTCAACGGGACACGCGCCATGACGATCAAGGTCGGAGACCGGCTGCCTGAGGGCGAGCTACAGGAATTCATCGAAGTCGAAACCGCGGGCTGCTCGCTGGGGCCTAACACGTTCAAGGTGGGGGACCTGACGAAGGGCAAGAAAATCGCGGTCTTCGGCCTGCCGGGGGCGTACACGCCGACATGCTCGGCCAAGCACGTTCCGGGCTACGTCCAGAAACTGGACGCTCTGAAGGCGAAGGGAATCGACGAGGTCTGGTGCATATCCGTCAACGACGCGTTCGTGATGGGCGCCTGGGGGCGCGACCAGCACGCGACGGGCAAGGTGCGCATGATGGCCGACGGCTCCGCAGCGTTCACGAAGACGCTCGGGCTCGAACTCGACCTGACAGCGCGCGGCATGGGCGTCCGCAGCCAGCGCTACTCGATGCTGGTCGACAACGGCGTCGTGAAGTCGCTGAACATCGAGGGGCCGGGCAAGTTCGAAGTCAGCGACGCCGATACGATGCTGAAACAACTCGGCTGACTTTTGGCCCCTCCGACGAACGCCGCCCACGGGCGGCGTTTTCACTTGACGGGGCGGTCGTGACGGAAGTCGCGCAGGCGGAACCCGAGCAGGAAGAGTGCCGCGAAGTACGCGGTGGCTGCGGCGCTGATGAGCCCGGCCAACAGAGCCGCGCGCTGCCATGGTGACTGCGAGGCCGTCCAGTCGATCGACAGCTGCGCGGCCCACAGGACCGCACCGAGCGCAAGCAGCGCGAGCATGAGGCGCAGCAGGAAGCTACCCCACCCAGGCTGTCTCCGGTAGACCCTGCGTCGGACCAGGCCAACGTAGAGCGCGAGCGCGTTGCCACATGCGCCCAGGCTCACCGACAGCGCGAGTCCGGCGTGGGCCAGCCATGGCACCAGCACCAGATTGGCGACCTGCGTCGCGATCAGCACTCCGATCGCAATCTTCACCGGCGTGCGGATGTCCTTCTGCGCATAGAAACCCGGCGCGAGGATCTTCACCGCGATCAGCCCAATCAGACCGACCGCATAGCCGATGACCGCCACTGCGGTCTGGTGGACGTCCGCCGCAGTGAACTCGCGCCCCTGAAACAGCACCGCGACGATGGCCTCGGCGAGGAATCCGAGCCCGACTGCGGCGGGCAGCGCCAGCAGGAAGATCAGGCGCAGTCCCCAGTCGAGCAGGCGCGAGTAGTCCTCGAGGCGACGCTCGGCAAACGCCGAGGACAGGCTCGGCAGCAGCACGGTCCCGAGCGCGACTCCGAGCAGCGCGGTCGGGAACTCCATCAGGCGATCGGCGAATGCGAGCCAGGTCACGCTGCCGGTCGCCAGGCGCGAAGCGATGTTCGTGTTGATGATGATCGACAGCTGCGCCACCGACACCGAGAAGATCGCCGGCAGCATCAGCGCCGCGACGCGGCGCACGTCCGGGTTAGATAGAGCCGAGCGCGGGCCGCCGATCCGCAGACGCAATCCCGCCCGGTGCAGGGCCAGCCACTGCAGGCCCAGTTGCAGCACGCCGCCGAGCAGGACAGCGAACGCGAGCGCCATGATCGGCTGCGCAAGCCGCGGCGCCAACCACAGGGAGCAGCCGATGAACGAGAGGTTCAGCAGTACCGGCGTGAACGCGGGCACCGCAAAGCGCCGCCAGGTGTTCAGCATGCCCGCCGCGAGCGCGACCAGCGACATGAAGAGGATGTAGGGGAACATCCAGCGGGTCATCACCGTCGCGAGGTCGAACGCTTCCGGATTGCGCGCGAGGCCCGAAGCGATCAGCCAGACCAGCACCGGCGCGGCTACGGCGCCCACGACCGACACCGCCAGCAGCAGCCAGAACAGCGCCGTAGCAACGTGGCCGGCGAAGGCGACACTCTCGCGATCGTCGCTGCGGGCGCGGACATCGGCCAGCATCGGCACGAACGCCTGCTGAAACGCGCCTTCGCCAAACAGGCGTCGCAGCAGGTTCGGCAGCCTGAATGCGACGTTGAACGCGTCGGTCTCCGCGCTCGCGCCGAACAGGCGCGAGATGATCATGTCGCGCGCCAGACCGGTGATGCGCGACAGCAGCGTCAGGCTGCTGACGGTCGCGAGGGCACGGAAGAGATTCACTGCGGGAGATGAGGCGGGCGTGCACACCGGCGCACAGCGCCGGGCGTTACAGGATTTTTGTGGGTAAGCGGTTGATTTGATATAGTTTAGGGCTTTTCGAAGACGCGCTCGCGCGATTGCGGCGGGGCGTCAGCCGTCAAGGCGGGTCGCGAATGCAGCGACGATGGGGCAGAGCGCCCGCGAAGTCGCGGCAAACACGGTTTACACGGTAGATCAGGCAAACGGACCCGGCGCGGTCCCTTGAGGAACCAGAAATGGCGAATACCAAGCAGGCCCGCAAGCGCGCGCGTCAGTCGACCGCGCGCAACGCCCAGAACGCTTCGCAGCGCTCGCGCGCCCGCACTGCGGTGAAGTCGGTGCGCAATGCAGTGGCCGCCGGCGACAAGAAGGCGGCGATGGAGACTCTCAGCAAGGCGACCAGCGTCATCGACGCGATCGCCGATAAGAAGGTGATTCACAAGAACACGGCGGCCCGCAACAAGAGCCGCCTGGCCGCCGCCGTTAAGGCGATGGCCTGAACTCGGACCAGGGGCAGATCCGGTCCTCACACCGTCGGCGTCCGCCGCCGGTGTTCTCTCTTAGTGGTCCTTGGTGCCCGGAGCCGCCACCGGCGGCTCCGGCAGCGAGCACGCCTCGTACACCGGCAGGTCGTTGTCGCGGGCGAAATTCATCACGAAATCGAAAGCCATGCGCTCGAGTTCGCGCAGGCGCTCGTCGACCACGACACACTTGACCCCGCCGACCACCGTCGGCCGTACGTACGGTGAGTAGCCGATATAGGCATCGCGGCCCGTCGCAACGCCGCCAGGCCGATACGGCGACATCACCCCGCACAATCGCTCGGCCCAGTCGCTCGGCCGGAACGGACGGCCTGCCGAGTTCACGCCGTGAATGAAAAACTCGCGAAGCGGGGGCGCGGACACGGCGGGCTATGGGACGACGATCGGTGCGACGCGGATCCGGCCGCCTGGGCCGCAAGAGTCGCACGCGGTGCGTCGTGGCCGGAAACCGGAAGCAGCCGAAGTCTATCCGAGGGCAGGAGCGCACTTTCGGCGCGGAGGGATGCTGTCCGCGCGGCCCGTGTACTCCGTGCTCCACATCGTGCAGCGCCCGGGAGTTCGCTTGCATTTGACCTGCAATTGACGCATAAAGCTGCCGCATAAAGCCGCCCTCGCCGGCTCCGCCCGCCTCCGCGCATGTCCAAGCCCGTGTCCAAGGTGCTCGTCATCAATGACGAGCCGCTGATCCTGCGCGAACTGCTGAAGGGACTGAACTCCGCCGCGCGTTCGCTCGACAATCCGTATGGCATCACCTTCATCGGCGCACTGACGGCCCGGGAAGGTCTGGCGCTGATCGAACGCGACGGCGACGTGCAGACGGCGATCGTCGACGACAAGCTCTACGCGGTGCAGGAAACGCGCAAGAAGCGCAATGGAACGCGTGAGGGACCGCGCAATCTGCAGATATCCGCGCTGAAGCTGGTTCAGCGCATTACGGCGCTGCGGCCCGAACTCGACATCTACATCCTGATCGAGAAGGAAAAAGAGGACCGGGTCGTCGATGCGCTGTTCGCCGAGGCGGTTGACGGCTACTTTTACCGCGAGGAGCGCGACTACCGCGGCATCTACCGCATCCTGAACGCGCAGATCGCCGAGCGTGCGCGCACGCCGTTCTACGACTCGCTGAAAGCCTACGTGCTCGCGGCGAAGGACCCGTGGCACACGCCCGGCCATTCGAGCGGCGACTCGATGCGCGGCAGCCCCTGGGTCAACGAGTTCTACGACTTCATGGGCGAGCACGTCTTCGACGCGGACCTGTCCGTCTCCGTCAAGGCGCTCGACTCGCTGATGGAACCGACCGGCGTAATCGCCGAGTCGCAGCAGCTTGCGGCCAAAGCCTTCGGCGCCCGCCGGACCTTCTTCGCAACCAACGGCACCTCGACCGCGAACAAGGTGATCCTGCAGACGCTGATCGCCCCGGGCGAGAAGCTGCTGCTCGACCGCAACTGCCACAAGTCGGTGCATCACGGTGTGGTGCTGTCCGGCGCCCGGCCGGTGTACCTCGACTCATCGGTCAACCGCAAGTACGGCGTGTTCGGGCCGGTGCCCAAGCGGACGATCCTGAAGGCGATCGAGGAGCACCCCGACGCGCAGCTGCTGGTGCTGACCTCCTGCACCTACGACGGCCTGCGCTACGACCTCAAGCCGATCATCGACGCGGCGCACGCGAGCAACATCAAGGTACTGATCGACGAGGCGTGGTTCGCGCACGCCCGCTTTCATCCCGCGCTGCGCCCGACCGCGCTTGAGTCCGGTGCCGACTACGCGACGCAGTCTGCGCACAAGACGCTTTCGGCGCTGTCGCAGGCGGCCTACATCCATGTCAACGATCCCGGCTTCAACGAGCATATCTTCCGCGAGAACTTCAACATGCATACATCGACGAGCCCGATGTACAGCATGATCGCGAGCCTCGACGTGAGCCGGAAACAGGCCGTGCTCGAGGGCTACAAGCTGCTGCAGCGGACGCTGATGCTGGCCGACGAGCTGCGCGAGCAGATCAATTCCACCGGTGCCTTCCGCGTGCTCGAGCTCGCCGATCTGCTGCCCGACGAGGTCAAGGAAGACGGCATCCGGCTCGACCCGACCAAGATCACCGTCGACATCTCCTCCTGCGGCATGACGGTCGACGACCTGCAGAACGAGCTGTACACGCGCTTCAACATCACCGTCGAGAAGTCGACCTTCAATACGCTGACGCTGCTGCTGACGATCGGCACGACGCGCTCGAAATGCTCACGGCTGTACGACGCGCTGATGCGCATCGCACGTGAGAAGCGCGCGCCGCGGCGGCTGTATCGCACGCCTGACCTGCCGCCGTTCACCGAGCTGGTGTCGCTGCCCCGCGATGCCTACTACGCATCCGGCGAGCTGGTGACGCTGCTCGATGAGAACGACCAGCTGAACGGCAAGCTCGCCGGACGCATCTGCTGTGACCAGATCGTTCCGTATCCGCCGGGCATCCCGGTACTGGTGCCGGGGCAGCGCATCACACCCAACATCGTCGACTACCTAGTGCGCTACCTGCGCGTGCAGAACAAGGTGGAACTCCACGGTGTGGTCTACCAGGGCTACGTGCCGTCGATCCGGGTGCTGACGGACGCCGAGGAGAAACGGCTCGCCCCGCTGCCGGTCGCAAAGGCGGTGCGGCGCCGCGCGGCGTGAGGAACCCAGGAATCAGGGTCCGCGCACCAGCGCGCGGGCCACGAGTTCGGCTCCCTTTTCTGCGATCATCAGCGTCGGCGCATTCGTATTGCCCGACGTGATGGTCGGCATGATCGAGGCGTCGATGACGCGCAAGGCGTCGACGCCGTGCACGCGCAGTTCGGCGTCCACCACGGCGGCCGGATCGGCAGCCGGCCCCATCTTTGCGGTGCCGACCGGGTGAAAGATCGTCGTCCCGATCGTGCCGGCCGCGCGCGCCAGTTCCTCATCGCTCTGCAATTCCGCGCCCGGCAGAAATTCCTGTGGCGCGAAGCGCGCCAGCGCTGCCGAGGCAACGATGCCGCGCGTAAGCCGCAGCGCCTCTGCCGCGACGCGCCTGTCCTCATCAGTCGACAGATAGCGCGGCGCGATCAGCGGCGGCGCGAGCGGATCCGAAGAACGCGGGCGGATGCTGCCGCGCGAGGTCGGCCGCAGGTTGCACACGGACGCAGTGAATGCCGGAAACGAATGCAGCGGTTCGCCGAAGCGATCGAGCGACAGCGGCTGCACGTGATACTCGACATTGGGCCGCACCTGTTCGCCGCTCGAGCGGGCAAACGCGCCAAGCTGGCTCGGGCTCATCGTCAAGGGCCCGCGCCGGGTGAAGACGTACTGCAGCGCCATCGCGGCTTTCGCGAGGGGATTCGCGGCCAGCGTATTCAGCGTCCGCACACCCGAGACTTTGAAGGCCATGCGCAGCTGCAGATGGTCCTGCAGGTTCGACCCGACGCCCGGGCGGTCGACGAGCAGTGACACCTGCAGCGATCGCAGAGCGTCGGCGGGCCCGATTCCAGAGAGCTGCAGCAGCACCGGCGAGGCGACGGCGCCGGCGGCAAGAATCACCTGGCCGCGCGCGCGCATGCTCGCGGTCGTGCCGTCGCGAAATACTTCCACGCCGACGCAGCGCCGGCCCTCGAAGATAAGCCGTGTCGCCTGCGTGCCGGTCAGCACTGCGAGATTGGCGCGGCGACCGACTGGCTTCAGGAACGCGCGCGCGGCGTTCCAGCGCTCGCCGCGGCGCTGGTTGACGTCGAAATAGCCGCAGCCCAGATTGTCGCCACGGTTGAAGTCGTCGCATGCCGGGATGCCCTGCTCTGCCGCTGCCGCGCGGAAGGCGTTCAGGATGGTCCACTCGACGCGGGGCTTTTCGACGCGCCACTCGTTACCCGCGCCGTGGAACGCATCGGCGCCACCGTAGTAGTCCTCGTGGCGCTTGAAATGCGGCAGCACCTCGTCCCAGCTCCAGCCCGGATTCGCGCCGTAGCCGTCTCCGGCGCGCCAGCCGTCGTAGTCCTCGCGCTGGCCGCGCATGTAGATCATGCCGTTGATCGACGAGCAGCCCCCGAGTACCCGGCCGCGCGGATAGCGGATCGCGCGGCCGTTCAGGCCCGGCTCGGACTCGGTCTCAAGGCACCAGTCGGTGCGCGGATTGCCGATGCAATAGAGATAGCCGACCGGCACCCGGATCCACAGGTAATCATCGTTGCCTCCGGCCTCCAGCAGCGCGACCCGGCAGGCCGGATCGGCCGACAGCCGGTTCGCCAGCAGGCAGCCCGCCGTGCCGGCGCCGACGATCACCACGTCGACCTCTCCGATCGCCTCCAACGCACTGGGCCGCATGTCGGCGTCTTTCCTTATAATTCTGCAAACGCGGCTGCAGGTTTCGGGTGCCGCGTTTTTTCTTTGCGGCGACCGCTGGAGTGCGAACAATGACGCACCTCATGAACACTTACAACCGCTTGCCGGTTGCCTTCACGCACGGCAAGGGCGCGTGGCTGACCGACGAACAGGGTAACGAATATCTCGATGCGCTGGCGGGCATCGCGGTCAATGGGCTCGGGCACGCGCACGCGCGACTCGTCGCGGCGCTGCGCGAGCAGGTCGGACGCCTGATCCACACCTCCAACATCTACCGGGTACGCGAGCAGGAAGAGCTGGCCGACCGCCTGTGCGCGCTGTCCGGGCTCAGCGAAGTGTTCTTCGCGAACTCCGGGTCCGAGGCGAACGAAGGCGCGCTCAAGCTCGTGCGGCTCTATGGGCACAAGAACGGCGAGCCGCAGGCGCAGACGATCGTGATGGAGCGTGCGTGGCATGGGCGCACATTGGCGACCCTTGCCGCCACAGGCAGTGAGAAAGCGCGCAAGGGCTTCGATCCCTTGCCGAGCGGATTCATCCGCGTGCCCTACAACGACGTCGCCGCGATCGGGCGCGCAGCCACGGTCGATCCCCGCGTGCGCGCTGTCTGGATCGAGGTGCTGCAGGGCGAGGGCGGAATCCAGGTCGCCGACCTCGATTACGTCCGCGCGCTGCGCCGGCTGTGCGACGAGCGCGGCTGGCTGCTGATGATCGACGAAGTGCAGAGCGGCATCGGCCGCACCGGCAAGTGGTTCGCGCACCAGTGGGCCGGCATCGCACCTGATGTGATTACGCTCGCCAAGGGCCTCGGCTCCGGCGTGCCGATCGGTGCGGTGCTGGCCGGCGGACGCGCCGCCGGAGTGTTCGGCCCGGGCCAGCACGGCACCACCTTCGGTGGCGGGCCGCTGGCAATGCGCGCGGGGATTGAAACGCTGCAGATCATCGAATCCGAGGGCCTGATGGCGAACGCCGTGGCGCAGGGCGAACGCGTACGCCGCGGGCTCGCGCGCGAACTGGCGGACGTCGCCGGGGTCGTCGAGATCCGCGGCATGGGCCTGATGATCGGTGTCGAACTCGATCGTCCCTGCGGCGAACTGGTGCGCACGGCGCTGGCTGCCGGCCTGCTGATCAACGTCACGCAGGACCGCGTCATCCGCCTGCTGCCGCCGCTCGTCCTCAATGCCGCCGAGGCCGACCAGATCGTCGCGCGCCTTGCCCCGGCGATCCGCAGTTTCCTCGCGCCGGCTGCGCGCGCGGCCTGACGTCGTGACCGAGCCGATCCGCCATTTCCTGCAGCTGCGCGACTTCGCGCCGGACGAGCTCGCCTGGGTGTTCGAGCGCGCGCGGGTCATCAAGGAACGCTTCAAACGCTACGAGTTCTACCAGCCGCTGCGCGACCGCACGTTGGCGATGGTGTTCGAGAAGGCCTCGACGCGAACGCGGGTCTCGTTCGAGGCGGGCATGTACCAGATGGGCGGATCGGTCATCCATATCACGACCGGTGATTCGCAGCTCGGCCGCGCCGAACCGATCGAAGACACGGCGCGCGTGATCTCGCGCATGGTCGACATCGTGATGATCCGCACGTACGAGCAGTCGAAGATCGAGAGATTTGCTCAGTACTCTCGCGTGCCGGTCATCAACGGCCTCACCAACGAGTTCCACCCGTGCCAGATCCTTGCCGACATCTACACCTGGATCGAGCACCGAGGGCCGATCGCCGGGCGCACCGTCGCCTGGATCGGTGACGCCAACAACATGGCCTACACGTGGATCCAGGCGGCGCAACTGCTCGACTTCCACGTCAACGTCTCGACGCCGCCGCGCTATGCGCTCGACCCGCGGCTGGCACCGCCGGGGCCGCACTTTTCTGTCATGGCCGATCCTATGGCCGCAGCCCGTGGCGCCGATCTCGTCACGACCGACGTCTGGACCAGCATGGGCTTCGAGGCCGAGAACGAGGCGCGCCGTGCCGCATTCGCCGGCTGGCAGGTCGACGAGGCGATGATGGACGCGGCGCGGCCGAATGCGCTGTTCATGCACTGCCTGCCCGCGCATCGCGGCGAGGAAGTGTCTTCAGGAGTGATGGATGGACCGCAGTCGGTCGTCTGGGACGAAGCGGAGAATCGCCTGCATGCGCAGAAGGCGCTGATGGAATATCTGCTGCTCGGCCGTGCAGTCGGGTAGCGCAACGTCGAGCCACATCATGTCCACCATTCTGCAAAGCCTGCCCATCGGCGAGCGCGTCGGCATCGCCTTCTCGGGCGGGCTCGACACCAGCGCAGCGCTGCTGTGGATGCGCCAGAAAGGCGCCATCCCGTGCGCCTACACCGCCAACCTCGGCCAGCCCGACGAACCCGACTACGAGGACATTCCACGCAAGGCCCTCGCCTACGGGGCGGAAAAGGCGCGGCTCATCGATTGCCGCCAGCAGCTCGTCGCTGAGGGGCTGTCCGCGCTGCAGTGCGGCGCCTTCCACATATCGACCGCGGGGCTCACGTACTTCAACACGACTCCGATCGGACGTGCCGTCACCGGCACGCTGCTGGTCGCAGCGATGAAGGAGGACGACGTCCACATCTGGGGTGACGGCAGCACCTACAAGGGCAACGACATCGAGCGCTTCTACCGCTACGGCCTGCTCGCGAACCCGGTGCTGCGCATCTACAAGCCGTGGCTCGACCAGAGCTTCATCGACGAGCTCGGCGGCCGCGCCGAAATGTCGGAGTTCATGAAGAAGGCGGGCTTTGCGTATCGCATGTCGAGTGAGAAGGCCTACTCGACCGATTCGAACATGCTCGGTGCGACGCACGAGGCCAAGGATCTGGAATACCTCGCCAGCGGCATCCGCATCGTGCAGCCCATCATGGGCGTCGCGTTCTGGCGCGATGACGTTGCCATCAAGCGTGAGGAAGTGACGGTGCGCTTCGACGAGGGGCGGCCGATCGCGCTCAACGGCATCGAGTACACCGACGCAGTGGAACTGGTGGCCGAAGCCAACCGCATCGGCGGGCGCCACGGACTCGGCATGTCGGACCAGATCGAGAACCGCATCATCGAGGCCAAGAGCCGCGGCATCTACGAAGCGCCCGGTCTCGCGCTGCTGTTCATCGCCTATGAGCGCCTGATTACCGGCATCCACAACGAAGACACGATCGAGCAGTACCGCGACCAGGGCCGCCGGCTCGGACGGCTGCTCTATCAGGGCCGCTGGTTCGATCCGCAGGCGATCATGCTGCGCGAGAGCGCGCAGCGCTGGGTCGCGCGCGCGATCACCGGCGAAGTGACGCTGGAACTGCGCCGGGGCAACGACTATTCGATCCTGAACACGGAGTCGCCCAACCTGACGTACAAGCCCGAACGCCTGACGATGGAAAAGGGCGAATCGGTGTTCTCGCCGGCCGACCGCATCGGACAGCTGACAATGCGCAACCTTGACATCACCGACACGCGCGACAAGCTGATCGCGTACGCGAAGGCCGGCCTGCTGGCGGCACCGGAAGGTGTGTCCCTCCCGCAGCTGGCCGA
Organism: Burkholderiaceae bacterium; assembly: GCA_035498175.1. Taxonomy (GTDB): domain Bacteria; phylum Pseudomonadota; class Gammaproteobacteria; order Burkholderiales; family Burkholderiaceae_F; genus JALORV01. The sequence continues at coordinate 34,610 of DATKAJ010000025.1, forward strand.
AGCGCCCAAGCGCAAGTAGGCCTAGCGACCGCGGCGGCTACGCGCGGCACAAGCCGTTTGGATGAGTGCGCGCCGGCCGCTTTGGTGAGACAGTGGCGTCGTTCGCGGCCGCCGGTGCTCTGCGCGTTCCTCACCGCAAGCGAGCTCTCCGACCGGCAGCCGGGACATCTGGATCGCAGCGACACTTTCGGGTCCGCCTTCGCGGGCCCATTTTTCTTCGTCAGACAATCAGCGGCTCGGGCTCGAGCGCAATGCCGAACTTCTGGCGCACGCGATCCTGCACCTCGTGCGCGAGCTGCAGCAACTCGGCCCCGGTGGCTCCGCCGCGATTGACGAGCACCAGCGCCTGACGCTCGAACACCGCCGCACGGCCGCGCACGTAGCCCTTCAGGCCGCACGCCTCGATCAGCCAGCCGGCCGCGAGCTTGTAACGACCGCCGCCGATGTCGTGGCTCACCATCGACGGGTGATGTGCAATCAGTTCATTGCGGAGCTGTCGCGTCACCACCGGATTCTTGAAGAAGCTGCCGGCGTTTCCGACGTGCGTCGGGTCGGGCAGCTTGCGGCGGCGGATCGCGACGACCGCGTCGAAGACGTCGCGCGCGGTCGGCCGCAGCACTCGACGCTGGCGCAGTTCATTCTCGACGTCCGCATAACCGGTCACCGGCCGCCAGTCGACCGGCAGCGCCAGCGTCAGCGCGACGATCACGTAGCGCCCCGCCTGCGCCTTGAACACGCTGTCGCGATAACCGAATCCGCAGGCGGCCGCGTCGAAGCCCACACGTGAACCATTCAGCAGGTCGACCGCTTCGAGGAAGCCGAAGCGCTCGGCGAGCTCGATGCCATACGCACCGATGTTCTGGATCGGAGCAGCGCCCACTGCGCCTGGAATCAGTGCAAGGTTTTCGACACCGGCAAGGCCGTCGCCCAGCAGGCGCACGACGGTCTCGTGCCAGTTCTCGCCGCCGCCGACGCGAACGTGGTGCCGGCCCGTCAGGACGCCGAGCCGCTCGTAGCCCGGGATCTCGATCTTCAGTACGAGCCCTTCGAAATCGCCGGTAAACAGGATGTTGCTGCCGCCGCCCAGAACCAGGCGTGGCATCTCCCGCAGTTGCGGCGTGTTCACTGCTTCGGCGAGTTCGTCTTCACCGCGAACGCGAGCGAAGTGTGTTGCACGCACGTCGACCCCGAACGTGTTGAACGGTGCGAGACTGACGTTGCGCTCGATGATGACTGACATCCGGGCATTGTATGAGCGCGAATCGCCCGCACCCGGAAACCTGCTGGAGGCCGCTCGTGCCATCGTTCGATGCCGTCTGCAAACCCAACATGGTCGAACTGCGCAATGCGCTCGACCAGGCCAACAGGGAGATCGGCACCCGCTTCGACTTCAAGGGTTCGGACGCACGCATCGAAGGCAAGGACTACGAACTGACGGCGTACGCTGACGACGAGTTCAAACTGGGGCAGGTGCGCGACGTGCTGGTCGCGCGCATGGCTAGGCGTGGCGTTGACGTGCGGCTGCTCGACCTCGGCAAGCCGGAGAAGATTTCCGGCGACCGACTGAAGCAGTCGATCAAGCTACGCCACGGCATCGACGCGGCCCTGGCCCGGAGCATCGTCGCGCTGCTGAAGGACAGCAGACTCAAGGTGAGCAGCGCCATCCAGGGCGATGTCGTTCGCGTCAGCGGCGCGAAGAAGGACACACTCCAGGAAGCGATCGCGCTGCTGCGAGCAAGGATCACCGAGGTCCCGTTGAGCTTCGAGAACTTTCGCGACTAGGCCCGCGCGCGCAGACGGGGCGGTGTCCCGACGCACCGCCGACTCCTCCGCCGGCCGGTCGGTACCGACCGTTGCTCTCCTGACCGCACCGTCCGCCGCTCTTCGCGGACCACTCGCGCGCCTGAACGTTGAAGCTGCACGGTGCACGTCCTACCGTTAGCCGAGCGGTGCAGTTCTCTTTCCATTCGTCGGTCCGGAGAGCCAGCCGGTAGCCACGCAGGGATGAAGTGAACTACCATAAACAGGGTATGCGTACTCCGATATCACGGTTTGCTGCCTTCGGCGGCGTGGACAGGCCTGCTCGGGAGGGTGTCGCCACTGTTCAACCGGTCGGGCAGCGCCCTACACCGACTGGTGAAGCGGAGGCATCGGTGCTCGAGCGGTACCACCCGGCGGTCGTGCGCTCGCTGACGCTGCTCTGGGGCTACCCGGAGATGAATCAGTACTTCGAGAAGGTCTGGAGTGGGCAGGATCCGACGCTGAATCTGGAGCCTGTCGCGATGTCCGAACTGATGATGCTGGCCGCAATCCATCAGCGCATCTGCCCGTATACCCCAGCGCGTCAGGTCGAAGACCTCTACGGCTCCGGGCGCTGGGCGGATACCTGGAAACCGGCACGCCTGCGTCGCTAGCTCGACGTCAATCCGCCGCGCTGCGCGCGGCGCCGCCCCTCATGTAAACCTACCAGCGCGCCGAGCGCAGCCAGCGGTCGTACAAGTGCGTGGCGACGCGGCGCATTCGGGCCGCCCGCCCTTCGGCGTCTTCGACCATCTCCTCGGGTGACTGCACGGCCGGCCCCCCGGTGCGCAGACGCTCGGCATCGACTTCACAGGCCGCAGCGAGATCGGCCGCCCAGTGGCGCACCATTTCAGGCGTCATTTCAATGTGAAACTGCATGCCGATGTGCGCATAGCCGGGGCGCTCGACCACATAGGCCTGGTTGGGGCACCAGCGTCCCTGCAGGATGCGGTGGCCGCCCGCGGGTACCCCGAACGCATCGCTGTGCCACTGGAAGTATTCAACCCGGTCCGCGTCGACACCGAGCCACTCGTGCGCGCGACGGACGTCATCGAACTGCAAGCGGCCCCAGCCGAGTTCGACATGGGGAGAGCGCTGCACATCGGCGCCGAGCGCCCGCGCCAGCAGCTGCCCGCCGAGGCAGTGTCCGATAACTGACACACCACGCGCATCGGCGTCGCGCAGCAGCGCAAGCTCCGCCTCGATCCACGGCAGGTCGTCGTTGACGCTCATGTTGCCGCCGAGCGAACAGAGGCCAGCGTACGGTTCGGCTGATTCGGGCACGGCGTCGCCGTCAAAGAGGCGCCGGATCACGAACGGGCGGCCGCGGTCGCGCAGATGCTGCCCGAAATTGCCGGGCTCGACGCCCGCTTCGTGCTGCACGATCACGACGGGCTTCATGCGCGACCGGGACTCAACCGGCCGGGGCCTTCGCCGCCGACGCCAGCAGCGCGGCAAAGCGCGTGCGAATCGCCGTGGCGATACCCGCCGCGTCGAGGCCGCACTCCTTCAGCAGCAGCGCAGGATCACCGTGATCGACGAAGCGGTCCGGCAGCCCGAGCTGAAGCGCCGGAATCTGCAGCCCGGCGGCAGCAAGCACCTCCAGCACGGCACTGCCGGCGCCGCCCTCTACGGCGTTTTCCTCGAGCGTGACGATCGCCTCGTGCGTCGAGGCGAGCTGTCGCACGAGCCCGGCGTCGAGCGGCTTGACGAAGCGCATGTTCGCCACCGTCGCGTCGAACTCCTCGGCGGCAGCGAGCGCCGGCGCCAGCATCGATCCAAACGCAAGCAGCGCGATGCGATGTCCCTTGCGCCCCTTGCCGTGACGGCGAATGACAGCGCGACCGAGCGGCAACGGCTTCAGCTCCTGCACGAGAGCCACGCCCGGCCCGGTGCCGCGCGGGTAGCGCACCGCCGCCGGCGAGCCGCACGCGAGACCGGTCGCCAGCATCTGGCGGCACTCGTTCTCGTCGGACGGGGTCATCACGACCATGTTCGGAATGCAGCGCAGGTACGACAGGTCGAACGCGCCGTGGTGGGTGGCGCCGTCAGCGCCGACCAGTCCGCCGCGATCGAGCGCGAACAGCACCGGCAGGTTCTGCAATGCGACGTCGTGGATCAGCTGGTCATAGGCCCGCTGCAGGAATGTCGAGTAAATCGCGACCACGGGCCTCATGCCTTCGCACGCAAGCCCCGCCGCGAACGTCACCGCATGCTGCTCGGCGATGCCGACGTCGAAGTAGCGGTCGGGAAATTCCTGTTCGAAGCGCACCAGCCCCGAGCCCTCGCGCATCGCCGGCGTAATGCCGACCACGCGTGTATCGGCGGTGGCCGCGTCGACCAGCCAGTCGCCGAAGACCCGCGTGTAGGTGGGCTTGCTCGCCGCGGCGCGCGCGATGCCGACGCGGGGATCGAACTTGCCGGGTCCGTGATAGAGCACCGGATCGGCCTCGGCAAGCTTGTAGCCCTGACCCTTGCGCGTGACTACGTGCAGGAACTGCGGGCCGTCCAGTGCCTTCAAGTTCTGCAGCGTCGGGATCAGCGATTCAAGATCGTGGCCGTCGATCGGCCCGATGTAGTTGAAACCGAACTCCTCGAACAGCGTCGCCGGCACCACCATGCCCTTGGCATGCTCTTCGAGCTTCTTCGCGAGCTCGAAGACCGGCGGAAAATTCTTCAGCACCTGCTTGCCGGCGCTCTTGGCGGCAGCGTAGAAGCGCCCGCTCATCAGCCGCGCGAGGTAGCGGTTCAACCCGCCGACCGCGGGCGAGATCGACATGTCGTTGTCGTTGAGCACGACCAGCAGGCGGATGCTTTCAGTCACGCCAGCGTTGTTGAGCGCCTCGAAGGCCATGCCCGCGCTCATCGCGCCGTCGCCGATCACCGCGATCGAGTGGCGCGCCAGGCGTTGATTGCGCGCTGCGACCGCCATCCCAAGCGCGGCCGAGATCGAGGTCGACGAGTGCGCGGTGCCGAAGGTGTCGTATTCGCTTTCGCTCCGCCGCGGGAAGCCGGAAATGCCTCCGTACTGGCGCAGCCGCGCCATCCCTTCGCGCCGGCCCGTCAGGATCTTGTGCGCGTACGTCTGGTGGCCGACGTCCCAGACGATGCGGTCATCCGGCGTGTTGAAGACGTAGTGGAGCGCAATCGTCAGCTCCACCGTGCCGAGATTGGAACTGAGGTGGCCACCGGTGGCGGACACCGAGTCGAGCAGATACTGGCGCAGCTCGCCGGCGAGCGTCGGCAACCGCTCGCGCTCGAGTTGCCTCAGATCGCCCGGTGAGCTGATCGACCGCAGCAGCGACGTCGGCGCATCCATCGCAGCGAGCCTAGCGGTCGCGACAGACGATCAGATCGGCGAGATCGCGCAGGTGGTTCGCGCGCGCGCCAAGGCCGCCGATCGCCTCCAGCGCCTGCGACCTCAGCCGCAGGCTCAGCGCGCGCGCGGCGTCCACGCCGAGCGCGGACACATAGGTCGGCTTGCTCTGCGCGGCATCCTTGCCCGCCGTCTTTCCGAGGGTGTCGGTACTCGCCGCAACGTCGAGGACGTCGTCGACCACCTGGAACGCGAGACCGATCGCGTCGCCGTAGCGCGACAGCGCCTCACGCGTGCACTCGGTCAACATCGCCGACTGGCCGGAGAGGGCGCCCATCAGCACCGAGGCCCGCAGCAGGGCGCCGGTCTTCATACGGTGCATACGCTCGAGGTCGGCCAGGCCGAGTGTCTTGCCCACCGCCGCCAGGTCCAGCGCTTGCCCGCCGCACATGCCGCGCGTGCCCGCCGCATGCGCCAGCTCGCGCATCAACGACGCGGTCTGCGAAACGGGCAGCGCCCCGTCCGCGAGGATCTTGAACGCTTCGGCCTGCAGCGCGTCGCCAGCCAGCATCGCCGTGGCCTCGTCGTAAGCCACGTGCACCGTCGGCTTGCCCCGTCGCAGCACATCGTTGTCCATGCATGGCAGGTCGTCGTGCACCAGCGAATACGCATGCACGTATTCGACGGCGAGCGCCGCCCGGTCCAACGCCTCCGGATCGGCCGCCGTGACCTCGCCCGCCGCGTACACCAGCAGCGGCCGTATGTGCTTGCCACCGCCGAGCACCGCATAGCGCATGGCTTCATGCAGTCGCTGCGGCGCTTCGTCGGCCGACGGCAGCATGTCGGCCGCAGCCGCGTCGAAACGCTCGCCGGCATCCTGCATCCATTGTGCAAACGCGTCGGGCACTTCGACCTTGGGAAGCGCTGCCGTGGTCATCGCGCACGCCTCCGCGCTGCGGTGCCAGCTTGCGTGGGACGGCCCGGCGCGGCGCCAACGGGAACCTCCGCGCTCTGCGCTGCGGTGCGAGCTTGCTTGGGACGGCCCGGCGCGGCGCTCATGCGCCGGCACCCTTCAGGTCGGCCGGGTCGAGCGGCTTCAGGAGGTCGCCCTCGAGTTGCTTGATCTCGAGTTCGGCCTGCGCCAGGCGGGCCTGGCAGAAGCGCGCGAGTTCGGCACCGCGTCGGTATGCGGCGATCGACTGGTCCAGCGTCAGTTCGCCGGACTCCATGCTGCGCACCAGCGCTTCGAGCTCGTCGAGCGCCTGTTCGAATGTCGGCGCGGCAGCGGGCGGTGCGGTCATCGTCGGCGATTGCTGGGGCACGGCCGGATTCTAGAGCAGCGCCCGCCTGTCCCCGACTTCAGTGCGACGCTCTCTAGAATGCTCCGATGAGCGCGCTCTGGATGCTGGTCGCCGCCGTGCTGTTCTCCTTCATGGGCGCGATGGTGAAGCTCGCGATCCAGCAGTACGGCGTGCTCGAGATCGTGCTGTATCGGTCGCTGATCGGCGTGCTCATGCTGTATGCCTTCATGCGCTGGCGCGGCGGAACGCTGGCGACGCCCGTCGCGCGCGCGCACCTGGCGCGCGGCACCGTCGGCACCGCGGCGCTCGCGCTCTGGTTCTACGCCACCGGCGCACTGCCGCTGGGCACAGCGATGACGCTCAACTACACGTCGCCGATCTTCCTCGCGGCGCTGGCGATCGGATTCTCGCTGCGCGCTGGTGAGCGCATCGACTGGCGGCTCGTCGGGGCGATCGCGCTCGGCTTCGGCGGTGTGGTGCTGCTGCTGCAGCCGACCGTGAATGCGGCACAGGCCGTCGCTGCGGCCGCCGGCCTGGTCTCCGGTGTGCTGTCGGCGATCGCGTACTGGTACGTACGCACGCTAGGACGCCTCGGTGAGCCAGAATGGCGCACCGTGTTCTACTTCGCGCTCTCCGGCACCGTTCTCGGCCTCTGCGGCACGTTAATCAAGGGATTCTCGCCGCACGATGCGCGCGGGATCGCACTGCTGCTCGGCATCGGCCTCATTGCGACGCTCGCGCAGCTCGCGATGACACGCGCGTATGCCTACGGCCACGCGCTGGTCGTGGCCAACCTGCAGTTTGTCGCGGTGGTCGCAGCTTCGCTGCTCGGCATCGCGGTGTTCGGTGATCACATTCCGCTGATTGGCTGGATCGGCATCGCGGTGATCATCGCGAGCGGGGTGCTGGCCACCACACTGGTGCGGCGTCAACGCGGTACGCTGCCGACCGCAGACATCGGATCCAAATCATGAGTTACACGACGCTGATCTCCGCCCAGCAGCTGCAGGAACACCTTGCCGATCCCGCGTGCAAGATCTTCGACCTGCGGCATGACCTCATGGACCACGGCGCCGGGTTACGCGCCTACGAGGCGGGCCATATCCCGGGCGCGCGCTTCGCCGCGATCGAGACCGAGCTCTCTGGAACGAAGACCGGGCGCAACGGGCGGCACCCGCTGCCGGAGCGCGACGATCTCGTCGAGCGCTTCCGCGCCTGGGGCATCGATGACTCGACGCAGATCGTGGCGTATGACGCGCAGGGCGGCCAGTACGCCGTCCGGTTGTGGTGGCTGGCACGCTGGCTCGGCCACCCGGCTGTCGCGGTGCTCGACGGCGGGTGGCCGGCATGGCTCACAGCGGGCGGCGCGACCGATCTAAGCCGCCCCGCCGCCGTGCCGCGCGGCAGCTTCACCGCCGCGCCATCGCTGGTGCACGTCGCGACCGCGACGGAGGTGCTGCAATCGCTCGGCGGCACGGAGCATCTGGTTGTCGATGCCCGACTGCCGGAGCGATACCGCGGCGAGCAGGAGCCGATCGACCCGGTCGCCGGCCACATCCCGGGCGCGTTGAATCGGCCGTGGACGACCAATCTCACTCCGGATCAGCACTTCAAATCGCCGGGCGAACTGAGGCGCGAATTCGACGGCCTGATCGGTGCGCGCGACCCGGCCACGGTGACCTATCACTGCGGCTCCGGCGTGACCGCATGCCATCACGTGCTCGCGATGGAACTCGCCGGCCTCGCAACGCCCAAGCTCTATGCGGGATCGTGGAGCGAATGGATCGCCGACCCGTCGCGGGCGGTGCGCACCGGTGCCGCGCCGTAGTGCCGCTCTCTAGTCCGCATGAAACAGCCCGGTCGCGAGCGCCGCGATCGCGATTCCGAGCAGCACCAGCCCAACTTCGGGCAGCGACTTGCGCAGCGACGAGCGCCGCATCATTTCCGGCAGCAGGTCGGACAGCGCGATGTAGATGAAACTCGCGCCAGCCAGCATCAGCGCGTAGGGCAGCAGCGACTGCGTCGTCTCGAGCACGAAGTAGCCGACGACTCCGCCGCAGACGGCCGACAGGCCCGACAGCAGGTTGAAGAAGAAGGCGCGGCGGCGCGCGAAACCGGCGTTCAGCAGGATCATGAAATCGCCGACCTCGTGCGGGATCTCGTGCGCCATCACGGCGAGCGTCGAGACCAGTCCCAGCTTCACGTCGACGAGAAAAGCGCCCGCGATCACGACGCCATCGCCGAAATTGTGGATGGCGTCGCCGATCAGGATCGGTACCCCGCCGCGGCCGGCTTCGTGCGCATCGTGGCCGTGTTCGTGATGGTGATGATCGCCCTCGTGGTGGTGCGTGTGGTGGATCAGCGCGAGCTTTTCCAGCAGGAAGAAACCAAAGATCCCGGCCAGCAGCGTCCAGCCGAGCGCGTGCGGATCGGCGCCGCTGCGGAACGACTCGGGCAGCAGGTGCGTGACCGCGGTCGCGAGCAGTAGACCTGCCGACACCGGCACGAGTCGATCGACCACCGAGGAGAGGTAGCGGAAGCTCAGCAGCGCCGCCAGGCCGACCGACAATAGCGTCGATACCAGGTTGGCGGCAACGATGTAGGCCAGCGTGCTCAATGATCGTTCTGCGGCATGGAAAGCAAAGGGGCGCGACGACCGCGCCCCTGGTGTCCGCGAAGCGTAGCAGGCTGATGCCTGCCGCCTCGCTTCACGCGAGGTACTGGCGGAACCAGGCGGTTAGGCGTTTCCAGCCATCCTGCGCCGCAGCCCTGCGATAGGTCTCGCGATAGTCGGCGTGAAACGCGTGCGGCGTGTCGGGATACAGGACGATCTCGCTCTGCAGATTGCCGGCGGTCTTCAGCGCACCGCGCATCCGTTCCACCGTGTCGTTCGGTATCCCGCCGTCCGCGCCGCCGTAGAGGCCGAGAATCGGTGCCCTGATGCGATCCGCCACCTCGATCGCGGCCTTGTCGCCGGGAAAACGGCTCGTCGCGACCGGGCCGTACCAGGCGACACCTGCAGCGAGCCCGGGACTGTGCGCCGCATACATCCAGACGATGCGCCCACCCCAGCAGAAGCCCGTGATCCCCAGCGGTCCACTGCCGCCATGCGTTGCGGCCCAGTCCGCCGCGGCGTCGAGATCCGCCATCACCTGTGCGTCGGAAACCTTCGACACGACCTTCGCGACGATGTCCGGAATCTCCATCTTCGACACGTCGCCCTGCCGCGCATACAGTTCCGGTGCTACGGCGAGATAGCCCAGGTGTGCCAGCCGCCGGCACACATCCTTGATGTGCTCGTGCACCCCGAAGATCTCCTGCACGACCAGCACCGTCGGCAGGCCTGAACGCCCGGCCGGCTGCGCGCGGTACGCAGGCATTTCGCCGTCATGGGTGCGGATGCGGACCTCGCCCGCGGTGAGTCCGCTCGCGTCGGTCGTGACCACCGTGGACATCACCGGCGACACAGCCGCCGCAAATCCGGTGTGCAGGGTTCTCATCGGAGGGAAGGCCGACTCGGCCTCGCTGGGTTCGGCACCGGATCCTAGGACGTCGCCCGCGCGCGGTCCAATCGCCGATGCGTGCCGATCGACAGGGGTCTGGCACCTAGAATCCGCGCGGAGAACCTCTGCGCCGACTACGCAGCTTTCAATGGAGCATCCATGACACGGTCCATCGCCGCCTTCGCCACAGCGTCGCTCGCTCTGCTGGCCGCATGCACGACAACACAGAGTGGGCCAGCGGAACGACTCGAGGGCACGGCCTGGCGAGCCGCGAGCATCGAGAACACGCCCGCAGCGGAATCGACACCAAGCACGCTGCGTTTCTTCGACCGCCAACTCGCCGGAGGCTCGCTCGGCTGCAACGCGTACTCGACCACTTATTTCGCCGATGCCTCCGGATTGCGCTTCGGCGCGCTAGCGCCGACGCAGAAGACCTGCGCTGTCCCTGTGATGGAGCAGGAGAGCCGCTTCACGTCGGCACTCGCGGAAACGCGAGGTCTGCGACTCGATCCACAAGGCGCCCTGCTGCTGCTCGATGCCGAAGGTCGCACGCGGGCCCGGCTGGTCCCGATGACACCCTAGGTGGCACCGCACGCTCGCCAGCCCTCGGTCACGGCCTGAACGGCTCGACAAGCTTGCCGCCCTGCCATGTGCCTGCGCTCAACACGCGGCCGTCGGTCGCGAACAGCACACCCTTGCCGTTGCGCCGATCACCCTGCCATTCGCCTTCGAAGCGGCTGCCGTCGGAATAGACCCTGACCCCCGGACCGTAGATCAAACTGTCGCGCCATTGCCCGGAGAACCGTTCGCCCGTCCTGTACCAGATGACGCCCAGCCCGTTCGAACGGTTCTGTCCGTATTCGCCTTCGCGTCGCAGGCCGCTGAAGGTGTTGTTCGCGTTGGCCCCGAAGGTGTACACGCCGAGGCCGCTCTTGACGTTGGCCCGGAATTGCCCGGTATACCGGTCACCGGCATACGCGCTCGGCGCCCGATACTCGACGACGCCGTTGCCCTCGCGGTTGGAGCCGCTGCCCTCCCCGAGATAGCTGCCGCCGTCGAAGCCGAAACCCGTGGTGCCCGGTTCTTTCGCACGAGCGCGACGCGCAGCAGCCTCAGCGGCCTCGGCGGCCGTGCGCGCCCGGGACGCCGCGTCGTCGGCCCGCTTTGCATTTGCGCGCGCAACCAGCGCAACCTCCCGCAGTTCCGCCGGCAACGATTCAAACGCGAAAGTCGCCGGCGGGCGCGCGCCAGCAGATTCCAAGACCGGCGTTGCCGCCGACTTCTGCGCGCCCTGCGCTCTGGCATCGGCCGCCTGCGCGCGCTTTTCGGCTGCCAGCCGCTCCGCATCGGCGCGCTCACGGGCGGCTCGATCGGCACCGGCACGCTCCTCGAGCTCGCGAGCGCGCTGTTCGGCTGCCAGGCGCTCGTCGGCGCGTTCCCGCGCAGAACGCTCGGCTGCTGCCTGCGCTTCCAGCTGCTTCGCGTGCGCTTCCGCGGCCGCGCGCTGTGCCTGCTCGCGCACGCGCTCGAGGTCTGCCTGGTGCACCGCATTCCACTGCAGATAGACACCGATCAGCACGACACTGATCGCCAGCGCACCGACGACCGGGCGCCAGTACTGACGCCACAAGGACCCGGGACGCTTCGGCGCTTCGATCGCAGGCTCCGCCGCGCGAGCCGCCGCCGGTCGTTTCGCCGGGCGCGCGGCGCGCTCGCGCTCCATCCGGTCGATCTGATCGCGTACGAACGCCGCGAAGGCTCCACTCGGATGACTGGCGACGAAGGTCCGCAGCGCCGAAGACGTGCCCGCCAGTTCCGCCGCCTTGAATGCCTCCAGTTCGGCCGACGCCGCCTGCCGCTCCGGCGGGCGCAGGTCGCGGCCGAACTTCGCCTTGCGACCCACGCGCTGCTCGATCGCCTTCACCAAGTTCTGGAATCCCGGATGCGAGAGTTCGCCGCTCCAGTCGCACAGATCGTCCGCATGCGTCTGCCCGAAACCAAAGGGCAGATCCACCTGCTCGATCGTCACGGGGCAAAGGCGGCCGAGTCGCAGCGCGTAGGCGGCCTCGTCGAGGACGAAACTGCTATCGATCGCCGCCTTCGACCAGACGACAATCGCAGCCCGGCACTGCTCGATGACCGCGCGGATCGCCCCACGGAAGTTCTCGCCCGACAGCAGCTCGAAGTCCCACCAGACCTCGAAGCCCAGCTGCTGCAGGGCGCCGGCAAGCCGCTCCACCGTCGAGCGGTCCTCGCGCTTGTACGAAACGAAGATGTCAGCCATTTCCGGCGATTCGGAATTGCGCCAGTTTCGCAGAGATTGGGGGCGACCTTAGGCGCGGCGACCAGCACAGTCCGCTGGCGAACCCCAACGAAAAGCCCGCGCTCGGCGGGCTTTGTCGTTGGCGTCCCCTAGGGGATTCGAACCCCTGTTATCGCCGTGAAAGGGCGGTGTCCTAGGCCTCTAGACGAAGGGGACTGCGTGTGGCCCGGTGACTGCGGACCTGCGGACGTGTCCGGGTGGTGGAGGTAAGCGGGATCGAACCGCTGACCTCTTGCATGCCATGCAAGCGCTCTCCCAGCTGAGCTATACCCCCACGCGGAAAGGGCGCGATTATAGCGAGCCCGGCCGGACCGGCCAAATCCTTCGGCTGAAGATCCTCCTGCCGGGCAGCACGCTAGCCGATGCTCCGCAGCGCTGCCTCGAGCCGCGCCAGCACCGTCGCGCGGCCGGTCAGCTCCAGCACGGCGTCGATCGACGGAGTCTGCGTGCGGCCGGTCACTGCGACGCGCAGCGGCACCGCGACCTGCGGCATCTTGACTTTCAACTCGCCGACGATCTGCTTGATCAGCGCCTGGATCGCGGCGCGCTCCCACGGCACGTCGACGGCGCGCTCGCCGAACAGGCGCACCGCGTCGCGCCCCGCACCCTGCAGGTGCTCGGTCAGCAGCGCCACGTCGCGCACCGGCTCGTCGTAGAACAGCAGCGCGGCGTCGGCGAGTTCGTTCAGCGTGCGCGCGCGATCCTTCAGCAGCGCGACGACGCGCGCCAGCGGCGGTCCCGCATCGATGCGCCCACCGCGCTCGGCAATCCTGGGCGCCAAAAGCCCTGCGAGCCGCTCGTCGCCCGCCTCTTTGAGGTACTCGCCATTGAGCCACAGCAGCTTGTCGAGGTTGTACTGCGCCGGCGCGCGGTTGACGTGCTCGAGGTCGAACCACTCGATCAACTCGTCGCGCGGGAACTTCTCGTCGTTTCCGTGGCTCCAGCCGAGCCGCGCCAGATAGTTGAACAGCGCCTCGGGCAGGAAGCCGTCGTCGCGGTACTGCAGCACGCTGACCGCCCCATGTCGCTTCGACAGCTTCTGCCCGTCGGGCCCGAGGATCATCGGCAGGTGGCCAAACTGCGGCAGCGGCGCGCCGAGCGCGCGATAGATGTTGATCTGCCGCGGTGTGTTGTTCACGTGGTCGTCACCGCGCAGCACGTGCGTGATCGCCATGTCGATATCGTCGACGACCACCGCGAAGTTGTAAGTCGGCACGTCGTCACCGCGCGCGATGACGAGGTCATCGAGCTCCGCGTTGGAAATCGATATCGGCCCCTTGACAAGGTCGTTCCAGCCGACGTCGCCGCTGTCCGGATTACGGAAGCGCACGACCGGTTTCACGCCGGCGGGCGGCGTGCGGCCGCGCGCGTTCTCCGGGCGCCAGCGGCCGTCATAGCGCGGTTTCTCGCCGCGCGCCATTTGCGCCTCGCGCAGCTGATCGAGCTCTTCCTTGCTCGCGTAGCAGTGGTAGGCCCTGCCCTCGGCCATCAGCCGATCGATCGCGACGCGGTAGCGGTCGAGCCGCCCTGTCTGCCGCACCGGCCCCTCGTCGTAGTCGAGCTGGAGCCAGTCCATGCTGTCGAGGATCACCTGCACCGCTTCCTCGGTCGAGCGCTCGAGGTCCGTGTCCTCGATGCGCAGCACGAACTGGCCGCCGTAGTGGCGCGCGAAAGCCCAGCAGAAGAGGGCCGTGCGCGCCGTGCCCAGGTGCAGCATGCCGGTCGGGCTCGGCGCAATGCGCGTGCGGACGGTGGTCATCGGGTTCGGGGGTGTAGCCGCGGTGGACGGCGCGCCGAAGCTGGCGTTCTCCGGCGCGGGCGCGGAGTCTAGCCGAAGCGCGACTCACAGCCGCGCAGTGACAGCGCCAGGCGGCCGTCGGGGCGCGCCGCTGGCTACGGCGTCGAGATCACGACGAGCCGGTCCGTGCCCGATTCGGCGCCCCAGGCTTCGCCGGGCCTTCCGAGCATCTGCCGCACCTGTGCGTTGGCCCGGTCGCTGGGAAATCGCTGGAAGCTTTCAGTCTCCGGATCGAAGCGCAGGATGGCATTGCTCGACCATTCGGTCAGCCAGACCTTGTCGCGCTCGTCGACGTACACCGCGTACATCTGCGACTGTTCCGACGGCTTCCACGCCTTCCAGCGCTTGTTTGCAGGGTCGTACATGCTGACCTGGCCCGAGAGCCACTCGCTGATCCACAGCCGGCCCCTGGAGTCGGACCACACGCGGCGCGCGCCCTGGCGCGGAGTCGGCGGTTCGATCACGGTGGCCACACCGGTGGCAGTGTCGATCTTCGCCAGGTGGCTGCCGGCGAGCGAGACGTAGTAAATGTCGCCCTTTGGCGTCACGGTGATGCCGTAGGGACCACGCCCGCCCGGCGCTTCCATCACGCGCACCTCGCCGGTCTTCGGGTTGACGCTGCCGTAGTAGCCGTTCTGCCCGGTCCACCACAGCACGCCGTGGCCGTCGAAGGCTGCGGTGTTCAGGTTCGTGTACGGCGTGCGCGGCGGCAGCGGAAACACCTTGACGGCGCGCGTGACCGGGTCCACGCGCACGATCGCGTTCTGCCCACCATCGGTGACCCACGCGGCGCCGTCGGGGCCGATGATCACCCCGTGCGGAGAGGAGTTGCGACCGAGCGGAATCTCCTCGACCTTGCCGGTGCGCGGATCGAGGCGGCCGAGGTGGCCAGTCCGCTGCGCCGTGTACCAGACGGTGCCGTCGGGCGCTGGGGCAACATCGTGCGGCGCCGAGCGCGGCGGCAGCTCGTAGTAGCGCACCGACTGCGCAGCA
This sequence comes from Burkholderiaceae bacterium, assembly GCA_035498175.1. GTDB lineage: Bacteria > Pseudomonadota > Gammaproteobacteria > Burkholderiales > Burkholderiaceae_F > JALORV01. The sequence continues at coordinate 49,644 of DATKAJ010000025.1, forward strand.
AGGGGCGCACAGACCACCGACAGGGCGAAAAGCATCGCGATGGTGGATTTCATGGCTGCTCCGGCGGCAATGTGCGGAACTTGAAGGTCTGCAGCGAACACATCGGCAGCGTCATCTTTGGCCCGGGGCGCCCGCGCGTCAACCGAGCGCGTTACACGCAGCTGGCACATTGGCGGCATAGCGATGCCAGCCGCGCGAGCCGCGGGTGGAGCGCGTCAGCGTGGGATCTCTTCAATAGCCCGCGGCTGCGCCTGCAATTCGGGCGCCGCGTTCGGCCGCCTGCCCGGTAGGCTCCCGCGCATGGAAGGCCGCCCCGTGCTGCTCGTTGCGCTGCTCGCGATAGCCATCGCCGGCGGCGGCCTTTACTTCGTCCTGCAACCGGGCACGCCGGTCGTGGAGACCAAGGACCCTCCACTTCCACCACCCCAGGCGACGCCCGCACCTGCGTCAAACGCGCCGGCCGCGGTGCCGCCCGCCGGCGCGGATCCGAAATCCGGCTCGGCGATCTACCGCTGCCAGAAGGGCCGATCCGTCGTCTATTCCGATACGCCCTGTGAGGGCGGAAAGCTCGTCGATATCCAGCCGACGCGCGGCTACGAGACGTCGCGGACTGCGGCCGCGCATCCGAGTCGCGTAGTGAGCACCGAGCCCGCGCCGCCGGCGCCCGATGCGACGCCCAGTGAAACCACACGACCCGCCGAGTGCAAACGACTCGACGACCTGATCGCGTGGATCGACGCCGAAGCGCGTCAGGGTGGGGCGACTCCGCGCATGGACGAACTGAAGGAACGGCGCCGGAAAGCGGCCGATCGAAGATACGAGCTGCACTGCTAGCAGCGCTTCGTCGAGAGCCGATCGGGGGTGCTGGTGGGTGGTACAGGGTTCGAACCTGTGACCCCTGCCGTGTGAAGGCAGTGCTCTACCGCTGAGCTAACCACCCGCTGCGCGGCGGCCCGTTGCTTCGGGCCATCGAGGGCGCGGATTATTGCATATCAGTGCACGCTCCCCGAGGGCGAACTAGGATATCCATTGACGACGGAGAGTGCATTGAATCTCGCCCATACGCTGTTCCGCACCGCACGCCGCGTGCCGCACGCCATCGCGGTCATCGAGCGCGATCGCGTCGAGCTGTCCTACGAGCAGCTCGCCGTGCGCGTGCTGGAGCTGGCCGGCGGCCTGCAGGCGGCCGGAGTGCGGCCCGGCGACAGCGTGGGCGCGCTGATGAAGAACTGTGCGCAGTACGTCGAGCTGCTGTACGCCTGCTGGACGCTCGGCGCGTGCGCGATACCGATGAACTCGCGCCTGCATCCGCGCGAGGTCGCCTACATCCTCGACGATGCCGAGGCGCGCATGTGCTTCGTGACGGATGACGCCGACACCGCGGCCATCGACGTCGTACGCGGCCGCGGTCCGACCCGGTTCATCGACGTCGACGGCGGCGACTACCGCGCGCTGCTCCGATCCACGCCGGCAGCATTGGGCGAGGCGTCGAACGCCGACGATGGGGCCTGGCTCTTCTACACGAGCGGCACGACCGGGAGACCAAAGGGTGTCGTGCTGACGCATCGCAACCTGCTGGCGATGTCGCTCAACTACCTGGCCGACGTCGACCACGCGGTGGTCGGCGAGCACCTGCTGCACGCCGCGCCGATGTCGCACGGCTCAGGGCTTTACATACTGCCCAACGTTGCCGCCGGCGCGACGCAGTTGATTCCCGCTGCGCGCGCCTTCGAGGTCGACGAGATCATGCAGATCCTCGCCTACACGCCGTCGACGAAGTTCTTCGCCGCGCCGACTATGGTTATGCGCCTGGTCGAGGCCTATGGCGAAAAGGGGTCCGCGCCGGAACACCTGAAGGCGCTGATCTACGGGGGCGGGCCGATGTACGTGGCCGACAGCGTGCGCGCGCTCGACGTGCTCGGCCCGCGCCTGGTGCAGATCTACGGCCAGGGCGAGTCGCCGATGACGATCACGGTGCTGACCGCGGCCGAGCACGTGCTCGACCACGACGGACGCCGGCTCGAGCGGCTCGGCTCGGTCGGGCGCGCGCAGGTCGGCGTCGAGGTCAGTGTTCGCGACGAGAGCGGACGCGCGCGGGCGCCCGGCGAGATCGGCGAGGTATGCGTGCGCGGCGATACGGTGATGGCGGCGTACCTCAACAATCCGCAGGCCACGGCCGATGCGCTCGCGGGCGGCTGGTTGCATACAGGCGACCTCGGCCGCCTCGACGACGCCGGCTACCTGACGCTGGTCGATCGGAGCAAGGACCTGATCATCTCGGGCGGGTCCAACATCTATCCGCGCGAGGTCGAGGAGGTGCTGCTGCTGCATCCCGCCGTGAAGGAGGCCGCAGTGATCGGTGAGCCACATCCGGACTGGGGCGAGGCGGTCGTCGCAGTGCTGGTGCGCGAGGCCGGGCACATCCCCGACGAGAAGGAACTCGATCTCTTCTGCCTCGAACACATCGCCCGCTTCAAGCGGCCGAAGCGCTATATCTTCGTCGACGAACTGCCGAAGAACGCGACCGGCAAGGTGCTGAAGCGCGAACTGCGCGAGCTGATCAGGCGGCCATAGGCTGCGCCGCCGCGGCGGCGCGCCAGACCGGCTGCAATTTCGCCTCCTTCGCGATCGCATCGAGCATCGCTTCGTGCGCTGCGACTTCTTCGGGCAGCGCAGTCACAACGATCAGCTGGCTGGCGTCGATCGGCCCTGCGCTCGCCAGCGCGGTGACCTCGCTCAGCACATCGATCGTCAGCGAATCCTGGCCGCGGGTCATCGCCAGGTAGACGTCGGCCAGCAGCCCGGCATCGAGCAGCGCGCCGTGCAGCGTGCGATGCGCGTTCGACACCTGGTAGCGCTCGCACAGCGCATCGAGCGAATTGCGCTTGCCCGGATGCTGCTCGCGCGCCATCTGCAGCGAGTCCGTCACCTTGAGACAGTGCTGCGTGAACGGCGGACGACCGAGCCGCGCCAGCTCGGCGTCGAGGAACTCCAAGTCGAACGGCGCGTTGTGGATCACGACCTCCGCGTCCCTGACGAACTCGAGCAGGTCGTCGGCGACCTCCGCGAACTTCGGCTTGTCCTCGAGGAAGTGGCGCGTCAGCCCGTGCACCGCCAGTGCGCCCTCGTCGCTATCGCGCTCGGGATTGACGTAGTGGTGAAAGCGCCGCTCGGTGATGCGGCGGGCGACGACTTCGATCGCGCCGACCTCGATGATGCGGTGACCTTCCCTGGCTTCCAGACCGGTGGTCTCGGTGTCGAGCACGACGAGTCGCATGGTTGGAGTCTACCTGCCGCGCACTGCTCGACCGCGTGCGCGCACCAAGGCACTATTCGGCGCCGTGCCCTGCCACGCCGTCGGCAGCCACCGCGGCGTCGTGATGATGGTGCGCGCCCATCCACTTGCCGAGCCACTGCTCCATCAGCGTATACATGGACGGGACGACAAACAGCGTCAGCAGCGTGCCGAAGGTCATGCCGCCGACGATGACCCAGCCGATCTGGATACGGCTTTCCGCGCCCGCGCCGTGCGACATCGCCAGCGGCACGGCCCCCAGCACCATCGCGCCGGTGGTCATCAGGATCGGGCGCAGGCGCAGCACCGCGGCGTGGCGCACCGCATCGAACAGCGACTCGCCACGCTCCTGCAGCTGGTTCGCGAACTCGACGATCAGGATGCCGTGCTTGGTGATCAGCCCGACCAGAGTCACTACGCCGATCTGGCTGTAGATGTTCCAGGTGCCACCGGCGGCCCACAGGGCGAACAGCGCGCCCGTCATCGACAGCGGCACCGACAGCATGATCACGAATGGATCGGCAAAGCTTTCGAACTGCGCGGCGAGCACGAGGTAGATGAAGATCAGTGCGAGCGCAAAGGTAAGGTAGATCGACCCCTGCGAGTCGCGGAACTCGCGCGAGACGCCATTGAGATCCGTCAGCGCCCCCCGCGGCAGCACCCGCCGGGCGGTCTCGTCCATCATCTTCAGCGCATCGCCGAGCGCGTAGCCGGGCGCGACCTGTGCGGTGATGGTCACGGCCCGCAGGCGCTGGAAGTGGTTCAGCGACTGCGGCGACACGCCTTCGATCACGTTCACGACATTGGCGAGTTGCACCATCGTGCCGTCACGTCCGCGCACGTAGATATCGCTGATGTCGTTCGGCCGGCTGCGGTCGCGCGGCGCCACCTGCACGATCACGTCGTACTGCTCGCCGTCCTTCTTGAAGCGGGTCACCTGCCGGCCGCCGAGCATTGTCTGCAGCGTCAGCCCGACCGCCTGCACCGAGATGCCAAGGTCGCCGAGCTTGTCGCGGTTGACGTCGACCCGCAGTTCCGGAGTGTTCAGACGCAGATCCGACTGCGGGTTCATCACGATGCCGGTCCTGCTGATCTCCGCAATGAAGTTCTGCACGACGCGATCGAGTTCCGCGTACGACATCTGCGCCATGATCACGTACTCGACCGGCAGCGTCCGCGGCGACTGGCCGAGGGACGGCGGGTTGACCGCAAACCCGATCACGCCAGGAAGCTGCGCGAACTTGGCGTTCAGTTCGCGCGCGATGTCCTGCTGCTTGCGCGAACGTTCCTCCCATGGCTTGAGCCGCAGGATCGCGTTGCCGTAGTCGACGGTCGGGAAGCCTGCCACCGCGTTGTAAGCGGCGGCCTCCGGGATCGTGTCGTAGTACTTCTCGACCGCCCGCAGCTGCTCGGACGTGTAGTCCACCGTCGACCCCGGCGGCGCCTGCAGGCGCCCGAAGATCACGCCGCGATCTTCGGTCGGCGCCAGCTCGGAGCGCAGCTGCGAGAAGAAGAAACCGCCGAGCGCCGCAACCATGAACCACACGATGACCACCATCCAGCGCCGGTCCAGTACCCACGCCAGCGCCTGTGCGTAGCCCCGGGTCAGGCCGTCGAGCCACCCTTCGATGATCGTGAATACCCTGCCGTGATTCGCCTCGTGCTTCAGCAGCTTGCTGCACATCATCGGCGACAGCGTCAGCGCGACGAAGCCCGACACCAGCACCGCGCCCGCGAGCGCGAGCGCGAACTCGATGAAGAGCCTGCCAGTGCGCCCGGTCGCGAAGGCGAGCGGCGCGTACACGGCGGTCAGCGTCAGCGTCATCGCGACCACCGCGAAGCCGATCTCCTTGATGCCCTTGACGGCCGCGCTGACGCGGTCCATCCCGGCCTCGATGTTGCGGTAAATGTTCTCGAGCACGACGATGGCGTCGTCGACGACAAGCCCGATCGCGAGAACCATCGCCAGCAGCGTCAGCGTGTTGATCGTGAAGCCGAACACGTACATCAGCGCGAAGGCACCGACCAGCGACAGCGGGATCGTCACCAGCGGGACCAGCGTCGCACGGAAGTTGCGCAGGAAGAAGAAGATCACCAGCACAACCAGGATCACCGCCTCACCGATCGTGCGGAACACCGAGGAGATCGAGCGGTCGATGAAAACCGACGAGTCGTAGGCGATGTTGATCTTCATGCCGGTCGGCAGTGTCTCGTTGATCTTCTCGATCTCGGCGCGCAGCGAACGCGACAGCTCCAGCGGATTGCCGGTCGCCTGCTTGACCAGGCCCATGTTGATCGACGGTTCGCCGCGATAGCGCGCGATCACACGTTCCTCGACCGGGCCGACGGCGACCTCGGCCACGTCGCGCAGCCGCACTGGGTAGCCGCTGGAGTTGGCAATGATCAGGTTCTCGAACTGCTCGCGCGTGCTCACGTCGGTGGCCGCAACGATCGAGAACTCACGTTTCGACGATTCGATCCGCCCGGACGGTAGCTCGATGTTCTGCCGAAGCAGCGCGTCCTCGACGTCGCCCGAGGTCAGCCGGTAAGCCGCGAGCCGGTCGCGGTCGACGTTGATCCGCATCGAGGTCTTGCGTTCGCCGAAGATCCAGACATCCGCTGCGCCCGGCAGCACCGACAGCCGCGGCTTCACATAGCGGTTGAGGTAATCGCTGACCTCGAGCGGTGTGCGCGATCCGGCGGTGACCGCCATCCAGATGACCGGAAACGAATCGGCCTCGACCTTCGCAATGACCGGCTCGTCGACGTTGTCGGGCAGCCGTGCACGCACGCGCGCCACCTTGTCGCGCACGTCGGCGGCCGCGGAATCCGGGTCGCGTGTGATGCGGAAGCGCACGTTGATCTGGCTTTGCTCGGAGCGGCTCGACGAGGTCAGCAGCTCGACGCCCTCGATGCCCGCCAGAGAATCCTCCAGCACCTTGGTGATCTGCGACTCGATGACTTCGGCCGACGCGCCGGCGTACCGCGTGCTGACGCTCACCACCGGCTCGTCGATCTTCGGGTACTCGCGTACCGCCAGTCGCGAGTACGAGATCAGCCCGATCACGAGTACAAGCAGCGACAGCACGGTCGACAGCACCGGACGCCGGATGCACAGTTCGAACAGGCTCATCGCGCCGGCTGTTGGGGGCTAAGTGTTGTTCGCCTGCTTGTCGACCGCCGACTTCGGTGCGGTGCCCGGCGCGCTATCCGACGTCGCCGCGCCCGCCTTTGCAGGCCGGGCGGTCGGGTCCGTGTTCGCCGTAGGCAGGACGCGCACCGGCTGACCGTCGCGCGAAAGCCGCATGCCGGCGGTCACGACCTGGTCGCCCGGCGCGAGGCCCTGCACGATCTCGACCGTCGCGCCGCGCCGCACTCCAATTTTCACCCGGACGCGTCGCGCGGCATTGTCGACAACCTTGTAGACGAAGAACTCCTCGCCCTGGGGAACGATGGCCTCTTCAGGCACCAGCAGCGCGTTCTGCCGTTCGCCGACGATGACGCGCACGCGCACGAACATGCCGGGCCGCAGCGCGCCGCTGGTGTTGTCAAGCCGTGCGCGGATTTCGAGCGAACGGCCGTTGGCATCGATCTTCGGATTGATCGCCTCGATCACGCCCTGCCAGAGCGCGCCCGGCAGCGCGTCGGCGATGACCTCCACCGTCTGACCGACATGGATCTGCGAGAAGTTGCGTTCGGGCAGGCGGAAGTCGACCTTCAGCACTCGCACGTCCTCGATGTTGACGAGATCGGTGCCGTCCTTGACGTAGTCGCCCAGGCTCACGGTGCGGATGCCGACCGCGCCGTCGAACGGCGCGATGATCCGCATCTTCGACAACCGCGCCTGTGCCAGCCTGAGCTTGGCTTCCGCGACCTGCGCGTTCGAGGCCGCGGTTTCCTGCGCGCTCGAACTGATGAACTTGCGGCTCGCGAGATCTTCGCTGCGCTTCAGGTTCGAGATCGCCAGGTCGTATTCGGCCTGCGCCTGCGCCACCTCGGCCTCGTTCAGTGTCGCGTCGAGCGCCACCAGCAATTGGCCGCGACGAACGAGTTGGCCGTCCTTGAAACCGATCGCCGCGATCCGCCCGGAGACCTCGGGCCGAAGGACCACGCTCTCGTTAGAGCGCAGCGAACCGACCGCCTGCAACTCCTCCTTGACGGTCGTCGGCGTGACCGCTACGACCTCGACCGGCGTCGGCGCGTTTGCGCCTTTCGCCGCGGCGTCGGCCGCTTTGGCCGCTTCCTGCTTCACCTCGGCCGTGACGCCGGCCACCGCATTCGGCCCCGGCGAGGCGAGGTCGCGGCCGAAGTAGGTCGCGACGGAAAGCACGACAAGCGCGCCGATCGCAACGATCGTGACTCGATGCTTCATCAGGACTTGAGGTGGGCGGAGCGCCCGGATGGGAAGCTGACTTTAGCACCTGGGTCTCGCCGCAAACGGTCAGCCAGCGGCCAGAGACACCGATTTGACGCCCCGGTTCGCCAGTTCATCGGCCCGTTCGTTGCCGTCGTGGCCGGCATGGCCCTTCACCCAGCGCCATTCGATGTCGTGACGCGCGGCCGCGGCCTGCAGGCGCTGCCACAGGTCTGCGTTCTTGACCGGCTTGCGGTCAGCGGTCTTCCAGCCACGCCGGATCCAGTTCGGCAGCCACTCGGTGATGCCCAGCTGCACGTACTGTGAATCGGTGTGCAGCACGATGCGGCACCGCCGCTTCAGGGATCCGAGCGCCTCGATCACCGCGGTGAGTTCCATGCGGTTGTTCGTCGTCGCCGACTCGCCGCCGAAAAGTTCGCGCTCGTGATCGCCGTATCGAAGCAGCACGCCCCAGCCGCCCGGGCCGGGATTGCCCTTGCAGGCACCGTCGGTCCAGATCTCGACGACCTCGGTGGCCGTCGCCGGCTTGTCCGTCAGCGCCACGCTCTTGGCGTGCCTCATACGCGCCGCGCGCGCATACGCACGTCGTTCGCAGCGGCCTCGTCGTCGACGATGATCGCGCTCGCCGCCTCGCCGGTCGTCAGCGCGACACGCGTCGTGGCCACCGGTGTCAGGCGGCGCGACCGCTCCTCACTCTGCTTCCACACGGTGCCGATCAGCCGCATGCCGCGCACACGCTTGACGGCGGTCAGCATATAGACCGCGCCGAAGACGGGCCACCAGCGATCGCCAGCCTTCTCCATGAAGCGCCAGCGATGCAGCCAGCGCGCCGTGCGCACCGACGGTGCGTAGCAGCCGAAGCGCCCGCGCGCGAAGTCGAACGACAGCAGCTTGAGCCAGTCCTTGATCCGCGGCAGCCCGATGAACCGGCCCTCGCGCGGCAGGTACGGCGTCGCCCCGAGCCGGGCGCCGAACTGGCGCACGCCCCAGAGGCTCGCCGGGTTGAACCCGGTGATCACGACGTGGCCTTCCGGCACCAGCACGCGCTCTACCTCGCGCAGCACCTGGTGCGGGTCCGACGCGAACTCGAGGATATGCGGCATGACCACCAGGTCGATCGAATGCGTCGCGAACGGCAGTTCTTCGTAGCGATGGATCACGGCAACGCGCCGCCGGCGTTCGCCTTCTTCGCTTTCGACGACCAGCTGCCGGTCCGCGGCGCAGAAACGCAGCGGCATGCGGTTCTCGCGCAGCGCATCGATTTCCGGCAGCCCGAGCTGCAGCGCGTGGTAACCGAAGAGATCGACCACGGCGGCGTCGATCTGGGCCTGCTCCCAGCCGAGCACATAGCGTCCGACCGGGGAGCGCAGAAACTCGGAAAGCTTCACAATCGAACCGAACTCACTCATTCGCTGTCATGACTCGCGCCGTCGAACTGTCGATCACGCCGCTGCCCGCGTTCAGCGACAACTATTTCTGGCTGCTGAGCCGCGCGGGGCACGCCGTCGTCGTCGACCCGGGCGACGCGGCGCCGGTCCTGCTCGCCCTTCGCGATCGGCAGCTGCGGCTGGACGCGATTCTAGTCACGCATCATCACGGCGACCACGTTGGCGGTGTGGAAAAGCTGCGCGCCGACACCGGCGCGCGGGTCTTCGGTCCGCGCCGCGAACGGATCGCCGGCGTCGACGTCGATCTCGCAGAGGGCGACTCGGTCACCGTGCTGGACACGGACTTCATCGTCATCGAGGTTCCGGGCCACACGTCAGGACACATCGCCTACTTCACCGCGTCGCTCGCGCCACCCGCTCTGTTCTGCGGTGACACACTGTTCGGCTGCGGTTGCGGGCGACTGTTCGAGGGCACCCCCGCGCAGATGCTGGCGTCGCTCGACCGGCTCGCGGCGCTCCCCGCGAACACGCGGGTCTACTGTGCTCATGAATACACGCTAGCCAATATCCGCTTTGCTCTGGTCGTCGATCCCGCCAACCCCGAGCTGCAGCGACGCCAGCATGATGCTGCGGCATTGCGAGACTTCGGCGAACCCACCCTACCCTCGACGATCGGCCTTGAACTGCGCACAAATCCCTTCATGCGCAGCGACAGCGATGCTGTCCGAGCGGCCGCAGTGGCGCACGCCGGCGCTCCCGCCGGACGATCGCGGACGGACGTGTTTACCGCAATCCGCGCCTGGAAGAACGAGTTCCGCTGATACGCCCGCCGCTTATCCGGGCAACGTGGGCATTGCGGTTCCCGGGTTAGGTTCTAAACTCGGCCGCTACATGAAGGGGTCCGCCATCGTCCTGCGCACCAGCCGCTGCCTGCTGGCCTGCGCGCTTTCCGCCAGCCCGCTCGCGGCGCTCGCCGATGGGGACCCCTTTCCCGATTTCACCGCAGTCACCCCGGCGCCGCGGTCGGTGCCAGCGCCCGCTTCGGTGATCGCAGAACCGGCGAGCCCCGGGACCGCGGCCGCAACCGCTGTTCCTGCAGCGGCGACGGCGGCGCCCTCGTCCGCAGACGTCAAGGATCCGCTGAACCAGTTGCTGGATCGCCTGCCGGCGACCACTCCGCCCGATACGCCGCTCGCAGAGCCTGCGGTCGTTCCCGGGCCACAGGACCTCTGGCAGCGCGTGCGCACCGGTTTTCGCATGCCCGACCTCGACACGCGACTCGCCGACCAGCGCACGCGCTGGTATGCGGAGCAGGTCGAATACTTCGCGCGCATGGCACAGCGCTCGAGCCGCTACCTGTATTACATCGTCGAGGAGATCGAGCGCCGCGGCATGCCGACCGAGCTCGCGCTGCTGCCTTTCGTCGAAAGCGCTTTCCAGCCGGAAGCGGTGTCGAGCGCGAAGGCGGCGGGGCTATGGCAGTTCATCCCCTCGACGGGACGGGACTACGCGCTCGAGCAGACGATGTGGAAGGACGAGCGCCGCTCGGTGATCGACTCGACGCGTGCCGCGCTGGACTACCTGCAGAAGCTCTACGACATGTTCGGCGACTGGCATCTGGCGCTGGCCGCGTACAACTGGGGCGAGGGATCGGTGTCGCGCGCGATCGACAAGAACCGGCGCGCCGGCCGCAGCACCGCCTACACGAGCCTGAAGATGCCGCTCGAGACGCAGCACTACGTGCCGAAGCTGCAGGCGGTGAAGAACATCGTCGCCGAACCCGAGAAGTACGGCATCGAGCTGCCTCCGGTCCCGAACTCACCGTATTTCGTCGCCGTGCAGAAGTCGCGCGACATCGACGTCGGCACGGCGGCGCGCCTCGCCGAGATGACGCCGGAGGAATTCCGCGAGCTGAATCCGCAGTTCAATCGCCCGGTGATCGTCGGCGCCGCCGCGCCGACCCTGCTGCTGCCGGCGGACCGTGCCGACACATTCAACGCTAATTTCGCCGCGTGGGAAGCCACCGGCCAGCCACTCGCGAGCTGGACGACGTATCGCCTTCAACCCGCCGACACGCTCACAAGCGTGGCGAAGCGCGCCGGCATCAGCGAACAGCAGCTGCGCGAAGCCAACAGCGTGCCGCCGCGCTACCGGCTCGCTGCAGGGTCGACGATCCTGATTCCGCGCGACGAGACGATGGACGACATCTCAGCCGCCAGCCTCGATGCGCGCTTCGCGCTCGTGCCCGAAGCATCGAACCTGCGCAAGGTCACCTATCGCGTACGGCGCGGCGACACCCTCCATTCGGTCGCGCGCCGCTACAACGTCAGCGAGCGCGACGTCATCGTCTGGAACAACCTGACCGGCCCTGGGCTGTTCGCCGGCCAGCGCCTCGAGCTCACGGTTCCGGTCGCGCGGCCGCGCACGACCGTCAAGGCAAGCAAGACTGCGCCCGTCGCACACCGGCCGGCATCCGCACAAGCGAGCGCGAAGCCGCAGCAGAAGGCCACGAAGAGCACTGGCGGCAGCGCTCACGGCAAGGTCGCCGCCGCCACACGCTGAGCAGCGCAGACGCAGCGCCTATACTGCGCGCCCGGCCGAGCGGTTGAACACGAGTCCCGCTCAGGCCTCCGTCCACTCCACCGCATTCACGAGCCAATCGATGGGTTTTCTTTCCGGCAAGAGGCTGCTGATCACCGGCGTTCTGTCCAACCGCTCGATCGCCTACGGCATCGCGCAGTCGTGCCGGCGCGAGGGCGCCGAGCTCGCATTCACCTATGTCGGCGAGCGCTTCAAGGAGCGGATCACCGAGATCGCCGCGGAATTCGGCTCGGACCTGGTGTTCGACATGGACGTGTCTGACGACGCGCAGATCGCGGCGACTTTCGACACGCTGAAGCAGCGCTGGCCCGCACTCGACGGCCTGGTGCATTCGATCGGCTTTGCGCCGCGCGAAGCCATCGCGGGCGATTTCGTCGATGGGCTGTCGCGCGAAGGTTTCCGCATCGCGCACGACATCTCTGCCTACAGCTTTCCGGCACTCGCGAAGGCCGCGCTGCCGCTGATGGAAGGTCACGCCGGATCGCTGCTGACACTCACCTACCTCGGCGCGGAACGCGCAGTTCCCGCGTACAACACGATGGGGCTCGCCAAGGCGAGCCTCGAGGCCAGCGTGCGTTACCTGGCGGCGAGCCTCGGACCGCGCGGCATCCGCGTCAACGGCATCTCTGCTGGCCCGATCAAGACCCTTGCTGCTGCCGGTATCAAGGGTTTCTCGAAGATCTTCTCGCTGGTCGAAAGCACGGCACCGATGCGCCGCAACGTCACGATCGAGGACGTGGGCAACGTCGCCGCCTTCCTCCTTTCCGATCTATCCGCAGGCGTGACGGGAGAGATCACGCACGTCGACTGCGGCTTTCACGCCGTAATGGGCATTCCGGTCGGACTGGAGTAGGACCGCCCTTCGGTCCGAGGCGCGGGCATGAGCCCGGTCAGCAGGTAGTCGATCAGTTCGCGCACGGGCCGGATCGCCGCGCCGAAAGGAACCGACGAAGCTCCGCGGAAGAAAAGCCCGCGCGACAGTTCGCCACGCAAGGCAGCCGCAAGCTGGGTGTCGATACAGAACTGCCCGATGCTGGCGATGCCATCGCGCAAGCCGCACGAAGTCAGGCATTGCAATGCCCCGCTGCAGCGGCCGACCGGGTCGGGCGGTAGCTTCTTCGCCGCCCACTCCGCGGCCTCCGCACGCAGCACCGGCTCGCGCTTCAGATAGCGCTCGAGCCAGACCGTGCGCACGGCGCGCGCGGGCAGGCCCGCGACGCTGATGAACTCGACAATGTCTTCGGCGCGCGCGCCAGCCAGCACCTTCTTGAAGTTCAGGTGTGCGTCACCCTCTTCGGTGACCGCGAACGCAGTGCCGATCTGCACCGCGCCGTATCCGAGCGCGAGCACCTCGCGCATCTTCTCGAACGAGTTGATGCCGCCGGCGGCGATCAGCGGAATCGCCTCGCGCTCGATCTGCTGCTCGCGCAGCACCTGCCCGACGCCGTCGAATACGCGCTCGAAGTCGAAACGCGAGTCGCCGAGTTCCTCGATGCGCGTCGCGCCGAGGTGACCGCCAGCATAACGCGGATGTTCGATCACGATCGCGTCCGGCAACCGCTTCTTGCGCATCCAGCGGCGCAGAACGATCGCGACACCGCGTGCATCCGACAGGATCGGGATCAGCGCGACATCGGGGAAGCCGGCGGTGAGTTCCGGCAGATCGAGCGGCAGCCCGGCGCCCATCACGATCGCGTTGGCACCGGATTCGCACGACTGTCGCACCAGCGCCGCGTGTTGGTCCACCGCCTTCATCACGTTGACGGCGATCGCGCCGCGTCCCTGCGCCTGCTCGCGCGCCCAGCGCACCTCGCGGTCGAGCGCGATGAGATTGAGTCGATCGAAGAGCGCGCGGTCGCGCACGTCCTTGCACTGTTGCATCAGGTCGGCGTGATGGTGGCGCAGGTCGACCGAGGCGATCGTGCCCATCGCGCTCTCGCGCGCCACCGCGGCGGCCAGCCGGTGAGCCGAAATGCCGACGCCCATGCCGCCCTGCACGATCGGCAGCAGCTCACGCTCGCGCAGGCGCAGCGGTCGCAGGTCTGCGGGCAGCAGTCGTTGCACTCGGTCTCCGGGAAAGGCAAAGGCGCGAGCGGCAGGCTAGCGGGATCCCGACTGAGAGCCCTTGATCCCAGTCAGCCTCCGGAGATCGTGTGACCCTCTTCTATACTCGATGCAGGCACTCGGAGACTCACATGGCTTCTTCAGCCGAACTCGACATGAAGATGGACACTGCGGGGCTGTACCGCGAGGAGATCTACACCGATCGACGCGTCGGCACGATCCGCGCACTGGTGCCGGTCGCCGGCAGCGGGGCGACCGACGGCTCGCGGCCGATCGTGTACACCGGTGAGGCGCAGATCATGACGCAGATGGGGCCGCTGCCGATCAGCTTCGATATCGAGGCGAAATCGCTGGCGGAGGCCGTTGAGGGTTACGCGGCGGCCGCAAAGGTGGCGGTCGAGCGCACCGTCAAGGAACTGCAGGACCTGCGGCGCCAGGCAGCCTCTTCAATCGTCCTGCCGGGACAGGCCGGCGCGGGCTTCCCGCCGGGCGGCCTTGGCGGTGGTGGCAAGATCCAGATTCCGTAGGCAGCGGCTGGAGCCGTATCTGCGTCAGTGCGGCGCAAGGCGACGCGCGTTACCGTGCTCCGTCGCTAGCGCGGGAGGCAACGATGGCCGACATCATTCATATCAGCCTGACCGGGATCAAGGGCGAATCGACCTTCCCGCGTCACAAGGACGAGATCGCGCTCGAAAGCTGGAACTGGGGGGTCAGCACGCCGCAACCCTCGAGCAGCGGCGGCAGTGCGGTCGGCAAGCCCTCGTTCTCGCCGCTTACGTTTGGACACCGCGTCGACCTCGCGTCGCCGCTGCTGTGGCGCGCCTGCGTGACGGGCCAGCACATTCAGGAAGGCATACTTAGCGTCGCGCGGCCGATGGCCACCGCCGGCGACTACATCACGCTGCGCCTGAGCGATGTCGTGATCACCTCGCTCGCGATTTCCGACGTGTCGGCAGACACGCAGCCACCGCTGGAAATGGTGACGATCACCTTTGCGGTCTTCGAGTACACCTACCGGCCGCAGCTCGCGAACGGCACCTTCGGCCCGCCGGTCACGCTCAAGTTCGACATCCACCAGAACCGCGTGCTCTGAAGGCCGCACCGGTCGCCGGACTCAGCGGTGGCAGCGGTCGGCGCCCTCGTCGCGCGCGGCGCCGGACACCGGGATGAAGGCCCAGCGGTAGGCATCGGGCAAGAGGGTCAGCCGCAGCACGCCGAAGCTGCTGTTGTCGCGAAACTCGCTGTTCTGCCTGACAGCCCTGATCGAATACAGCGGTGCGCCACCAGTGCCTGCGGTGAACGCGCGCACGCCCCGATCGGGATCGGCGTTACCGGCGGCGTCCTGCGGCGCGAAGCGCTCGTAGATGTGGTCGTGCCCGACGAGGACGATCTCGACACCAGCCGCGTGCAGCAGCGCCCAGATCGCCGTCATGCGCGGATCGTTGCCGTGCGGCCCCGATGTGAAGACCGGATGGTGCCAGTACGCGAGCGCGCACAGCGTGTCCACTGAGGCGGCGAGGTCGGCCTGCAGCCACCGGTACTGCGGCGAGCCGGCGCTGGCATCGACGTTGCTGTTCAGCGAGATGAAGTGCCACCCGCCCAGATCAAAGCTGTAGTAGCCGCGACCCGCGGGCCCCGCTGCCGATCCGAAGTAGCCGAAGTAGCCCGCGGCGTCGGTCGTCATGTAGTCGTGGTTGCCGGGGCTCGGCCGGATCCGGTCGCGCACCTGGCCCCACGTCGAGGCGAAGCAGCCATCAAAGCTCTCCGGCGCGCCTGCGGGATAGACGTTGTCGCCAAGCGTCAACACGACGGCATCGCCCGGCCGGATCAGCGCGGCCGTGCGCGCCGCATTCGGAAACTGGGCGCCGTCGCTGCCACAGTCGGCAATGTCTCCGGCCGCGACGATCGTCACTCCGGGTTCGGGCGCACGGGGCTGCGCTGCGGCGCTCGCGGCCGCAAGGCCGGCAACCAGGAGCGCGGCCGCACGAACGCCGCTGGCGCGAGACGGAGCGCGCGCGCTGGCGCTCAATTGACGAACCGCATGTGGATGTACAGATAGAACGGTGCCGTCGGCGGCGCCGGGAAACGATCGAACATCAGGCGTCCGCGGACGCACTGATACACGTTGGTGCTGCGATCGCTCCACAGCCGCAGCACGCGGCCGTCGGCGCCGATGGCCGCAACGAATGAGAAAGGCGCCGACTCCGGCTGCGGCACTGTCTCCGTGCATTCCCTGAAATGCGCACGGTAGCGCTGGCTGAACTCGGGCAGCAGGACATTGCGATGGAAGTCGCGAGTCAGCTCCGAGGATTCGTCGCGGCGGCCGAGTTCCTGTGCTTCGAAATAGCTTACCGCGAGGCCATCGGCGGCGGGACCCTGAGCCACCGCAGCACCACTCCCGGCGAGCGCAAGCACAGCCAGGACGCGTGCCGTCACGACAGCGCGCATGTCCTGAAGCCGACGAAGATGTCAGCGCGCTCGGGGAGGTAGAAATTGCGGAACTTCGGATGGATCAGGCTCGTGCTCGTCGCCAGCGAGCCACCGCGCACGCTCGCGTGCGTGCCGAACCAGGGCGCCGAGTATGCCGCGTAGGCGTCAGCCTGGAAGCCGGGGTACGGATCGAAGCTGCTCGAGGTCCACTCCCACACGTTGCCGGCTGCGATGGTGCCGGCGAGTGCCGCGTACTCCCACTCGCTCTCGCTCGGCAAGCGCCGTCCGGCCCAGCGGCACCAGGCTTCTGCTTCGTGGCGCGTGACGTGCACCATCGCCTCGTCGGGGGCCAGCGGATGCCAGCAATCGAAACGTCGCGCCTCCCACCCGCCCCCGACCCCGCGCCGCCAGTAGCGCGGGTGCACAGCCCGGGTCCGGTCGCGCCATTCATGGCCGGCGGGACTCCACAGGACGCGACGCCGGTAGCCCTCGTCGTCGACGAAGTCCGCGAACTCGCGCTGCGTCACGGTGCGGCGCGACACGCTGAAAGGAGCGACGGTCTCACGATGAGCCCACTTCTCGTTGTCGAACACGAACCCGCGTGCATCGGCGGGCGCGCCGCGCTCGAAGGTTCCGCCGGCGAGACGGACGTCGCCGGCCTCTCCCTTTCGCGCGCCGCGGGCCACGGGCGGCGCAGGATATGCACAGGTCTGCCGCGTGTACGCAAAGGCCTCGCCGTGCATCTGCTCGTGGTACAGCGCGAGCTGCAGGAAATAGAGCGCATCGGGCTCGACGGCCTGTTCTAGTCGCTCGAGCGCCGCGTCCAGCACGTTCTCGAGGTAGCGCCGGGTCTCGAGGCGCGACGGCAGGTTCAGGTCCCAGCGCGTGTCGTGCGCGACATGGCGCGAGTCCCACCAGCGGTCGGCATCCACGAGCATCGGCGCGGACGGCGTGTGCTCGGCGCCGCGCCAGCGCAGACCCCAGTATTCCTGGAACCAGCCGACGTGACCGAGTTCCCACAGCATCGGGTTGACGCAGTCGAGCCGCGGCCCGCGCAGTTGCGCGTCGTCGAGATCGTCCAGCAGTGCGTTCGTATACTGGCGTGCCTGCAGCAATGCCTTTCGCAGTTCCGCCTTTTCGATCATCCTCATGTGTGCCGCGCGTAGTCGGGCCGCGCGCCCGGCGGTCTGCATTATCACGCCCTCGCTGCGCGAGTCCAATTCAGGCAACTGGCACACCGCGGCGCGCTGGGCGCGCTTCCTGCGTCCTGATTATCGAGTGCATGTGCTGAAGCGCTGGCAGGGAGAAGCCTGCGACGCGCTGATCGCGCTGCACGCGCGCCGCTCCGCCCACTCGATCGCGGCATTCAGTGCGGCTCACCCGCAGCGATGTCTTGCAGTTGTGCTGACCGGCACCGACCTGTACAGCGACATTCAGCACAGCCGCTCTGCACAACGCTCGCTCCAGCTTGCGACCGAACTTGTCGTGCTGCAGGAACGTGCGCTGGCGCTGCCCGCGCGATTGCGCGCCAAGACGCGCGTGATCTTCCAGTCGGCCGCGCGACTGACGGCCGCACGCAAGCCCCGGCGTCGCTTCGACGTCGCCGTCGTTGGTCATCTTCGCGCGGTGAAGGACCCGCTGCTCGCCATGCAAATCGCCCGCGCGCTGCGACCGGACCTGCAGGCACGCGTGCTGCACGCCGGTGCGGCGCTTTCGGCCCGCTACGAGGCCGCTGCGCACCGCACGGCCGCTCGCACTTCGCAGTATCTGTGGCTCGGCGAGCTGCCGCGCACCCGCGCACGCTCGCTGATGCGCGGCGCCGCGTTGCTGCTGCATCCGTCGCGCATTGAAGGCGGCGCCCAGGCCATCATCGAAGCGGTCTGCAGCGGCACGCCGGTCATCGCCTCGAATGCGGAAGGCAACGTCGGACTGCTCGGAGCAGACTACCCGGGCCTGTTCGCCGTCGGCGATGCTGCGCAGGCCACGCGCCTCGTCGAGCGGGCGGCGTCCGAGCCGGCCTATCTCGCCAGCCTGGCCGCGCACTGCCGCGCCCGCGCGTCGCTGTTCACGCCGGAGCGCGAGCGCATCGCGGTCCGCGGCCTGGTGCGCGCGCTCCTCCATAATCGCGGTCGGGCCCGTGGCCGCAGGAGTGACCGATGAATGCACCGACCGAACTCCCGATCAGGCTCACGTCGCTCGCGCACGGCGGCGGCTGCGGATGCAAGATCGCGCCGGGCGTGCTGGGCGAGATCCTCAAGGGCGCCAAGGGCATCGTGCCGCCGCAGCTGCTGGTCGGCATTGAGACCTCGGACGATGCGGCGGTCTATCAGCTGAACGAGGACCAGGCGCTGATTGCGACGACGGATTTCTTTATGCCAATCGTCGACGACCCGTACGACTTCGGCCGCATCGCCGCCACCAATGCGATCTCCGACGTGTATGCGATGGGCGGCACGCCGATCCTGGCGCTGGCGCTGCTCGGCATGCCGATCAACAAGCTGCCGGTCGAAGTGATCCGGCGCATCGTTGAGGGCGGCGAGTCTGTATGCACGACTGCGGGAATCCCGATTGCCGGGGGCCACACGATCGATTCGGTCGAGCCGATTTACGGTCTGGTGGCGCTGGGCCTCGTGCATCCGAGCCGCGTAAAACGCAACTCCGGCGCCAAGCCTGGCGACCGACTGGTGCTCGGCAAGCCGCTCGGCGTCGGCGTTTACTCGGCCGCGCTGAAGAAGGATGAGTTGGCGCCCGAGCACTACACGCGCATGGTGGCCAGCACGACGCAACTCAACACGCCCGGGCGAAAGCTGGCCGAAATGAACGAGGTGCACGCGCTGACCGATGTCACCGGCTTCGGCCTGCTCGGACACCTGAACGAGCTCGCGCTGGGCAGCGGCGTCGCCGCGCGGGTTCGCGCACGCGATGTTCCGCTCCTGCCCGGCGTCGCCGAGATGGCCGCGCAAGGTTTCGTGACCGGTGCGTCCGGCCGCAACTGGGCCGGGTACGGCCGCCACATCACGCTGCAGAACGTCGATGAGACGGTGAAGGCGCTGCTGACCGATCCGCAGACCAGTGGCGGATTGCTGGTCGCGTGCTCGGCAGCTGCGGTTCAACGCGTGCTCGAGATATTTCGCGCCGACGGCTTCGAGCGCGCCGCGGTGATCGGCGAACTCGCGGCCGGATCCGGCGTCACCGTCGAGGGCTGATGCGGCGAGCGCGCCGAAATCTGCTGATCGCGGCGTTGGCCAGTGCCAGCCT
Source organism: Burkholderiaceae bacterium (assembly GCA_035498175.1). Taxonomy (GTDB): domain Bacteria; phylum Pseudomonadota; class Gammaproteobacteria; order Burkholderiales; family Burkholderiaceae_F; genus JALORV01. The sequence goes on from DATKAJ010000025.1 coordinate 69,055, forward strand.
GCCCGCCGCGCTCGCGGCCGAGCGCGCGACGTTCATGCCCTGGGCTGCGGCAGAAACGCCCGCTCTGGATTTGCTGCGGCCCGACGGCGAGCCGCTCTCATTGGCCTCGCTGCGCGGCAAGGTCGTGCTGGTCAATTTCTGGGCGACGTGGTGCGAGCCGTGCGTAGCAGAGATGCCGTCGCTCCAGACACTGCGCGACGAACTCGCATGGCGCGGCTTTGAAGTGCTCGGCGTCAATTACCAGGAAGGCCCCGCGCGCATCGAAAGCTTTGTCCGCCAGACCGGCATCGCTTTCCCCATCGTGCGCGACACCGACGGTGCAGCGGCGCGTGCATGGAATGCACGTGTCTTTCCGTCGAGCTTTCTTGTGGATCGCAGCGGCCGTGCTCGCTACGCGTTGGTCGGCGGAGCGGATTGGACAAGTCAGGAACTGCTCAGCACAATCGACGCCCTGCTGGAGCCGCGGCTGAAAAGCTAGCGGACCGCGCAGTCACTTTGGCGCGTGTCGCCAATCTTCTTACCGGAGAGTTCGATGAAACGCCGCACGCTGTTAAAGGCGGCCTCGGCTGCCGGTCTGATGGCCGCAGCGCCCTGGACCGCCCGTTCGCAATCCCCCGCCGCCGACTCACCCGGCTGGCGCACCTTTGAAGTCACCACGCGACTTGAGATCACCCAGCCCACGGGGCAGGTGATGGCATGGGTGCCGCTACCGCTGACGCAGAAGACTGCCTGGTTCGAAACCATTGCGAATTCGATCGGCGGCAACGCCGAGAAGGCGGAAATCGTCGTCGATCCAATCTACGGCGCCGGCGTGGCTGCCGCGCGGTTCAAATCCGGCGAAGCGCAGCCGGTCGTCGAGGTCACCAGCCGTTTTCGAACCCGAGACCGGTTGGTAACGATGGCGCCCGGCGGCGCCCAGACCGCATCGGCGCAGGAGCTCGCGGTCTACTTGAAACCGACCGAACTGCTGCCAACCGACGGCATCGTCAGTGAAACGGCGATCAAAGTCACCCAAGGTGTGACAACCGACGTCGACAAGGCCCGTGCGATCTACGACTGGGTGATCGAAAACACCCAACGGAATCCAGCCACCAAAGGCTGTGGCGTCGGCGATATCAGGCGATGCTGGAAACCGGCACGCTGAACGGCAAGTGTGCAGACCTCAACGCGCTGTTCGTTGCGCTGGCTCGGGCCTCAGGCGTCCCGGCGCGGGACGTCTATGGAATCCGCGTCGCCGCCTCCCCGCGAGGCTTCAAGAGCATGGGTCGCGCCGGGGACATCACCAAGGCGCAGCACTGCCGCGCCGAGTTCTATGCGCAGGGCATCGGCTGGATCCCGGTCGACCCCGCCGACGTGCGCAAGGTGATCCTGGAAGAGCAGCCCGGCCTGACGCTCAACGACGACGTGGTCAAACAGGCGCGGACGATGTTGTGGGGCGGCTGGGAAGGGAACTGGCTTGCCTACAACATGGCGCACGACCTGAAGCTGCCCGGCAGTTCAAAGGCGCCGGTGCCGTTCCTGATGTACCCGCAGGCGGAAAACGCCCAAGGGCGGCTGGATTCGCTGGATCCAGAGACGTTCAGGTATCGGATTACTTCAAGCGAGATTTCCTAGCGAAAGGCGCCGCGGGCCAAACAAAAAGGGCGCCGAGGCGCCCCTTTTTTTTGGCCACTTAAGCCTTGCTCTACAACAGGCAGACGATCGCGCCGCCCCCAACCTGGGCCAGCTCGGTCAGACTCAGTTCGACGACTTCTTCTTTGTTCTCAACGACTTGCTCGACGACTTGGTCCATGGGCGCCCCCTCTTCCTAGGTTCAAAAATTCGATCGAATTAGGCCTTAAGCAACCCGCTATTCGGCCGATAAGCGGGTAGGTGCAAATGTAAAGGTAAGGACGTAGAAAAGGCAAGACCCCTCTTTTTGTGCGTTTTTTGGTCCGGGGCGACCGCCAAAATCCCTCATCCATGTCTGCGGTATTCGTCCCGTCGCCGCCCGACGCAACGCGCGCCCGTTGCGCGGACCTGATCCCACAATTGCGTCCGCTCCTTGCGAAGGCCGCCCCAGATGCAGGATCGATGTTTCGGACGGCGTTCGAGGAGCTCTCTTCGCTACCGGTGCAATGTGCCTGTGCCGAACTGGTTGAATGTCTGTTCCTGATAACCAACTACTACTTCTTGGCAGCTCAGCCGACAGCGGGCTTGGCGTCCGCATCAGTAGCCGCAGAGTATGCGAAGACGCTTGGTGACAAGAAACTGCTTCGCCGAGCGCTATCGATGCTTGGAGCGATGTGCGTCGAGACCGGAAACCTCCCGGGCGCGACGGAAGCCCTTTCAGGGGCGCTTCAAGTAGCGCGGTCGATCGACGACGCGGGCTTGGAAGCACCGATCTGGAACAACATTGGCTCTGCCTTTCAAAGCGCGGCCCAGTACGGTGATGCACTTCAGTGCTTCGAGCGCGCGGCTGCGCGCGCGCGCAATTCCAGCAGTGGCCTAGCAGAGGTTGAAAAATGGGCCTACATCAATATCGCGAGCTGCGCGCTTCATCTACATGACGTGCGAACGGGCATTCGAGCGGTCCGAAAGGCGATCGAACTGAATCCGGACCCATCTACTGCGGATGATTGCTTGCTTCGGGTCCTTTCCGAGTCTCACTACGCCCGTCTATTGATGGAAGTCGGCGAACTTGGACATGCGGAGGAGCACTGCAAAGCGGCCCGGGAATACGCTGACAAAGCACCCACTGCCCGCGCGGAATACTCGGCGTCGATGACAAGTGGGCTTATTGAAGTGCACTGCGAGCGGACTGACATTGGACTAACGCGCCTTAAGCGCTCCCTCGAGCTGGCTCGTACTGCTGTCAAATCCGAGGTTCGGGATGCTCTCTCTGCCTGCATCGCTGGTTACGAAGCGGCAGGTCAGCCCGACGTTGCGCTGATCTACCTTCATGAACTACTTGCCATGAACCGCGAGGCGAAAGCAGCTCAGGTGTTGTTGCATCACGGCCAGTACATCAAGAAGGTTGAGTTGCCGGTTTTCGGACCTGGCTCGATCGACGTCGCGATGGCCAACCAGCGCGGCAAGCTGCGGATACAGCTCGGTGAACGCGAGTTGATGCGGAACCGCATCCTGCTGCTGGAACAGCAGTCGGTTGCAGCGGAGTTGCACGACGACACAACCGGCGAGCATTGCTATCGCGTCGGGCGTCTCGCTTCGATCCTCGGCAAGGAGATCGGACTCGAGGACGACGTCTGCTTCCTGATCGACCTCGCGGCGCGGCTGCATGACATCGGCAAGCTCGTGGTGCCGGACGCGATCCTGCTCAAGCCAGGCAAGCTCACGCCAGGCGAGCGGGAGATCATGCAGACGCACACGACGGCTGGTGCGGACATCCTGGCGCAATCGAACGTGCCGCAGATGCACATTGCTGAGGAGATCGCCCGACATCATCACGAGCGCTGGGACGGTAACGGCTATCCAACCAAGCTCGCCGGCACTGCCATCCCGATTGCTGCGCGCGTCAGCGCGCTCGCCGACGTGTTCGATGCGCTGACGCACAAGCGGCCGTACAAGGAGGCGTGGAAGGTTTCCGACGCGCTGGCCGAGATCGCGTCGCTGCGAGGCAAGCAATTCGACCCGGAACTCACCGACATCTTCCTCGAACTCGTGCCGCGTCTGCAGCGCGAGCATGGCGATCTCGACGAGTTCCTTGCGGTCGAGGCGAAGAACTCGCCGTTCATCAAGGCGCGTAAGCAGATCGCCGAAGCGCTCAAGGGCACGGACCCGGAGACGACGCTCTTCGAGATGCGGCGCTGATCTGCGCCGTCAGTCCGGCGGAAGATTTCGGAGCGCGCCGTTGAGGCGGCGCGAAAGACTAACTGGCGGGCCGGCGCGCGGGCATCCGCGCAACTCCCGGCTCCGACGTGACGGACTCGTCGCGAATCGCCTGCTGGATCACGCGCTCGAGCGTCTCATGGTCGATGGATGCGCAGAGCAGGTCGACGAATCTTCCGGGCGAGGCATCGCAGCGCTCGGCCAGGGTATTGAGGCGTTCGTCGGTGCGGTCGTCGATCACCATGGTGACGGTCTTCATCAGAGTGCGTTCCGCTGCGCCTGCAGCGTTGATCCACATTCTGATTTCGGAGCCAGAGCTCCAGGGTTGAGCGGGCACGGCTGAATAGCGCACAGTTCCGCGCTTCACAATCCGAAGGGATGAGAAGCTGCGGAATTTGTGCCAATTCAGCGTTGCCGGCGCGACCGGGCGATGCACCGTCATGGGAGGCGTTTGACGGGACGATCGCTCCGGTGCAGAAGCGCACCGGACCGGATCGGCCGGGCGGCCGCAGCAGGGCGCCCCCCACGGAGTTACGGCGCGACCTGGCTCCAGTAGCGCGAGGCAGTCGCTGTGCCCTTCGAGGCGAACGCCTGCGGCGTGCCGACCGGCAGCGCCACCGGCGCAAGGCAGGCCGGATTCGCCGCGTCGGCCACCTGCGGCACCAGCGCGACGCTGGCGAGATAGGGCACCGTGTGCACCAGCGCTTCGACAGCATCCGGCCCGCAAGCAATCACCTCGAGCGAAACCGGGTGCGCGGCGCGAACGGCGTTGCTGAGTTCATCGACGTCGGCATATGCGCGGCCACCGAAGACGGCATAGCCGCTGTGGATGGCCACGCGCTCACCCGGCCAGGGCGTGGCGGCCGCTGGCCCTGCGATGATCAAGCCACCCAATGCCGCCACGATGGCCAGGCTGCGAAGACCGTTGCGTTTCGAAGCGCTCATTGCATCCTCCCGGGTTGGCCGCGTTGCGGCGCTGGACTACAGTGCCGCCATTCTTGGCGGACCCGCACGCGCGCTTCAAACGACGAATTCTTGCGGCTGGCATGAACTGAGCTCATGGATCGGCAGCGGACGCCCCGCCTGTCCCTCGACCTGCTGCGCGGCTTTCGCTCGGCGGCGCGTCATCTGAGCTTCACGCACGCGGCGCGCGAACTCTTCGTCACGCAGTCGGCCATCAGTCACCAGATCAAGACGCTGGAAGATCAGCTCGGACGCCCGCTCTTCAGGCGCGTGAACCGCGCGCTGGTACTGACCGAGACCGGAGCGGAGCTGTATCGCGCGATCGACCAGGCGCTGACGCTCATCGACACGGCGACGCAGCGCGCGAGCGGGCCGTGGCGGACACTGTCGGTCACGACGACGGTGGCGCTGGCCTCGACCTGGCTGGTGCCGCGACTGCCCCGGTTTGCCGCGAAGCATCCGGAGATCGATCTGCGCGTCGTGTCCACCAACGACCTGATCGACCTGAAGCGCGAGCACATCGACGTGGCGATCCGCTTCGCGTTACTGGATGCGAGTCCGCAGCCGTCGGGCGAGAAGCTCTTCGACTACGTTCAGTTCCCGGTTTGTGCGCCGGCGCTTGCGCGCGCCCGCGGCAGACCGCTGCAGACGCCGGCCGATCTTGCACGCCACGTCCTACTCGATTTCGAAACCATTGTCTACGGCCGGCCTTGGTACGACTGGGAGCGCTGGTTCATGGCGATGCACCGTCCGGACGCGAAAGGCGCCGGCTGGCTGCGGTTCTCGCACTACGACCAGGTGATCGAGGCGGCGCGCAAGGGCAGCGGCGTCGCGGTCGGCAAATGGCCGCATCTGAGCGAACACCTGCGCGAAGGCACTCTCGTCGCCCCGCTGGGCGCGGCCGGCAACGCCACGGTCGGCGCGTTCTATCTCGAGGTGCAGGAAACCGCTGCGCGCGAAGCAGCAGATGCGTTCGTGGCGTGGCTGCGCGCAGAGGCGCGGCGCGACGGCCCCGCGCCCGGCGCAGCGGCGCCGAGGGCTACGACGCCGCGCGGCGCCGCCGCAGTACGCGCAGCAGCGCGGCCAGCGAGAGCGGCACGACCGCCGCGCTGATGCCGACCAGGAGAATGATGCTGAGGTTTTCCTTGATGATCGGCACGTTGCCGAAGAGGTAGCCGCCGTAGACCAGCAGCACTACCCAGATACTGGCGCCCAGCACGTTGTACAGCTGGAAACGGCGGTGGTCCATGCCCGAGGCCCCGGCAACCAGCGGCGCAAAGGTCCGCACAACCGGCACGAAGCGCGCAATCATCACGGTCTTGCCACCATGGCGCTCGTAGAAATCGTGCGTCCGTGCCAGCGCCGCCTGGTCGATCCAGCCGATCGTGCCGTCGTAGATCTTCTTGCCGAGCCAGGCTCCGATCGCGTAGTTCAGCGTGTTGCCGAGCACGGCGCCGACGATGATCACCAGCAGCAGCAGGTGGACATCGAGCCCACGCGCCTGCGCCTGCGGCAGCGCCGATACGGCCCCGGCGACGAACAGCAGCGAATCCCCAGGCAGGAAGGCCATGAAGACAAGTCCGGTCTCCGAGAAGAAGATCGTGAACAGCGTCGCGTACACGAGCAGCACGTTCGTCTCAACGATCGACACGAGGAACGTATCCATCGCGTCGAAGAGGTCGAGCCAGTGGATTCCTTGCATGCGGGGAGCGGTCCTGCGGCGGGTATAGGCGGAAGGCGCGCGGATCATACGCGAGCGGGCTTGCCCACACTGAAGGATTGCACGCAGGGACTTCCCTGATGCCGCGGGGTGATTCCTATAATTCGCCGCGATGAGTGCCTCTGCCCCCATCCGCCTGCTCGACGACACACTGATCAGCCAGATCGCGGCTGGCGAAGTGGTCGAGCGACCCGCCTCGGTCGTCAAGGAACTGCTGGAAAACAGCCTCGATGCCGGAGCGCGCGGCATCGAAGTGCGGCTCGACGGCGGTGGCATCCGACGCATCGTCGTCAGCGATGACGGTGCCGGCATTGCGCGCGCCGACCTGGCGCTGGCGCTGACGCGCCACGCCACCAGCAAGATCGCTTCGCTCGAGGACCTCGAGGCCGTGGCCTCGCTCGGCTTCCGCGGCGAGGCGCTGGCCTCAATCGCGGCGATCGCCGACGTCGCGATCACCTCGCGCACGCGCGATGCCGAGCACGGCTGGTCGATCGACGGCTCGGGCGAACTGCAGCCCGCAGCGGGCGCGACCGGCACGCGGGTCGAGGTGGCCGATCTGTTCCACAAGACTCCGGCGCGGCGCAAGTTCATGCGCTCCGAGGCGACCGAACTCGCCCACTGCATCACGCAGGTCGAGCGCATCGCCGCGTCGCGGCCCGGCGTGGGCTTCACGGTCTTTCATCAAGGGCGCACGCTGCTTGCCCTGCCTGCCGAGGCCGCGCGCGAGCGCGCGCTGCGGCTGATGCCGGAGGAGTTCAGGACCGCGTACCGGGACGTGGAGGCCGACGCCGCGGGATTGCGGCTGCATGGCTGGATCGCGGCACCGACGGCCACGCGCGCGCGCGCCGACGCGCAGTACTTCTTCGTCAACGGCCGCTTCGTGCGCGACCGAATGCTCGCGCACGCCGTGCGCGCTGCGTATGCCGACGTGCTGCACGCGGGTAGCCAGCCGATGTACTGCCTGCACCTCGACCTCGATCCGCGCCGGGTCGACGTCAATGTGCACCCGACCAAGATCGAGGTGCGCTTCCGCGATTCTTCAGCCGTGCACCAGCTGGTCTTGCATGCCCTGCAGCGGGCGCTGGCGGTCTCCACCCGCGTCACCGCGGCCGTGCCTGCAGTCGAGGCCGAGCCGGAGCGACCGTCCTGGCCTGCGGGCGAGCAAACACGGCTCGGGGTCGAGCAGTCGGTGGCGAGTTACCTCGCGGTCATCGCCACACGATCGCCGTCGACTCTGGCGCCGGCTCCAGTGACTGGCGAAATGCCACTGGGCCTCGCAATCGCGCAGCTCGCCGGGATCTATGTGCTGGCGCAGAACGAACACGGCCTCGTGATCGTCGACATGCACGCCGCGCACGAGCGCATCGTCTACGAAAAGCTGAAGGAGCAGCTCGACGCGCGGGCGATTCCGCAGCAACGCCTGCTGATTCCGCAGGTTTTCAACGTTGCACCTCTCGACATGGCAACCGCGGTCGATGAGGCGGAGGTGTTGACCGACCTCGGAATGGATCTGAGCCCGGCTTCGCCCTCGCAGCTCGCGCTGCGCGCCGTACCGGCATTGCTGGCACAGGCCGACGGCGCCGCGCTCGCGCGCGACCTGTTGCGGGACCTGCGCGAATTTGGCGGGTCGCGCGTGCTGACGGAGCATCGCAACGAGCTGTTGGCGACGCTAGCCTGCCATGGCGCCGTGCGCGCGAACCGCAAACTGACGCTCGACGAGATGAATGCGCTGCTGCGGGAAATGGAGGCGACCGAGCGCGCCGACCAGTGCAATCACGGCCGCCCGACGTGGGTGCAGCTCAGTGTCGCCGACCTCGATCGGCTGTTCCTGCGCGGCCGCTGATCCCGGCGACGCGCCCTACACCGCCTTGAGCCAGTCGAAGGCCGCGTCGCGCTGGCCGAACGCAAAGCTGCGCACCTCGGCCTGCACAAAGTGGCGTGCCAACGCCGGCGCCAGTTCGAGAAGCGGCGAATCCGTGACCACGGCGACCCGCCGGATCGCTCGCTCGTGATTGCGCACGAAGCGGATGTGCGTCGTCAGCGAGGCGAAACTTTCCCAGCCAGGGAAGCGTTCGGCGACGATCATCAGTCCGTTGAGAGAACCATGCGCCTCGATGAAGGGATCGACCAGCCCCGCCAGCGCGGTGAAGTCGCGCTCCGCGAGCGCCCCCGTCGGAAACACCGTGAGGATGCCCTGATCGCGGAAGAGCTCGGCATCGATCATGGCTGCGCCTCCCCTGCATGTGTTCAGTCCGCACCGGACGGGAGCGTACAAGAGCGGCAGCGGCCCGCCCACCCTCCGATAATCTCGTCCTGTGAACGCGCTGCACACCCGGAATCCGCGCCTGCGGGCCTGCGTCTCCCATGATGATTGAGGGGTTGCTGCTGCTCGGCCCGACCGGCAGCGGCAAGAGCGCGCTCGCAATGGCGCTGGCACACCGGCTTCCGCTCGAAATCGTCAGCGTCGACTCGGCGCAGGTCTATCGCGGACTCGATATCGGCTCTGCCAAAGCGACTGCCGCGGAACGCGCCGCGGTCCAGCATCACCTGATCGACATCCGCGACCCGGTGGAGCGCTACTCGGCCGCAGACTTCGTGCGCGACGCGCGCGCCGCCATCGCGGACATCCGCGCACGCGGCCGATTTCCGCTGCTGGCCGGCGGCACGATGCTGTACGCCAAGGCGCTGCTTGAGGGCCTGTCGGACCTGCCCTCGGCCGACCTATCGGTGCGCGCGCGCATCGACGACGAAGCACGCACGCACGGTTGGCCGGCGCTCCATGCACGGCTCGCGCGCGTCGACCCGCAGGCTGCGCAGCGCATCGCTCGGAACGACGCGCAGCGCATCCAGCGTGCGCTCGAGATCTACGAGCTGACCGGCCGGCCGATGTCGGCGCTGCTGGAACGCAACGGGCAGGCACAACCACGCCTCGACGTCGTCGCACTGATGCCCGGCGACCGCGTGTCGCTGCATCGCCGCCTCGAGCAGCGCTTCGACCTGATGCTGGCGCAGGGGCTGCTCGATGAAGTCCGGGCGCTGAAGCGGCGCGGCGATCTGAGTCCGCAGCTGCCGTCGATGCGCAGTGTCGGTTACCGCCAAGCGTGGGCCCATCTCGATGGCGAGACCGACGCCGCGCAGTTCCGCGCCGCCGCGATCGCGGCGACCCGCCAGCTGGCGAAACGCCAGCTGACCTGGCTGCGATCGCTGCCGACCGATCTGCAGGTCGACCCGCAGAGGGAAGACGCGCTCGCCCGACTTGAGAAACGCGTTGCGCAGATTCGGCAGCACGCCGGACCGGTGTGAATTTTCCGCAGGCGCGACCGCGCAGAGTGCGTCAGCCGGGTACGCAATTTGGCAAGGCGCCCCCGGCGCCGCGGGGCGAGACTGCCTCCGTGCTGCAGCGGATCTGCAGCCTTGCGGGGGCCAGAATGAAGCGGGACCACTTCCATATCGAGCCGTTGCGTCGGCCGGCGCGCATCACTTCGGCGGTGCTGGCGGCAGTCCTCAGCGGCGTGATCGGCGCGTCGATCGGTTGGGGCTATGACGAAGGCGCGTCGCCGTCGCTGCGGGGCGAGCCGACACTGCTGAAGCGGGTTTCAGCACCGGACTCTGCGCTGCTGTCGGAGAGTGACGTCGAGCGTGCTCTGCCGGTGCCGGTGCGCACGATGGGAATGACGGGTTCGGCGATGTCCTGATGTCGGTCAGGCGCGGACGTGCAGTTCGTCGCCTGCAAAGATCAGCCCGAGTGGCTCGATGATGACCCGCCGTTCCCCCTGCTCCACCGTGCCGGCGTGCCAGGCCGGCACGCCGCAGTCCTCCGCGACGCTGACGCAGCGCGCCGCATCGGCAGCGGCGACATAGAGCGCAAAGCCGGCGCCCATGTTGAGGTTGCCGTAGGCCTCGCGATCATCGATACCCGCCTGGGCGCGGATGAAATCCAGAACGACGGGCACCCGCGGCAGCGTCCTGATCCGGTAAGTGAAGGCGCCAGGATGGCGCATCAGCTTGCGCCAGCCGTGTCCGGTGATGTTCGCGCAGTAGTGCGGTGTGACCCCCGCCGCCGCCAGCGCCTCGGTCACCGGCGAGTACAGCGTCGTCGGCGCCAGCAGCGCCTCGCCGTACATCGTGCCGTCGGCAAGCTGCGTGCGATAGCCATCGGGCAGTCGCTCGGCCAGCTTGCGCGCGAGCGACACGCCATTGGCATGGATGCCGCTCGACGCCAGTAGCACGATCGCATCGCCGACCGCGAGCTTCTCGCCCAGCGTCAGGCGCGACTTCGGACGCACCACCCCGACGCATGAGGCTGCGAGGTCGATGCGCCCGGCTTCGACCACGCCCGCCAGTGCGGGAGTCTCTCCGCCGCCCCAGGCGACGGCGCAGCGGTCGCAGGCGGCGCGCCAGCCTTCGACCAGATCGCGTGCCCGTTCGGCGTCGTTGAACCAGTCGCTGCCTCCGGTCGCCCAGTAGGCGTGGACCGAAATCGGCGTTGCGCCCACCGTGATGAGGTCGTTGATCGCCATCGCCAGCGTGTCCTGCGCGATGCGGTCGTAGGAACTGCGGCCGATCACTGTGCGCATCGCGTCCGCGACCAGCACTTTGGTGCCGAGGCACTCGGTGATCGACGCGAGATAGAACTCGCCGCAGTCGACCACGTAGGCGGACTCCCCGCGGGACGCAGCGACCTCAGCCAGTCCGTGGCGCGCCAGATGACCTGCAGTCGCCGCCGCGGCCTGCTGCGCGCGCACCTTAAGCGGGTCGATGCTGCTGTAGTCGACGCCGGCCTGTCTGTAGTCGAGCGGGTTCATGAACGTGGATCGTGTGCCGGTAGACTTGCCGCACGCCGCGCACACAAAATGGGGCGCGCGAATTGTAAGGCCGCAGGGCGCCGCCGCGCCGCGATCTGCCGATGAACCACCGCCCGCGCCAGCTGGCCCTCGATCTCGTCCAGCCGCTTCGTCCATCGCTCGACAACTTCGTCGTCGGCGGCAACGCCGAGGCCGTTGCGGCCCTGCGCGCCATGGCCGCCGGCGGCGGCGAGAAGTTCGTGCTGCTCTGGGGCGCCGAGGGCAGCGGCCGCAGCCACCTGCTGCGCGCCGTGGCCGCAAGCGCGGCGAGCTGCTGGATCGATCCGGAAACGCGCGAGCCGGCATTCGACCCTGCGTTGCGGATCTATGTCGCCGATGACGTGGACCGCTACGACGCCGGACTGCAGCAGCGCCTTTTCGTGCTGCAGAACGATGTCCGCGCCGCGCGCGATGCGGTGCTGCTCGCCAGCGCGAGCGCCCCGCCGGGCCGGCTCGCCCTGCGCGAGGACGTCCGCACGCGGCTCGCGTGGGGGCTGGTGTACCAGCTGCACGCGCTCACGGATGCCGAGAAAGAGCAGGCGCTGCGCACGCACGGCGCTTCGCGCGGCATCGAGCTCAGCTCCGAAGTCCTGGGCTACCTGATGACGCACATGCCGCGTGACCTCAGCACGCAGATCGCGATCCTCGACGCGCTCGACGCCTATGCCCTCGCGGCCAAGCGCGCAATCACCGTGCCGCTGATCCGCGAGTGGGCACAGGCTCCTGCGTAGAATCCACCGGATGCAGCTGGCGCTCTTCGACCTCGATCACACCCTGCTGCCGATTGACAGTGCGGACACCTGGTCGCACCACGTCGTGCGCCGTGGCGGACTCGACCCGGCCGCCTACACGGCGCGCATCGAGCGCTTTGCCGACGAATACCGCGCCGGCACGTTCGACGTCGATGCCTATGTGCGCTTCCAGATGGAGCTGCTGGCGGCGTTTCCGCGCGAGGCGCTCGACGCCTGGCACGCCGAATTCATGGAGAGCCACGTCACTCCGGCGATGCGCGAGCAGGCGCGGCGGCTGGTCGACAGCCATCGCGCCCGCGGCCACGAACTGGCGCTGGTCACCGGAACCAATGCCTACGTCGTCACGCCGATCGCACGCGCGTTCGGCATCGACCACGTGCTGGCGGTCGAGCCGGAGGAGCGGTCGGGACGGTTCACCGGCGGGGTAGTCGGCACGCACACCTACCAGGACGGCAAGGTGCGCAAGGTGGAAGTCTGGCTGGCCGAGCGCGGTCGCTCGCTCGCGGACACCGTCACCACCTTCTACAGCGACTCGATCAACGACCTGCCGCTACTCGAGCGCGTCACTTTTCCGGTCGTCACCAACGGCGATGCGCGGCTGCAGGCCATCGCGCGCGAGCGGGGGTGGCCGACCCTGCAACTGTTCGAGACTGCCCATGCGTGATCACCGGCCGGTCGGGGAGCGGCCCGCATGATCCGCCGCGTCATCGAGCGGGTGTCGACGCTCTTCTCGCGGGGACCACGCAAGCCGCGTGGCCCGAAGCACATCGGTGCGGCCGAGCACGGCATCAACCAGGAGCTCATCGCGCGTTCCGCGCTGCGCGTCTGCGAGACGTTGCAGAAGGCCGGTCACCGTGGTTACCTGGTCGGCGGTGCGGTGCGTGACCTGCTGCTCGGCGTCGCGCCGAAAGACTTCGACGTCGCGACCGACGCGACCCCGGAGCAGGTGAAGTCGCACTTCAGGCGCGCGATCATCATCGGGCGCCGCTTCCGGCTGGTACACGTGATGTTCGGCCAGGAGACGATCGAGGTGTCGACCTTCCGTGCGCTCGACAATCCGGACCGACTGACCGACGCGCACGGCCGCGTGCTGGCGGACAACCTGTTCGGCCAGCAGCACGAGGACGCCACGCGCCGCGACTTCACGGTCAACGCGCTCTACTACGACCCGGCCACGCGCGAGGTGATCGACTATCACGACGGCGTCAAGGACCTGCGACGCAAGCGCCTGCGCATGATCGGTGATCCGGAAGCGCGCTATCGCGAAGACCCGGTGCGCATGCTGCGCGCAGTGCGTTTCGCCGCGAAGCTCGGCTTCGAGATCGACGAGGCCACGCGCGAACCGATTCCGCGGCTGGCGGGACTGATCGAAAACGTACCGGCGGCGCGGCTCTTCGACGAGATGCTGAAGCTGCTGACCAGCGGCCACTCGGTCGCGTGCATCGCGCGCCTGCGCACCGAGGGACTGCACCACGGGCTGCTGCCCCTGCTCGACGTGATCCTCGAGCAGCCGGCCGGCGAGCGCTTCGTGCTGCAGGCGCTGGCGCGCACGGACGAACGCGTGCGTTCCGGCAAGTCGATTTCGCCCGGTTTCCTGTTCGCGACGCTGCTCTGGCACGACGTGCTGGTCAAATGGAACGCGCGCACGGCGCGCGGCGAACACCGCATCCCGGCCCTGCACCTTGCCATCGACGACACGCTGGACGCCCAGACCGAGAAGCTCGCGATCCAGCGCCGCTTCGTGTCCGACATGCGGGAGATCTGGGGACTGCAACCGCGCTTCGAGCGGCGCAGTGGTCGCTCACCGTTCCGGCTGCTCGAGCACCTGCGATTCCGCGCCGGTTATGATTTCCTGTTGCTGCGCGCCGCGGCCGATGAGGTTACGGCCGAGCTGGCCGACTGGTGGACCCGCTTCGCGCACGCAGCGCCGGAGGAGCGCGAAGCACTGGTGCAGCAGGTCGCGCACAGTTCCGCCGAAGCGCCGGGGAGAAAACGGCGGCGGCGCCCGCGCAACAAGAATGCGATGCGCGGGGAGCCGAACACCGTGGGAAGCGAAAGCAGCAGCGGGACTTGACTGACGCCTGTGAAGCGGATTGCGTACATCGGTCTGGGATCGAACCAGGGGGAGGTCACCGAGGCCCTGAACTCGGCGATCGAATCCCTGCGCTCGATCGAGCAGAGCGAACTCATCGCGGTCTCGCCGTTCTACCGCTCGGCGCCGATTGATGCCCCCGGTCCCGACTTTCTGAATGCGGTCGTCAAGCTCGAAACGGCCCTCGAACCGTATGCGCTGTTGCTGCACCTGCTCGACATCGAGCTGATGCTCGGGCGCAAGCGGCGCGGCCTCAAGAAGAACGCGCCGCGCAACGTCGACCTTGACCTGCTGCTGGTCGGCGACATCATTATCCAGAGCACCCCGCTGACGTTGCCGCACCCGCGGCTGCACCTGCGCGCCTTCGTGTTGCGCCCGCTGCTCGATCTGGCGCCGGATATCCGCATCCCGGGCCAGGGTCCGGCCGCGTCGTTCCTCGATGCGGTCGAAGACCAGAAGATCGAGCCTGTCGAGGCGCCAGCCGCGCCCTGATCCGGAGCGCCCAATGTCTGGATTGCCGGTCGTCGTATCGACGACGTTGCTGCTGATTGGCTCCAACGTCTTCATGACCTTCGCCTGGTACGCACACCTGCGCAACCTGAACGACAAGCCGTTCTGGATCGCAGCGCTCGTGAGCTGGGGCGTGGCGCTGTTCGAGTACCTGCTGCAGGTTCCGGCCAATCGCATCGGCTACACGCAGTATTCGCTGGCGCAGCTCAAGATCCTGCAGGAGGTCATCACGCTCGCGGTCTTCGTGCCTTTCGCCGTCCTCTACATGAAGGAGGCGCCGCGTCTCGACTACCTCTGGGCCGCGCTGTGTCTGATGGCGGCGGTGTACTTCATGTTTCGCGGTCACGCATGATCGCCGGCCGCTATCGCTACATCGCGGTCGAGGGGCCGATCGGAGCGGGCAAGACCTCGCTGACACGCAGGCTGGCGCAGCACCACGGCGGGCACACGCTGCTCGAGAAGCCCGAAGCGAATCCGTTCCTCGAGCGCTTCTATGGCGACCGCGCGCGCTATGCGCTGCAGACTCAACTGTTCTTCCTGTTCCAGCGCGTACAGCAGCTCGCCGAGCTGCGCCAGCTGGATCTGTTCCGCGAACTGCTGTTCGCCGATTTCCTGCTGGACAAGGACCCGTTGTTCGCGCGCCTGACGTTGACGGACGAGGAACTGCGCCTTTACGAGCAGATCCTCGCACACCTGCGTCCGCAGACGCCGCCGCCGGACCTGGTGATCGCGCTGCAGGCGAGCCCTGCGACGCTGGCAGAGCGCGTGGTCCGGCGCGGTAATCCCGTCGAGGCGCGGGTGACCGAGGACTATCTTGCCGCTCTGGTGGAAAGTTATGCAGACTTCTTCCACCACTATGACGAAGCGCCGGTACTGATCGTGAACACCGAGCACCTGAATCCAGTCGACAGCGACGCGGATTTCAGCCTGCTGCTCGACCGCATCGCGCGGTTGCGCGGCCGGCGCGAGTACTTCAACCTCGCCGCATGAAGGTGGAGGTCAGGACATGAGCACGCATCCCCAGTCTGCGATCACCAGCACGCGCAAACCAGTCACGCTACCGCGGCTGCGCGAGATGCGCGCTGGCGGCGAGCCAATTGCGATGCTGACCTGCTACGACGCCAGCTTCGCCAGACTGCTCGACGCCACCGCGGTCGACTCCATCCTGGTCGGCGATTCGCTCGGCATGGTCGTGCAGGGGCTCGACTCGACGCTGCCGGTCACACTCGACGAGGTCGCGTATCACACGCGCTGCGTCGCCCGCGGCGTGCAGGCCGCCTGGCTTATCGCCGACATGCCATTCGGGAGCTATCAGCAGGGCCCGCAACAGGCGTTTGCCAGCGCCGTGGCGCTGATGCAGGCCGGCGCGAAAATGGTCAAGCTCGAAGGGGGTGCCTGGCTCGCACCAACGATAGCGTTCCTCGTCGAGCGCGGCATCCCGGTCTGCGCCCACCTCGGCCTGACGCCGCAGTCGGTGCACGCGCTCGGCGGCTACCGTATCCAGGGCCGTAGCGAGGACGAGGCCGCGCGCTTGATCGCGGACGCACGGGCGTTGGATGCCGCCGGCGCCGCGATGCTCGTGCTCGAATTGATCCCGGCGGCGCTCGCGGCCCGCGTCACCGCAGCGGTCGGGATGCCGACGATCGGCATCGGCGCCGGCCGCGAGGTCTCGGGACAGGTGCTGGTACTGCACGACATGCTGGACATCTATCCGGGGCGCAAGCCGCGCTTCGTGCGCAACTTCATGCAGGGCCAGCCGGATATCGCGGCCGCGCTGGCCGCGTACGTCGCCGCCGTTAAGGATCGCAGTTTCCCGGCACCCGAGCACGCCTACTAGACCGCTGGCCGGGCGCACCGTGCGGGGCCTTCTTCCGGGTCTTTTCGACCGCTGATTCGCCCGTGCGATCCGGCCTGCAACAGGCCCTACAATCCGCCGCCTTGCCTCCGCTCCGCCCCGGCGGCTACCGACCATGAAAGTCGTCCACACGATCGAGGCCTTGCGCGACCAGCTGCGCGGACAGAACCGCATCGCGTTCGTGCCGACCATGGGCAACCTCCATGCGGCGCACCTGTCGCTGATGGCCATGGCGCACCAGCACGGCGACCCGGTGGTGGCATCGATCTTCGTCAACCGGCTGCAGTTCGGTCCGAACGAGGACTTCGACAAGTATCCCCGCACGCTGCAGGAAGACATCGACAAGCTGCAGAAGCAGAACCGCGTTTACGTGCTGTTCGCGCCGAACGAGCAGGAGATGTACCCGGAGCCACAGAACTACCGCGTGCAGCCACCGCATGACCTCGGCGACATCCTCGAGGGCGAGTTCCGGCCCGGCTTCTTCATCGGTGTCAGCACCGTCGTGCTGAAGCTGTTCTCCTGCGCGCAGCCGCGCGTCGCAGTGTTCGGCAAGAAGGACTACCAGCAGCTGATGATCGTGCGCAACATGTGCCGTCAGTTCGCGCTGCCGACCGAGATCGTCCCGCACGAAACGGTCCGCGATCCGGACGGTCTGGCGCTTTCGTCGCGCAACCGCTTCCTGAGCGAGGCCGAGCGCAAGGAAGCGCCGCGCCTGTATGCAACGCTGAACGCGGTGCGCGATCAGGTGCGCGGCGGCGAGACCGACATCGCGAGGATCGAACATGACGCCACGCGCGAACTGGCCGCGGCTGGCTGGAAGGTGGACTATGTGTCGGTGCGCCGCCGCCGCGACCTGAAGGCGCCTGAAGCCGGAGAGATCGCGGCCGGCGAGCCCATGGTGGTACTGACCGCCGCAAAGCTCGGCGCCACGCGACTGATCGACAACCTGGAGATCTGATGGCCGCGCGCGAGATGGAATATGTCGGCTTCTGGGCGCGTGTCCTGGCCGCGCTGATCGACAGTGTGCTGGTGCTGCTCGTGATCGGGCCGGTGCTCTACTGGATCTATGGCCCAAGCTATCTCGCGACTGCCGGCCTCGGCGGCGCCGCCGGGACGGTGGACGTCCTGCTCAACTGGGTCTTTCCCGCGGTCGCGGTGGTCGTGTTCTGGATCTACCGCCAGGCCACACCCGGCAAGATGGTGATCGGCGCGAAGATCGTCGACGCCACGACGGGCATGCCGCCGACGACCGGGCAGCTGATCGGTCGCTACCTTGGGTACTACGTGTCGATGATTCCGTGCTTCCTCGGCATGCTGTGGATCGCTTTCGACGCGCGCAAACAGGGCTGGCACGACAAGCTGGCCGGCACCGTCGTCATCAAGGACCGCCGCTAGCGCCCTGCCGTCATTTGGCCGGCGCCAGCGATTGACCGATAATCGCGGCCCGCGCCGGGATGGCGGAACTGGTAGACGCACGGGACTCAAAATCCCGCGGTAGCAATACCGTGCGAGTTCGATTCTCGCTCCCGGCACCAAGGTTGAACGAAGCCGGGTTACCGCGGGATTTCGTAGAAGGCTAACGTCGGCGCAGCCGAGGTTAAGCTTGCAAGGCGAGCGGCCGGAAACAGAACCGCGCAGGCGCAGCCGGAGCGTCTGCAAAACTCGGTAGCAATACCGTGCGAGTTCGATTCTCGCTCCCGGCGCCAACGGAATTTCACTCATGGCCGGTAAAGCCATGCAGGCTCTCGACGAACTCACCCTCGACGATTTCGACTTCGCCCTGCCACCCGAACTGATCGCGCAGCACCCGCTGCCGGAACGGACGGCGAGCCGGCTGCTGCATGTCGCTGCCGAAGGGCTGCACGATCTCGCATTCACCGCGATCGAGCGCCTGCTTTTCCCTGGTGACCTGCTGGTATTCAACGACACGCGAGTGATCAAGGCTCGGCTCCTCGGGCGCAAGCCCACCGGCGGGCGCGTCGAAGCGCTTGTCGAGCGCGTGCTGGAGCCGACGCTCGCGCTGGCAATGGTGCGCACCAGCCACAGACCGGCGTACGGAACGACGTTCATGTTCGGCGACGTGCGGGGAACGGTCGAAGGGCGTAGCGACGATTTTTTCCTGCTGCGATTCGATGCCGAAGTCGAGACCGTGATGGCCCGCCTTGGTCATGTGCCATTGCCACCGTACATCGCGCATCCCGACGATGCCGAGGACGCCGAGCGCTACCAGACGGTCTACGCAGCCCAGCCGGGCGCGGTGGCGGCGCCGACCGCAGGTCTGCACTTCAGCCGCGAACTGCTCGATCGGCTGCAGACGCGCGGCGTCGAGTGCGCGACGCTGACGCTGCACGTTGGCGCCGGTACCTTCCAGCCCGTCCGAACGCGGAACCTCGCCGAACACCGGATGCACAGCGAGTGGTTCGAGATCAGCCCCGCCGCCGCGGTCGCAATCAACGCCGCGCGCGCTGGGCGGCGCCGCGTGGTAGCGGTCGGCACCACGAGTCTGCGTGCACTCGAATCCGCCGGGTCCGACGGGGCCGTACGCACCGGCGCGGGCGAAACACGGCTCTTCATCACTCCCGGGTACCGGTTCAGGGTCGTCGATGCGCTCCTCACGAACTTCCACCTGCCGAAGTCGACGCTGCTGATGCTCGTGTCCGCCTTCGCCGGACTCGACACCATTCGCGCGGCGTATGCGCATGCCGTCGCGCAGCGCTACCGCTTCTTCTCCTACGGCGACGCGATGTTTCTCGAGCGCCGCGCAGCGGCTTCCCTATGACTGCCGGATTCGAACTGCTGGCCACTGACGGCGCCGCGCGCCGCGGACGCATGATGCTGAACCACGGCGCCGTCGACACGCCGGCGTTCATGCCGGTCGGCACGTACGGCACGGTCAAGGCGATGGCGCCGACAGAGCTTGTCGATGCCGGCGCACAGATCGTGCTCGGCAACACCTTTCACCTGTGGCTGCGACCCGGGCTCGACGTGATCGGCGCGCACGGCGGACTGCATCGCTTCATGGGCTGGAGCCGGCCGATCCTGACAGATTCCGGTGGCTTCCAGGTGTTTTCGCTCGGCCCGCTGCGCAAGATCGCAGAGGAAGGAGTGCGTTTCGCCTCGCCTATCAACGGCGACCGTCTGCTCCTGACGCCGGAGGAGTCGATGCACATCCAGACCGTGCTCGACTCCGACATCGCGATGGTGTTCGACGAGTGCACCCCGTACGAGATCGACGGCCGACCGGCGACCCGCGACGAAGCCGCGGCCTCGATGCGCCTGTCGCTGCGCTGGGCGCAGCGCAGCCGCGACGAATTCAACCGGCTCGGCGACGCGCGTGCCCGCAGCAATGCCATTTTCGGGATCGTGCAGGGCGGCATGTACGAGTCGTTGCGCGACGAGTCCCTCGGCGGACTGGTCGACGTCGGCTTCGACGGCTACGCGATCGGCGGCCTGTCTGTCGGCGAACCGAAGGAAGACATGCTGCGCGTCCTTGCGCACATTGCGCCGCAGCTGCCGCGCGATCGTCCTCGCTACCTGATGGGCGTCGGTACGCCCGAGGACCTGCTCGACGGCGTTGCCGCCGGCATCGACATGTTCGACTGCGTGATGCCGACCCGCAACGCGCGCAACGGGTGGCTCTTCACGCGCTACGGCGAGCTGAAGGTGCGCAACGCCCGCTATCGCGACGATCTCGCCCCGGTCGAGCCCGGCTGCGCCTGCCCGACGTGCCGGCAGTTCACGCGGGCCTATCTGCATCACCTGCAGCGGATCAACGAGATCCTCGGGGCGCGCCTGAACACGCTGCACAACCTGCACTTTTACCTGAACCTGATGCGCGACGCCCGCGCCGCCATCGAAGGGGGCCGCTTCGAGGCCTTCCGCCGGGAATTCACCGAGCTGCGCAAGCACGGCGTCTGAGGGCGCTGCACCCTATAATCCGCCGGTTCCGGCCGGCCGCGGACTGCGGCGTGTCGGCTTTACCGCTTCAAATCGACAGGAATCCCATGTTCTTCATCGCCAATGCCTACGCCCAGGGTGCACCGGCTGCACAGTCGGGCTCCGAAGGGTCGCTGATGTCGATCGGCTTCATGGTCGTCATTTTCATCGTCTTCTACTTCCTGCTGATCCGGCCGCAGGTCAAACGGCAGAAGGAACACAAGTCGATGGTCGACGCGCTCAGCAAGGGCGACGAGGTTGTGACCGCCGGTGGAATCGTCGGCAAGATCACCGAGATCGCGGACCAGTACGTCACGCTTCAGGTCGCATCCGTCAATGGCCAGCCGGTGCAACTCTCTGTGCAGCGCGCCGCCGTCCAGACGCTGCTGCCCAAGGGCACGGTCAAGTCGCTGTAGACAACCGATGTCGACTGCAGCCCCGAAGGTGCCTGCCGCGTCCAAGTCTTTGCACTCGGGTCGGGCGCACGGCCGCTCCGAAGCCCGACCCGCATTTTAGGTCGCGCGAACGCACGTGCGCCGCGCAAGCGGCGCGTACGCGAGCGCGAAAAACATGAACCGCTACCCCCTCTGGAAATATATCGTCATCGCGGTCGCGCTGCTGATCGGTGCGATGTACACGCTGCCGAACTTCTTCGGTGAATCGCCTGCGGTGCAGGTCTCGTCCGGCAAGCCCACCATCAGGGTCGACGCTGCGCTCATGGCGCGGGTCGAAGGGCTGCTGCAAGAGGCGAAGCTGCCGACCACCGGCATCTTCTTCGACACGCTGACGCTGAACTCGACCGTGCGGGCGCGCTTTGCCGATACCGACCTGCAGCTGCAGGCGAAGGACCTCCTGCAGAAGGCGCTCAATCCCAACCCGGACGACGCCTCCTATGTCGTCGCGCTGAACCTGATCTCGAATACGCCGGCATGGCTCAAGGCCCTGCATGCGCTGCCGATGTACCTCGGCCTTGACCTGCGCGGCGGCGTTCACTTTCTGCTGCAGGTGGACATGCGCGCCGCAGTGGACAAGCGGCTAGAGACCTTCAGCTCGGACATCCGCACGCTGCTGCGCGAGAAGAACGTCCGCCACGCCGGTATCACCAAGACGACCGGCAGCATCGAGATCA
This sequence comes from Burkholderiaceae bacterium, assembly GCA_035498175.1. Taxonomy (GTDB): domain Bacteria; phylum Pseudomonadota; class Gammaproteobacteria; order Burkholderiales; family Burkholderiaceae_F; genus JALORV01. Next base: position 90,684 of record DATKAJ010000025.1, read on the forward strand.
AGTTCCGCGACGTCGAGACGCGCGCACGCGCCGAAGACCTGATCCGCGGACAGCTGCGCGAGCTGACGCTGAGGGAGGAAGGCACAGGCCCTGACTTCAGCCTGATCGCAACGCTGTCGCCGGCAGCGCAGAAGGACATCCAGGACAGCGCGCTGAAGCAGAACATCACCACGCTGCACAACCGAGTCAACGAACTCGGCGTGGCCGAGCCGGTAATCCAGCAGCAGGGGGCGGACCGGATCGTCGTGCAGCTGCCGGGGGTGCAGGACGTCGCGCGCGCCAAGCAGATCCTCGGACGCACCGCCACGCTCGAGATCCGCATGGTCGACCAGGAGGCGATGGCCTCGGGCGCGGCGGGTGCACTGACGGTACCGGAGCGCAAGCCCGACGGTACGGTGACGTCGGTCACGCTGAAGCGCGAAGTAGTCGTCACCGGCAACCAGCTGAACAACGCCTCGGCGACGATCGACAGCCAGACACAGCGGCCGGCGGTGTCGGTGCGGCTCGACGAGGCCGGCGGCCGTGCGATGCGCGCCATCACGCGCGACAACATCGGCAAGCTGATGGCGATCGTGCTTTACGAGAAGGGCAAGGGTGAGGCGATCTCCGTCGCGCGCATCCAGGGCGAGTTCGGCAACCAGTTCCAGATCACCGGCAACTTCACGGTGCAGGAGACGACCGACCTCGCGCTGCTGATCCGGTCGGGTTCGCTGGCGGCGCCGATGGAGATCATCGAGGAGCGCACGATCGGCCCGAGCCTGGGCCGCGAGAACATCGAGCGCGGATTCCGCTCGACGCTCTACGGCTTTGCGGCGATCGCGACCTTCATGATCCTGTACTACCACGTATTCGGCCTGATCTCGGTGCTGTCCCTCTCGGTCAACGTGATGCTGCTGATCGCGCTGCTGTCGCTGCTGCAGGCGACGCTGACGTTGCCTGGCATCGCGGCGATCGCGCTCACGCTCGGCATGGCGATCGATGCCAACGTGCTGATCAACGAGCGCGTGCGCGAGGAACTGCGCAACGGCCGCAGCGCGCAGCAGGCGATCAGCGAAGGCTACGAGAAGGCGTTCGCGACGATCCTGGACTCGAACGTGACGACGCTGATTGCCGGCATTGCACTGCTGCTGTTCGGCTCGGGACCGGTGCGCGGATTTGCCGTAGTGCACTGCCTCGGCATCTTGACCTCGATCTTCTCGGCGGTGTTCGTGTCACGCGCAATCGTCAACATCGTGTACGGCTACCGCAAGCGCCTGCAGTCGATCTCGGTCGGCCAGATCTGGCGCCCCGGCGCCGCAGCGGCGAAATAGGCAGAGGCGAAGATGGAGTTCTTCCGCATCCGGCGCACGATTCCGTTCATGCGCTATTCGCTGATCCTGAATGCGATCAGCTTCATCTCCTTCGGCGTTGCAGTCGCCTTCCTGCTGACGCGTGGACTTAATCTGTCGGTCGACTTCACCGGCGGCACGGTCATCGAGATCAGCTATCCGCAGGCCGCCAACCTCGAGCAGATCCGCGGCGCGATCGAGCAGCAGGGCTTTGGCGAGTCGCAGGTGCAGAACTTCGGCACCTCGCGCGACGTGCTGATCCGCCTGCCGCTGGAAAAGGGCACGACCTCGGGTCAGCAGGCCGAGCGCCTGATGCAGACGCTGAAGGGGCAGGACGCGAACGTCGAACTCAAGCGGGTCGAGTTCGTCGGCCCCGCGGTCGGCGAGGAGCTCGCGCACGACGGCGCGCTGGCGCTGCTGCTGGTCGTTGTCGGCATCATGATCTACCTGGCGTTCCGCTTCGAGTGGAAGTTCTCGGTCGCGGCGATCGTCGCCAATCTGCACGACGTCGTGCTGGTGATCGGGATGTTCGCGATCTTCCGCTGGGAGTTCTCGCTGCCGGTGCTCGCCGCGGTGCTCGCCGTGCTCGGCTATTCGGTCAACGAGTCCGTCATCATCTTTGACCGCGTGCGCGAGCACTTCAAGAAGTTCCGCAAGATGACAACCGTCGAGGTGATCGACAGCGCGATCACGGCGACGATCTCACGCACGATCATCACGCATGGCTGCACGCTCGCAATGACGCTGTCAATGTACTTCTTCGGCGGTCCGGCGCTGCACCACTTCGCGCTGGCGCTGACAATCGGCATCATCTTCGGCATCTACTCGTCGGTCTTCGTCGCTGCGGCGATCGCGATGTACCTCGGCGTCAAGCGCGAGGACCTCGTCAAGGCGGTCAAGAAGGAGGACGAGCAGCAGCTCGTGCCCTAGGCGCCCAACCAGCGGGTGACCTCTACGCCGGTCAGGCGCGCCGCGCGAGTTCGGCGGCCTTGCCGATATATGTCGACGGCGTCAGCGCCAGCAGTTGCTCGCGCGCATCGGCGGGCAGGTCGAGCCCCAGGATGAACTCGTGCAGCGCCTCGCGCGTGATGCCCTTGCCGCGCGTCAGCGCCTTGAGCTGCTCGTATGGGTTCGGAATGCCATAGCGCCGCATCACCGTCTGCACCGGCTCGGCGAGCACTTCCCAGGCGTCCGCGAGATCGGCACGCAGGCGCTCCTCGTTGACTTCGAGCTTGCGCAGGCCACGCAGGCAGGCCTCGATGCCGACCAGCGAGTACCCGAACGCGACGCCCAGATTGCGCAGCACGGTCGAGTCCGTCAGGTCGCGCTGCCAGCGCGACACCGGCAGCTTCTCCGCCAGATGGCGCAGCAGTGCATTGGCGAGCCCGAAGTTGCCCTCGGAGTTCTCGAAGTCGATCGGATTGACCTTGTGCGGCATCGTCGAGGAGCCGACTTCGCCCGGCTTCAGCTTCTGCCGGAAGTAGCCCAGCGCGATGTAGCCCCAGACGTCGCGATCGAGGTCGATCAGCACCGTGTTGGCGCGCGCGACCGCATCGAATAACTCGGCCATATAGTCGTGCGGCTCGATCTGGATCGTGTGGGTGCTGAACTCGAGGCCGAAACCCTCGACGACGTTGCGGGCGAACTTCTCCCAGTCGATCGACGGGTACGCGGCGAGATGCGCGTTGTAGTTACCGACCGCGCCGTTCATCTTCGCGAACATCGGTACGCGGGCGATCGCGTCGATCGCCCCGGCCAGCCGTACGGCGACGTTGGCGAATTCCTTGCCGACCGTCGTCGGGCTCGCCGGCTGGCCATGCGTGCGCGACAGCATCGGCAGCTCGGCGTGGCTGTGTGCGAGTTCGCGCAGCAGCGCATGGACGCCGCGCAACCGGCCCTGAAGCACGAAGCGACCGCGCTCGAGCATCAGCGCGTGCGCGACGTTGTTGATGTCCTCAGAAGTGCACGCGAAGTGGATGAACTCCGAGGCGTGCGCCAGCGCCGGAACGTCCTGCGTGCGACGCCGGACGAAGTACTCGACGGCCTTGACGTCGTGGTTGGTCTCGGCCTCGATCGCCTTGATCTCAGTGCAGTCGTCGATGTCGAAGTCGGTGACGAGCTGGCGCAGGCGCGCCTCGGCCTCGCGCGGCAGACGCGGCAGTTCCGGCAGACCGAGCATCGACAGGTTTACCAGCCACTCGACCTCGACGCGCAGCCGCTCCCGCATGAACGCGTACTCGGAAAAGACCTCGCGCAGCTCGGCCGTCTGGCGGCCATAGCGGCCGTCGAGCGGCGACAGTGCGGTCAGGGAAAGCAGTTCGAGGGACACGGCGGGTCCGCAGACACGGGTGCTACGACCGGTGAACTCGCAGGCAAGCGCAACGAGTGTAGCAAAGCAGCATCATTCCTTCGCGCGCGAGGCATGCCGGGCACCGCGCGCAGCGGGCCTCCCGATATACTGGGCTACCGCTGCGCAACACGACATCTTCGCCTGTGACCAAAAGCATTCGCCTGCTGGGCTCGTTGACCAGCCCGTACGTGCGCAAGGTGCGCATCGTGATGGCGGAAAAGCGCATCGACTACCACCTCGAACTCGAGGATGTCTGGGCGCCCGACACGCGCATCCAGGAGGCCAATCCGCTCGGCAAGGTTCCCTGCCTGATCATGGAAGACGGCGGCGCTGTCTTCGACTCGCGCGTGATCTGCGAATACCTCGACGGCATGACCCCGGTCGCCAAGCTGATCCCGCCGTCGGGACGCGAACGCGCCGAGGTTCGCACCTGGGAAGCGCTCGCCGACGGCGTGATCGACGCCGCGATCCTCGCGCGGCTGGAACAGACGCAGCGGCCGCCCGAGCAGCAGAGTCCGAAGTGGATCGATCGGCAGATGGGCAAGGTGCACGCCGGCGTCGCCGCGATGAGCAGCGGCCTCGGCGACAAGGCTTGGTGCAATGGCCAGGCCTATTCGCTCGCCGACATCGCGATCGGCTGCGCGCTGGGCTACATCGACTTCCGCTTCGCGTCGATCGACTGGCGTGGCGACTACCCGAATCTCGGGCGCCACTACGAGAAGCTGGCGGCGCGGCCGTCGTTCGTCGATACGCAGCCGCCGAAGTAGCGCCGCCTCGACCGCAGCTCAGGCGAAATCGGGACCGATGCGGTCGATGCGGTCGGTGCAGAACGCGTCCGCACCCCAGTCGAGCAGTTCGCGCGCACGCTGCGGTTCGTTCACCGTGTAACAGAACAGCCAGTAGCCGGCGCGCTTGACGTGCGCCGCCTGCACGGCCGTCAGGTGGCGATGGCTGACGTGCAGCGACGCCGCGCCGAGACGTTCCATTGCGGCTTCCCAGTTGCGCTCGATCCGCTCGACCAGCAGTGCGCGCGGCAGTGCCGGCTCAGCGGCCCGCGCGGCCTCGAGGGCCGGGACCGAGAACGACGAGAGCAGCGGAATGCGCGCATGCGGCCCGGCGGATGATCCGCCCCCCGTGTCCGCAAGATCCGCATAGGCGGAAGCAACGACGCGAGCCACCGCCGCGCCGGTGCGGACTTCGTGTCCCGGCGCCGGCTTGATCTCGACATTCGGCCAGATCGAATGCTCGCGGCAGAAGTCAAGTGCCTGCACCAGCGTCGGTATCGGTTCACCGGCGAAGGCAGGCGAGTGCCACGCGCCCGCGTCGAGTACCGTGAGTTCGCCCGCGCTGCGGGCAGTCACGTCGCCCTGCTGACCGGTCGTGCGCATCAGAGTCGCGTCGTGCATCAGCACCGGCACTTCGTCGCGTGGGAGCATCGCGTCGAATTCGACCGCGCGGAAGCCGTGATTCCAGCCGATGCGCAGCGCGGCCAGCGTGTTCTCGGGCGCCAGCGCGCCGGCACCCCGGTGTGCCAGCACGCGCGGCCACGGCCAGGGTTGGAAGTGACTCATGCGCAGCCTCTAAGCATGCCGCTTCAGGCCCGGGTCGCCCGGCGCACGTAGATCATCTTCTCGACCCGAGCCACGACCATGCCTTCCGCGTCGCGGACTTCGATCGGAAACAGGTGCAGGTGGCGTGCGCCGTCGACCGTCATCCGCTGCATGCGCTGCAGGTCGTTCTCCCCGAGTTCCAGCCGGGCCCAGACGCGGCCGCGTGCCGGCGCGAGCAGTTCGACCGACCCGGCGCGGTCCCAGACCAGGAACTCCGGCCCCAGCTGTTGCTGCACCATCAGCGCCGGAAAGGCGTCCGCCATCGCATACAACGCGGCTCCGCTATGCGCCGGGCCGGGGCCGAGGGCCCCGCGCGGACGCAGCGCCACCGTGACCGAGCGCCAGTCGGGAGCGATGTGCTCGACCCGGATTCCGTTCGCGACATGCGCCGGCCGGAGGTTCGAGATCAGTCGGTGCCAGCGGACCGAACTCATCGAGCGCCACCGAGCGGAATCATCGGGGCAGTGTAAGCGGCTTTGCGGCGCTATCGCCGCGCGTTTCGGGCGCTGCTAACCTCGCGCGCCATGACCACTGCCCTCGGCCATTTGCGTGTGCTCGACCTGACGCGGGTGCTCGCGGGGCCGTGGTGCACGCAACTGCTGGCCGACCTCGGTGCAGACGTGATCAAGATCGAGCGTCCGGGCAGCGGCGACGACACGCGCGCCTGGGGACCGCCCTACCTTACCGACACGGACGGTCGCGAGACCAGCGAGGCTGCCTATTACCTCGCTGCGAACCGCAACAAGCGCTCGGTCACCATCGACATCACACGGCCCGAGGGCCAGGATCTCGTGCGACGCCTCGCGCAGCAGTCCGACGTCGTCGTGGAGAACTACAAGGTCGACCAGCTCAAATCGCTGGGACTCGACTACGACGCGCTGTCGCGCGGACACCCGCGACTCATCTACTGCTCGATTACCGGATTCGGCCAGACCGGCCCGCACCGCGAGCGGCCGGGATACGACTTCATCATCCAGGGCAGCGGCGGATTCATGTCGATCACCGGGGAGCGCGACGACCGCCCCGGAGGCGGCCCGCAGAAGGCGGGCGTGGCGGTCAGCGACCTGATGACCGGCATGTACGCGACCGTGGCGATCCTGGCAGCGCTCGCGCATCGCGAACGCAGTGGCACCGGACAGCACATCGACCTCGCGCTCTACGACGTCATGCTCGCGATGCTCGCGAACATGAACATGAACTACCTGACGAGCGGCCGCGCGCCGGGCCGCGCGGGCAACGCACATCCGAACATCGTTCCGTATCAGGTCTTCGCTGCGGCGGACGGCCACCTGATCGTCGCGGTCGGTAACGATTCGCAGTACGCCAAGTTCTGCGAGGTTGCAGGGCGGCCGGACCTTGCCGCTGATCCGCGCTTCGTGCGCAACGCGGATCGCGTTCGCCACCGCTCGGTGCTGGTGCCGATGCTGGAGGAGGTCGTGCGTCAGCACACCGTCGCGTGGTGGCTCGATGCGCTCGATGCGGCCAAGGTGCCCTGCGGCCCCATCAACGACATCGCGCATGCGCTGGCGGACCCACAGGTGGCCGCGCGCGGCATGCGCATCGACCTGCCCCATCCGCTGGCCGGGACGGTGCCGCTGGTCGCCAACCCGATCCATCTTTCACGGACCGCGGCGACCTACGAACGCGCACCACCCCTGCTCGGCCAGCACACCGACGACGTGCTGCGGGACCTGCAGCTGGGCGCGACCGAAATCGCAGCACTGAGGTCAGCGGGGATCGTGTGATCGCCGCGCTGCACCTGGTAATCCAGGGCCGCGTGCAGGGCGTCGGCTTTCGCCATGCGATGTGCAAGCAGGCGACGCTGCTCGGCCTAGAGGGCTGGGTGCGCAACCGCGGCGACGGCAGCGTCGAGGCGGTCGTGGTCGGACCCGCCGAGCACGTCGACCTGCTGCACGCCTGGTGCTGGCGTGGCCCGCCCGGCGCCCGGGTCGCCGTCGTCACGCGCCGGGCCGCGACGGCCGCCGAAGAGGACGACGCGCTCGGCGGTGGCTTCGCGCAGCGACCGAACCTCTGACGACCGGCGCGAAGCGCCGATGCAGCCCCGATCTCAGGCGCCGGGCGAGTAGATGCGGGTGTCGAACTGGGGATAGGTGAGCGCGGTCAGCACGTGGTCACGCCACGCGCCGTTGATGAACAGATAGTTGCGGGCCAGCCCCTCGACCTGAAACCCGAGGCGCTGCAGCAGGCGCGCGCTGCGCTGGTTCTCGGGCACGTGGTTGGCCTGCACCCGGTGCAGCCGCAGGCCCCGGAACGCATGATCCAGCGCAGCCTGCAGCGCTTCGAACATCAGGCCCCGCCCCTGGCATCGACCATCGGCGGCGTAACCGAGCATGCAGGACTGGAACGGTCCGCGCACGATCTGCGTGAAATTGACGCGACCCACGATCCGGTCGGGATCGTCTCGGAGCAGCAAGACCCAGCGCGCGACCGCGCCGTCGGCCTGATCATCGACCGCACGCTGCGCTTCGGCAATCCAGAACTCGACTTCCGTGATGCCGCGCGGCCGCGGCGGGTCCCAGGGGCGCAGGTGCGCTTCGTTGCGCACGAAGAATTGCGCCAGCCGCGAGGCGTGTTGCGGCGCCATCGGCTCCAGCACGAGGCGCGGGGTGGTGAGGACAATCGTCATGACGAGCGGTCAGGTGCGATGACACGGCCGCGCCGTTTTCCGATCTAATGCGGGCCACAAGAATTATCGCCACAAGGAGACGATTCGTGTATCGCGCAGTGCGCGTGCTCGCCATGGCACTGGCGTTCGCCGCGTGTGCGATTGCGGCGGCACAGGCGCCGACGTATCCAGCCAAGCCGATCCGGCTGGTCGTTCCGTATCCGGCGGGTGGACCGCTCGACACCGCCGCGCGCGGACTCGCCGAGCAGGTCAAGGCGACGCTCGGCGTCGTCGTCGTCGAAAACCGACCCGGGGCCGGCGGCAACCTCGGTGTGGACCAGGTCGCGAAGTCGCCGGCGGACGGCTACTCGCTGGTCATCGGCGCCGTCGCAACGCATGCGGTGAATCCCTGGCTGTTCCGCAAGCTGCCATACGATCCCGCTCGGGACTTCGTGCCGATCACGCTGATCGCGCATGTGCCGAACGTGCTGGTGATGACGCCCGAGCGCGCCGTGCAGCTTGGGATCGGCAGCACGCACGACTTCCTCGAGTATCTGCGCCGGCATCCGGGCCAGCTCAACTATGCATCGGGCGGCAACGGCAGTGCCGGACACATGGCAGGCGAGCTGCTGAAGTCGCAGGGGAGCGTGTCCGCGGTCCACATCCCGTACGCCGGGGCCGGTCCGGCGCAGCTCGGCCTGCTGGCGGGCCAGACCGACTTCATGTTCGACAACCTGGCATCCGCGCTGCCGCAGATCCGCGCGGGCAAGCTCAAGGCGCTGGCCGTCACGACGCGGCAGCGCGCCGCCTCCCTGCCCGAGGTGCCGACGATGGCAGAGAGCGGCCTGCCAGGATTCGACGTATCGACGTGGTTCGGCGTCTTTGCGCCCGCCGGCACACCGCCCGCGATCGTGACGCGACTGAACGAAACGATGACCGCGGCGCTGCGCACGCCCGAGATGCGCGAGCGGCTGGCCAGAATGGGCGCGGACCCCGCACCGATGTCGTCAGCGCAGTTCGCCGATCTCGTCCGCGCCGAACTCGCGAAGTACGAAAAGGTCGTCAGGTTTTCCGGCGCACGCGTCGACTGAGAAAGCGGAGGCACCTGCCATGCAGATCCGAAATGCCCAGGACTTCTGGTCCGGAGTCCTGTTCGCCGCATTCGGCGCGTTCTTCATCATCTTCGCGCGCGAATACGACATGGGCAGCGCCGCGCGCATGGGGCCCGCGTTCTTCCCGACGATGCTGGGCGGACTGCTGGTGCTGCTGGGGATACTGGTCGGTGCCCGGTCGCTGGCGGCGGGCGCGGGCGACGGCAAGATCTCCCGCTTCCACTTCAAGCCGCTGCTGCTCGTGCTCGGCGCGGTGATCGCCTTCGGCGTGCTGCTGCGGCCGGGCGGCCTGCTGGTCGCGCTCGCGGCACTGGTCGGCATCTCGAGCCTCGGCGGTGACCAGTTCAGGCTGCGCGACGTCGTGCTGCTGACCATCCTGCTGGCGCTGCTGGTGCTGGCGGTGTTCATCTGGGGCCTCGGCATGACGATCCCGGTCCTTCCCGCATTCATGCAGGACTAGGAGCGGCGATGGACCTCATCAACAACCTGACCCTCGGTTTCTCCACGGCCCTGTCGCTTTCGAACCTGCTGTATGCGTTCATCGGCGCGCTGATCGGAACGCTGATCGGCGTGCTGCCGGGGATCGGTCCCATCGCCACACTGGCAATGCTGCTGCCGACCACCTACGCGCTCGAACCGACCTCGGCGCTGATCATGCTGGCCGGCATCTACTATGGCGCGCAATACGGCGGATCGACCACCGCGATCCTGGTCAACATTCCGGGCGAATCCTCTTCGGTGGTCACCTGCATCGACGGCTACCAGATGGCGCGCCGCGGCCGCGCCGGCTCGGCGCTCGCCGTCTCGGCGCTCGGGTCGTTCTTCGCCGGCACGGTCGGCACCCTGATCATCGCGACGCTGGCGGGCCCGATGGTCGAGCTCGCCTTCAAGTTCGGGCCGGCCGAATACTTCTCGTTGATGGTGCTGGGCCTGATCGGTGCGGTCGTGCTGGCCTCGGGCTCGCTGGTAAAAGCGATCGCGATGATCGTGCTCGGGCTGCTGCTCGGGCTGGTCGGCACCGACGTCAACTCCGGCGTCGCCCGCTACAGCTTCGACATCCCGGAACTGGCCGACGGCATCGGCTTCGTCGGCGTGGCGATGGGCGTGTTCGGCTTCGCCGAGATCATCGCCAACCTCGAGCAGAAGGAGGGTGAACGGCTGGTCTTCACCGACAAGGTCGGGAAGCTGTGGCCGAACCGGCAGGAATTCTTCTACGCGATTCCGGCGGTGCTGCGGGGCACGGCGCTGGGCTCTGTGCTCGGCGTACTACCGGGCGGCGGTGCGCTGCTTGCGTCGTTTGCCTCGTACACGCTGGAAAAGAAGATCACGCGCAACCCGGACCCACCGTTCGGGCAGGGCAATGTTCGCGGAGTCGCGGCGCCGGAGTCGGCGAACAACGCCGGCGCGCAGACTTCGTTCATTCCGATGCTGACGCTCGGTATACCGCCGAATGCGGTGATGGCGCTGATGGTCGGCGCGATGACGATCCACAACATCCAGCCGGGACCGCAGGTGATGTCGAGCAACCCGTCGCTCTTCTGGGGCCTGATCGCGTCGATGTGGATCGGCAACCTGATGCTGGTGATCCTGAACCTGCCGCTGATCGGCATCTGGGTGCAGCTGCTGAAGGTACCTTACCGGCTTCTGTACCCGGCGATCCTGGTGTTCTGCTGCATCGGCGTCTACACGATCAACAACAATTCGTTCGATGTGAGCATCACCGCCGCCTTCGGCCTGCTCGGATACGTCTTCTACAAGCTACGCTGCGAACCGGCGCCGCTGATCCTCGGTTTCATCCTGGGTCCGATGATGGAAGAGAACCTCAGGCGCGCGATGCTGCTGTCGCGCGGCGACCCGACCGTGTTCTTCACCCGGCCGCTGTCGCTGACGCTGCTGGTGATGGCCGCCGCGCTGGTCGTGATCGTCGCGCTGCCGCAGATCAGCCGCAGGCGCGAAGAGGCATTCCAGGAGGTCGACTGAGCGCGGCATTTCGGCGGCCGGGCGGAATCACGGACGAACGATGAGAGCGGCCGCACTGCTTGCCACCCTCGCCGTTGCGCTGGCACCCGCGCTCGCTTCGGCACAGGCGTATCCGAACCGGCCGATCCGGCTCGTGGTGCCGTTCCCGCCGGCCGGCGCGACCGACATCCTGTCGCGAGAACTCGCGCGCCATTTATCGGATCGGCTGAAGCAGCAGGTCGTGGTCGACAACCGGCCCGGTGCGGGAGGATCGATCGGCAGCGACATCGTGGCCAAGAGCGCGCCGGACGGCTACACGATCCAGATGGCGACCAGCTCGACGCATGCGATCGGTCCGCACCTGAATCCCAAGATCCCGTACAACGCGCTGACGGACTTCACGCCGATCGCGCACGTTGCCGACTCGGCCAACGTTCTCGTTGTCGCACCAAACGTCAAGGCTGCAAGCGTCAGCGAGCTGATTGCACTGCTGAAGGCGCAGCCGGGCGGCTACAACTTCGGTTCGAGCGGCAACGGCACAATCGTTCACCTGACCGGCGAGCTGTTCAAGTCAATGACCGGCACCTACATCGTGCACATCCCGTACCGCGGCACGGCGCTGGTGATCCCAGACATGATCGGCGGGCAGATCCACATCCTGTTCGACAACGTCGCGTCGGCTCTGCCCTACCTGAAGGACGGCAAGCTGCGCGCACTCGCCGTCACCTCGCTGCAGCCCTCCCCCCTGCTGCCCGGCGTCCCTACCGTTGCCGAGACGGTGCCGGGGTTCGACTCGACCACCTGGTTCGGAATCTTCGGACCGAAGGGCCTGTCCCCCGAGGTCGTGCAGAGGCTCAACACCGAGGTCAATGCCGTGCTGAAGAACCCCGAGTTCCGCGAGCGGCTGAAAACGCTCGGCTACGAAGCTGCCGGCGGAACACCGGCCGACTTTGCCCGCGTCGTAGCGAACGACAGTGCGAAGTGGGCGCGCCTGATCAAGGAACGCGGCATCACGGGCGAGTAGTCTTCACGCCGCCCGCAGAGGCATCGAACAACGCGTGCGCGCCACGCCGATGGACCCCGCATGAATTTCGACTGGCACAACTCCTATCCGTCCGTCCGCACTCCGGTATTCGCGCGCAACCTGGTTGCGACCAGCCAGCCGCTGGCCGCGCAGGCGGGACTGCGCATGCTGCAGGCGGGCGGCAATGCGGCTGATGCCGCGGTCGCGGCCGCCGCAGTGATCACGATGACCGAGCCGTGCAGCAACGGTCTCGGCGCCGACAATTTCGCGATCGTCTGGGACCCCTCATCGAAGTCGCTGTTGGGGATGAATTCCAGCGGAATCTCCCCCGCCGCCTGGACGCACGATTACTTCCGGCGCAAATACGGCGACGACCTTGCGCGTACTCGTCCGATGCGCGGTTGGGACACGGTCACCGTGCCCGGCGCGGCCGCGGGGTGGGCCCTGCTGCACCGCCGTCTCGGCCGCCTCGCTTTCAGCGACGTGATGGCGCCGGCCATCGAGTACGCCGAGCGGGGCTTCGCGGTCTCGCCGATCGTGCACGACAAATGGCAGCGTGCCGTACCGCTGCTGCATGAAGGGCCCGGCTGGGCCGACCACTTCATGCCGAGGGGACGCGCGCCCGAGATCGGCGAGCACTTCGTGCTGGCCGGCGCTGCGCGAACACTGACGCTGATCGCACGGGAAGGCGGGGCGGCCTTCTATCACGGCGAAATCGCCGCTGCGATCGAGCGTCATGCGAAGGCGACCGGCGGAGCGCTCACGGCGCGCGACCTGGCCGCCTACTGGGACTGGGTGCAGCAGGCGGGCTGGGTCGACACGATCAGCACCTCGTTCATGGGGCACGAGCTGCACGAGATCCCGCCGAACGGACAGGGCATCGCCGCGCTGTCATGCCTCGGGATCCTGCGCCACACCGCACTCGCCGACTACGCGGTCGATAGCGCGGACTGGCAGCACGTCGCCATCGAAGCGATGAAGCTCGCCTTCGCCGACACCTACGCCTACGTCGCCGACCCGCGGGCGATGGCCTTCACGCCGGCCGCGCTGCTCGACGATGGCTACCTCGCGCAACGCGCCCGCCTGATCGACATGCGGCAGGCGCGCGCGCCTGCGGCCGGCGCGCCCCCGCGCGGCGGCACGATCTATCTGTCGGCCGCAGACGCCGACGGCATGATGGTGTCGCTGATCCAGTCGAACTACATGGGTTTCGGGTCAGGCGTGGTTGTGCCCGGCTACGGCATCTCGCTGCAGAACCGCGGCCAAGGATTCTCTATGAATCCAGCGAGCCCCAACGTCGTCGCGCCGGCCAAGCGACCCTTCCACACCATCATCCCTGGCTTCCTGATGAAGGACGGAGCGCCGCAAATGAGCTTCGGCGTGATGGGCGGCAACATGCAGCCGCAGGGGCATGTGCAGACGCTGGTGCGGATGCTGCTGGCGCGGCAGCAGCCGCAGGCGGCGTGCGATGCGCCGCGCTGGAAGGTGATGAGCGGCCTCGACCTCGAGGTGGAAGCGTCGCTGCCGCTCCCGGTCGTCGAGGAACTCGCGCAGCGCGGCCACCGCATCACCCGCGCCAACGACAGCTACATGGATTTCGGCTCGGGACAGTTCATCTGGCGCCTCGGCGATCCGGCCATCGATGGCTATGTCGCGGCCAGCGACTCACGCCGCGATGGCCTCGTTGCGGGCTGCTGAGGCGATGGCGGGACCGGCGCGCGGATTCTGAGAGAATCGCGGCGGGGAGCCACGGCGCGCCACGAGCGCGGCCAGCACAAGAAGGAAATTCCATGACCTATGCGGCCATCACCGGCTGGGGCAAGTGCATGCCGCCCGCCGTGCTGTCGAACCAGGACCTCGCCACCTTTCTCGACACAACCGACGACTGGATCATCTCGCGCACCGGGATGAAGGAGCGCCGCATTTCGCACGTCTCCGCGATCGATATGTCGACAGTCGCCAGCGCCCGCGCATTGGCTTGCGCGGGACTCGCCGCGGAGGACCTCGATCTGATCGTCTACGGCAGTTGCAGCAATGACGAGCAGGTGCCCAACAGCGCCTCGGGCGTGCAGGTGCGGCTCGGTGCCGTCAACGCGGCGTCGATGGACGTCAACACCGCGTGCACCAGCTTTCTTTACGGCCTGTCGAGCGCCTCCGCGATGATCCGCACCGGCGCCGTGCGCAATGCGCTGGTGATCGGCGTCGAGCTGATTTCGCCGTACATGGACTGGACCAATCGCAACGTCGCCGTGCTCTTCGGTGACGGCTGCGCCGCGGTTGTACTGCAGGCGAGTGAGAACAAGGAGGGGCTGCTCGGCGAGCAGCTCGGCTGCAACGCCGACGCGCGCCACATCCTGCGCGTGCGTGGCATGGGCTGCACCTACGCGAACCGCGGCGTGCAGTACGGCGATACGCTGTGGGACTTCGATGGCCAGGAGATCTTCAAGAAGGCCGTCAAGGGCATGGCCATCGCCTCAGAAAGGGTGATGGCCAAGTGCGGCGTCAAGCCCGATGAAATCGATCTTGTCGTGCCGCATCAAGCCAATCTGCGCATCATCGAGGCCGTCGCGAAGCACGCGGGCCTGCCGATGGACAAGGTGTTCCTGACCGTGCAGCGCTACGGCAACATGAGTGCAGCCACGGTACCGGTGGCGCTCGTCGACGCGCTCGAGGAAGGCCGCGTCAGGCCCGGCACGCTGATCCTGATGCCGGGCTTCGGCGGCGGACTCACACTGTGCTCGCACCTCGTCAAGTGGGGCCAGCGCGTGACGCCGCTCGGGACGACCGAAATCGACCTGCCACCCGTGACGCAGTCGGCGCTGGAGATGGTCAACGCCATCCGCGCCCGCAAACACGCACATGACAGTTCCGAAGCGGGACTGATGTCGCCGCACTTCGCCGAAGTCGCCTGATGCTTCGTGCCGCCCGTCAGGGCGCGACGGTCGCAGTCTTCTGTCCGCGGCCTGAGAATGCCCCGAAAGCAGGCCCCAATTTGAAGGGATCTCTGGTTGCGCTGACGGTAGCGATCGCTGCCGCGGGATGCCGAAATGAGGCGGACAGGCCGGCCCTTGTGCCGACGAGCCCCGCGCCAACGACCACTGCGACGAGCGCGGCGACGGCCGAGCAGCTCGAAGCGGCGGTTCCAGAGAATCCGTTGAAGGACGCGTACTGCGGGGAGACCCACGTACACACCTCGTATTCGCTGGACGCGTACATCGGTGGCGCGCGCATCACCCCGGACGAGGCCTACAGCGGCGTTTCCGGGCTTCGAAGCGACGCGCGAGCAGGTGATCGTCGCGGCGATCGATCGCACCTGCCTCGGCGAACCCTGGCCGACCGATCGTGCGGCCTTCATCGCGCGCAAGGATGAAGCGCGCGCAAAACTCAGCCTGATTGCGCAGGAGATCGCGCGGCTGCTGACTACGATCGTCGCCGAGGCCACATCGCTGCAGAAGAAGATCACTGCGGCTCGCTCGTTTTCGGCCGTGATCGCCGACATCGAGCAGCAGCTGGCACGTCTGTTCGTGCGCGGTTTCTTGGTCGCTGCTCAGCTGGCTCACTATCCGCGCTACCTGAAGGCAATCGCGTTGCGGCTCGACAAGCTGAAGAGCGATCCCGCGCGCGACGCCCAGCGAATGCAGGAAATCCAAGTGCTGCAGACTCCCTGGTTACGCGAAGTAGCGGCACGCAAGGGCGTGCACGATCCGCGCCTGGAGGAGTTCCGCTGGCTGCTGGAGGAACTGCGCGTCAGCCTGTACGCGCAGGAGCTGCGGACGCCAATGCCCGTCAGCAGTAAGCGACTGCAGAAGGCGTGGGATGCACTGGTCGCTAGCCGGCAGGGGCAGGACCGCGCCCAAATGCGGTGACGGCCTATCTTCGGTTGACGGATAGGCTGTGCATCAAACCGTGTGACGCGGCATTGCTCAACGGGACCTGAACGTAGAGAAGAACGGTCACTCCCACCACCAGTGGGACGAGCAGCAGGCATAGTGCCCAGTCGTCGCTGCCAAATGCAGCAGACGCTATGCCGAACACCAGCGGCCCCGTTGCCGCAGACAGGCGCCCGGCGACGGCATTGAATCCAAACAGTTCGCCGGCCTGATCGGCTGGAATCAGCAGCGAGAACAATGAACGGCAAACCGCCTGCAGCGATCCGTACACGAGACTCAGCAGCACCACCACGACCACCGGGACCAGGGAGTGCCTCCCGAACGCCATCAGCAGGATGGCGACGCCGAGAACCGCCGACATCGCGTACAGCATCGGCTTCTGTCCCACGTGATCAGCGAGCGTGCCCAGCACCAGCGTCGCCGGCGCGGCGAGCACGTGGTAGAGCAGGGCGAGCCATAGCAGGCCTTCGATGGTCAAGCCGAAACGCGCGCGCACGACGATCGCGACGAAAAGAAGAATCGTCACCAGCACGTCGTTGATCAAGTAGAAGGCCAGCAGGAAGCGGAACGCTTCGCGGTGGCGTCGCCAATGGCGCAGCGTTTCGAGAACGCCACCCAGCGTGCGATGCGCCGCGATGCCGACCAGCCGATTTCGCAGGTGCTCGTTGCGCAGCCGCCGTAGTCCGAGCAGCGCGAAGATGCCGAGAGCGATTCCCAGCAGCCCCGCGGCAAGGAAGGCATCCGCCAGGCGCATTGGTTGTGCGGCCGCCGGCACTCCGTGCATGATGGACAGAGCGACCAGCAGCGCCAGGATGCCGCCGGAGAATCCAAGCGCCCAGCCGAATCCCGAGACGCGGCCGACGTGGGTCGGCGCCGCGACGCGCAGCAGCAGCGAGTCGTAGTTGGCGGTGGCGAGTGTATAACCGACCTGCGCGGCAATGAAAAGCACCGCCGCCAGGCGCAGCTCGGCGTGACCGGCGAGAGGCATCAGCAGCGTGGGGAGCATGCAGAGTGACGTGCTCCACCACAGCGCGGACAGCCAGCGTTCCCGCCGGTCGGCATAGGCGCCGACGAGAGGCGCCAGCACGCCGGCCAGCGCCAAGGCCAGCGCAGCGACCAGGCCCCAGCGACCCGTGGCGCCCGGCACATCGCCCATGACCACCGAGACGAAGTACAGGCCGAAGAAGGGCGGCACGATTGCCGCGTAAGTCGACGTGGCAACGTCGTAGAGTGCCCACGCCAGCACAGGGCGTGAGAGCCAACGCCGCGTGTGGGTCATTGCTTGACGCGAATACGCTCGGCGTGCGACGCCGGACGCGCACCGCGAGGTCCAGTCGCTGCGGGTCGGGGCTCTGCTTCAGGAACCTCGATGACTTCGCCCAGGCGGCTGGGATCGAGCACTGTGATCTTCCGGAAGCCCAGTCCGATCAGGCCCTGTTGCTGAAAACTGCCGAGCAGGGCGTTCAGCGTCTGACGCGACACGCCGATCAAGCGGGACAGCTCCGCCTGCGAGACTCCCAGAGTCACAGGTCCAGCAGACGCTCGGTCCGACTGCTGCAGTTGCGCCATGACGGACAGGCGGCGCCGCAAGCGGACATCCGGTGTTACCTCCTGGACTTCGACGAACGCACGCAGCAATGCCGCGTAGCGCTCGTACACCAGGTTCGCGAAGTAGCGGTAGTAGCGCGGTTCCTCTTCGACGATGAGGTCGAAATGGGCTTTGGGGAAATAAAGCGCGCTCACCTTCGTGTGCGCAATGAAGGTCGCGATGGTTGGTGTTCCGGTCAGGACGCCGAACTCGCCTAACCAGATGCCTGGCTGTCCGACGTGGACCAGGGCCTCGTCGCCCGAGGCCAGTGAGGCGACCACATGCACCTGCCCTTCGAGCACCGCGAACAGTCCCTTCGGCGGGCTGCCTTCGATACTGAGGAGCTGACCCTTGGCGTACGTGCGCACCCGGGAACGCGCGATGACTAGCTCTCGCAGCGCCAGTGGCATCCGGCCGAACCAGGAGCCCTGGCTCAGGCGATTCATCAGCGGTTGCCGCTCGTCGAGTTCCACGCGGTTCCGGAATCAAATGTCGCGAATCCGACAAGTTTGGCACATCCGCAGTCGCGGCCTTTTTGGCGCGCGCTCCGGAAATGACCGGCCCGTTACATCGCAAGAAAGGGGCAATTGTCGCGTGGCCGACAGGATCTGCGCCGTCGCTGACTTAACGTGCGAAGACCTCGAAGGCGGCGGCGCACCAGCGCCCTCATTTCGGCCAAGGTCCCTCAGCGTCCGGTCCGACGCGTGAAATGCCAGGAGATGCTCAAAGTGCGACCAAGAATTTCAATCGCGTATTCAAAGCATGCATCGCGCCGCCCCGGATTCGGGTTCGCCGCGACTTTCGCAGTTCTTGTGACGACCGCAAACTTTGCGTTCGCCCAGCAACCCGTGGCGGCACCCGCAGCCGCTCCGACCGCAGCAGCCAACCAGATCGACGCCAAGGCCATCGACGCGCTGATCGCCATGGGCAAGTACCTGCGCTCGCTCAAGGCCTTCTCGCTGCACGCCGACACGGCGATCGACGAGATGCTGACCACCGGGCAGAAGATCCAGTTCGCGGGTTCGCTCGAGTACACGGTCGAGTTCCCCAATCGCTTGCGCGCCGAAGTGCGGAGCGATCGTCGTACGCGCGACTACTACTTCGACGGCAAGTCGCTGACGCAGTACGCGCCGCGGATGAACTACTACGCGACCGTCGCGGCGCCGGGGACGTTGTCTGAACTGGTGCAGGTGGCGAACCAGAAATACGACCTGCCGTTGCCGCTCGCGGACCTGTTCCTCTGGGGTACGGACAAGGGCGGTGTGGAAGACATCACCGCCGCCTCCTACTTTGGGCCCGCGCGCATCGGCGGCAGGGATTGCGGCCACTTTGCCTATCGGCAGCCGGACGTCGACTGGCAGATCTGGATCGAACGTGGCGCGCGGCCGCTGCCCTGCAAGATCGTCATCACGACGACCGACGAGCCGGCCCAGCCGCAGTACGCGGCCGTCTTGAAGTGGGACGTGGCTCCGAAGCTGCAGGCGTCGACCTTCGTGTTCACGCCGCCAAAGGACGCCAGGAAGATCGAGATGGCGACAGTGAATCCTGTGAAGAACTGAAGTGAGAGCTCCGATGAAACGCATTCAACGAAACCTGGTCGCACTGCTGACGGTGACCGCGGTCGGTCTCTTCATCGGACTCGCCTCGCCGGACGCTCACGCCGGCCGCCAGGCGAACAACACGACGCGCACCAGCGTGAACAAGAACGTCAACGCGAACGCCAACGTCAATCGCAACGTCAACCAGAACGTGAACGTCAATTCGAACCGCAACGTCAACGTCAATTCCAACCGGCACGTCGATGTCGATGTCGACGTCGATCGTGACTATCACCCGGTCGGCACCGCGCTGGCGGTAGGCGCCACCGTGGCGGTGACCGCCGCCATCGTCGGATCCACCGTCAATACGCTGCCGCCCGCCTGCGTGCCGGTGCAGGTCGGCAACATGCTGTACCAGCAGTGCGGCTCGACGTGGTACCAGCCGCAGTACGTCGGGTCCAGCGTGCAGTACGTCGTGGTCGCGCCGGTGCGCTGAACACTTGCCGGCAAAGCGAGGCTCGGTTGCTCCGTTCGGCGCTGTTGCTTGCCGCGCTGGTCCTGTCTCCGCTCGCCGTCGCGCAGGCGACCGAAAGCGTCGACGAGCTGGCTGCGCAGGCAACCGACCCGACCGCGGCGCTGATGTCGTTCCAGCTGAACGACTGGTACACGCCGAGTTTCCACGGCCTGGACGACTCGGCCAACCAAATCGTGTTTCGCACGGCGATCCCGTTTTCGCTCGGCTCGATGCAGCACATCCTGCGCGTCACGCAGCCGTACGCCACGTCGTCGCCGTCGGGGGCAACCGGGCTGGTCGACACGACGGTTTTCGACCTGATGGTGTTCAACCAGCCGTGGGGACGCTGGGGCGCCGGCATTTCGGGCACGCTGCCCACCGGTGCGAACGGCCTGACTACCGACAAGTGGACTGCCGGCCCGGCGGTGGGCTTTGTCAACTCGTCCACCAAACAGTACAACTGGGGCCTGTTTGCACAGTCATTTTTCTCGTTCGCGGGCAAGGACAGCGCTCCGGACGTCGGCCTGGTCAACCTGCAGCCGATCTTCAGCTACCAGCTCGGCGCCGGGCGCTCGTTGTCGCTGGGCAACAGCGCCATCGTCTACGACTTCGAAAGATCGCGCTGGTCGTCGCTGCTGACGAGCGTGAACTACGGGCAGGTGGTGAGCCTGTGGGGTCAGAAGTGGCGACCGAACGTCGAAGTCGGCTATGACTTCAAGAATGACTTTGGCAATCAGAAGTGGGTCGTGCGCGCAGGCGTAGCGCTGCTGGTGCCTGCAATGTAGCCGCCGAGCCATGTTGTTCGGGTTTTCATCGCAAGCCCCGGCCGACCTGTGCCGACAATTCACTCAACAGAGGACATGACATGAACAAGACTGCAAGGATAGCCATCGCGATCGCGCTGAGTGCGTCTACGCAACTCGCGCTTGCCGGTCCGCTCGATCCCGAGTGCACTCCAGAGAAGGCAGCCAAGAGTGCGGCGACCAAGGCTACGGTGGGCGTCGGCGGCCGCTGTGACGCCAAGGAAGCGGCGAGCGATACGGCAAAGCGCACCGCCGACGTCGAAAACAAAGGTCCGCTCGACAAGCGCAAGGACGACACGCCCGCCGAAAAGGCCAAGACCAAGGCCAAGAATGCAACGAACTGAAGCCTTGGGCGGCAAGTTCGCGACCCAGGCAGTTCGCGGCCTGAAGCCGCGCTGGCCCCAACGATGCGCTTCGCTCGGATTCGCGGGACATAGCGCTCGCGCCGTCATCCCATGATCGCAACATCTCCGAGGACACCGGTCATCACGTCGGAATCTGGCTTCTCACCAATCGACAATGAGGCCCCGCTGCGCTGGATGCGCAGTGTCGGACTGGTACCACGCGATGGGCTCGGTGTGGTGCGCCGTGCATTGTTCTTCGCACTGCTGACGTGGTTGCCGATCTTCATCTGGGCGGTGCTCGCCGGTCGCCTGACTTCTTCCGAGACGGGCGAATCGCTGCTGCAGCACTACGGCGTGCACGTCCGCTGCCTGCTCGCGATCCCGCTGTTGATACTTGCCGAGTCGGCGCTGCACAAGGCGGCGCTGCGCATCGTGCCGCAGTTCCTGTCGAGCGGTCTGGTCGGACAGGACCAGCGCGCGGGATTCGAAGAAGTCATCCGTGGAGTGCGGCGCCTGCGCGATGCGACCCTGCCGTGGGTGCTCGTACTGGGCGCGGCAATCGGCTGGACGCTGACGGACCACCCGGACCTGCGCGCCGATGCATTGTCATGGGCCGTCGAACGGGATGGCACGCTCGGCTTCGGCGGCTGGTGGGTGTCCTACGTCGTGCGGCCGCTCTTCATCGCGCTGCTGCTGGCATGGCTCTGGCGCTTGCTCGTTGTGACGTACTGGTTCTGGCGCGTCGGCAAACTGGGGCTCTCCCCGGTGCCCACGCATCCCGACCGCACCGGTGGTCTCGCGTTCGTCGAGAAAGTGCCCGGCGCCTTTGCGATGGTGACGTTCGCGGTCAGCGCGGTGCTCGCCTCCCGCTGGGCGCACGAGGTTCTTCACCACGATGCCTCGCTGCACTCGCTCCGGCTGCCGGCGGCGGCGTTCGTCATCCTCTGGACCATATTGCTGTTGCTGCCGCTCCTAGCACTTGCACCGGCGCTGCTCAGCGCGCGTGCGCGTGCAATCCCGGCCTACGCGGCGCTGGTCGGCGAGCAGGGTCGGCTGGTGCATCGACGCTGGATCCTGCGCGAACCCGTGGGCGATGCGCCGCTGCTCGACGCACCGGAGATCGGCCCGGTCGCCGACGCGGCGGCGATGTACGACGCTGTCAAGCGCATGCGCGTGGTGCCGATCGGCAAGGGATCGATCATCCAGATCCTGCTGCCGATGGCATTGCCCCTGATCGTGGTCGCGCTGTTGCGTGTACCGCTGAAGGCTGTGCTGTTGACTCTGTTCAAGGCCGTGCTTTGAGCAGTGGGGGAGAGAAGAGATGAGCGAACACATGATGGCGATGGGTATGAATCCCGTGGACAAAGCGAAGGCATCTCTGGTTGCGCTGGCGGTCGTGATCGTCGTTGCGGGTTGCCGAAATGAGGCAGACAAGACGAGCGCAGCGCCGAAAGGCCCAGCGCCGGTTGCCGCCACTGCGACCGCGCCGACGGTGGAGCAATTCGAAGCGGCGGTTCGGGAGAATCCGCTGAAGGAGGCGTACTTCGGCGAGACCCACGTCCACACGTCATATTCGCTGGACGCCTACATCGGCGGCGCGCGCATCACTCCGGACGAGGCCTACCGCTTTGCCAAGGGCCAGGACGTCACGGTCAACGGACAGAAGCACAACATCGGCCGGCCGCTGGACTTCGTCGCGGTCTCGGACCACGCGGAATTCATCGGCGAGATGTATTCGACGCAGGTGCCCGGCGCGAAAGGCGGCGACAACCCGATGCTCGACGAACTGCGCAATCTCAAGTCGGTCGACGAGCAGCGCGCGTGGTTCGTGAAATACGTGGTCAGCAACAACCGCGGCGACAAACCCGACCACCCGCCGTTCTACGCCGGGCCGGAGACCACGCGCAGCGCCTGGCAGGACGTGATCCTCAAAGCAGCTCGCGACCACTACCTTCCCGGGCGCTTCACGACGCTCGCAGGCTACGAGTGGACCGCCGCACCGAAGGCCGGGAACATGCATCGCAACGTGCTCTTTCGCGACCTGAACGTCCCGGACATGCCGTTTTCGGCGCTCGACAGCAACGACGAGGAAAAGCTCTGGGCCTGGATGGCCGAGCAGGAAAAGAAGGGCTCCAGGGTGCTGGCGATTCCGCACAACTCGAACGGCAGCAAGGGCTTCATGTTCGAGCCCGTCGACAACGCCGGCAAGCCGCTCACGGCCGAGTACGCGCGCATGCGCAGTCACTTCGAGCGCCTGATCGAGATGATGCAGATCAAGGGCAACTCGGAGGTGCACCGCAAGTTCTGGCCGGCGGACGAATTTGCCGATTTCGAGAACGCCGACAGCGTCGGGTCGTTCAGCGATCGCGCTTTCAAGAAGGAGGTCTTTGTCCGCTGGGCCGTGATCAAGGGCCTCGATTTCCAGGCGAAGCTCGGCGCCAACCCCTTCCAGCTCGGCTTCACCGGCGGCACGGACAATCACAACGGTCTGCCCTCGGACGTCGCCGAGAACGACTACATCGGCAGCCACGGCCCCGCGGACGGCACGCTGCAGGCGAGGCGCGACGGCGAGATCGACGGCTGGATC
Source organism: Burkholderiaceae bacterium (assembly GCA_035498175.1). Taxonomy (GTDB): domain Bacteria; phylum Pseudomonadota; class Gammaproteobacteria; order Burkholderiales; family Burkholderiaceae_F; genus JALORV01. The sequence goes on from DATKAJ010000025.1 coordinate 113,957, forward strand.
AAGTCGAAGGAATCGAATCCCGGCTCCGTCGCCGGGGTCTGGGCAACGAGGAACACGCGCGCTGCGATTTGGGATGCGATGGCCGCGCGCGAGAGCTTTGTGACTTCCGGACCCCGCATCAAGCCGCGCTTCTTCTGCGGCGCAGGGCTTCCGCCGAAGCCGGCCGATGCGCGAACCATGGTCGAACAGGGCTACAGGAGCGGCGTCCCGATGGGTGGCGTTCTGTCCGCAAGCACCGCGGCGCCAACCTGTACCGTGTATGCGAGCAAGGACCCCGAAGGCGCCAGTCTCGATCGCATCCAGATTGTCAGGGGCTGGGTCGACGCGAAGGGCGAGCCGCGCGACAAGGTGTTCGATGTTGTCTGGAGCGGTCAGCGCAAGAAGGGAACGAACGGCAAGTTGGCGCCCGTCGGCAATACCGTGGACCTGAAGAAGGCCACATACACCAACGACATTGGAGCCGCCGAACTGATGGGTTCCTGGACGGACCCCGAGTTCGACCCGAAGCGGCCGGCGCTGTACTACGTGCGCGTCCTCGAGATTCCGACTCCGCGCTGGACGACCTACGACGCGGTCAGGAACGACCTGCCGCTGCTGAGGGACGTACCGGCCACGATCCAGGAGCGCGCCTGGACGTCGCCAATCTGGTACACGCCCTGAAGCAACATCACATGAAGAATGCAAGACGATCGGCGTCGACAGGCCGACGGCTCGCGGCGATCGCAGGGGCCTTTGCATTCGCCATGTCTCCCGCGGCATACGCCCTCGAAGGCGGCACGACCCACGTGATACCAGGTTCGATGGCGACACTCGCGGACAACGCGCCGGCCAGCGGACCGGGTACCTTCATCAAGCCGATGTACCTGAACTACAGCGGCAGCGCCTCTGTGCCGATCCCGACCGCGGCGGGGCTGGCCGGCAACCTTGACGCGACGGCTAACACCTTTGCCCTGACGGCCGGTTATACGTTCGAGGGCAAAGTGCTCGGGGCGGCCTACACGGTCGTGGCCGCGCTGCCGTACTCCTGGCTGAACATCTCGGCGAACCTGACGGGAGCGAACGGCGTCATCAAACGCGTCGACAGCAGCGTTTCCGGCTTCGGCGACCTGACGGTCATTCCGGTGATGCTGGCGTGGAAGGGCGAGAGCAACTGGCAGTTCAACTTCGTGCTCCCGATCTACACGCCCACCGGAAGCTACGAACTGGGCCGACTCGGCAACCCGGGACTCAACTACTGGACCTTCGACCCGATCTTCGGCGTGGTCTACAGCAACCCCAAGAGCGGCTTCAATGCGCTGCTGAACGCGGGTCTGGCAATCAACACCGAGAACCCGGACACCAACTACAAGAGCGGCAACCTGCTGCACTTCGACGGCTCGGTGCAGCAGATCCTGCCGGTTGGCAAGGGCCTGATGACGCTGGGTGCCGAGGGCTTCTACTTCCAGCAGGTGAGCTGCGATAGCGGTTCGGGCGCAACGCTGGGCTGCTTCAAGGGGCGCACGGCCGGACTCGGCCCCGTGATCGGCTACATCCAGCCGTTCAGCAAGTCCGAGTCGCTGGTACTCGAGTTCAAGTGGCTGTTCGAGATGGACGTGAAGAACCGCCTGGACGGCGACTACATCTGGCTGAAGGCGGTCTACAAGTTCTGAAACCGCGAATTGGGATTCTCGATGGTCGTGGGGAGAAGAATGATGGTACGCAACAGAGTTCAATATGCAGTGGTTGCCGGTTCAGCCGGCTTGGTCCTGGCGGCGGCGCTGGTCGTCGCGAATCGCGCGCCCGCCCAGGGCGTGCCTGTCGCCGGAGCGGCTGACGATGTAGTGGTCAAGGGCGCGTTCGACGCGGACGATGGGGCCGCCCGTGAAGCGAAGCCGGAAACGCCCGCGCAGGTCGAGGTGAAGAAGAAGTACTCACCTTATGCCGGGCGCAAGTTCCCGACGCGCGTGTACTTCGGCGACACGCACCATCACACCAACAACTCGGGTGATGCCTTTATGGGCGGCAACACGCTGACGCCGGAGCAGGCCTACCGCTTCGCGCGTGGCGAGGAAGTGGTCTCGTCCACCGGCGTACCGGCGAAGCTGTCGCGCCCGCTCGACTTCCTGGTGGTTTCCGACCACGCGGAGGGACTGGGCCTGATGACTCAAGTCGCTGCTGGCAACCCGGCGTTTGCATCGGATCCGACGCTCACGCGCTGGGGCAATGCGCTGAAGGCCGGTGGCAAGGAGCAGCAGGATGCGATGAACGAATTGGTATCGGCGCAGGCGAACAACAAGCTGCCGCCGCCGATCAAGGATCCGAAGGTCGTCGGCCCGATCATGAAATCGGTGTGGCAGCAGTACACCGCCACCGCCAACAAGTTCAACGAGCCCGGCAGGTTCACGGCGATGATCGGTTACGAGTGGACCTCGGTGCCCGGTGGCAACAACCTGCACCGCAACGTGCTGTTCCGCGATGGCAAGGACAAGGCCGACCAGATCCTGCCGTTTTCGGCGTGGCAGAGCGAAGACCCGGAAAAGCTCTGGGCGTGGATGGCCAAGTACGAAGAAACGACCGGCGGAAAGCTGCTGGCAATTCCGCACAACGCCAACCTGTCGAACGGCCGCATGTTCGAGCCGGTCGACTTTGCCGGCAAGGCCTTAACCAGAGACTACGCAGAGCGCCGTGCTCGCTTCGAGGTGCTGCAGGAAATGGTGCAGACCAAGGGCGCTAGCGAGACGCATCCGCTGCTGTCGCCCAACGACGAGTTTGCCGCCTTCGGCACCGCCGGCTGGGAGTACGGCAACCTGACGCTCGAGGACAAGCCGCTCTCCAGGGACATGATGCCGACCAACTACCTGCGCGCGGGCCTGGCGCAGGGAATGGCCCATGAGCAGAAGCTCGGCGTCAATCCCTTCAAGTTCGGTTTCATCGGCGGCACCGACGTGCACAACTCGCTGACCGCGATCGAGGAGGACAACTTCTACGGCAAGCACGTCAACCAGGAGCCGAGCCCGAATCGCTGGGAGCACGTCTCGAAACAGGGCTTCGGCAAGACGCGCTACACCTACCACTACATGGCGGCGGGCTACGCGGCGGTGTGGGCCACCGACAACACGCGCGAGGCACTGTGGGACGCGATGAAGCGCAAGGAGGTGTACGCCACTTCCGGAACGCGGATGACCGTGCGCTTCTTCGGCGGCTACGACTTCACGGCCGACGATGCAAAGACGCGCTATCTCGCCGAAAGAGGCTATGCGAAGGGCGTGCCGATGGGCGGCGACCTCGCAGCGGCGACGGTCGGCAAGGCGCCCACGTTCCTCGTCGCCGCGCTGAAGGATCCGATCGGCGCAAACCTCGATCGCATCCAGATCGTCAAGTCCTGGGTCGACAGCGCTGGCAAGATGCACGAGAAGATCTACAACGTCGCCTGGTCCGGCGGTCGCAAGCCGAACAAGGACGGCAAGCTGCCCGCCGTCGGTGACACGGTCGACGTGGCGAACGCGACGTGGACCAACACGATCGGTGCGTCCGAGCTCGCGGCCGTGTGGAAGGATCCCGACTTCAAGCCGACGCAGCGCGCCGTCTACTACGCGCGTGTCATCGAGATCCCGACGCCCACCTGGCTCGCCTACGACCAGTTCCGGTTCGGTGTGAAGATGCCGAATGAGGTACCAATGAAGCATCAGGAGCGCGCCTGGACGTCGCCGATCTGGTACTCGCCTTCGTGACGGTCGCACTGGCACCTCGGACACATCAGGCGCCTCGCGAACAAGGCGGCCGCACTCTCGGCAGACCGACATCGTCTGTTGTCGCAAACGTGGGGAAACCGCTTTGTTTCGCGATTCGCTTGTCACGTGGGAATCCGGCCTGACGCGTCGCGCCGACAGAAGTCGCAGCGAGCCCTGGGCGCGCCCACGCCATTCGGCGACCGCATCCGAAGCCAGCGCACGGACGCCAGTAGAATCGTCCGCTCCCTTCGCCGATGGACGCCACGATGACGACGACCAAGACTTACTTCGCCGTACCGCAGCACGCCGTCGCGTTCCTCGGCCTCGGCGTCATGGGGTATCCGATGGCGGGCCACCTCGCTCGCGCCGGACACCAGGTGACGGTCTACAACCGCACTGCGAAGAAGGCTGACCAGTGGGTCGAGGAGTACGGCGGCCGCGCTGCGCACACACCGCGCGAGGCGGCGCTCGGCGCGCAGATCGTCTTTTCCTGCGTCGGCAACGACGACGACCTGCGAAGTGTGATGGTCGGCGACGACGGCGCGCTGGCCGGCATGACGCGCGACGCGATCGCGTTCGACAACACGACGGCTTCGGCGCGCGTCGCGCGCGAACTTCACGCCGTGGCGCGCAGCCGCGGACAGCACTTCATCGACGCGCCGGTATCCGGCGGTCAGGCGGGCGCCGTGAACGGCGCCCTGACCGTGATGTGCGGCGGTGACCTGGCGCCGTTCGAGCGCGCACAGCCGGTGGCGATGGCGTTTTCCAAGGCGGTTACGCGGATCGGCGAGTCCGGCGCCGGACAGCTTGCCAAGATGGTGAATCAGATCTGCATCGCCGGCCTAGTGCAGGGACTTGCCGAAGGCATCAATTTCGGCCAGGCCGCCGGCCTCGACATGAAACTGGTACTGCAGGTGATTGGCAAGGGTGCGGCGCAAAGCTGGCAGATGGAAAACCGCGGCGCGACGATGATCGACGACAAGTTCGATTTCGGTTTCGCGGTCGACTGGATGCGCAAGGACCTCGGGCTGTGCCTAGACGAGGCGCGTGCCAATGGCGCGCCCTTGCCGGTCGCCGCACTGATCGACCAGTTCTATGCCGACGTGCAGGCAAGAGGAGGCCGGCGCTGGGACACCTCGTCGTTGATCCGGCGCCTGCGCCACGCCCACAAGTAGGGACCGACTGGCCGATGGACGCGGGCCGGCTCGATCGCGAACTGGCGGCACTGCGGCCGACGCTGCTGCGGGTCGCGCGGCTGCAGCTGCGCAACGACGCCTGGGCCGAGGATGCCGTGTCGGAGACACTGATCGCCGCGCTCGAGGGCCGCGAGCGCTTTGGCGGGCAGTCGCAGCTCTCGACCTGGGTCGTCGGCATCCTGAAGCACAAGATCATCGACCAGTTCCGGCGCGGCGGCCGCGAGGTCTCGGTCGATGCCATCGCGCAGGACGCCGGGGACGACGAGGTCGAGCAGATCTTCCGCGCTGACGGCCACCGGGTCAGTCCGCCGCTCGACTGGGGCGATCCGGAAGCCTCGCTCGCTCGCGTGCAGTTCTTCGACGTGCTGCAAATGTGCATCGACCGCCTCCCGGCGCAGCTGGGCCGGGTCTTCATGATGCGCGAATGGCTCGAGCTCGAGATCGCCGAAATCTGTAAGGAACTCGGCATTACCGCGACCAACTGTTCGGTCATGATGTTCCGGGCCCGCATGCGGCTACGCGAGTGCCTTGAAATGAGCGGATTCGGAGGCGAGAGCAAGACATGAGACGCATGCTGATCTCCTGCAGCGAGGCGCATCGCCTGCTGTCGGATCGCATGGACAAGGATCTGGCACATGGGCGCTCGTGGCGGCTGTGGCTGCACCTGCGCTTCTGCGACGCGTGTTCGCGTGTCGAACGCCAGCTTGAACTGATCCGTTCAGCGATGCGGCGCCTCGGGTCCTGAGGCCGCCCTGCGGATCCGAACTCCGCGATAACGGGTGCGCCCTCCTCTGCAGCTCCGAGGGCTTTGGATCCTTCAACATCCTTCCGTGCATCGATGTCCGACGCATCGCGCACCGAGTCTCCGCGGGCCGTGCTCGCGCTCGGCATGGTAGGTGCCCTCGGCGAGGAACTTCTCGCTGCGCTGGTCGCGGCCCCGCGGGTCCGGCTCGTCCACGTCGGACTGGAGCAGCCCATCGTCTCTGCCATGGCGAAGTACCGGCCATGGGTCATCGGCGGTTCGATCATCGCCGCCGACGATGCCTACGTCTGCCTGACCGGTCCAGAAACCTTTGCATCCCGCGCATCGCCGGTGCGGCGTTTCAACGCGGACACGCTGCTCGAAGCAGCGCGGATCGCACAAGGCGCCGGGGCACGGCGGCTGGTGATCGTGTCGCCGCTCTCTGCCCTGCTGCAGATGAACGCGGCCTCCCACACTGTGTCGACCGAACAGGAATTCGAACTCGTGCAGATGGGGTTCGAGACGCTGATCATCGTCCGTCCGACCGCCGCAGAACTTGCCGATTCGGCCGGTCCGTGGCTCGGCCGGGCCGTTCGCTCGCTCGGTCGCATGGCGCTGGAGATCATGTTGCCGGCGCAGGTGCAGGCGCTGCAGCCGCGGACCGCTGCGATCGCGATCCTCGCCGCTGTGGCGCCGCTGCATGGCGGCGTCCACGTGATCGGAGCACGCGAGCTGCTGGCCATCGTCGAGGAGACGATACCTGCGCTTGCACCGAAGCGCGTGAAACTGCGCTGAGCGGAAGATTCAGACTTTCGGCTTGTGGCAGACCGCTTCGATGTTGTGCCCGTCGGGTCCAATGACGAAGGCGCCGTAGTAGTTCGCGTGGTAATGCGGACGCAGGCCGGGCGCGCCGTTGTCCTTGCCGCCCGCGGCGAGCGCCGCGCGGTAGAAAGCGTCGACCTCGGCGCGGTTCTGGGCAGCGAATGCGATGTGAAGATGGGCAGGACGCTCCTGGGTCTCGAAGAGCCAGAGCGACGGTTTGTTGGCCTGCCCGATGCCTACACCGTAGGGGCCTTCCATCACGACACCCGCCTTCAACGGCGCGAGTGCCTGAACGAAGAACGCCTTGGTCTGGGTCAAATTGGACACACCGAAACTCACGTGATCAAACATTGCTCCTCCGCAAAGTAATGGCGATGCATCGGCCGCCGAACCGCCCGGCGCCGCGCCGGCTCAGCGCCGGTTCCGCGGATGTTGACGCGCCAGGCGCTCATTGCCGCGCTTGTAGTTGCCGGTGGTCCGTGCCATCAACTGCTGGGCATCGAGTTCCGTCCCGACTCGACTTCTGCCAGGAAATTCACGGCTTCGTGGCCCCTGAGCGTGGCGGCGAGGCGACCGCGATGGAAGACCTCGACCTGCCCATTCTTGCGCGCTTGGTAGGCGAAGCCCAGGTCATGGCCGGCCGGTTCCGCAGTCATCTTTCCAGCCTTGCGTGGAACTCGCGTCGTGATCGCTAGTGCGAGCCGCCGTCGGCGCCGCCATCCGAGGCGCCGCCGTCTGCATGTCCGGAATCATGATGGCCGTGAGATCCAACGTCGATCGTCGGCACGAAATTCGCGCCCGCGTCGCCATCCGCGCCAATGCGCCTGCGACGCGAGCGCGACACTCCAAACAGCGCCACCGCAAAAACCGCAGCAAGCGCGACCCCGGCAACGAGCAGCTTCATGGCACTCCCAGGCAGAGATCGAAGTCTCGGATGTTTCGACCGCGTGAATCACCGTTCGCTTACGACTTGCACGCGATGGCCGTGGCGAAGACCTTGCGTGTATCGCGCGGGGCTGGAAACTCCTGGATCGTGTAGGACAGAAGGTCCCAGCCGGCAAAGGCCTGCCGCAGCTGCTCGCGTTCGAACAGGCAGTAGCCCTCCGCCGCAAACATGTCCATGTAGGTTGTGCCTGCGATCAGTACGTTGACGACGGCGAGTCCGCCCGGCCGCACGTGCACCTGGATCTGGGCCAGTTGTCTCAGCGCAGTCGGACAGTCGAAGAACATGAGCAGGCCGATGCACACGATCGCGTCGAACTCCTCCTGGATCATGTAGCTGCTCAGATCGGCCAGCTCGGCGTGCAGCGGCAGTTTCTCCCGCGCAGCGACCAATTGAACATGATCGATCGCCACCGGGCTTGCGTCCAGTGCGAGCACGGAGCATCCGCGCCGCGCAGCCTCGACGGCGAGGTTGCCCAGGCCGCAGCCATAGTCGAGCACCTTGCCCTGCAGATGCGGCAACGCGGCGCCCTCGAACGGGTTCAGGGCGTGCTCGCCGGCGTCCAGTTGCTGACGAAACTGGTCGTCGAAGAACTGGATGCTGCGCCCGACGTTCATTGCGCTGGCGGGATGGGTGCGGCTGCCGGGGTCTTCACGGCGCATTGCCCGCAGAATCGCCGGTCGGCTTCAGCGCCCTCGTCGCAAAGGCTACGGGGCAATGCCTGCTGAGCAGCCAGGAATCGTCGAGCCAACCGTCTTCGTAGAACCCGGCGAGCACGAAGCCGGCCCGCAGCTGTCCGCCGATCTGCGCGTCGAGCGAGTGGCTGTACTCCAGCGGCTCCCCACGCGCGACCTTCTTCTGCAGTTCCTCCGGCGCGAGGCTTTCGATGTCGGCGTACGGCAGCGTGTACCGCACCGTGAGCACCCCGGTGGCATCGGCCTCGTCGTGGTTGAACATAAAGATATCCGGATTCATGAATCCAGCCAGCAAAGCACCCCCCGGACGCAGCACCCGATGACACTCGCGCCAGACGCGGCGCACGTCGGGCGCAAAGACATTCGAGGCGGGGTGGAACACGAGATCGAATGCGGCGTCTGCCAGCGCCGAGAGATCGGCCATGTCACCGCGCATGCACCGCACCTCGAGGCCCTCTCGCTCGGCCACCGTCCGGTCCTTCGCAAGCTGTTCGTCGGACAGGTCGAAGCTGGTGACGTGGGCCCCGGCCGCCGCGAGGATCGGAGCCTGTTGCCCGCCGCCCGAAGCGAGGCACAGCACGGAGCGGCCGCGAAGCTCGCCGAACCATGGACGCGGCACGTACGCGCGCGGCGTCAGCACGATCTGCCAGTCGCCGCGGCGCGCGCGCGCAATCACTTCGGCCGATACCGGTTGCGACCAGACGCTGCCGGCCTGCGATTCGCGGTTCCAGGCCCTGCGGTTGTGTTCGACAGCGTCCATCAGCCGAGCAGCTGCCCGCCGTCGACCGCGATCGTCTGCCCGGTCACCCAGCGCGCATGCGATGAAGCGAGGAAGAGCGCAACTTCGGCGATCTCCTCCGGCGTGCCGAGTCGGCCGAACGGGATTCGGCCCAGTGTCTGTGCGTAGAGCGGGTCCGCCGCCAGGCGACGCTCCTCCCAGAAGCCACCGGGAAACTCGATCGAGCCCGGAGCAATGCAGTTGACGCGGATCCTCTGGCGAGCAAGCGCCGCCGCCTGGCTCGTCGTCAGGTTCATCATCGCGGCCTTGACTGCTGCGTACCCGGGTGCGCGCAGCGACGGCCGGAAGCCCGAGATCGACGAGATGTTGACGATCGAACCGCCTGCAGTGCGCTGCAGGAACGGCACCGCCGCCTGTGTCGCACGCACTGTGGCCATGACGTCGACCGCGAGCCCAGCGCTCCAGCCCGCTTCGTCATCGCCCATCCCCAAGCCCGAAGCGTTGTTGATCAGCACGTCGATGCCGCCGAGCGCCGCGCCGGCTTCAGCAACATAGGCGCGCACGGCAGGACCATCGGCGACGTCGCACGCCGCTGCGTGCACACGGCGGCCCGTCGCCGCGAGTTCGGCCCGCGTGCGCTCGAGCGCTGCCGCGCCGCGCGCGCAGATCGAGACATCGGCCCGTGCATCTGCAAACGCGCGTGCGATGGCGCGGCCGATGCCACGGCTGCCTCCCGTGACGACGACGCGCCGGTCATGAAAGTCGAAGCCCATCAGCGCCCCCTTTGCATGACAGAGGGTGCGCAGTCTAGCCCCGGGCGGTTCGGCGAGCTCCTTAACAATTTCTTAGGAATCCGTGAGCGAAGAATTACGAACGCGCGGAGCGCGGTCTGACTACCGTGTCGACCATGAAATCCGTCGCATTCTTCGCCCTGACACTGGCCGTGGCCGCTGCGGCGGTGGCCGCGCCTGCCGGACCGCCGCCGCTGCCGGCGCGTCTCAGCGATACCGGCCTGTTCCAGCCGGGCTCGACCACGGCGGTGCGCGAGGGCGTGATCGCCTTCTCGCCGCAATATCCGCTGTGGTCGGACGGCACGCGCAAGCGCCGCTGGATCTGGCTGCCGCCCGGCACCACGATCGACGCGAGCCACGTCGACGCTTGGGAGTTTCCGGTCGGCACGCGCCTCTGGAAGGAGTTCAGCTACGGATCGCGCGTCGAGACGCGCACGATCGAGCGGCTCGCCGACGGCTCATGGCGGTTTGCCACCTATGTCTGGAACGCGGCAGGCACCGATGCCGAACTCGCACCCGAGGACGGGACCGTCGTCGCCGTGGCCGACGCACCGAATGGCCGTTACGGCGTTCCTGCCCGCGGCGACTGCCTCGCCTGCCACGAGGGCGCGTCCGTGCCGGTACTCGGGTTTTCGGCGCTGCAACTCTCGTCCGATCGCGATCCACTCGCCCCGCATGCGGACGCGAAGCGGGCCGGCCTGCTCGACCTGAAGGTGCTGGCTGCGCGTGGCCTGCTGCGCGGCCTGCCGCAGCAGCTGCTCGCGATTCCGCCGCGCATCGATGCTCCGACGCCGGTCGCACGCGCTGCGCTCGGTTATCTGCACGGGAATTGCGGGCATTGTCACAACGCCGCAGGTGCACTGACCGGCCTGGAACTCGTGCTGGCGCAGCAGGCCGATGCCAGCGCAGACAGCGCGGAGCGCACGCTGCAGTCCCTGCTCGGGCATTCGAGCCGCTTCCGGCCCGCCAACGCGGAAGCGGCACAGCGCATCGCCGCCGGCCACGGCAGCAGCGTGCTCACGTTGCGCATGAAGACGGACAACCCGCTCGCCCGCATGCCGCCGCTCGGCGTGCAGGTGGTGGACACCGAAGGCGTCGCCCTGATCGAACGCTGGATCTCAAACGACCTGCAAGCCTCGCTATCAACCCGCTAGGAGACTCATCATGAAGCGCATACCGCTCGAATTTGCCGTCCTTGCCGTTGCCGTCGCGGCCACGGTCGCCGTCGCTCGGCCCGCTCACGCCCAAGGTACGAACGACAGCGCCGACAAGCTGGCGCGGGGCAAGTACCTGGTCACGACTTCAGGCTGCAACGACTGCCACACGCCGTGGAAGATGGGCCCGAAGGGTCCCGAGCCCGACATGACGCGCATGCTGTCCGGTCATCCGGAAGGCATGGCCCTGCCGCCGGCGCCGCAACCGCAGGGCCCATGGATCGTCGCAGCGGCCGCGACCAACACCGCGTGGTCCGGTCCATGGGGTGTGAGCTTCACAGCCAACCTGACGCCGGATCCCGAAACCGGCCTCGGCAAGTGGACCCAGCGCAACTTCAGCGAAACGATCCGCACTGGCCGCCACATGGGGCGCGGCCGCCAGATCCTGCCACCGATGCCGATCCCGATGTACAGGAACTTCACCGACGCCGATCTGGAGGCGATTTTTTCGTACCTGCAGTCGATACCGCCGATCCAGAATCGCGTGCCGGAACCGCTGCCGCCGGCAGCATCAGTCGCGCAGAAGTAATCCGTTCTGCGCGCGCGGCGCAGGCGCGTCCTGCGCCGCCGGCTTTCGCCCTGCAGGTTGCCTCAGGCCCAGCTCGCCCGCTGCAGCACCGTGCGATAGCCGTCCGTGTCGGCGAAGGTGCGGCCGCGCACATCCCAGTACGGGTTGGACGACGGCACGGTTGCAAACCCCGCGCTGACCATGCGCACGCACGCATCGGTCCACTGCGCGGCGTCCGGCAGGTAGAGCACGACGAGATCTTCCGGCGTCGGGGCCGGCCGGATCGGGTGGCGGCGCGATCGCGTGAACTCGAAGTGGTAGCCCGCATCCGGCGCGCCGAGCATCACGCCATCGAATCCGTCGTGGTCGCGGAATTCGCCGACCACTTCCAGCCCCAGGCCGCGCCGATACAGATCGGTCGCCTGATCGAGATTGGACACCGGGCGCGCGATTCGCAGGTGCAGGGGCATGGCGACTCCGTTCGAGCAATGCAGGGACGCGGGAACCGAATGTGAACATTACACAGCCGACGTACCGCATCGGCCCGCCCGAGGCTGCCGATTCCTGCGTAGTCCATCGGAGCGCGTCCGCCTAGTCTGCCTGCACGTCGATGCCACGCATCGATGAGCGACGACGGACCGCTGCGGAGCCGTCCGCGTGCCAACTGACGGACACCGACGTGTCCGCGCAAGGAGATCGGAATGAACTGCTCTGCGAACCTGCGTATCGCTGCCGCCATCGCCACCGTGAGCCTGGCCGCCACCCTCGCACTGGCCACAGGCTGCTCGAGCGTGTCCGGCGCGACGGAAATGGAGCCGACCGTCTACGTCGCGGTCGCGCCATATGACCTGCCCGACGACTATATCGGCGCAGCGACTGTCTACGTGCCGGTAGCGCCGTTCGACCTGCCGAACGACTACTACACGAGCACGGAAGGCAGCGACGACGGCGAGATCGTCCAGGCCAGCGCCGACGCGTGGATGGTCCCGTAGCTCGACTGCGCGGTGAGCACTCTCGCGGTCAGCGCCCTGGCTTGCCGGCAAGCCAGGCAACCACCAGCGCGGTGACAAGGTAGAACGCCTGCAGTTCCAGCGCATAGCCGCCGGAGCGACCCACTTCCACCAGTTGTCCGGGATGGGCCAGCGCGATCGCGACGACCATGTTGACCGCGATCAGGAGCGCAGCGGGTCGCACCCAGACTCCGGCGATCACGAACAGTGGCGCCACGATTTCGCCGATGAAGACTGCATAGGCCAGCACCGCCGGCATCCCGCGCGCCTGCAACATCGATTCGATCGGACCGACGCCGCCCCGCAGCTTGGAGATGCCGTGGAACAGCGTCAGGCCCGCCAGCGTGAAGCGCAACAGCAGCACGGCGGGGTGCACCTGAAAGAAATCGCTTTTCAACCGCATCCAAGTCTTCGGTCAGGTTTGAGAACGCCGGATTGTGCCGTGGGCGGCGATCCGGTCCTTGCGAGTCGGCCTGTCAACCTCGATCCTGGAGCAAACGCCGCGCCTCGCGGTTCCCGGGCGCTCAGAGGATCTCGGAAATCTCGATCAGATTGAGGTCGGGATCCCGAACATAGACCGAGCGTATCTGCGAAGTCGCTCCGGTCCGCAGGACCGGCCCTTCCAGAATCGGCACGCGCGCAGCCTGGAGGCGCGCAATCACTGCGGCGAGCGGAACAGCGGCTATGAAGCACAGATCGAGCGAACCCGGAGCCGGGTTGTGCGCCTTCGGCTCGAACTCGTGGCCCTTCACATGCAGGTTGATCTTCTGGTGGCCGAACCTGAATGCCTTGCGCTCGACCGGCGGCGAACCGCCCACGAATGTTTCCATCTCCATGCCGAGCACCTCGGTATAGAAGCGGATGCATTCCGCCTCGGCGGCAGTTGTCAGAACCAGGTGATCCAGGTGGTTAATCATCTTTGTCAGCCCAAGCAAGCTCCACGAGGCGATCTGCGGTTGCCCGATGTGCGTTGCGTCCCGAGCGCTACGGTCGCTGCCTTCGGTTCTCCAACGTGCCTACCGGATTCTCGCCAGCGAATCGGTCGCGAACGGCAGTCGATCGCCGGTCGGTGACTGGGCCTCCATCCGGAACGTCCAGCCGGGTTGCTCCGGCTGCGAGGTGAACGTATTGAAGAAGGGACCGTCGGGGTACTCGAACCGGAATTCAATCGAGTTCCCGGATCGTCTGCCCCGCCCCATGGCCGCAAACCTGCCCCCGAATGTATCCGTCCAGATCGCAACGTAGTCCTGCGACGCGTGGACGAAGCCGATGAGCACGATGGCCTCGTAGGCCGGCGGCTCGGCCGTGTCCTTCATGTGCAGCTGAAGGAACTGGTGGTTCAGGACCCAGGCGGCGGTCGCCAGGTTGTGCACCTCGGTCCCGCGGATCTGACGCGTGACCAGCCAGCGACCTTCCAGCTTCGTGATCAGATCGTCGTTGAAGCGGGCCTTCGGTCCGTCCTGGACCGCTTCCTGCGCCGCGGCCCCCGACAACATGGCCGCCATGAAAGCAACGACGAGGACCCGAGCCGGCATCGTGCAGCAACCTGACTGACTGTTGGCTTTGCTTCCAGGCCTACTTGAGCAGGCTCCTCAGCATCCACGCCGTCTTCTCGTGGACCTGGAGGCGTTGGGTCAGCAGGTCAGCCGTGGATTCGTCGCCGGCCTTGTCGACCGTCGGAAAGGCCTTGCGTGCGGTACGCGCCACCGCCTCGTGGCCACTCACGAGCAGTCGCACCATTTCCATCGCTCCAGGAACGCCGGCGGTTTCGTCGATCGATGTCAGTCGCGCAAATTCGCTGTTCGTTCCGGGCGCGGGATAGCCCAGCGAGCGGATCCGTTCCGCGATCGCGTCGAGCGCATTCCACAGTTCCGTGTACTGCTCCATGAACATCAGGTGCAGCGTGTTGAACATCGGCCCCTCGACGTTCCAGTGGAAGTTGTGCGTCTTCAGGTATAGCGAATACGTATCCGCCAGCACGCGCGACAGGCCGTCCGCGATCTTTGCGCGGTCCCGATCCGCGATGCCGATGTCGATCGTCGGCGCGCCGTCGCCCGTGGTCGAACCCGAACCTTTCTTTGCCATGGAACACTCCCGCAGTCATTGCAGTGGTTGCCGGGATCGTAGCCGCTTCGGCCAGCGCGACGCCAATCGGGAAATTCAACCGGCCCGATAGCCTCGGCCCTCACCAGGTTTCGATTCGCGCGTCGGGCAGTTTCGTCACTCCGTGCAGCGGGCACTTCAGGATCGCCTGCCGCAGCGCCTCGATCGCCGGGCCGCGCGTGAACGATTTCCGCCAGGCGAGTACGACGCGCCGGTCCGGCGCTGGCGCCTTGAACGGCACGTATTCGAGCAGCGAGTCGCGCGCCGTCTTCTCAGGCACCGAAGAGACCGGCAGCACGGTGACGCCTAGCCCCGAACCCACCATGTGCCGGATCGTATCGAGCGACGAGCCCTCGAAGGTCTTCTGGATGCCCTCGGCCGATGATGAAAAGCGCGACAGCTCCGGACAGACCTCCAGGACCTGGTCACGGAAGCAATGGCCGGTGCCGAGCAGCAGCATCGTCTCCTTCTTCAGGTCTTCGCTCGGAATGTTCTTGCGCCGCGCCCAGGCATGGTGGCGTGGCACCGCGACGACGAACGGCTCGTCGTAGACCGGCTGCAGCAGCAGCCCGCTCTGCGGCAGCGGCAGCGCCATGATGGCGACGTCGACCTCGCCGGTTTTCAGCAGCTCCATCAGCTTGACCGTGAAGTTCTCGGTCAGCAGCAGCGGCATCTCCGGCGCATCCTTCAGGAGTTGCCGCACCAGCCCCGGCAGGAGATAGGGCCCGATCGTGTAGATCACGCCGAGCCGCAGCGGGCCGACCAGCGGATCCTTGCCCTGGCGCGCGATCTCGCGGACGCGCTGCGCCTCGTCGAGCACGCGCTGCGCCTGACCGACGATGCGCTCGCCGGCTGGCGTGACGGTCACCTCGCTGGTGCGCCGCTCGAAGATCTGCGTGCCCAGTTCCTCCTCGAGCTTCTTGATCGCCACCGAGAGCGTCGGCTGGCTGACGAAGCAGGCTTCGGCCGCGCGCCCGAAGTGCCGCTCGCGCGCGACGGCAACGATGTACTTGAGTTCGGTCAGCGTCATGCGTCGATCTTCTATGCGGCGAGAAAGTCGCTCCGCCCCGCGTACCAGCGTCGCACGTGCTCTTCCGCGGCCGCTGCGTCCTGCTCCAGCAGCACTTCGGCCGCGCGGCGCGCACGCTCGACCAGCGCCGCGTCGCGTTCGAGGTCGGCCAGCCGCAGCAGCGGCACGCCGGACTGCCGGCTGCCGAGGAACTCGCCAGGGCCCCGCATCATAAGGTCGCGCCGCGCGACCTCGAAGCCATCGGTGGTTTCGTAGATCACCTTGAGCCTCTCGCGCGCCGTGTCCGACAGCGGCTCCTCGTACAGCAGGACGCAGTAGCTCTGCTGTGCACCGCGCCCCACGCGCCCGCGCAGCTGGTGCAGCTGCGCCAGGCCGAAGCGCTCGGCGTGCTCGACCACCATCAGCGTGGCGTTGGGCACGTCGACGCCCACCTCGATGACGGTCGTCGCCACCAGCACGTCGACCTCGCGCCGCGCGAAGCGCTGCATCACCGCCGTCTTCTCGTCGGAAGGTAGCTGCCCGTGCAGCAGGCCGATGCGCAGTTCGGGCAGCAGCGCCACGATGCGTTCGTGCGTCGCGGTCGCAGCCGCCGCCTCGACCGCGGCGCTCTCCTCCACCAGCGGGCAGACCCAGTAGGCCTGACGACCGGCCGCGACGTCCTTGCGGATGCGTGCCAGCACTTCATCGCGCCGGCGCGTTGCAACCATCTTGGTGACGACCGGCCGACGTCCCGGCGGCAGCTGGTCGATCACCGAGACATCGAGGTCCGCCAGGTAGCTCATCGCCAGCGTGCGCGGGATCGGCGTGGCCGACAGCATCATGATGTGCGGCACCGTGGCGCGATCCGAACCCCGCAGCGCGAGCCGCTGCGCCACGCCGAAACGATGCTGCTCGTCGACGATCGCCAGCCCGAGCCGGTCGAAGTCCACTGCCTCCTGGATCAGCGCGTGCGTACCGATCACGAGTTGCGCCGATCCGCTCGCCGCCTCACGCTGTGCCGCGCGCTTGGCCGCGGCGCCGAGCCGGCCCGCCAGCCAGACCGTGCGCACGCCGAGCGGCGCCAGCCAGTGCGCGATGCGGCCGAAGTGCTGCTCGGCCAGGAGTTCGGTCGGCGCCATCAGCGCCGCCTGCCACCCCGATTCGATTGCGCGCGCCGCGGCCAGCGCCGCAATGACGGTCTTGCCACTGCCGACATCACCCTGCACGAGGCGCTGCATCGGAATCTCGCGGCCGAGATCGCGCTCGACCTCGCGCCACACGCGCTGCTGTGCGCGCGTCAGCCGGAACGGCAGCGATGCGAGCAACCGCACCGCCAGGCCGTCCGCGTGCAGCACCGGCGCCTGATGCCGCTCCCGCGCGGCCCGCGCGCGCCGCAACGCGATCTGCTGCGCGACCAGTTCGTCGAACTTGAGCCGCTGCCACGCCGGGTCGGTGCGTTCGGCAAGCGCCCGGGCCTCTGCATCGGGCGGCGGCTGGTGCAGCCGCTGCAAGGCCGACGCCAGCGAAGGAAAGGCCTCAGGCAGGACGCCGTGCAGCGGGTCGCGCCTATCGACCGTCTCCAGCGCGCGTGCGATGCGCTTGCGCAGCCACGCCTGCGGCACGCCGGCCGTCGATGGATACACGGGGGTCAGTGTCGTCGGCAGCGGTTCACCTTCGCTGACGACGCGAACGCGCGGGTGCACCATCTCTTTGCCGGCGAGCCCGCCGCGTGCAGCACCAAACGCGCGAATGCGCCGGCCAACGCCGAACTGCTTCTGCTGCGAGGGGTAGAAATGCAGAAAGCGCAGTACCAGGGTGGCGCCGCGTCCGTCCTGCAGCGTGATGCGCAGCTGGCGTCGCCCCCGGTAGACGACATCGGCCGCAGTGACAACACCTTCGACCTGTGCTTCGACCCCTTCGCGCAAGTCTTCTATCGGCACGACGGCCGTTTCGTCCTCGTAGCGCAATGGCAGATGCAGGACGAAGTCCCAGTCGTTCGTAAGGCCGATCGCCGCAAGGCGCGCGGCCAGGCCGCGGCTGCCGGCGCGCGCGGCCGCCGTGCCGACGGGACGTGCAGATGCCAAACCCGGTATCTCTAGAGCACCAGTACCGCTTCGACCTCGAACTGCGCGCCCTTCGGCAGGCTCGCGACACCGACGGTCGAGCGCGCGGGATACGGCTTCGGCACCGCCTCGCCCATGATCTGGTTGACCGTCCCGAACTTCGCGAGATCGGTCAGGAACAGCGTGAACTTGACTGCGTGTGCCAGAGACCCGCCCGCGGCGCGAGCTACGGCGTCGAGGTTGCGGAAGGCCTGGCGCACCTGCGCTTCAAAATCCTGCCCGACCAGCTCGCCAGTCGCAGGATCGAGGCCGATCTGACCCGACGTGAAGACGACCAGACCGGTGCGCACCGCCTGCGAATAAGGGCCGATGGCGGCCGGCGCCTGCGGCGTGGAAACGATGTCCTTGTTCATGCTGCCCCTCCGACGGCGTCGAAAGATGCAGTCTAGCGGCCGCGCGCGACGCGGCCAGGACGAGCTCAGAAGCGAGGCCGAGGAACCTAGGCGCGCTTGCGCGCAAACTGCTCGAACTGCTCGGCCGGCAGTGCGCGGCTCAGGAAGTAGCCTTGGGCTTCGTTGCAGCCGCAGTGGCGCACGAACGCGAGCTGCTGCTCGGTCTCGACGCCTTCGGCGACGACGTGCAGCCCCAGGCCCGTGGCAAGCCCGGCCAGCGCGGCGACGATGCGCGCGTCGGCTTCGTCGTCCGGCGCCGCGCGCACGAACTGGCCGTCGATCTTGAGCGAGTTCAGCGGGAAGCGCCGCAGGTTCGACAGGCTGGAATAGCCGGTGCCGAAATTGTCGAGCGCGATACGCACGCCCATGGTCTGCAGGCCGACGAGCACCTGCTCGGCCTTGTCGAGGTCGCGCATCAGGCTTGCCTCGGTGATCTCGACCTCGAGCCGCTCGGCGTCGAGCTGGCTGTCGATCAGCGCCTGGCTGACCATTGGCAGCAGCGAGCGCCCGCGGAACTCGCGCGGCGAGAGATTCACGCTGACGACGATCTCGCCCAGGCCGGCCGCATTCCAGGCACGCGCCGCCTGGCATGCAGCACGCAGCACGATTTCGCCGATCGGCTGCATCAGGCCCGCGTCCTCGGCCACCGCGATGAAGCTGCCCGGCTCGAGTATTCCCTTGTCCGGATGGCGCCAGCGCAGCAGCGCTTCGGCGCCGACCACTTTGCCGGAGGCGAGATTCACGCGCGGCTGGAAGTGCACTTCGAACTCACGACGGTCGATCGCGCGCCGCAACGCGGCTTCGAGCTGCAGCCTCTCCAGCAGGTCGGCGTTCATGCGCGGCTCGAAGAGCTGCACGTTGGCTTTGCCACGCGACTTAGCAAACGACAGCGCGGCGTCGGCGTTCCGCAGCAGCATTTCCGGTCCGGACCCGTCGATCGGAAAGCCGGCGACGCCGATGCTGACCGTCGCGGTGATCTGTTCGGCGTCGACCTCGTAGGGCTCGGACAGCAGCTCGCCGAGCTTTGTCGCGACGCGTTGCGCATCGTCGAGCTGGCGCAGGCGGCCGAGCACGACCGCGAACTCGTCCGAGCCGACGCGCGCAACGAGGTCGGAGGTGCGGACGGTGTCGATCAGGCGCATCGCGACCTGCTGCAGCAGCGCGTCGCCGACGCGGTGCCCGAGCGCATCGTTGAGTTTGGTGAAATCGTCGATGTCGATCACCAGTACCGCGAGCCGATCGCCCGCCAGCTGGTGGTTGCGCACCGCCTCGTCGAGCCTCGACTCGAGCAGCCGCCGGTTCGGCAGCGAGGTGGTCGAGTCGTACAGCGAGATGCGGCGCGCGCGCTCTTCGACCTCGCTGCGCTCGTACATCTCGGCGACCAGCCGTTCATTCGACCAGGCGAGTTCGTCGTGCGCGGCGCGCACGCGCTGCTCGAGCTCCTCGCGCACGCGCGACAGGGCGGCTTCCATCGCCTTGCGAGCCGTGATGTCCTCGATCATCCAGACGGTCTCGCCCCCCGGCCCGCCCGGCGTGATGCTCTTCACCAGCAAGCGCGCCCAAAAGGCCGTGCCATCGGACCGCCGCGTGCGCCACTCGATCGCCGGCGAGCCGCCGGCGTTCAGCGCGTCGCCGATGCGGCTGGCGAAACCCTGGAACTCCTCTTCGGATCCGAAGAACACGGCGGCCGACTGGCCAAGCAGCCGCTCGGGTTCCCAGCCGAAGAGCCGTGCCGCGCTCGCATTGCATTGCATGATCTCGCCGTCGCAGACGGTGACGATGCCGACCGAGTCGTTGGCAAGCAGCGCGCGATATTCCTGCAGCCGCCGCTGGATGTCGCGGCTGCTCAGTGAGCTAACGAGGTCTTCGGCGGTCTGGCCCATGCAGTCCTCAGGTCGAAACAGATCGGCCGCGCCGACGGCGTTGCGCAGCAGAGCCAGTGTCCCGCGCCGGTAACAAGACGAAGCCCGGATTACGGGTCCGCGAGCCCCCCTATTCGGGGGCGCCGGCCGCTCGTGCCAACCGCGCAGTCTTGCCGCGCACCCGGATGCACTGCCGGACCGGGCGGCTTGCGCTCGCCCGCAGCGACGTTCAAGATGCCGCATTCCATTCGGAGGCGGTTGATCGCCGAGATCGACCGGCCCGGTGCTGAATGACCACGACACGCCGCAAGACCCGCAGCAAACCGACGCGCTCCACGAAGGAGAAGCCGGCGCAGCACAACGGCGCCCAGCCGGTCATGGCGCTGGCACGTCAGGTGCGCTCCTGGGCCGGCACCGCGCTCGGTCTTGCGGGCAGCGCCGCCGACATGTCGCTGGCCCTTGCGAAGTCATCGGTGAGCCCCCGGCGGCGCGGGGCGATCGAAAAGGCCGGCGTGCTGCTGAAGCAGATGCGCGAAACCGCGGGCCTCACCGCGCAGGAGCTCGGCCACGCGATCGACCTGCGCGATGCGAGCATGCTCGAGCAGGCCGAAAGCGGGCGCGTCGTGCTTCCGTTCGAGATCATCCTGCGGCTGGCCGCGGTACTTGGACGCCGCGATCCGGTCGCGTTCGTGATGAACCTGACGCGCTCCTATTACCCGGAGCTGTGGAAGGCGCTGGAGGATCTCGGCGTCGGCCGGCTGGTTGCCCATGCCGGCCGCGAGCGCGAGTTCGTCAACATCTATCGCGCCAGCGACGAAGCGCGCCGGCTGAACGACGAGCAGTTCGCCCGCGTGCTCGCGTTCGTCGGCGCTGCGTTCGAGCTCGCGCTCTCACTAGTCCGCGCCGAGCGCGCCCGCAAACCCGTCGTCAGGTCCGCTGCGGACTGACATCGTCCGACCCACCGAGGAGAGAAAATGGCCACCAAGGCTCGCAAGTCCACTGGCAAGTCGCGTTCGCGCAAGTCCGCCGCCCGGCGCCCCGCGGCAAAGAAGGCCGCAGCGGCGCGGCCGGCGCGCGCGGAAGGCCTGTTCGACATGTCGCTCGCCGGACTCGGGCGCACGCTCGAGGGCCTGAACCTGTCGAGCGTTGCGAGCACGATCGCCGAGGGCCGCCGCAAGGACCTGGCCGCGCTGGTCGCAGCCAACAAGAAGTCTTACGAAGGGCTGCAGGCTGTCGTCGCGCGCCAGACCGCGATGCTGAAGAACGCAGTGTCCGAATGGCAGTCGATGGCCCAGGGCGCCGGCGGCGCACCTGGGTTCGGTCGCCTCGACGACGCCGCCAAGCAGACCTTCTCTCTGGCCGTGCAGAACATCCGCGAACTCGCCGAACTTGCCGCCAAGTCGCAGACCGAGGCCTTCGAGATCGTGCGCCGGCGCATCATGGAAAACGTCGAGGAAGTGAACGCGCTGATACGGCGCGGGCGGTAGGCGTCGGCTCGTTTCCTTCGTCGGCGCGGCTTCGTCCCCGCGCCGATGCCTCTTGTGCCTGGCAATGGGGCGGCGCTCGCCGAGGCGCGAGGCACGGTCGGCTGTGCTTGATTCCATCGCCATCGATCGACTACCTGAGACGCACGACGTGGAAGCGCTCCTGTAAGGGAGCACGCATGAGCGGACCGCAGGCAGCCGATGATCCGGGCGCGATTTCGAAGGCAGTAGGCTAGGTCGATGGCCGCTCGCTCCCACGCTTACTTCGCCATCTGCCCGCGCGGACTCGAGCCTGCGCTGGTCGCCGAACTGCAGGCTCTCGGCGCGGCCGAGGCGCGCGCCGAGAGTGGCGGCGTGGCATTCGCGGGCTCGCCGGAGGTCGGCTACGCGGCAAACCTGCACTCGCGTCTTGCTAGCCGCATCCTGCGTCAGGTCGCGCGGCGCGGCTACGCAAACGAGCAGCACCTGTACGACGCCACCCAGGAGGTCCGCTGGCACGACCTGATGACGTCGCAGCAGACACTGCGGGTGGACGTCACTGCAGCCCGCGCGTCACTGCGCAGCCTCGAGTTCGCGATGCTGCGGATCAAGGACGGCATCGTCGACCGCATGCGGACGCTCGCCGGCGATCGGCCTTCGATCGACCGGAACAATCCGGGCGTGCGCGTATTTGCATACCTGGACGAGCGCACGGTAACGCTCTACGTCGATCTATCGGGCGAGCCACTCTTCAAGCGCGGCTGGCGCGCCGATAAAGGCGAGGCACCCCTGAAGGAAAATCTCGCCGCCGGCCTGCTGGCGCTCTCGGGCTGGACGCCCGAGGTACCGCTCCTCGACCCGTTCTGCGGCAGCGGCACGATCGTGATCGAAGCCGCAACGATCGCAACCCGGCGCGCACCGGGT
>DATKAJ010000026.1:0-2410 GCA_035498175.1 Burkholderiaceae bacterium
CCATCAAGACGTGTTGCAGGTCCGCGATACCGGCGTAGCCGCGCTCGAGCAGCAGGCCGATCTCCTCGTCGCTCAACTCGGTCGGAGTGTTGAACGGGGTGCGATTCGAGCCCCCGCAGCCGAAGATGCCCAGTGCGCCGAGACGGCGCGATTCGCCATGCAGGCTCACGCCCTCTTGCCGCAGGAAGTCGATCACCTCCAGCTGATCGAGGTTGCCGGAGACCGCGAGGACGTCGCGCGCGTGCCGGCGCGTCGCGGCCAACACCCGCGCGGCGGCGTCGCAGCCGCCGAAGTTGGTGAGGTCGCCGGAGAGGATGACGAGATCCGCCGCACGCAACTCCGGCGCGAGCCATTCGATCGTTTGCAACGACATGTGGATGTCGCCGAAGGACACGATGCGCATCGCTCAGAGTCATACCCAGTGGCCCATCGAGTCGCAACCGGCTCCAGTCGAGCGACGCGTTTCGCGTTGCGGCGCGGAATGCTACGATCGCGCACGATGCCCCTGAACAACATTCGCGTCGTGTTGCTGCGGCCGCGAGGAGCCGCCAACGTCGGCGCCGTCGCCCGCGCCATGAAGAACATGGGCTTGCGCGACCTCGTGCTAGTGCACCCGGCTCTCATGAAGTCTTTCTGGGCGAAGGCCATGGCCGCACATGCCGAGGACGTGCTGCACAGCGTCCGCCGGTGCAACAGCATCGGAGACGCGGTCGCTGATTGCGGACTCGTCGTCGGCACGACATGCCGCGGTGGCCTATACCGCGAGGCCGCCGCGGCGCCGCGCATCGCGGCACCGCGCGTGATCGCCGCGGCTGCCACGAACCGCGTCGCGCTGGTGTTTGGTCCAGAAGATCACGGACTGAGCAACGAGGACCTCAAGGCCTGCCAGCAGCTGATTGCCATTCCAGCCGATCCCACTTATCCCTCGCTCAATCTGGCGCAGGCGGTGATGGTGTGTTGCTACGAACTACGCCTCGCGATGGCGGGAGAGCCTCAGGCGACCCGCGAGTTGGCCCGCGCCGAGCAGATCGATCTCATGTTCGAGAAGCTGCGAGCCGCGCTGCGCTCCATCGGCTTCCTCCATCCGGACAATCCTGATCACATCATGTTCGCCTTCCGTCGCTTCCTGGGGCGCGCGGAGCTGGAAGCGCGCGACGTGCAAATTCTGTTGGGCCTGGCACGACAGATCGAGTGGTTCGGCAGCGGCGGCTACGCCGTGCTGGCGCGCAACGAGCGGCGGGTCGCGGAGGGACGTTGAGTCATGGCCGTCATCGTCCCGTTCCAAGACGTCGTCCGCGCGCGCAGGCGCGCCCACGAGCGCGCCTGCACCCAACGCTGCATCGAGATCATCGAAGCGAACCTGCGGCTCTCGCTGGATCTGTTCGATAGCGCGCCGCCCGAAGAGCGGCCGGTGTACGCCCGGCGCATGCGGCAGCTGAGCGCGTTGCTGGAATACGCGGTGCAGTTGCTGTGACTCTCGCAACCGCACTAGGCGTCGCTTTCGCCGTCGGCGCGGTCCTCCTGGTCCTGCTCGTCTTAGTGCTGCTCAATCAGCGCCAGACCGCCGCGCGGGTAGAAGCGTTGGGGGCGGCGCATGAGGCGGACCGCTCGCCCATCCTGCTGCAGCAGCAGATCGAGGGTTTACGCGACCAGTTCGGCCGCGCCCTCGAAGCCAACACGCAAGCCCTCAACCAGCAGCTGGCACACATCGCAACGACGGTGCACGAGCGCCTGCATGAAAACGTCGAACTGATGCAGCACACGCAGCGCACCCTCGGGGAGCGCCTCGACAGCACGGCGCAGGTGATCGGCGCGGTGCACCGCAGCCTCGGCAGCCTCGAGGAGGCCAACCGCAAGATCTACGAGATCGGCAAGGACATCACGTCTCTGCAGCAGATCCTGCAAGCGCCGAAGCTGCGCGGCGGGCTCGGCGAGCTGCTGCTCGAAGACTTGTTGAAACAGATCCTGCCGGCCGACCACTTCGCAACGCAGCACGGCTTCCGCAGCGGACAGAAGGTCGATGCCGTGATTCGGCTGGGCAATGGCCTGGTGCCCGTCGATGCCAAGTTTCCGCTGGAGAACTTCCGCCGCCTGCTGGACACCCAGAGCGACGACGAGCGCAGCCGTGTACGGCGCGCCTTCGTCACCGACGTGAAGCGGCACATCGATGCAGTCGCCAGCAAGTACATCCTGCCCGACGAAGGCACCTTCGACTTTGCGCTGATGTATATCCCGGCGGAAAACGTCTACTACGAAATCGTCGTGAAGGACGACGCTACCGGCGACGCGGACATCAGCGCCTACGCGCTGTCACGCAAGGTCATCCCGGTGTCGCCGGGCTCCTTCTACGCCTATCTGCAGGCCATCGTCCTCGGACTGCGCGGCCTGCGCATCGAGGAACGCTCGCAGG
>DATKAJ010000027.1:0-2694 GCA_035498175.1 Burkholderiaceae bacterium
CGCGGGCACGTCCGGCCAGGTCGACCGCGGCGAAACCTTCAACGCGCAGACCGGCCAGCGAACGTACGGCTCGACGATCGCTGCGACCGGCGCAGGCGGCAGTTCCATCGACCGCACCGTGTCAGCGACCGCGGGGCCGCAGGGCGCCGGTCGCGATGCGACGACGACGACGTACAACGCACAGACGGGACAGACCAAGACCTGGAACAACGGCGTGCCGCAGAACAACCACTACGCCGGCGCCGATGGCAACGTCTATCGCAGCGACGGTAGCGGAGCCTGGCAGCAGCATGGCGCGAGCGGATGGAGCAACGCGTCCAACTCGGATTGGGCCAACCGCGAGCAGCAGGCACGCAGCAGCGCGGCCGCGAGCACCGGCGGATGGGGCAACGGCGGCTGGGATCGATCCGGTGCGGGCTCAGACAGCTGGGGCAGCCGCTGGGGCGGTGGCGACAGCTGGGGCAGCCGCTCCGGCGGCAGCGCCGGAGACTGGGGTGGGGGCAGCGGCAGCTGGGGTGATCGCTTCAGCGGCGGCAGCTTCGGCGATCGCTTCGGTGGCGGATTCCGCGGCGGCGGTTTTCGACGCTAGCGTCGCGGCGATCAGACCAGCGCCGCGACGGGGGGCGCCTGCGCTTCGCTGCGCCGGCGCAGCAGCTCGCCTTCCGGGCGTTGCAAGCAGAGCACCAGGCGGTAGCCCGACCGCGATACCGCCTGGATGCGGATTTCCTCAATGCCCTGGCGCTGCAGCCGGTGCCGGATGCGGCTGATCGCCGTGTTCAGCGCGCGCGAATGCGTTTCCGGCCGGCCGAGCGCCTGCAGCAGCTCGTCGCGCGCAACCGGGCGTCCACGTGCGGCGGCGAGCACGGCGACGATCGTTACTTCGCTGCCGCAGAGCTCGACGGCGCGATCGCGCCAGGTCACGCGCCGGCGCGCCGGGTCGATTTTCAGCGGGCCGTACTCGGCAGCGTGCTGGACCGGCAGCTGACGTTCGCCGACGAGCCGGCGCAGACGCCGAAAGTGCGCCAGCAGCAGTCGCGGCGAGAGCGGCTGCGCGGCGACGGCATCGGCGCCCGCCTCGAGCGCGACGATCTGGTCGACGTCGTCGATGAAACTCCGCGTCAGCAGCAGCGGCGCGTCGCTCACCTGGCGCAGCAGGCCGACGACCTCGGCCGGGGCCAGGCGCACCTGGTCGAGGTCAACGGCGACGACCTCGTAGCGGCTACGCCCCGCCTGCGCGACCGCGGATGCGATGTCTGCGACCGTATCGACTCGGCAACTTTCCCGTTCGAGAACCTCGCGTCCGCCGCAGACGCGATCGGGATCAGCCAGCATCAGGATCTTCATGCTTCTCTCCAGCAAGATCCCAACCCGCCGCTTGCGCCCCGGAAAACACCTGCGCCGGCAATCTTTGTTGCCGTGGCGCGCCTTGCGTCCTATCGCCTTCGTCTCGTCATGGGTAGATGGATCCAGTCAACCCGGTCATTGCCGCGCCGAGCGCGACAGCGCCAGCAGCACGCGGTTCAGCTCGCGCGCTTCGCGCCCGGCGATCCGCTCGACCTGCTTCTGGGCGGCTTCCCAGAGCGGCATCGCCTTCGCGAACGCGCGCCGGCCGCGGGCGGTTGCGTGGACCTCGCGCTCGCGCCTGTCCGTGCCTTCGACCAACTCGATCAGGCTGTCGCGCTCGAGCAGCCGCAGGTTGCGGGTCAGCGTGGTCGCATCCATCGCGATCGTGCCGGCCAGCGACTTGACAGTGCGCCCGGGCAGGGCGACCACCGCCCAGAGCACCGCAAGCTGCGGTGCGCGCAGGCCGGCGGGCTGCAGCGCCTGGTCGTAGATCGACGTGAGCGCGCGGGCGGCCATGCGGGCGTTGCCGCAAAGACACTCGAAGCCGCGCGGGCCGTGGGTGGCGGTGGCCTTGTTCATCGGCTGCGCCTTCATTAACTGTAGATGCAGGCATTCTATGCCATCAACCGCGCCCGCGTAAAGCCTGGACGGCAGGGCGCGCTGCCGCTGCCTCCCGCAGGCGCATGCAGTAGCCGCGGCCGCGCACCGGCTCGATGCTGACGTGCCGGGCGTCCAGCGCGGCCAGCCTCCGGCGCAGCCGCGCGACGGCCATGTCGACCGATGCCGGGCTGATGCTCGCGGAGCCGGCGGCAAAGGCGCTGCGCTCGACCACACGCCCGGTCTGACGGAGTAGCGTCGCGAGCACGTCTGCTTCGCGCGGAGACAGCGTCAGCTCGCGCTGCTGGAATGCGACGACGCGCCGGGCGCGGTCGAGAGCGATGCCGAACGCGTGCAGCGAGCCGAGCGAAGCGTCGGCCGCACGCGCCGATCGGCGCAGCAGCACACGCGCGCGCGCCAGCGCAAGCCGCTGATCGATCGATGCGCGCCAGACATCGTCGAAGCCGGCCTCGAGCGCGATGATCTCCTCCGCGGTATCGAGGTCGTCGGCAAGCAGCACGTAGGGACCGTGCCACACGTGGATCAGCGCCCGCAGCAGTGTCAATGCGGGGGCGTCCGGCACATCTTCGGCGATCAGGACGATCTGCGGCGTGCATACCTTCAGCGCTGCCAGTGCAGCGACGAGCGAATGTGCGGTTCGCACGTCGAAATGCAGGCGCAGTTCGGCAGCCGGCTCGAAGTCGCGAGCGGCAACCATCAGCAGCAGATCCGGCAACACCGCGCCCATGCGGG
>DATKAJ010000028.1:0-3597 GCA_035498175.1 Burkholderiaceae bacterium
CTTCATCGCCAACTGCGGCATGGCGCGCGCGTTCGCGTTCCTGATGCAGGGCGGCGCCGAGATCTCGGACGAGGCGATCTTCGGCGACGTGTCGGCAACGATCGCAGGGGCTCTGCAACGCTGCCATGATCGCTCGTCCTCGGTCACGCGCGGCATCGCCAGCACCGCGTTCGAGATCGCGCTGGACCAACTGGTGTAAGACAAGGAGCATGAACATGGCCGACCTGTTCGACAACCCGATGGGCCTCGCCGGTTTCGAGTTCGTCGAGTTCGCCTCGCCGATCGCCGGCGTGCTCGAGCCGCTGTTCGAGAAGATGGGCTTCTCGCTGGTGGCCAAGCACCGCTCGAAGAACGTACTGCTGTACCGCCAGGGCGACATCAACTTCAGCGTCAACCGCGAGCCCAAGAGCCTGGCCGGCTACTTCGCCGCCGAGCACGGACCCAGCGCCTGCGCGCTGGCGTTCCGGGTGCGCGACTCGCACAAGGCGTATGCCCGTGCGCTGGAGCTGGGCGCGCAGCCGGTGGACGTGCCCACCGGGCCGATGGAGCTCAAGCTGCCGGCGATCAAGGGCATCGGCGGCGCGCCGCTGTACCTGATCGACCGCTTCGAGGAAGGGAAATCGATCTACGACATCGACTTCGAGTTCCTGCCCGGCGTCGATCGTCACCCGCGCGGCCACGGCTTCAGGCTCATCGACCACCTGACGCACAACGTCTACCGCGGCCGCATGGCCTACTGGGGCGCCTTCTACGAGAGGCTGTTCAACTTCCGCGAGATCCGCTACTTCGACATCCAGGGCGAGTACACGGGGCTCACCAGCCGCGCGATGACCGCCCCGGACGGCCTGATCCGCATCCCGCTGAACGAGGAGGCCAAGCAAGGCGGCGGCCAGATCGAGGAGTTCCTGATGCAGTTCAACGGCGAGGGCATCCAGCACATCGCGCTGCTGAGCGACGACCTGCTGGCCAGCGTCGACGCCTTGCAGCTGGCCGGCATCCCGGTGCTCAGCGCACCCAACGACGTGTACTACGAGATGCTGGCCGAGCGGCTGCCCGGCCACGGCGAGCCGGTCAAGGAACTGCAGACCCGGGGCATCCTGCTCGACGGTTCCACCAAGGGCGGCAAGCGGCTGCTGCTGCAGATCTTCAGCGAGACGCTGCTCGGGCCGGTGTTCTTCGAGTTCATCCAGCGCAAGGGCGACGAGGGCTTCGGCGAGGGCAACTTCAAGGCCTTGTTCGAGTCGCTGGAGCGCGACCAGATCCGCCGCGGCGCGATCGCCACCGCGGAGGCCTGACGCCATGACGCTCGCGATCGACCGCATCCACCATGTCGCCTACCGCTGCAAGGATGCGAAGCAGACCGTGCAGTGGTACGGCAAGATGCTGAACATGGGCTTCGTGCTCGCGATCGCCGAGGACCGCGTGCCCTCGACGAAGGCGCCCGACCCGTACATGCATGTGTTCCTGGACGCCGGGGCGGGCAACGTGCTGGCGTTCTTCGAGCTGCCGACGCAGCCGCAGATGGGGCGCGACCCGAACACCCCCGACTGGGTGCAGCACATCGCGTTGCGGGTCAAGGACCGGGCGACGCTGCTGGAGTACAAGGCGCACCTGCAAGCCAACGGCGTGCCGGTACTGGGCGTCACCGACCACGGCGCGTTCCACTCGATCTATTTCTTCGACCCCAACGGCCACCGGGTCGAGCTGGCCTGCCCGGATCCGGACGAGGCGGCGATGATCGAGCGCATGGACGCGGTGAAATGGGACATGCTCGAGGAGTGGAGCCGCACCAAGCGCGCACCGAAGCACGCGGCCTTCCTGCACGAACGCGAGTTCCGGTCATGATGCTCGCGGTCGACGCCACGCACGACCCGGCGCTGCGCAGCTGGGTCGAATCGGCCAACGCCGAAGGGTCGGACTTCCCGATCCAGAACCTGCCGTTCGGGCGCTTTCGGGAGGACGACGACCCGGACTGGCGCATCGGTGTGGCCATCGGCGATCAGGTCCTCGATCTGCGCCGCTGCGGCGTGATCAACCACAGCGACATGAACCGGCTGATGCGGCTCAAGCCCGAGACCCGCGTCGAGCTGCGCCGCGCGCTGTCCGCCGGGCTCGCGCGCAGCAGCGCGAACGAAGCGCGCTGGCGCGACGCGCTGCGGCCGATCGAGCGTGTGCAACTGGGCCTGCCCTGCCGGATCGGAGACTACACCGACTTCTACGTCGGCATCCATCACGCGACCGCGGTCGGCAAGCTGTTCCGCCCCGACGCCCCGCTGCTGCCGAACTACCCATGGGTGCCGATCGGCTATCACGGCCGCGCGTCGACGATCCAGGCCAGCGGCCATGCGTTCCCGCGTCCGCATGGTCAGCTCAAGGGCCCGGGCGACGAAGTGCCGCGCCTGGCGCCGACCCGGCGCCTCGACTTCGAGCTGGAGATCGGCGTCTTCATCGGCCGCCCGAACCCGATCGGCGAGCCGATTGCGATCGCCGATGCCGAGGACCATGTGTTCGGGCTGGCGTTGTTCGACGACTGGAGCGCGCGCGACATCCAGGCCTGGGAGTACCAGCCGCTCGGTCCGTTCCTGTCGAAGAACTTCGCGAGCACGGTGTCGCCGTGGATCGTCACGCTGGAGGCGCTGGCGCCGTTTCGCAGGCCGTTCGCGCGTGCGGCCGGCGAGCCGCAGCCGCTGCCCTACCTCGACGACGCCGCCAACCGCGAGGCCGGTGCGTTCGACATCGACCTCGAGGTCTGGTTGCAGACTTCGGCGATGCGCGGCGCCGGCCATCCGGGCGACTGCATCGCGCGCTCGAACTTTGCCGATGCCGCGTACTGGACGGTCGCGCAGCTGGTCGCCCACCACACCGTCAACGGCTGCGGCCTGAGCAATGGCGACCTGTTCGGCTCGGGCACGCTGTCCGGGCCGCGGCCGGAACAGGCCGGGTCGCTGCTGGAGCTGACCGCCGGCGGCAAGCGAGCACTCACGCTGTCCAGCGGCGAGCAGCGCACGTTCCTGCACGACGGCGACACGATTGCCCTGCGCGGCCGGTGCCGGCGCGAGGGATTCCGGCGCATCGGCTTCGGCGAATGCCGCGCGACCGTGCTGCCGGCGCGAGACTCGACGTCCGGCCGGCCATGCCTGGACTTCGCACGGTAGCCCGGGAAGCAACCCGCACCAGGCGACAGGCTCCGATGCGGCGCAGGGGCGCGGTCAACGCCGGGGCCACTCGGTCGCGGCACAAGCTCGTTTGCGTCTTGGCAGAATCGACGCGTGATTGCGCCTTCATCGCCGAATCCGCCCCGGCCAGCGAGGGCGCCGGACCGAGGCCGCCGCGATCTCCCCTGACCCCATGCCCCGCCAGCTCGACATCTTCGCCGACGGACGCGATGTCGGCCTGCGCAACGAGATCGCCGATGCGGTGATCCGCGGCGATGCGCCGGCCGCGCGGGTCGCCGCGGACGCGCTGCGCGCCGAGTTCGACGGCGATGCCGCACTGGCTCCGGCGGCGCTCCTGATCGAGCACATCGACGCGCAGCGGCGGCCGCAGGCGCTGCCCGACGCCGACGAACTGCGGCGGTTGCGGCGTGAACTCGAACGA
>DATKAJ010000029.1:0-2717 GCA_035498175.1 Burkholderiaceae bacterium
AGCCACGTGAATACATCCGTCTGCGCACGGAGAACAACGACGAGGTGCGCTGCCTGATCCCCGAGTCGCGCCGGATCGTTGTCGAGCACCGCGCGGTCGAGGACCCGTTCCCCGGCCTGATCGGGGCACCGGCGGAAGTCATCCTGCAACGCTACGACCTCAAGACGGGCGAAACCGAGCGTGTTGCCGGACTCGAGTGCCAGGTGCTGACGCTCGAGCCGCGCGACACGATGCGCTACGGTTACCGGCTCTGCGTCGACCGCGCGACCGGATTGCTGCTGCGCGCGCAGACGCTCGGTGACAGGCGCGAGGTGCTGGAGCAGGTGGCATTCACCGACATCAGGATCGGCGAGCGGATCGACCGTTCGCGCCTCAAGCCCGCCTGGGCGACCGAGGGCTGGACCGTCGAACGCAGCGAGTACACCCATGCCGATCTGGAGAAGGCCGGCTGGGTGGTCCCGACCCCTGAGGGCTTCCGCAGGACCAAGGAAGTCCTGCGCCGGCTGGGCGCGGCGGATGCGATGCAGGTGGTGTTCAGCGATGGCCTGGCCACAATGTCTGTCTTCATCGAGCCGTCGGCGACGGGTCGGACCGCGGTTGAGGACCTGCAGATGGTCGGACCCACGGCGGCGTATTCGCGCCGCCTCGGCGATGCGCTGGTTACGGTCATCGGAGAGGTGCCGCCGGCGTCGGTGCGCAGCGTAGCGAAGTCGGTGGAGTTTCGCGGCTCGAAGTGATGGGCCGGGAGTTCGTTGAGGAGTCGAGGAAGAAGAAATGATCAGAAATTTCGCTGCCATTGTCCTTGCGCCGCTGTTCGCGCTGAGCCTTCCGCTGATGGCGCCGAGCGCGCATGCGCAGGCCACGCAAGTCTTGCCCGACTTTGCCGATCTGGCCGATCGCGCGGGCCCGGCCGTCGTCAACATCCGCACGACGGCGCGCGTTGCGGCCAACGCGGGCGCATTGCCGTTCCCGGACATCGACGAGAACGATCCGATGTACGAGTTCTTCCGTCGGTTCTTTCCGAATCCGCCGCAGCAGGGTCCGCGCCAGGGCCCGCAGCAACCGGGGCCGCGCAGGGACGTTCCGCGCGGGCTCGGATCGGGCTTCATCATTTCGGCCGACGGTTATGTGATGACGAATGCGCACGTCGTCGACGGGGCGGACGAAATCACGGTGACCCTGACCGACCGGCGTGAGTTCAAGGGCAAACTCATCGGCGCCGACCGGCGCACCGACGTGGCGCTGGTGAAGATCGAGGCGACCGGCCTTCCGACCGTGAAGATCGGCGACGTGAACAAGCTGCGGGTCGGCGAATGGGTCGTCGCCATCGGGTCGCCGTTCGGGCTGGACAACTCGGTCACTGCGGGCATCGTCAGCGCCAAGGCGCGCGAGACGGGCGAGTTCCTGCCGTTCATCCAGACCGACGTCGCGGTGAACCCCGGGAACTCAGGCGGCCCGCTGCTGAACATGCGTGGCGAAGTGGTCGGCATCAACTCGCAGATCTTCACCACGTCCGGCGGCTACAACGGGATCTCGTTTGCGATTCCGATCGACGAGGCGATGAACGTCCAGCAGCAGCTGCGCGCTTCGGGCCGCGTGATCCGCGGGCGGATTGGCGTGGGCATCGAGGGCGTATCCAAGGAAGTGGCCGACGCAATCGGACTCGGAGCGCCGCCGCGCGGCGCGCTCGTGAACACGGTTGAGAAGGACGGACCGGCGTCGAAGGCCGGCGTCGAGCCGGGCGACGTGATCCTGCGCTTCGACGGACGCAGTATCGAGCGCTCGACCGATTTGCCGCGGATCGTCGGAGGCACCAGGCCGGGAACGAACTCGACGATGACCGTGTACCGCAAGGGTTCGCAGCGCGAGCTGAAGGTGCAGGTTGCGGAGATGCCGCAGGACAAGCCGCGCGCGGCGCGCACGCCCGACTCACCCAAGCCGGCAGTGCCTGCGAATGCGCTGGGGCTCGGCGTGTCCGACGTGCCTGTAGACAAGATGAAGGAACTCGGCGTGCGCGGCGGCGTCCAGGTGGACTCCGTCGACGGCCTCGCGGCCGGTGCCGGCCTGCGTCCAGGCGACATCATCACGCAGATGAACAGCGCCGAAGTGCAGAACGCGCGCCAGTTCAACGAGGCGGTCGCGAAGCTCGACCCGAAGAAGGATGTGGCGGTGCTCGTGCGGCGCGGCGACGCCTCGCGCTTTGTGATCATCCGGCGCTGAGGCGTTTCGATCTCGCGGTAAAATCCGCGACCCTGCCGGCAAAGGGGGTGCGCCCGACGCTCACCCCCTTTTCTTTGCCCGCCGGCGGCCTCAGTCCCGGGTGACCGGCGACATGTCCAGCGCATGCAGCACATCCGCAACTTTTCCATCATCGCCCACATCGACCACGGCAAGTCGACGCTCGCGGATCGCCTGATCCAGCGCTGCGGCGGGCTGTCGGATCGCGAGATGGAGGCGCAGGTGCTGGATTCGATGGACCTCGAGCGCGAGCGCGGTATCACCATCAAGGCACAGACTGCGGCGCTCGAATACGTCGCGGCGGATGGGCAGACCTACGAGCTGAATTTGATCGACACGCCCGGGCACGTCG
This sequence comes from Burkholderiaceae bacterium, assembly GCA_035498175.1. Taxonomy (GTDB): domain Bacteria; phylum Pseudomonadota; class Gammaproteobacteria; order Burkholderiales; family Burkholderiaceae_F; genus JALORV01. The sequence continues at coordinate 2,591 of DATKAJ010000029.1, forward strand.
ACTTCAGCTACGAAGTAAGCCGATCGCTTTCGGCGTGCGAAGGCGCTCTGCTGGTCGTCGATGCCACCCAGGGCGTCGAGGCGCAGACGGTTGCCAACTGCTACACCGCGATCGAGCTCGGCGTCGA
>DATKAJ010000030.1:0-3179 GCA_035498175.1 Burkholderiaceae bacterium
CGCCGCCGTGCAGCTTCTTGGTGGCCTGGGCCAACGCGGCTTCGACGGCGCCGAAGACGACGTCGCGCTCGACGCTCTTCTCGCGCGAGATGGCGTCCACCAGCATCAGCATTTCCCGGTTCATGGCTTGCATCGCCTTTCGTCTCTCTCCGCCAACGGCCTCAAGCCGTCGCCGGCCGCGCCCGGCGGCCTTTGAAGTCCAGCTGCGGCACCAGGCGCGCCTCGCGCACCTCGTGCAGGTCGAAGTCCAGCGCTTCGGTCGCGCTGCCGGCGTCGCGCGGCAGAACCAATCGCCACCCTGCGTCGCGCGCCTGCAACTGACCGCGCCAGTGCTTGCGTCCCTGGAACGGCGTGCGCAGCGTCAGATCGACCTCGCTGCCGGCAAAGCGCTGCCAGTCGGCCGGCTTGCGCAGCGGCCTGTCGAGCCCCGGCGACGACACCTCCAGCCGCGCGTAGTCGACGCCGTCGACGTCGAGCGCGTACTGCAGGTGCCGCGTCACCCGCTCGCAGTCGTCGACAGTGACCGCATCGCCCGGGCCGGCCTCGTAGCTGCGCCCGGCGACGCGGTCGATGAACACGCGCAACAGACCGCCCGCCGATCGCTCGACGTCGACCAACTCATACCCGAGCGCTTGAACGCCGCGCTCGACCGCCTGCTGCCACGACATGGCTGTTTCAGTGCTCCGCCCTATCCGTTCCCTGCGGGCGGCCGCGCACGGCCGACCCGATGCGCCACGGCAAAAAAAATGGGCTGGATGAATCCGCCCATTTCCTTGCCCCAGCGAAGCGCGAATTCTACTCTGCAAGACCCATACCCGCAAGAGTCACCTCGAGCGGCTGCGCAGCGCATGCGAGAATCCGCCCCCCGCCCGTACCGTCCGCCGTCGCGGCCCCGCAGCACCCATGGGATTCCTGTCCGGCAAGCGCCTGCTGATCACCGGCGTCCTCAACAACCGCTCGATCGCCTACGGCATCGCGCGCGCCTGCCGCCGCGAGGGCGCCGAACTGGCGTTCAGCTACCAGGGTGAACGCTTCAAGGAGCGCATCACTGAGTACGCCGCCGAGTTCGGCTCCAAGCTCGCTTTCGAGTGCGACGTCGGCGACGACGCCCAGATCGACCGCCTGTTCGCCCAGCTGGGCGAGGCCTGGGACGGTTTCGACGGCTTCGTCCACGCGATTGCCTTCGCGCCGCGCGAGGCGATCGCCGGCGATTTCCTCGACGGCATGACGCGCGAGAACTTCCGCATCGCGCACGACATCTCGGCCTACAGCTTCCCGGCGATGGCCAAGGCGGCGCTGCCCCGGCTGCGCAGCGGCTCGTCACTGCTCACCCTGACCTACCTGGGCGCCGTGCGCTACGTGCCCAACTACAACACGATGGGCCTAGCCAAGGCGTCGCTGGAGGCTGCGGTGCGCTTCCTGGCGCAGAGCCTTGGCGCCAAGGGGGTGCGCGTCAACGGGATCTCGGCGGGCCCGATCAAGACGCTGGCCGCCTCGGGCATCAAGGACTTCAGCAAGCTGCAGGCCGAGTTCGCCGCCAATGCGCCGATCCGTCGCAACATCACGATCGACGACGTCGGCAACGCGGCCGCGTTCCTGTTGTCGGATCTGGCGGCGGGGATCAGCTCGGAGATCGTTTACGTCGACGGCGGGTTCAGCCACGTGGGGATTGGAGCGGGGAACGGCTCCTAGGCCCTCACCCCCTGACGCAGTCGACGTAGTAGGAGCGGCGGAACCCCTCGGTGTCGTTCTCGACCAGGCCGTGCACGTCGGTGTCGAAGCCCGGGAAGCGGGCGTTGAACTCCTGCACGAAGCGCAGGTACTCGACGATGCGGCGGTTGAAGCGCTCGCCGGGGATCAGCAGCGGAATGCCCGGCGGGTAAGGCGTCAGCATCGCGGTGGTGATGCGGTTCTCCAGCTCCTCGATCGGCACCCGCTCGGTATCCTTGTGCGCAATGCGCGCGAAGGCCTCGGACGGCTTCATCGCCGGCTGCAGATCCGACAGGTACATCTCGGTGGTCAAGCGCGCGATGTCGCCCTTGGCGTAGGTCTCGTGGATCGCCTGGCTCAGCTCGCGCAAGCCCATCCGCTCGTACTTCGGGAAGTGCTGGCAGAACTCGGGCAACACGCGCCACATCGGCGCGTTCTTGTCGTAGTCGTCCTTGAACTGCTGCAACGCGGTCAGCAGCGTGTTCCAGCGGCCCTTCGTGATGCCGATCGTGAACATGATGAAGAACGAGTACAGCCCCGTCTTCTCGACCACCACGCCGTGCTCGGCCAGGTACTTGGTGACGATCGCCGCCGGGATGCCGGTCTTGGCGAAGCGGCCGGTGACGTCCAGCCCCGGCGTGACCACCGTGCTCTTGATCGGATCGAGCATGTTGAAGCCCGGCGCCAGGTCGCCGAAGCCGTGCCACTTCTCGTTGGCGGTGAGCATCCAGTCGTCGGGCTTGCCGATGCCCTCGTGGGCCAGCCGCGGCGGCCCCCAGACCTGGAACCACCAGTCGCGGCCCCAGTCCTTGTCGATCTTGCGCATCGCGCGCCGGAACTCCATCGACTCGAGGATGCTCTCCTCGACCAGCGCGGTGCCGCCGGGCGGCTCCATCATCGCGGCGGCGACGTCACAGCTGGCGATGATCGCGTACTGCGGCGACGTCGACGTGTGCATCAGGTACGCCTCGTTGAACAGGTGCTGGTCCAGCCGCCGCGTCTCGCTGTCGGCCACCAGGATCTGCGACGCCTGCGACAGGCCGGCCAGCAGCTTGTGCGTCGACTGCGTCGAGAACACCATCGACGTCTTGGTGCGCGGGCGATCCTTTCCGATCGCGTGCATGCCCTTGTAGAAGTCGTGGAATGTCGCGTGCGGCAGCCACGCCTCGTCGAAGTGCAGCGTGTCGGTGAAGCCGTCCTGCATCGCCTTGATCTGGTCGACGTTGTAGAGCACACCGTCGTACGTGCTCTGCGTGATCGTCAGGATGCGCGGCTGCTTCTTGCTGGCACCGTTGTCGGCCAGCAGCGGGTTGCGCGCCATGCGACGCCGGATCGCCTCGGGCTCGAACTCGGCGCGCGGGATCGGCCCGATGATGCCCAGGTGGTTGCGCGTCGGCGTCAGGAACACCGGAATCGCGCCGGTCATGATGATCGAGTGCAGGATCGACTTGTGGCAGTTGCGGTCGACC
>DATKAJ010000031.1:0-73126 GCA_035498175.1 Burkholderiaceae bacterium
ATGGCCAAGGGCAAATTTGAGCGTACGAAGCCGCATGTGAATGTCGGGACGATAGGGCATGTGGATCATGGCAAGACCACTTTGACGGCGGCGATCACGCTGGTGTTGTCGCAGAAGTTTGGTGGGGAGGCCAAGGCGTACGACCAGATTGATGCGGCGCCGGAAGAGAAGGCGCGCGGCATCACCATCAACACCGCGCACGTCGAGTACGAGACCAAGAACCGGCACTACGCCCACGTCGACTGCCCGGGGCATGCGGACTATGTCAAGAACATGATCACCGGTGCGGCGCAGATGGACGGGGCCATCCTTGTCGTCAGCGCCGCCGACGGCCCGATGCCGCAGACGCGCGAGCACATCCTGCTGGCGCGTCAGGTCGGGGTGCCCTACATCATCGTCTACATGAACAAGGTCGACATGGTCGACGACGCCGAGCTGCTGGAGCTCGTCGAGCTCGAAGTGCGCGAGCTGCTGAGCAAGTACGAGTTTCCGGGCGACGCCATACCGATCGTCAAGGGTTCGGCCAAGATGGCGCTTGAAGGCGACAAGGGCGAACTCGGCGAGCAGTCCATCATGAAGCTCGCCGATGCGCTCGACAGCTACATCCCCACGCCCGAGCGCGCCATCGACGGCGCCTTCCTGATGCCGGTCGAAGACGTCTTCTCCATCTCCGGGCGCGGCACCGTCGTCACCGGCCGGATCGAGCGCGGCATCGTCAAGGTCGGCGACGAGATCGAAATCGTCGGCATCCGTCCGACCATGAAGACCACCTGCACCGGCGTCGAGATGTTCAGAAAGCTTCTCGACCAGGGTCAGGCCGGCGACAACGTCGGAGTGCTGCTGCGCGGCACCAAGCGTGAAGAAGTCGAGCGCGGCCAGGTGCTGGCCAAGCCCGGCTCCATCACCCCGCACACCAAGTTCAAGGCCGAGGTGTACGTGCTGAGCAAGGAAGAGGGCGGCCGCCACACCCCGTTTTTCAACGGCTATCGGCCGCAGTTTTACTTCCGCACCACCGATGTCACCGGCTCGATTGCGCTGCCGGCGGGCACCGAGATGGTGATGCCGGGCGACAACATCCAGATGGATGTGGCGCTGATCGCCCCCATCGCCATGGAAGAAGGACTGCGCTTTGCCATCCGCGAAGGCGGTCGTACCGTCGGCGCCGGCGTCGTGGCAAAAATAGTCGAGTAGGCCGCGCTTACGTTGATACCGGGCCGGCCCATGCGGGCCGGCCTCTCGCTCTTTGAAAAGGATCTGAAATGCAAAGCCAACGTATCCGCATCCGCCTGAAGGCGTTCGACTACAAGCTGATCGACCAGTCGGCGCTCGAGATCGTCGACACGGCGAAACGCACCGGCGCGGTGGTCCGCGGCCCGGTCCCGCTGCCGACGCGCATCCAGCGCTTCGACATCCTGCGCTCGCCCCACGTCAACAAGACCTCGCGTGACCAGCTGGAAATGCGTACGCACCAGCGGCTGATGGACATCATCGACCCGACCGACAAGACGGTGGATGCGCTGATGAAGCTCGACCTTCCGGCCGGGGTCGACGTCGAAATCAAGGTCCAGTAGGGAAAGGACCGACAGGAAGACAGGTTTGCGGGGACCTCAGCAGTTCCGCTAGAATTACAAGTTCTTCGCGGCGCGCCGGGTAGATGGCGACCGCGAACCACGCATCGGCTGCTTCCAAGCGGCCCTTGCAACAAATTTTCGGTCCCGGCCAATCGAAGCCGGGGATGGAGATAAGAATGAGCGAAGCTCGCTCGACTCTCGGCCTATTGGGCCGGAAAGTCGGCATGACGCGCATCTTCACCGATGACGGCGAGTCCGTTCCGGTGACAGTACTGGACGTGTCGAACAACCGCGTCAGCCAGGTCAAGACCGCCGACACCGACGGATACTCCGCGGTCCAGGTCGCCTATGGTTCCAAGAAATCTTCCCGTGTTGCCAAGCCACAGGCCGGCCATTACGCCAAATCCGGTGTCGAGGCCGCTGCGGTGCTGCGCGAGTTCCGCGTCGAGGCAGCGCAGGCCGCCGAACTGAAAGCGGGCGCGCCACTCGGGCTGGATATCTTCAGCGTCGGTCAGAAGGTCGACGTCACCGGCGTGACGATCGGCAAGGGTTTCGCCGGAGCCATCAAGCGGCATCACTTCTCGTCGAACCGCGCGACTCACGGCAATTCGGTCTCAACCAATGCACCGGGCTCGATCGGCAACCGGCAGGATCCGGGCCGGGTGTTCCCGGGCAAGCGCATGGCCGGCCATCTCGGTGACGAGCAGCGCACGACCCAGAACCTCGTCGTGGCGCGCATCGACGCCGAGCGCGGCCTGCTGCTGGTCAGGGGCGCCGTTCCGGGAGCCGCCGGGGGCAACGTGGTCGTGCGTCCGGCCGTCAAGGCTAAGGTCGTCGTCAAAACGGCAGCCAAGGCCTAAGGAGGGGCGATGGAACTCAAGCTACTCAACGCCCAGGGCCAGGCCGCCGGCACCACGCCGGCACCCGAGACGGTATTTGGTCGCGAATTCAACGAAGCGCTGGTGCACCAGATCGTCGTGGCGTATCAGGCCAACGCGCGCCAGGGCACGCGTGCGCAGAAGGACCGCACGACAGTCAAGCACTCGACGCGCAAGCCGTGGCGGCAGAAGGGGACCGGTCGGGCGCGCGCCGGCATGACCTCGAGTCCGATCTGGCGCGGCGGCGGTCGCACCTTCCCGAACTCGCCGGACGAGAACTTCACGCAGAAGGTCAACAGGAAGATGTACCGCGCCGGCATGACGTCGATCCTGTCGCAGCTCGTGCGCGACGACCGCATCGCGGTGGTCGACGGCCTCGCGGTCGACTCGCCGAAGACCAAGCAGCTGGCCGACAAGCTGAAGGCGATGGGGCTCGAGTCGGTGCTGATCATCACGGATGCCGTGGACGAGAACCTGTATCTCGCCGCGCGCAACCTGAAGAACGTGCTGGTGGTCGAACCGCGCTACGCGGATCCCTTGTCACTGATCCACTACAAGAAGGTGATCGTCACCAAGCCGGCGATCGCCAGGCTCGAGGAGATGTGGGGATGAGCGCCGGCAACCGTCAGGACCGTTCGTACAGCGTGCTGCTGGCGCCGATCGTCTCCGAGAAGAGCACGATGATCGGCGAGAAGAATAACCAGGTCGCGTTCCGGGTGATGCAGGACGCGACCAAGCAGGAAATCAAGGCCGCGGTCGAACTGCTGTTCAAGGTGCAGGTCGACAAGGTTTCCATCCTGAACCAGAAGGGCAAGAGCAAGCGCTTCGGCCGCATGAGCGGCAAGCGCGGCAACGTGCGCAAGGCGTACGTGTGCCTGAAGGAAGGTCAGGAGATCAACTTCGCGCAAGAGGTGAAATAAATGGCACTCGTCAAGGTCAAACCGACGTCTGCCGGCCGGCGCGGGCTGGTCAAGGTCGTCAATGAAGCCCTGCACAAGGGCAAGCCACACGCCGGGCTGCTGGAAAAGAAGATCCGTTCGTCCGGTCGCAACAACAGCGGCCGTATCACGACGCGGCACATGGGCGGCGGGCACAAGCAGCACTATCGCGTCGTCGATTTCAGGCGCGCGAAGGACGGTGTGCCGGCCAAGGTCGAGCGCCTCGAGTACGACCCGAACCGCTCGGCGCACATCGCGCTGCTGGTTTACGCCGACGGCGAGCGTCGCTACATCGTTGCGCCGAAGGGCCTCACGGTCGGTGCGCAGCTGATGAGCGGCAACGAAGCGCCGATCCGGGTTGGGAACACGCTGCCGCTGCGGAACATACCGGTCGGCACCACGGTGCACTGTGTCGAGATGCAACCAGGCAAGGGGGCGCAGCTCGCGCGCGCGGCCGGTACCTCGGTGCAGCTGCTGGCGCGGGAAGGCACCTACGCACAGCTGCGGCTGCGGTCAGGTGAGATCAGGCGTGTGCTGATCGATTGCCGCGCGACGATCGGCGAAGTTGGCAACGAAGAGAATAGCCTGCGCCAGATCGGCAAGGCGGGCGCGATGCGCTGGCGCGGTGTGCGTCCAACCGTGCGCGGCGTGGCGATGAACCCGATCGATCACCCGCACGGCGGCGGCGAAGGCCGCACCGGCACCAAGCGCGATCCGGTCAGTCCCTGGGGTCAGCTGGCCAAGGGCTACCGTACCCGCAATAACAAGCGCACCGACACGATGATCGTGCAGCGCCGGCATCGCAAGTAAGGGGTCCTGAATGTCTCGTTCTCTGAAAAAGGGCCCGTTCGTCGACGGGCATCTGCTGAAGAAAATCGAAACGGCGCAGGCAACGCGCGACAAGAAGCCGATCAAGACCTGGTCGCGTCGCTCGATGATCCTGCCTGAGTTCATCGGCCTGACGATCGCCGTGCACAACGGCAAGCAGCATGTGCCGGTGTACATCAACGAAAACATGGTCGGCCATAAGCTCGGCGAATTCGCGCTGACGCGGACCTTCAAGGGCCACTCGACGGAGAAGAAGGCCGTCGTGGCGAAGAAGTAGGGTGATGACGATGGAAACGACTGCATCGGTGCGCGGAGTGCGGCTGTCGGCCCAGAAGGGACGGCTGGTCGCCGACCTGATTCGTGGCAAGCCGGTCGACAAGGCGCTGAACATCCTCGGCTTCACGCAGAAGAAAGCCGCCGGGATCATCAAGAAGGCGCTGGAATCGGCAATCGCCAACGCCGAGCACAACGACGGCGCCGATATCGACGAACTGCGCGTTACCGGTATCCAGGTCGAGAAGGCCGCAACGCTGCGTCGCTTCGCTGCACGCGCGAAGGGCCGCGGCGCCCGTATCGGCAAGCAGACCTGCCACATCATCGTGACGGTGGGCGACGCCAAGCCCAAGAAGAAATAGGTGATCCATGGGTCAGAAGATCAATCCCACCGGTTTTCGTCTTCCCGTATCCCGTAACTGGGGCTCGCGCTGGTTCGCGACCGGGCCAGCATTCGCGCGCATGCTGCGCGAGGACCTGGAAGTCCGCGAATTCCTACGCAAGAAGCTGCGTAGCGCTTCGGTCGGCCGCATCCTGATCGAGCGTCCGGCAAAGAACGCGCGCATTACGATCTACTCGGCACGTCCGGGTGTGGTGATCGGCAAGAAGGGCGAGGACATCGAGTCGCTGAAGTCGACGCTGCAGAAGATGCTCGGCGTGCCTGTGCACGTGAACATCGAGGAGATCCGCAAGCCCGAGCTCGATGCCCAGCTGATCGCCGATTCGATCACGCAGCAGCTCGAGAAGCGCATCATGTTCCGTCGCGCGATGAAGCGGGCGATGCAGAACGCGATGCGGCTGGGCGCGCAGGGCATCAAGATCATGAGCGCCGGACGGCTCAACGGCATCGAGATCGCGCGGACCGAGTGGTATCGCGAAGGCCGAGTTCCGTTGCATACGCTGCGCGCCGATATCGATTACGGTTTCTCGGAGGCCAAGACCACCTACGGCGTCATCGGCGTCAAGTGCTGGGTCTATAAGGGCGACACGCTGGGTCGCAACGATGCACCGGCCGCGACCGATGCCACGCCGGCGCCCGATCGCGAGGAGCGTCGGCCGCGTCGAGGAGAAGGCCGCCCGGACAGCCGTCCGCCAGCCAAGGCGCCGGCCCGACGCGCGCGCAAGACGAGCGCCGAAGTGGTACCGGCAGAGGCGGCGCCCGCGGAAAAACCGAAGGAAGAGCCGGCCAAGCCGGTCGTCAAGCGCGTGCGCAAGGTCGCGGCGAAGACGCCCGGCGAGGGCGGCACGAAAGACGGAGAGTAGGCCATGCTGCAACCCGCACGTCGCAAATACCGCAAGGAGCACAAGGGCCGTAACCGCGGTCTGGCGCTGCGCGGCGCCCACGTGTCCTTCGGCGAGTACGGCCTGAAGGTCACGGAGCGCGGCCGCCTGACCGCGCGCCAGATCGAGGCGGCCCGGCGCGCGATCAGCCGGCATATCAAGCGCGGCGGCCGTGTCTGGATTCGCATCTTTCCGGACAAGCCGATCTCGCAGAAACCGGCCGAGGTCCGGATGGGCAACGGCAAGGGCAACCCCGAGTACTGGGTCGCCGAGGTGCGTCCAGGCAACGTCGTGTACGAACTGGACGGCGTGACCGAGGCGCTGGCGCGCGAAGCCTTTGCGCTCGCAGCCGCCAAGCTGCCGCTGAAGACCACCTTCGTGGTGCGTCAGCTCGGCCACTGAGCCCGCTGAGGAGATTGACGATGAACGTCAAGGAAATGCGCGCCAAGGATGCCGGCGCGCTGGCCAAGGAGCTGCAGGAACTGCAGAAGGCGCACTTCTCGTTGCGCATGCAGAAGGCCACGCAGCAGTTGCAGAACACCAGTCAGCTGAAGCGGACCAGGCGCGACATCGCGCGCGTGCGCACCGTGTTGGCACAGAAGGCGGCGGGCAAATGAGCGAAGCGAGGAAGAAGCTGACGCGGACCTTGGTGGGCAAGGTGGTCAGCAACAAGATGACGAAGACGGTGACCGTGGTGGTCGAGCGCCGGGTCAAGCACCCCGTCTACGGCAAGTACGTGGTCAAGTCGAACCGCTACCACGCCCATGATGAAACCGACGCGCTGAATGAGGGCGACATCGTCGAGATCGCCGAGGCGCGGCCGCTGTCCCGCACCAAGACCTGGACAGTGACGCGCGTGGTCGAGGCGGCGGAGACGATCTAGCTTGCGGCGCTGCCGCAGTAGCGGATACAATTTCAGGCTTTCCGCGATCGGCTTGGAGCCACACCTCGGCAGTCGCGGAGCCAGGCAAGTGCAGCAGCGGTAAAGGCGATATTCCGGAGCGCGTCAGCGCGCTTCGTCCCCCCGCCGGCGGCGGGGCACAGGACGAGCGCACTGCGGGTTCCTCAACCCGGACGGGACCAAGACTGGCCGCCGGGTTCGATCCGAAGCATTCGGTATCGGGCCGGCGGTTCAAGTTGGGATGCGATAGCCATGATTCAGATGCAGACGATGCTCGACGTCGCCGACAACACCGGCGCGCGCTCGGTGATGTGTATCAAGGTGCTGGGCGGCTCCAAGCGCCGCTACGCGAACATCGGTGACGTCATCAAGGTCACGATCAAGGAATGCGCGCCGCGCGGCCGCGTCAAGAAGGGCGAGGTCTACAGCGCCGTCGTGGTGCGCACGGCCAAGGGGCTGCGCCGCAGCGACGGCTCCGCGATCAAGTTCGACAACAACGCGGCGGTTCTTCTGAACCCCAAGCTGGAGCCCATCGGCACCCGCATCTTCGGACCGGTCACGCGCGAACTGCGGACCGAGCGGTTCATGAAGATCGTGTCGCTGGCGCCGGAAGTTCTGTAAGGAGCGGGCATGGAACGCATCCGCAAGGGCGACGAAGTCGTCGTTATCGCTGGCAAGGACAAGGGCAAGCGCGGTGTCGTGCTGCGACGGGTCGACGCGGGGCACCTCGTGGTCGAGGGCGTCAACATCGTCAAGAAGCACACGCGGCCGAACCCGATGAAGGGAGTCGCCGGCGGCATCACCGACAAGACGATGCCGATTGACCAGTCCAACGTGATGCTGTTCAACCCGGGCACCAGCAAGGGCGACCGGGTCGGCATCAAGCTCGTGGACGGCAAGAAAGTCCGCGTGTTCAAGAGCAACGGCGCCGTCGTCGGCGCCAAGCAGTAAGGGAACGGGCCATGGCGCGTTTGCAGACCCAGTACCGCGAGAAGATCGTGCCCGAACTGATGAGCAAGTTCGGCTACAAGACCGTGATGCAGGTGCCGCGCATTGCGAAGATCACGCTCAACATGGGCGTCGGCGAGGCGGTCAACGACAAGAAGAACATCGAGATGGCCGTTGGCGACCTGACTAAGATCGGCGGCCAGAAGCCGGTGGTCACCAAGGCGCGCAAGGCGATCGCGAACTTCAAGATCCGCGAAAACCTGGCGATCGGGACCATGGTCACGCTGCGGGGCGAACGGATGTACGAGTTCCTCGACCGCCTCGTGACGATCGCGCTGCCGCGCGTCCGCGACTTTCGTGGCGTATCGGGCCGCGCATTCGACGGCCGCGGCAACTACAACATCGGGCTGAAGGAACAGATCATCTTTCCGGAGATCGAGTACGACAAGATCGACAAGCTCCGGGGCATGAACATCAGCATCACGACGACCGCGAAGACGGACGAAGAAGCCAAGGCGCTTCTCGCCGCGTTCCGGTTCCCGTTCCGTAATTGAGGCGAGAAGACTCCATGGCAAAACTCGCATTGAAGAATCGCGAAGCCAAGCGCGAAGCCGCCGTCAAGAAGCACGCCGCCAGGCGCGCCGAGCTGAAGGCCATTATCGAAGACCAGACGCGCTCGATGGACGAGCGCATGGACGCGATGAAGCGGCTGCAGGCAATGCCGCGCAACGCCAGCCCGGTGCGCTTGCGTAACCGCTGCGCGATGACCGGACGCCCGCGCGGAACGTTCCGCAAGTTCGGTCTGGCGCGCGCCAAGATCCGCGAGGCCGCAATGCGCGGCGACATCCCGGGCCTCACCAAGGCCAGCTGGTAAGCGAGGAGACGCACATGAGCATGAGTGATCCCATCGCCGATATGCTGACCCGCATCCGCAATGCGCAGCGGGTGGAGAAGCCTGAAGTCGCGATGCCGTCGTCGAAGGTCAAGGTGGCGATTGCCCAGGTCCTGAAGGACGAGGGCTACATCGAGGGCTTCCAGGTGCATGCCAACGACGGCAAGCCCGAACTTCGCATCGGCCTGAAGTACTACGCCGGCCGCCCGGTGATCGAGAGCCTCGAGCGCGTGTCGCGCCCGGGCCTGCGCGTCTACAAGGGCCGCGACGACATCCCGCCGGTGATGAACGGGCTCGGCGTCGCAATCGTTTCGACGTCGCGCGGCGTGATGACCGACCGCAAGGCGCGCAGCCAGGGCGTCGGCGGCGAAGTGCTCTGCTACGTCGCGTAACGGGCGGAGGAACGACATGTCTCGAGTTGCAAGGATTCCGGTGAGCGTGGCCAAGGGCGTCGACGTCCAGGTCAGCGCAAGCCACATCACGGTGAAGGGGCCGCTCGGTACGCTGCAGCAACCTACGTCGGCGCGGGTCAAGGTGTCAGTGGCGGATGGTCAGGTGGCGTTCACCGCCGTCGATGCCTCGCGCGAAGCCAGCGCGATGAGCGGAACGCTGCGTGCGCTGGTGGCGGGGATGGTGCAGGGGGTTTCGAAGGGTTACGAGAAGAAGCTGTCGCTGGTCGGCGTCGGCTACCGCGCGCAGGCACAAGGCGACAAGCTGAACCTGTCGCTCGGCTTCTCGCACCCGATCGTTCACCAGATGCCGGCCGGCGTGAAGTGCGAGACGCCGAGCCAGACCGAAATCGTGATCAAGGGCGCCGACAAGCAGAAGGTCGGCCAGGTCGCGGCCGAGGTGCGTGGCTACAAGCCGCCCGAGCCTTACAAGGGCAAGGGCGTGCGGTACGTCGACGAAGTCGTGGTCATCAAAGAGACCAAGAAGAAGTAGGCGGTGAGAGGTCATCCATGATCGAGAAAAAGGAATCCCGGCTGCGTCGCGCGCGTGCCACGCGCGTGCGCATCGCGCTGCAGAAGATCGAGCGGTTGACGATCAACCGCACCAACCTGCACATCTACGCAAGCGTGATCTCCGCCGATGGCGGCAAGGTGCTTGCAACGGCCTCGACGGTTGAACCGGAGGTGCGCACGCAGATCACGACCGCGAAGGGCCGCGGGGGAAACGTCGGCGCGGCCCGGATCGTCGGCACGCGCATCGCGCAGAAGGCGAAGGCGGCGGGCATCGAGAGCGTCGCGTTCGACCGCGCGGGTTACCGATTCCACGGCCGCGTCAAGGCGCTGGCCGATGCCGCGCGTGAAGCCGGCCTGAAGTTCTAAGGGGCACACATGGCGAAAGTGCAACCGAAGGGTGTCGTCTCCGAGGAGCGTGACGACGGCATCAAGGAAAAGATGATCGCGATCAACCGCGTCACGAAGGTGGTGAAGGGCGGTCGGATCCTTGGTTTTGCCGCGCTCACCGTAGTGGGTGACGGCGACGGGCGCGTCGGAATGGGCAAGGGCAAGGCGCGCGAAGTGCCGGTGGCAGTGCAGAAGGCGATGGAAAAAGCGCGGCGCGGCATGGAGCGTGTGCCGCTGAAGAACGGCACGCTGCATCACCTGGTCGAGGGCAAGCATGGCGCCTCGAAGGTGATCCTCGCACCCGCGGCCGACGGTACCGGCGTGATTGCCGGTGGTCCGATGCGCGCGATCTTCGACGTGATGGGCATCCGCAACATTGTCGCGAAGTCGCACGGGTCAACGAACCCGTACAACATGGTGCGCGCGACACTGAACGCGCTCGGCAAGCTGCGCACCCCGGCCGAGATCGCCGCCAAGCGCGGCAAATCGGTCGAGGAAATGCTCGGCTGACGCGGGGACCGACGATGAAGAAGACGCTGAAAGTCACGCTCGTCAAGAGCCCGATCTCCGCCAAGGTGGCGCATCAGGCGACTGTGCGCGGACTCGGTCTGACGAAGATGCACCAGACGCGTGAGCTCGAAGACACGCCGGCGGTGCGCGGCATGATCAACAAGGTCGCCTTCCTGGTGCGGGTCGGCGAGTAAGCGGGGATTCCATGCGCCTGAATCAACTGAAACCGGCGGCGGGCAGCAAGAGCGCGCGACATCGCGTCGGCCGTGGCATCGGCTCGGGCTGGGGCAAGACCGCCGGCCGTGGTCATAAGGGCCAGAAGTCCCGCGCGGGCGGCTTCCACAAGGTTGGCTTTGAGGGCGGCCAGATGCCGCTGTATCGCCGCCTGCCGAAGCGCGGCTTTACCTCGCTCGCACGGAAGTTCGTCGAGACGGTGCGTCTGAGCGACCTCGAGCGGTTGGGCCTCGACGAAATCGATCTGGCCGTGCTGAAGCAGGCCGGCGTCGTGTCGGCGCTGGCGCTCGACGCGCGCGTGGTCAAGACCGGCGAACTCAAGCGCAAGGTGGCGGTCCGGGGTATCGGCGCTACGAAGGGCGCGAAGACGGCGATCGAGGCGGCCGGCGGTTCGGTAGCCGAACCAGCGGTGACGCCGGAGACTGCGAAGAAGGCAGCAGCCAAGAAGGCGGCCGCGGACAAGGCGGCCGCAATCAGGGCCGCGGTGAACAAGCCAGCCGAAAAGCCGGCCGAGAAGCCGGCCGAAAAGAAGGCTCCATCGAAAAAGCAGTGATCGGCCTCATCTGACGTAAACAGGGCGTTCCCGAGTGGCAACCAGCGCATCACCGACGATCGGCGGCACGGGCAAGTACGGCGACCTCAAACGGCGCCTGTTCTTCCTGCTGCTGGCGCTCGTCGTCTACCGGATCGGTACGCACATCCCGGTGCCGGGGATCGATCCGGACCAGCTGCGGCAGCTGTTCAACTCGCAGCAGGGCGGGATCCTGGGGCTGTTCAACATGTTCTCGGGCGGCGCGCTGTCGCGCTTCTCGGTGTTTGCCCTGGGGATCATGCCGTACATCTCGGCGTCGATCATCATGCAGATGCTGACGTATGTGCTGCCCTCGCTCGAAGCGCTGCGCAAAGAAGGCGAATCGGGCCGCCGCAAGATCACGCAGTACACGCGCTACGGCACGCTGGGCCTGGCGGTCTTCCAGGCGATCGGCATCTCGGTCGCGCTCGAGTCGCAGCAGGGACTGGTGCTCGATCCGGGCCTGATGTTCCGCTTCATCTGCGTGGTTTCGCTGGTGACCGGAACCATTTTTCTGATGTGGCTCGGCGAACAGATCACCGAGCGCGGCCTGGGCAACGGTATATCGATCGTGATCTTCGCGGGGATCGTGGCCGGCCTGCCGAATGCGATCGGCGGGCTTTTCGAACTGGTGCGGACGGGCGGCATCAGCCCGCTCTCGGCGATCTTCATCATCGCGCTGATCATCGTCGTGACGGCATTCGTCGTGTTCGTCGAGCGCGGCCAGCGCAAGATCACAGTCAACTACGCCAAGCGCCAGGTCGGCAACAAGATCTACGGTGGGCAGAGCTCGTTCCTGCCGCTGAAGATCAACATGTCGGGCGTGATCCCGCCGATCTTCGCCTCGTCGTTGATCCTGTTTCCGGCGACGCTGGCGAGCTGGTTCACGACCGGCGATGCAACGCGCTGGATTCGCGACCTGGCTGCCGCGCTGTCCCCGGGGCAGCCGCTGTACATGTTCCTGTACGCCGCGCTGATCGTGTTCTTCTGCTTCTTCTACACGGCGCTGGTCTTCAACAGCAAGGAGACCGCGGACAACCTGAAGAAGAGTGGCGCCTTCGTGCCAGGAATCCGGCCGGGCGAGCAGACCGCGCGGTACATCGACAAGATCCTGATGCGGCTGACGCTGGCCGGTGCGATCTACATCACCGTTGTCTGCCTGGTGCCGGAATTCCTGCACTCGCGCTTCTCGGTGCCGTTCTACTTCGGTGGCACATCGCTGCTGATCGTGGTCGTCGTGACGATGGATTTCATGGCGCAGGTGCAGGCCTATCTGATGACGCACCAGTACGAATCGCTGCTGAAGAAGACCAATTTCAAGGGTTTCGGCGGCCAGCTGCCGCGCTGAGACCGGGGACGCGATGGCCAAGGACGACGCGATCCAGATGCAGGGGGAGATTCTCGAGAATCTCCCGAACGCCACGTTCCGCGTGAAGCTGGAAAACGGGCACGTGGTGCTGGGGCACATATCCGGAAAAATGCGGATGCACTACATCCGCATCCTTCCGGGCGACAAGGTCACGGTGGAGCTCACGCCCTACGACCTGTCGCGGGCCCGCATAGTGTTCCGCGCCAAGTAGCGCGGTTGGAGATCGAGATGAAGGTGATGGCTTCCGTCAAGAAGATGTGCCGCAAGTGCAAGATCATCCGGCGCAAGCGCGTCGTGCGCGTGATCTGCACCGACCCGCGTCACAAGCAGCGTCAGGGATAAACGAGGACTCTCATGGCCCGTATTGCAGGCATCAACATCCCGCCGCATCAGCATGCCGAGATCGGCCTGACGGCGATCTACGGCATCGGCCGCGCCAAGGCGCGCGCGATCCTCGATTCCGCAAGAGTGCCCTACACCAAGAAGGTGAAGGAACTGAATGATGCGGAGCTCGAGCGCATCCGCGAGGAGATCGCGCGTTCGACGGTCGAAGGCGACCTGCGCCGCGAAATCCAGCTCTCGATCAAGCGCCTGATCGACCTCGGCACCTATCGCGGCGTGCGACACCGGCGCGGACTGCCGGTGCGCGGCCAGCGCACGCGAACTAACGCACGCACACGCAAAGGGCCACGCAAGGCGGGCGTGTCGTTGAAGAAATCGGCTTGAGGAGGACAAACTAGATGGCTAAGGCTCCAAGCGCTCAGCAGGTCGCCGCGCAGCAGCGCGCCCGCAAGAAGGTCAAGAAGGTCGTCTCGGACGGCATCGCGCACGTACACGCGTCGTTCAACAACACGATCATCACTATCACCGACCGCCAGGGCAACGCGCTGTCGTGGGCCAGTTCCGGCGGACAGGGCTTCAAGGGGTCGCGCAAGTCGACGCCGTTCGCGGCACAGGTCGCCGCCGAGAACGCAGGCCGCGCCGCGCAGGAGCATGGCATCAAAAATCTGGAAGTGCGCATCACCGGGCCGGGGCCGGGCCGCGAATCGTCGGTGCGGGCACTGAACGCGATCGGAATCCGCATCACGTCGATCCAGGACATCACGCCGGTCCCGCATAACGGCGTGCGGCCGCCGAAGCGGCGCAGGGTATAGGCGCGCGAAAGTCCAAACCTACTTTCGCGCGGAATAGTTTGAAGATTTCGCTGGCAGAGCCAGTCGAAATTTTTCATCACAAGGGCGGAAAGAACCGCTACGCGTTCCGGTACTCGGCCGGAACTTAATGCGGCAGGGCCGCAGGATGAAAGGGATTACAAGTGGCACGCTATACAGGACCGAAACTCAAGCTCTCGCGCCGCGAGGGCACCGATCTCTTTCTGAAAAGCTCGCGGCGCGCCTTCGACTCGAAGGCGAAGGCGGATTCGAAGCCGGGTCAGCATGGTCGCACCTCGGGTGCGCGCCAGTCCGATTACGGCACGCAGCTGCGCGAGAAGCAGAAGGTCAAGCGCATGTACGGTGTGCTGGAACGCCAGTTCCGCCGCTACTACCAGGAAGCGTCGCGCCGCCGGGGCAACACCGGCGAGCACCTGATCATGCTGCTCGAGTCGCGGCTGGATAATGTCGTCTACCGGATGGGATTCGGCGCGACGCGCGCCGAAGCACGCCAGCTGGTCTCACACCGTGCGATCACGCTGAACGGTGAGACCGCAGGGATTCCGTCGATGCTGGTCAAGCCGGGCGACATCATCGTCGTGCGCGAGAAGGCGAAGAAGCAGGGCCGGATCCAGGAGGCACTGACGCTCGCCGAGCAGACCGGCTTCCCGTCGTGGGTCGATGTTGACGCCAAGAAAATGGAAGGCAAGTTCAAGCAGCTGCCGGACCGCGGCGAAGTGGCGCAGGACGTCAACGAGTCGCTGGTCGTCGAGCTCTACTCGCGCTGACGCGCGCGGGATGGACCGTCGGCCCAGCATTGCTGGTCCGGCACGAAAGTTGGATGGGCAACTTCTTTCGTCATTTATCAGCCCTAACCATCAGCCTTATCGGCGTAACGAGCCGAGGGTATTGAAGGGAACACCATGGCAGGCACTTCACTGCTTAAGCCGCGCGCAATCGAGGTCGAGGCCATCGGCCCGAACGCGGCGATCGTCACGATGGAACCGTTCGAGCGCGGCTACGGCCATACGCTCGGCAACGCGCTGCGGCGCATTCTGCTGTCGTCGATGGTCGGCTATGCGCCGACCGAGGCCCAGATCGCCGGCGTCGTGCACGAGTATTCGACGGTCGACGGCGTGCGCGAGGACGTGGTCGACATCCTGCTGAACATGAAGGGCGTCGTGTTCAAGCTGCACAACCGCGACGAAGTCACCCTGACGCTGCGCAAGGAAGGCGAAGGGCTCGTGACCGCGTCCGACATCGAGCTTCCGCACGACGTCGAGATCGTCAACCCGGATCACGTGATCGCACACCTGTCCGGCGGTGGCCGGCTCGAGCTGCAGATCAAGGTCGAGAAGGGCCGCGGCTACGTCCCGGGTAACGTGCGCGCCTTCCGCGAGGATCATTCGAAGGCGATCGGCCGCATCGTGATGGACGCGTCGTTCTCCCCGGTCAAGCGCGTCTCGTACGCGGTCGAAGCAGCCCGCGTCGAGCAGCGTACGGACCTCGACAAGCTGGTGATGACGATCGAGACCAACGGCGCGATGACGCCGGAAGAAGCCGTGCGCCAGTCCGCGCGGATCCTGATGGATCAGCTGCAGGTCTTCGGTGCCCTGGAGGGCATGGCCGAGTCGACCGCGCAGGCCTCGTCGCGCTCACCGCAGGTCGATCCGATCCTGCTGCGTCCGGTCGACGATCTGGAGCTGACGGTCCGATCGGCCAACTGCCTGAAGGCCGAGAACATCTACTACATCGGCGACCTGATCCAGCGCACGGAGAACGAGCTGCTGAAGACGCCGAACCTGGGCCGCAAATCGCTGAACGAGATCAAGGAAGTGCTGGCCGCACGCGGCCTCACGCTCGGCATGAAGCTGGAGAACTGGCCGCCCGCGGGCCTCGACAAGTAATGTGGGATCGAGCGCGGCCAGTTCCGTCACGGACTGGTCAAAGCGAATAGCGAGGAGAGACAGGAGCGGGGCCCACCCTGTCCCAAGGAAGACCACCGACCCGCCCGCGAGGGATCGAAGAGTCGGATCCACAACCGCCCGCCCTGCGGGCTGTTAGAGACTGAAAGGAACAACGATGCGACACGGACACGGACTGCGGAAACTGAACCGCACCAGCAGCCATCGGCTGGCCATGCTGCGCAACATGACGAACTCGCTGCTGCGCCACGAGGCGATAAAGACCACGCTGCCGAAGGCCAAAGAACTGCGGCGCGTCGTCGAACCGCTGATCACGCTCGGCCGCGAGCCCACGTTGGCGAACAAGCGGCTGGCGTTCAGCCGCCTGCGCGATCGAGAAATGGTGGTGAAACTCTTCAGCGAGATCGGGCCGCGCTACAAGGCGCGCAACGGCGGCTACACGCGCATTCTCAAGATGGGATTCCGCGTTGGCGACAACGCACCGATGGCATTCATGGAACTCGTCGACCGGCCGCAGCCGGTGGCGCAGGAAGAGACGCAGGAAGCGAGCTGATCCGCACGCGCCAGCGATCGCTCGGATAGACTGCAAGGGCCTGCCTGACGGCAGGCCTTTTGCTTTTCTGTGCCATGGACACGGTCACTGCACCGCTCACGATCGCCGACGAAGTCCTCGGCGTACGGGACTTGCGCAAGCTCTATGGCGACACGCTGGTGGTGGACGGCATCTCGTTCTCGATCCGCCGCGGCGAGTGCTACGCGCTGCTCGGACCCAACGGGGCGGGCAAGACAACGACGCTGCGCTGCTGCCTCGGACTGACCCGGCCCGATGGCGGGACGATCCACCTCGTCGGTGAGCCCGTGCCGCGCGAGGCTCGCCGGGCGCGCATTCGCGTCGGGGTCGTGCCGCAGGCCGACAACCTCGATCCGGATTTCACCGTGAGCGAGAACCTTGTGGTCTACGGCCGCTACTACGGACTTCCGGATCGCGAGGTCAAGCGGCGTCTGCCCACACTGCTGGAATTCGCGAGCCTCGGCCACAAGAAAGACGCGCGCATCGGCGAACTGTCCGGCGGAATGAAACGACGGCTGACACTGGCGCGCGCGCTGGTCAACGATCCCGACCTGATCTTCATGGACGAGCCGACGACCGGACTCGATCCCCAGGCGCGGCACCTGATCTGGGAGCGGCTCAAGGCGTTGCTCGCGCGCGGCAAGACGATCCTGCTGACGACGCACTTCATGGACGAAGCGGAGCGGCTTGCCGACCGCCTGGCCGTGATCGACCACGGGCGCATGATCGCCGAGGGCGAACCGCGCGAACTGATCCGCGAGCACATCGAACCGCAGGTGATCGAGATCTACGGCGATGGCGCGCGATCCTGGGCCGAATCGGTCGCGCGGCCGCTGGTCCCGCGCATGGAGATGACCGGCGAGACGGTCTTCTGCTACGCGCGTGATCCGGCGGCCCTGCTCGACGCGCTCGAAGCGGGACCGGGCCTGCGTTACCTGCATCGGCCGGCCGATCTCGAAGACCTGTTCCTGAAGCTGACGGGGCGCGAAATGCGCGACGAGTCATGAGCGCGGAAACCGTAAACGCAACGACCGACTCGACCTGGGCGCCGCCGCGGCTGTCATGGCGCTTCATTCCGGTGTGGCGGCGCAACTTTCTCGTCTGGCAGAAGCTCTTCGTCGAACGCCTGCTGACCAACGTCGTCGAGCCGTTGCTGACGATCGCTGCGTTCGGCTACGGCCTCGGCAGCCTGCTGCCGCAGGTCGACGGGGTCAGCTACCTGCAGTTTCTTGCGAGCGGCTCGATCGCGATGAGCGTGATGTACTCGGCGAAGTTCGAGTCGCTCTGGGGCGCGTTCTCGCGCATGCACGTGCAGAAGACCTGGGATGCGATCCTGCATACACCGCTGGCGGTCGACGACCTGCTCCTCGGCGAGATGATCTGGGCCGCGAGCAAGGCCACATTCACGGCCTTCTGCATCCTGGTGATGATCTGGCTGCTCGGCATCGCGCGCGAACCGCTGTCGGTGCTGGTATTGCCCTGCGCTTTCTTCATCGCACTCGTGTTTTCGGCGATGGCGCTGATCGTCAACGCCGTGGCCCGCAGCTACGACCTGCTGTCCAACTACTTCACCGTGGTCGTCATGCCGCTGGTGTTCCTGTCAGGCGTGTACTTTCCGCTCACACAACTGCCGGACTGGCTGCGCACTCCGGCCGAGTGGCTGCCGGTGACGGCTGCGGTGAACCTGGTGCGACCCCTGGCTTTGGGGCGCTGGCCCGTCGAGCCGGCGCGCGATCTGCTGCTGCTGGCGGCCTGGGGCGCGGTGTGCTTCGCGCTTGCGCTCGGACTGACGCGCCGCCGCCTGCTGAAATGAACGGCGACGTGCTCATCGTGCTGACGAACTGCCCGGACAGCGACGTGGCAGATCGCATCGCGCGCACCCTGGTCGAGCAGAATCTGGCGGCCTGCGTCAACCGGCTGCCGGCCGTGCACTCGATCTACCGCTGGCGCGGCGCAATGGAGGAGGCAGATGAACTGCCGCTCTTGATCAAGACGACGACAGCGCGCTATGCCGAGGTCGAGCACACCATCCGCGCGCTGCATCCGTATGAGGTCCCGGAGATCGTTGCCTGGCCGGTGACGGCGGGCCTGCCTGAATATCTCGCCTGGGTCGCCGACGAAACGCGGCGCCCGATCCGCGCGTGACCGGGGCGCGCAACATGGTCCGCATCGACAAATGGCTGTGGGCGGCGCGCTTCTTCAAGACGCGTTCGCTCGCCGCACAGGCCGTCGAGCGGGGTCGCGTCCGAGTTGACGACCGCAGCATCAAGCCGGCGCGTGGCCTGTGTCCGGGCGAAACATTGTTGATCGAGCGCGGTGAGGAGCGGATCGAACTTGTCGTCTGTGCGCTGTCAGAAATCCGCGGCCCGGCGCCGGTGGCGCAGCGCCTTTATGCAGAGGCGCCGGCCAGCCGCGAGCGACGTGCGCGGCTGGCCGAGTCGCGGCGTCTCGCGTGCGAACCGGCCTTAACTCTCCGTGGACGGCCGACGAAGCGCGACGCGCGCCGACTGAAGCGTTGGCTCGACCCGGCGGTCGAGGTTGATCAGGACTCCTGACGCGCTCAGCGCAGCCAGCGCGGCGGGCGGGGCGTGCGCGGGCGTTCGAGAATGCGCCGTGCCCAGAAGTACAGCAGCATCACGATCACGATCGCCGCCATTGTGGCTATCGTCCACCAGAAGCCGTCGAGCTCCGCGAGCAGCGGCATGTGGTGGAAGTTCATGCCGAAGATGCCGCTGATCAGCGTGAGCGGCGCGAAGATGGCAGCAATCGCCGTCAGCTTGCGGACGATCTCGTTGGTCTGGTGGGTGTTGGCAGAGAAGTGCAGCTGCACCGCCGATTCCGCCGATGCTTCCAGCCGCTGGGCGTGGTGTAGGACGCGATGGATGTGTTCGAGCACGTCGTTGAGGCGGACCAGATAGGCGTCGTTCACGTTCGCGTCCGGCGTGTCCTCGAGGTAGGAATCGCGCAGTTCGGTCAGCGCATCGTGCTGCCCCTCGCACAGATGTTCGAGCTTGCGCAACTCGATTCGCGCCTCGAGCAGCGCCGACCAGTTGTTGAAGGGCCGGCGCGGGTCGAGCAGGTCGCGCTGCCAGCGATCGAGACGGTCCGAAAGCGGTTCGCGCAGCTCGAGGTAGCGGTCCACCATGCCATTGAGCATGCGCAGCATCAGTTCGCCAGGGGACTTCGGCAGGCGTGAACGTTCCGACGCGTCGGCCCGTACTTTCGGGTCAAGCAGGCGTTGGCGCAGCAACTCCATGGTCTTGCTGGTGTCCTGGCGCACTGTCACCAGCAGGCGTTCGAAGAGGAAGAACGTGATCGGCCGGGTGACGATCTCCTGCAGCATTCGCCGCTTGTCTGCCGTCCCCGATTTTTCCTCAAGCGGTCGCACTTCGCCGACCGCCAGTTTGCGGAACACCAGCATGTCGTAGGTGCTGGTGCTGTCGAAGTAGGAGGGGTGCTGCAGGTTGGCCGCATCCTGCAGGTGCAGTTCGTCGATCCTCGCGCCGACGACGCGCTGGACCGCGTCGCGCAGCCCTTCCGGGTTGGACTGGGCTTCGTCGTGCAGCACGTCGAGCCACAGGAAACCTTCTGCCGGCAGGCCGCCCGGTTCCGCGGCCAGCTCGGCCGCACGCTGTGCGCCGACCTCGATCCACTTCACACTGCAGCCCTCAGCGTTCCGACTTGAGCCAGCGCGCTACTGGCAAGGCGAAGTACGTCAGCACGCCGTCGGCGCCCGCCCGCTTGAACCCGAGCAGCGATTCCATGACCACCTTCTTCTCGTCGAGCCAGCCATTGGCCGCGGCCGCCTTCAGCATCGAATACTCGCCGCTAACCTGGTACACGAACGTCGGCGCCCGGAAGGTGTCCTTCACACGGCGCACAATGTCCAGGTAGGGCATGCCGGGCTTGACCATCACCATGTCCGCGCCCTCGGCGAGATCGAGGCCGACTTCCCACAACGCCTCGTCGGTGTTCGCAGGGTCCATCTGGTAAACCATCTTGTTCGACTTGCCGAGATTGGCCGTCGATCCCACCGCGTCGCGGAACGGGCCGTAGAACGCGCTCGCATACTTGGCCGCGTACGCCATGATGCGTGTGTGGATGTGCCCGGCCTGCTCGAGCGCCTGACGGATCGCGCCGATGCGCCCGTCCATCATGTCGCTGGGCGCGACGATGTCGACGCCGGCTGCTGCCTGCATCAGCGCCTGTCGGACCAGCACCGCGACCGACTCGTCGTTGAGCACGTAGCCGTCGTCGTCGATCAGTCCGTCTTGGCCATGCGTCGTATAAGGATCGAGCGCGACATCGGTCAGTACACCGAGTCCCGGAAAGCGCTGCTTCAGCGCCGCGACCGCGCGGGGTACTAGGCCTGAAGGATTAGTGGCTTCGGCTCCGTCTGCCGATTTCAGACTGCCTTCGATGACCGGAAACAGTGCCATGACCGGGATGCCGAGCTGCACGCATTCCTCGGCGACCGGCATCAGCTCGTCGATCGACACGCGTTCGATCCCGGGCATCGACGCGACCGCTTCGCGCCGGCGCTGGCCGTCGAGGATGAATACGGGGTAAATCAGGTCATTGGCCGTCAGCACGTTTTCGCGCATGAGCCGGCGGGAAAAGTCGTCGCGGCGCATGCGGCGCATGCGCACGGCGGGGAACTGACCAAGGATGTGCATGAGGGGAAGTCCCAACTCGAAGTCCGCTATCGGGTCCGCTATCGTGACCGAAGATGATGGTGATCCGTCGTCTCCCGCTTGACCTCCCTGAGCGGGCGCCCATCAAAGGCGTTACTGCCCCGGAACTTTCCGGGGCATTTTTTTCGCCGGCCATGATACGGCCGGCCGGGCGTTCAGGAGAAAAGCCAGCGTGTCAGCGCTTCGGCGAGTTCCTCGACGCCCTCACGTTTGAGCGCCGAAAACAGCTGCGCGCTGGCGCGCGGCCCGATCGCCGCCGCGCGCTTGCGCGCGATCGCTAGGGCACCCCGCCGGTCGGCCGTGCCGAGCTGGTCGGCCTTGTTGAGCAGGAAGTGCAGCAGGCATCCGCGGCGATCGATGAACTGCAGCAGGGCTTCGTCACCCGGCATGAACGGCCGTCTCGCGTCCATCACCAGGACGATACCGATCAGTGACTGGCGATTGCCGACGTAGCCGCCCACGAGCGTGTCCCACGTTGCACGTTGACCCGCGTCGGCGCGCGCATAGCCATAGCCGGGAAGATCGACCAGCGCGCCGCGATCGACGCGCACGCCACTCGTGTCCTTCTCGCTCAAGGTGAAGAAATTCAGCAGCTGGGTGCGGCCCGGCGTCTTGCTTGCAAAGGCGAGCTGACGCTGCTGGGTCAGCACGTTGATGACGGTCGACTTGCCCGCGTTCGAGCGGCCGGCAAAGGCGATTTCCGGGAGCCCGGGGGGAGCGATGGCGCCGAGGTCCGCCACCGAAGTCGCGAAGCGCGCAGAGTGAAACAGCGACAGGGACACGGTCGAGACGGGACGGGAGTTCGGTAGAATACGCGGCTTTGCAGAGCGGCCCAGCCGGAGTAGAGGGGCGTCCGGCGGCGCCCGCGGAGGTCCCTCCGCCGCGCAGTGGCCGGCTCGCACTCAAAACCACTTAGGGCGAGTGATGAGAATTTCGATGTGGCTTCGTTGCGGGGTCATGCCCCTGGCGCTCGGCGCATGGGTGGCGACAGTCCTGGCTGAGGCCCCGGCCACCCCGAAGGCCGACGCGGCGAAGGGCCAGCAGATCGCGAGCCAGGTCTGCTCGACCTGCCACGCAGCTGACGGCAACTCCACGATCCCTGGCAATCCGAAGCTGGCGCAGCAGCACTCCGCCTATCTGGTCAAGCAGCTTACGGATTACACCGTGCGCAACGGCGAGCAGAAGCCCGCGCGCGAGAACCCGATCATGAACGGCATCGCACCCAGCCTGTCGGAGCAGGACCGCCGCGACGTGGCTGCCTGGTTCTCCGGTCAGGAGCAGAAGCCCGGAACAGCCCGCAACAAGGACACGCTCGAACTCGGTCAGCGCATCTTTCGCGCCGGCCTGCCCGAAAAGGCGCTGCCTGCGTGTTCTGGATGCCATAACCCGACCGGCGCGGGCATCCCGAACCAGTATCCGCGACTCGGTGGCCAGCACGCGGAGTACGTCGAGGCCACGCTGAAAGCGTTCCGTGACGGCACCCGCCGCAACAACGTCCCGATGCAACAGATCGCCGCGCGCCTGTCGGACGCCGAGATGCGCGCGGTCGCTGACTACATTCAGGGCCTGCGGCGCTAGCGATCCAGGCCGCGCGCCCCCGACCTAGTCGAACACCTCGTTCACCTGCTGCGAGACACGCACAAAGCTCGTGCGCTTGGAAAATTCCTTGAGCCGACGCGCGCCGACGTAGGTGCACGCCGAGCGGACGCCGCCGAGGATTTCCTGCGCGGTGTTGGCCACTGGCCCGCGATAGGGCACCAGGACCTCCTTGCCCTCGGCCGCGCGGTAGCCGGCGACGCCGCCGGAGTAGCGCTCCATCGCCGCCTTGCTGCTCATGCCATAGAAGCGCTTGTAACTCGAGCCACCGCGCTCGACGCGCTCTCCGCCCGACTCGTCATGGCCTGCGAACATGCCGCCCAGCATGACGAAGTCGGCCCCGCCGCCGAAGGCCTTCGCGACGTCGCCCGGAGTCGTGCACCCGCCATCGGCGCAGATGAATCCCGACAGGCCATGCGCGGCGTCCGCGCATTCGATCACCGCTGAGAGCTGCGGATAGCCGACGCCTGTCATCTTGCGTGTCGTGCAGACAGACCCGGGGCCGATGCCTACCTTGACGATGTCCGCGCCGGACAGGATGAGCTCTTCGGTCATCTCGCCGGTGACGACGTTGCCCGCCATGATCACCAGCTTCGGGTACTGCGTCCGGATCCGGGTCACGAAGGTGACGAAGTTCTCGTGGTAGCCGTTGGCGACATCGATGCATACGTATTCGAGGGCGTCGCCGGCAGCGTCCATGACGCGCCCGAACTTGTCCTCGTCCGCCTTCGTAATGCCCATCGAGTAGAACGCCGCGGACTTGCGCTGCAGCGAGCGGAAGAACGCGACGCAGTCCTCGACGCTGTAGTGCTTGTGCAAGGCGGTCGACAACCGGAACACGTCGAGGGCTCGCGCCATTTCGAAGGTTCCCGTCGTATCCATGTTGGATGCAATGACCGGAATGCCGTGATACTTCACGCCGGCGTGGCGGAACGCGAACTCGCGTGTGATGTCCACATCAGACCGGGAGGTCAGGGTGGACCGCTTGGGCCGGATCAGGACGTCCTTGAAATCCAGCTTGACCTGGTATTCGATGTGCATGGCGCTTCCGGGGCAATATCGCGATCGAGTCTAGCCGCGCGAAACCGGCCTTAGCTCTGGCGGCAATGGCCTCACCTTCGTGAGGGTGTAAGGAATGCGCGCGTGCCGCGACTGTAGGCCATTCGAGGACACCACATGATCTGGAAATCACCGGCGCCCATCGCGCCCTCCGAGATCACCGACGAGCGCAATTTCCGCCAGCGGCGGCGCACGCTGCAGGCGGGCGCCGCCGCAGCGGTTGCCGCTGCGCTGCCCGCACGCGGGTCGGCACAGCTGGCGACAAGCCTTGCCGCGCGTCCCGGCAACTTCTCGACGATGGAACGACCGACGCCGGCGAATCTCGTTACCTCGTACTGCAACTTCTACGAGTTCGGCACCGACAAGGACGATCCGCCGCGTCGGGCGCCGAAGCTGCTGCGCACGCGTCCATGGACAGTCCGGGTCGAAGGCGAGGTCAGGGCGCCGCGGACCTTCGACATTGAAGACCTGCTGAAACTGGCACCGCTCGAGGAGCGCGTTTATCGGCTGCGTTGCGTCGAAGGCTGGTCGGCGGTCGTCCCCTGGATCGGCTACCCGCTCGCCGAACTGATCCGGCGGGCCGAGCCCACCGGCAACGCGCGGTTCGTGGAATTCACCACGCTGGCCGATCCGAAGCAGATGCCGGGACTCGGCTACCCGGTGCTCGACTGGCCCTACAAGGAGGCGTTGCGCCTCGACGAAGCAAAGCATCCGCTGGCGCTGCTCACCTTCGGCATGTACGGGCAGGTCCTACCGGCGCAGGACGGCGCGCCGCTGCGCATCGTCGTGCCGTGGAAGTACGGCTTCAAGAGCGCCAAGTCGATCGTTCGCATCCGCTTCACGGAGAAGCAGCCGGCTACCGCCTGGCAGACCGCCAACCCCGGCGAATACGGCTTCTATTCGAACGTGAATCCTGAGCGCGATCATCCGCGCTGGAGCCAGAAGACCGAGCGCCGGCTCGGCGAGGACATCTTCAGCCGGCGACGGCCGACGCTGATGTTCAACGGCTACGCCGAACAGGTCGCGAGCCTTTACACCGGCATGGATCTGATGAAGCTTTACTGAGCCTTCAACATTGCGGGATGTCTGCCGTTCAGTCCCCTGTGGCCTCGTTCTCCGGCCTCGCGAACCTGACGCCGCGGAGGCTCGGCATCGTGCGCGCGCTCGTGTTTGGATTGGCACTGGTGCCGCTGCTGGTACTCGCGCAGCGCATCCTGACCGGCGGACTCGGGGCCAACCCGGTCGAGGCCATTCTGCGGTTCCTTGGCACCTGGACCCTGGTGCTGCTGCTGGTCACGCTCGGCGTGACACCGTTGCGCTGGCTGACGGGGTGGAACTGGCTGGTGCGACTGCGCCGGATGCTCGGCCTGTACGCGGCGTTCTACGCGACGTTGCACATCACGGCGTTCGTCTGGCTCGATCACTGGTTCGATCTGGCCGCGATCACCGCCGACGTCGCAAAGCGACCCTATCTGACGCTGGGCTTCTTCGCCTATCTGCTGATGATCCCGCTCGTGCTGACCTCGACGAACGCGATGGTGCGGCGCCTCGGTGGTCGCAACTGGCAACGCCTGCACCGGCTCGTCTATCTGATCGGCATCCTTGGTGTCGCGCACTACTGGTTCCACAAGATCGCGAAGAACGACTTTGTCCCCCCGGCGCAGTACGCGGCGGTGCTGGCGCTGCTGCTGGGTGCGCGGGTCTTCCACGCGTGGTCCGCCCGCCGCGACCTGGCGCGGCGCTCCGCCGGGGCTCAGGGCAGGATCGACTCGCCTGCAAACAGCTCGGCGATCGTTTCGCGCCGGCGCACCTCGTAAGCGCGGTCGCCGTCGACCATCACTTCCGCGGCGCGCGCCCGGGTGTTGTAGTTGGAACTCATCGCCATCCCATAGGCTCCGCTGCCGGTGACTGCGAGCAGGTCACCGGACAACAGGGCGAGCGATCGGTCGTGCGCCAGCCAGTCGCCCGACTCGCACACCGGTCCCACGACGTCATAGCGTTCCGCAGCGCCCGGGCGCATTTGTACCGGCACGATGCCCATCCACGCGTCATACAGCGTCGGCCGCAGCAGATCATTCATCGCCGCATCGACGATCGCGAAGGACCGGACCTCGGTGCGTTTCAGGTACTCGACGCGCGTGACCAGGATGCCGGCGTTGCCGACGATCGACCGGCCGGGCTCGATCAGCAGTGTGCGGTCAGCGAAGCCGCGGGCATCGACGCGTTGCAGGAGTGCACGCACGAGTTGCGTCGGGTCGGGCGGAGTTTCTTCTGCGTAGCGGATGCCGAGGCCGCCGCCAAAGTCGATGTGGTCGAGGCGAATGCCCAGGCCGTCGATCGCTTCGACCAGGTCGAGCAGCCGATCGGCCGCGTTCAGGTAAGGCTCGATCTCGGTGATCTGCGACCCGATATGGCAATCGATGCCGCTCATCTCGACCCCGGGGCGAGTCGAAGCAGAGCGGTACAGCGCCAGGGTCTCCTCCGGACCGACGCCGAACTTGTTGTCCTTGAGCCCGGTTGAGATGTAGGGATGGGTCCGCGGGTCGACGTCGGGATTCACCCGGACCGAAACGCGCGCGTGCCGCCGTGCGCGGCGCGCGACAGCGTCGATGCGGTCGAGCTCGGCGGCGGACTCGACGTTGAAGCAGAAGATGTCGGCCGCCAGTGCCTGTTCGATCTCGTCCTCGGTCTTGCCGACGCCCGAAAACACGACCTTGTCAGGCGAACCTCCGGCCGCGATGACGCGGGCGAGTTCGCCGCCTGACACGATATCGAAGCCGGCTCCAAGTCGCGCCAGCACGTCGAGTACGGCAAGATTGGAGTTGGCCTTCATTGCATAGCAGACCATCGCGCGGCGCCCGCTCAGCGCCGCCGAATATGCTTCGAAGGCCTGCGTGATCGCGCGCCGCGAGTACACGAAGGTCGGCGTGCCGAAACGCTCCACGATCGCGGCAATCGCGACCCCCTCGCAGTACAGATCGTTGCCGCGATAGGAGAAGCCAACCTCGTCGGGCAGCGCAATGGTCATCGCGGCTCGTTGGTGGCCGGCACTTCGAGGCGTTTGTCGACCGGCCTTTCGCTCTGCGGCTGCGCATCGGCCGGGGGTGGAGCTGGCGCGCGCGACTGCGGTGCCGGCGCCGGCGGCGGCAGCACCAGCGGCCCCTTCTGGCCGCACCCCAGGAGTGCGATCACGATCGCTCCTAGAATGCCGAAACGCGTGCAAGCCATGGTGTAAACGAATCTAACATGACTGAATCCGAGTTCTTGGAGCGTGCCGAAGCCGCGCTCGCGGGCATTGAGGACGCCGTTGACGCGAGCGGCCTCGACATCGAGCTCAGCCGCGCCGGCAACGTGTTGACGCTCGAATTGAGCGACGGCGGCCGGGTTGTCGTCAACAGCCAGCTACCGATGCGGCAGCTGTGGCTGGCCGCACGCAGCGGTGCGCATCACTATCAGTGGTCGGATGGAAGCTGGCGTGACACGCGCGACGGCACCGAATTCTTCAGTGCACTCTCGCGCATTGTCTCGGCGCTCAGTGGCAGCGCCGTTGTCTTCAGCGGCCGGCCGCGCTGAGCCACAATCTAGAAGATCTGCTCGCGCACCGTTTCACGCTTGGCCTTCTCTTCCGGCGGCAGGCCGTCCTCGAGTCCCACGCTGGCTACACCCTGGCCGGGCTGGTGCTCGACGTAGTAGTACTCGCCGCCAAGCTCGACGATGCCGGCTGGCGCCGTGCGCGTTGCTTCAGGAACGCCATTGAGCGCCTTGGACATGTAGGTGATCCAGATCGGCAGGGCGAGGCCGCCGCCGGTTTCACGCTCGCCGAGCGGACGCGGCTGGTCGAAGCCCATCCAGGCGACCGCGACGAGATCGCCACCGTAACCGGCGAACCACGCGTCGTGCGAGTCGTTGGTCGTGCCCGTCTTGCCGCCGACATCGGCCCGCTTCAGAGTCGCATAGGCGCGTGCCGCCGTGCCGGTGCGCGCGACCTCCTTCAGCAGGCTGTCCATGACGAAGGCGTTGCGTTCGTTGAGCACGCGCACCGCGGAATCGCCGGCAACGACCGGCTTGGCTTCCATCAGCGTCTTGCCGTTTGCGTCGCTGACCTTGCTGATGAGGTGGAGCTCCAGACCGTAGCCGCCATTCGCGAACACGGAGTAGCCATTCAGCAGCACCCAGGGTGTCACCGAGCCTGCGCCGAGTGCCATGGTGAGATAGGCAGGGTGCTTGTCGGCCTCGAAACCAAAGCGGACCACCCAGTCCTGCGCATAGCGTGGGCCGATGGCTTGCAGAATGCGGATCGAGACCAGGTTCTTTGACTTCGCAAGGCCCTGCCGCAACCGCATCGGCCCCTCGAACTTGCCGTCGTAGTTCTTGGGCTCCCATACCTGGCCGCCGGTGAGGTCCGGATCGATCGACAGCGGCGCATCGTTGATCAGCGTGCTCGGCGTGAATCCCTTCTCGAGTGACGCCGAATAAATGAACGGCTTGAAGCTCGAGCCGGGCTGGCGCCACGCCTGGGTGACGTGGTTGAACTTGTTCAGATTGAAATCAAACCCGCCGATCAGCGCGCGTATCGCACCGTTGCGGGAGTTGGCGGCAACGAATGCGGCCTCGACCTGGGGCAACTGCACGATCTCCCAGCCCATCTTCTCGTTACGGGCAATGCGAACCACGGCGCCGGGGATGAGCCTGCGGGCTGGTTGCGCCTTGGGCGACAGCGACGGCGCGACGAACTTCAGCCCGTCGCCCTTGATCTCGACGGTTTGTGAGCCCTGCAGCGCCAGGCGGACGGACTGCGGCGCGGCCTCGAGCACGACCGCCGGGACCATGTTGGGACTGTCGATCGCCTCGACCAGCGCATCCTCGATGCGCTGGTCGCGCGTTGCCGGATCTGCGTCGAGTTCGATGAATGCTTCCGGCCCGCGATAGCCATACTTGCGGTCGTAGTCCAGCACGGCCTTGCGCAGCGCGTTGTACGCGACCTCCTGGTCCTCGCGCCGCAGCGTGGTCGTGACGTTAAGGCCGCGCGTGTACGTTTCTTCGCGGAAGACGTCATAGACCAGCATACGGGCGAGCTCTGCCGCGTATTCGGCGTGCAGCCGCATCCGCGGTGACTCATCGGCAAGCGGGCTCCCGTGTCGCGGCTTGAGTTCCTGGGCCAGCGCGGTGTCGAAGGTGGGCCGGTCGATGTAACCCAGATCCAGCATCCGCGTCAGCACGTACTGCTGGCGGCTCTTCGCCCGTTTGGGATTCACGAACGGGTTGTACGCGCTCGGCGCGACCGGCAGGCCGGCCAGCGTCGCCATCTCGGCCACTGTGAGGTCTTTCAGCTTCTTGCCGAAGTACACCTGCGAAGCGGCAGCGAAGCCGTAGGCGCGCTGCCCCAGGAAAATCTGGTTGGCGTAGACCTCGAAAATGCGGTCTTTGCTGAGCGACGATTCGATCTTGTAGGCCAGAGCGATCTCGTAGACCTTGCGGACGTAGCTGCGCTCCGAACTCAGGAAGAAGTTGCGCGCGACCTGCATCGTGATCGTGCTGCCGCCCTGGCCGCGCCGGCCTGTGACGAAATTGGACGCGGCGGCACGCGCCAGGCCGGCGTAGTCGACCCCGCGATGCTCATAGAAGCGATCGTCCTCCGCTGCGAGGATCGCCTTCTTCATCAAGTCCGGCATATCGGCGACGGCGACGTAGTCCCGCCGTTCTTCGCCGAACTCACCGATCAGCAGGCCATCGGCCGTCCAGACCCGCAACGGGATCTTCGGCCGGTAATCGGTCAGGGTTTCGATCGAAGGAAGGTTGGCGTAGACGATCGCAAAGGCGAAGGTCAGCAGCAGCAGCCCAGAGATGATCGCCGCTCCGGCCAGCCCGCCCATCAACAGGAGCGCGCGCTGGTACCACGGCCACGAGGACCGTGGGGCGGGCGCCGCGTCATCGATGCCGGGCTTGTCCATGGACACAGGAACCGTCGCTGGAGGGAACTGGGCGTGCGAGTGACCGCTTATTTGCGCTTCGCTGCACGGAGAGTCGGGAATTATAGGAGTCGAGCACTTCGACGGCCGGGACCCGCGTTGACGTCCACTGAACGGTAGGCCTTGGACGCACCTCGTCACGAACCGTTCGTTGTTAATCCCTCAAAGGGGGCACGGTTAGGCCGAACGCGGGGCTTGTAGTTCGCTTGCTTATGTTGATAGGATCTCAAGTGCCATCCGACAAAAACGCGGTAAACGCTCGAAATTTAAGGGAAAACCGGCTTTGTTCGAGGCGTTTCCGTGGCCGGGGCGTAGGTGTACCACTGCGCTGTCGGCGGTTGCCTCGATCCGCATGACACCGAGCTGAGTCCGTCGCAGGGAGTACCGCCTTGGCATTCGATCTGCCCTTTGGTCCAAAGACGCCGCCGATGATCGGGCTGGATATCGGCTCGTCGAGCGTCAAGATTGTCGAGTTGTCGGAAGCCGGTAAGGGCACCATGCGGCTCGAGCGCTATGCCATCGAGCCGCTGCCGCGTGGCGCGGTGGTCGACGGCAACGTTGACAAGATCGACGTGGTCGCCGACGCCGTAAAACGCGCCTGGCGCCGTGCCGGCGGCAAGATCCGCAACGTGGCGATGGCGCTGCCGGCGTCCGCCGTCATCACCAAACGCATCGCCCTGCCGGGCAACCTGCGCGAGGAAGAACTCGAGATGCAGGTCGAGAGCGAGGCGAACCAATACATCCCGTTTGCGCTCGATGAGGTCAGCCTCGACTTTCAGGTCCTGGGCCCGATCCCGAACGCGCCGGACGACGTCGAGGTCCTGATCGCTGCCTCGCGCAAGGAAAAGGTCGAGGACCGAATTGCTGTGGCGCAGGCCGCAGGGCTCAAACCGGTGGTCGTCGACGTCGAGTCGTATTCATCGCGCGCCGCCGTCGAGCGCCTGATCGAGCAGCTGCCAAACGCGGGCGAAGGCCTCGTGATCGCTGTCTTCTACATCGGCGCGAACACCACGAGCGTCACGGTGATGCACGACGGCGAAGCGATCTATGAGCGCGAGCAGCCGTTCGGCGGACAGCAGCTCACGGGCGACATCTCGCGCGCCTACGGCATTCCGACGGAAGAGGCGGAACAGAAGAAGCGCAGCGGTGATCTGCCTGCCGATTACGAAACCACCGTACTGAAGCCGTTCATCGACACGGCGTCGACCGAGATTACGCGCGCGCTGCAGTTCTTCTTCACTTCCACACCGTACAGCAGGGTCGACCAGATCATGCTGGCCGGCGGATCGGCCGTGCTGACCGGACTCCCGGACGCGCTGATGGAGCGCGCGCAGGTGCCGACGTCGGTGATATCGCCGTTCAAGGGCATGGAGGTCTCGCCGAACATCCGCGAGAAGCAGCTGCGGCTCGACGCGCCGGCGTTGCTGACACCGTGCGGCCTGGCGATGCGGAGGTTCGACAAATGAGCGCAGCACCGGCCAACAAGGCTCGCATTGCCGCGCGTAGCGCGGGGGTCTGGCGATGACCGCGCCGCGCGTCAACCTATTGCCGCATCGCGCCGCCAAACGCGAACGGCAGAAGAAGCTCTTCTGGGCGCTGACGGCGATATCGGCCGTCGTCGGCCTGGCGATGATCGGTGTGGTCTGGTCGGTGTTGCAGGGCTACATCGCGAATCAGCAGGCCCGCAACGACTTCATTCGCAACGAGAACGCCAAGCTGGACACCCAGATCAAGGAAATTGCATCGCTGCGCCAGGAGATCGACGGACTGCGGGCGCGCCAGCGCGCGGTCGAGGATTTGCAGGCGGACCGCAACCAGCCGGTGTATCTGCTCGACGAAGTTGCCAAACAGGTGCCCGAAGGCATTTACCTGCGCTCGATCAAGCAGGAGGACCGCAAGGTCAACGTCAGCGGCTGGGCCGCATCGAACGAGCGTGTCTCGGAGTTCCTTCGCAACCTGCAGAACAATTCGCGCGTGCTCGAGCGCCCGGAACTTATCGAAATCAAGGTGGCAGGGCAGGGGCCCGCAGGGATGAACCGACGGGTGTTCGAGTTTTCGCTGAATTTCACGATGAAGCCGACTCCAGAACGCACCCAGCTGCAGCAGCAGGCGCAGGCGCAGCCCCGTTCAGCCGCGGCGGTCGCGGCGGGTGCGACGACGCCTGCAGTGGCTTCAACGGCGCCGCCCGTGGCTGCGCCCGCGCCCAAGAAATAGGTCGATTCAGAGGCACGCATGGCAAGTCGAGACCTACTCTCGCAATTCCGGGGCCTGACCCTCGATAACGTCGGCACATGGCCGATCGCACCGCGGATCGTGCTGTGGGTCGTCGTGATCGCTGCGTTCGGTGTGGGCGGCT
Organism: Burkholderiaceae bacterium; assembly: GCA_035498175.1. GTDB lineage: Bacteria > Pseudomonadota > Gammaproteobacteria > Burkholderiales > Burkholderiaceae_F > JALORV01. The sequence continues at coordinate 31,865 of DATKAJ010000031.1, forward strand.
GGTTTGGCCTCTGGAGCGGCCAGAACGAGCAGCTCGCGCAGTTGCAGGCCGACGAAGAGAAGCTCAAGGACGAATACAAGAGCAAGCTGCAGCAGGCGATCAATCTCGACGAACTGCGCAAGCAGCGCGAGCAGGTCAGCCAGTACGTGCTCACGCTGGAGAAGCAGTTGCCGAGCAAGTCCGAGATGGACGCGCTGCTGTCGGACATCAACCAGGCGGGCGTCGGGCGCGGCCTCGACTTCGAACTCTTCAAGCCGGGCCAGACCAACGTCAAGGAGTATTACGCCGAGCTGCCGATCGCCATCAAGCTGGTCGGCAAGTACCACGACCTCGGCTCCTTCGCCGGCGATATCGCGAATCTGCCGCGGATCGTGACGCTCAACAACCTGAACGTGACAGTCGGCAAGGGCAGCGCCCTGACAATGGACGCCACCGCCAAGACCTACCGTTATCTCGACGCCGACGAGATTGCCAATCAGCGCAAGGCGAAGACGCAGGCAGCCACCAAGGGGCCGAGCAAATGATGATGGACAAGTCTCTGGCGATGCGCGCCGCGGCATTCGCCGTCGCGACCTGCTCGCTCGCGGCCTGCGGTGGCGGCAGCGATACTGAACTGCGCGCGTGGATGGATGACACGCGCAAGTCGATGCGACCCACCACCCAGCCGGTGCCCGAGCCCAAGCAGTTCTCGCCGTACACCTATGAGGCGAAGACACTGATGGACCCGTTCGACGCGCAGAAAATGGTGCTCGCCGTGGCGCGCCAGGCCCAGGCGCGCGCCAGCACCAGCGCGATCAAGCCCGATCTCGATCGCCGGCGCGAGGCGCTCGAGGGATTTCCGCTCGACCAGCTGAAGATGGTTGGCACGCTGCGACAGCAGAGCAACAACGTTGCCCTGATCGATGTCTCCGGCCAGACCTTCATGGTCCGTGCAGGAAATTACGTGGGGCAGAACTTCGGCCTCGTCACAAAGATCACTGAAACCGAAGTGGACCTGAAGGAAATCGTCCAGGACGCCGCCGGCGAATGGGTCGAGCGACCGGCGAAGCTGGAGTTGCAGGAGGCCGGACGGCAAGACGCCGGTGGCCGACAGGGGAGCAAGAGATGAGGATGTCGATGGGGGGTCTGGTCAGTGCGGTCTGCAAACTGGCCATCGCCGGGCTCGCCGCCTTGACCGCGTTGGCCTGGGCGCAAACGCCAGCGGCCGATGTGACCAATGCGATCGAGAGGGTCGATGCAACGCTGACGTCCACTGGCGTCGTGCTGACCATCGACATGAAGAGCCCGGTTCAGACGCCACCGGCAAGTTTCTCGGTCGCGAACCCGGCGCGCGTCGCGCTTGATCTGCCGGGCGCGGTCAACGCCGTCGGCCGCAACCTGGTCGAGTTGAATCAGGGCGACCTGCGTTCCGTGAACATCGTCCAGGCACAGGGCCGGTCGCGTGTCGTGCTGAACCTGAAGAAGCCGCTGACTCATGCGATAAGCGTCGAGGGCAACCGGATACTGGTCGCCCTGGGTGGCGCGACCGACACGACGACCTTCCGACCGACCGGTGCCGTTGCGGCCGCGGAAGCGCCGGCCGCAGCGCCGGCCCCCTCAACGAGCTTCGCGCCGACAGCCAGCGCGTCCGGCGCGCGCACCCTGCGCGGTGTCGACTTCCGACGCGGTGCCGAAGGTGAGGGCCGCGTGATCATCGACCTGTCGGATCCGAACACCAACGTCGACATTCGCCAGCAGGGCAACACCGTCGTCGTCGACTTCCTGAACACAACGCTACCGGACACGATGAAGCGGCGCCTCGATGTGTCTGACTTCGCCACACCGGTCAACAGCATGACCGCGAGCCAGCAGGGCAACAACGTGCGCCTGGTGGTCGAGCCGCGTGGCCTGTGGGAACACAATGCGTACCAGAGCGACACGCGCTTCGTGCTTGAGGTGCGCCCCGTCAAGGAGGACCCGCAGCGCCTGTTCCAGGGGACCCGACAGGGCTATCAGGGCGAGCGCCTGTCGCTCAACTTCCAGAACGTCGACGTCCGCTCGCTGCTGCAGGTCATCGCCGACTTCACCAACCTGAACATCATCACCAGCGACTCGGTCGGTGGGACGATCACGCTGCGGCTGAAGGACGTGCCGTGGGACCAGGCGCTCGACATCATCCTGCAGTCGAAGGGCCTCGACATGCGCAAGAACGGCAACGTCTTGCTCGTGGCGCCGCGCGACGAGATCGCGACCAAGGAAAAGCTCGAGCTCGAGTCGCGCAACCAGATCCAGGAACTTGAGCCTCTCCGCTCCGAGGCCTTCGTCGTCAACTACCAGAAGGCGGATGAGGTCCGGCGCCTGCTGGTCGACGACAAGCAACGGCTGCTCTCGAAGCGGGGCAGCGTCGCGGTTGACCCGCGCACCAACCAGCTGTTCGTGCAGGACACGGTCGCCCGCCTCGAGGAAGTGCGCCGCCTGCTGCAGCGGATCGACATCCCGGTGCCACAGGTACTGATCGAGGCACGCATCGTCGAAGCCGACGACAAGTTCTCCCGCAGCCTGGGCGTGCGGCTCGGCGGCACGACCGGCTATCCAACGCAGCTCGCGAGCACCGGCGTGTACGGGCAGGGTAGCGGCCTCGGCACGGTGTCAGCCACCGGGCCGGGTGGCACGATAGTCACGACGACTGGCGCGGGAACGGGCGGCGGAGGCAGTACATCGACCAACCTGACCAACACCTCCAACTTCGTCAATCTGCCGGCCACGGGCATCGGCGGCTTCAACCCGAGCGGTTTTGCGCTGACTTTGGTCAACGCCAGCCTGTCGCGGGTGCTCCAACTCGAGGTCTCCGCTCTCGAGCAGGATGGCCTCGGCAAGGTGATCTCCAGCCCGCGCGTCGTCACTGCGGACAAGGTCAAGGCGATCATCGAGCAGGGCACGGAGATTCCGTACCAGCAGGCCACGTCGAGTGGTGCGACCTCGGTCGCATTCCGCAAGGCGGTGCTGAAGCTCGAGGTCACGCCGCAGATCACGCCCGAGGGCGCGATCTTCATGGACGTCAAGGTCAACAAGGACACGCGCGGCGCGGAGACCACCGCCGGCCCGGCCATCGACACCAAAGCCGTACAGACGCAGGTTCTCGTGGAGAACGGCGGCACGGTCGTCCTGGGCGGCATTTACGAGCACTCCGAGCGGACGCAGACCACCAAGGTACCCTGGCTGGGCGACATCCCCTATGTCGGATGGCTCTTCAAGAACCAGGCCAAGATCAACGACAAGACCGAGCTGATCATCTTCATCACGCCGCGCATCGTCTCCGAGCGGGCGCTGGCGTCGGTGCGGTAAGACGGTCGAGCAATGAGGTGACGAACGTGTCGAAGAAACTTCCCCTCCGTTTTCTTACCGCACTGATGGCGGTCGCCTCTGGCGTCGTCATGCTCGCCTGCGGTGGTGATCCGGCGCCGGGACCCGCGCCGACGAATCCGACCACCGTGGTGCCACTCGCCGCGCTCGAGGTCACCGTCGCCAAGCCGACGCTGGACGCGAAGGCGGATCAGGCGACGACCGTGACGGTCACTGCGGTCGACGCCAACCGGCGCGCGCTGTCTGATGTCCCCGTTTCCTTGAGCGCGTCGTCCGGGATCCTGTCCGGACAGTCCGACAAGACCGACGCGCAGGGCCGCGTGACGGCCACCTTCGGCCTTGGCGCGGACCGCGGCAATCGTGACGTAACGATTACAGCCAAGAGTGGCACAGTCATCGGTGCCGCAGGCATCGCGGTATCGGGCGCGACGCTGACATTGACCGCGTCGCCGCCGACGGCTGCTGACGCCACGACCTCGGTCGATATTTCCGCATCGGTGACCGATGCGGCTAAGGTCCCGCTCGGCGGCGTGGTTGTCAGCTTCGTGACCAACGGAGGAACACTTTCGTCGGCCGTCGCGACGACCAGTGCATCCGGTATTGCCAAGGTGACGCTCACCGGCGTCAGCGCAAATACGCATGTCGTCGCCACAGGGGCGAACGCCACAGGACAGGCCGACGTTCAGGCGGGAAGCGCTGCGCTCCCGGACCCGGTTCCCACCGGGGTGGCCATCAAGGACCTTACGGTTCAGGCGAATCCGTCAGTGATCGGTCCGAACTCCGGTACATCGGAGACAAACTTTTCGCAGATTGACGTTCGGGTGACCGGCGACCTCGGTACGGCTGTCGGAATCCCGGTCGGCAACGCGCATGTTCGTCTGCGGATCGCGTCCTCGCCGCCGTTCGGCAAACTCAGCATCGATACGACAGCGTCTCCGGTGCTCACCAACCTGGGTGGCCTGGTGTCGGCTCGATTCATTGCCGGCGCAGCCACTACTGGTACCGATCAGATCGTCGTGTGCGCTTCGGTCGACAATGTGGCAACCCTGCCCAATGGGGGTGTGGCGCCATGCAACGCCAACGAGAAGGCGGTGAATCTCACGATTTCACAGCAGCCGCTGTTCGTGCGGATCTCGACCAATAACGAAATCGCCAAGGTCAACAACAATCTCGACTACGAAAAGCTCTTCAGCATCTACGTGACGGATGCCGCGGGCAAGGGCGTCGCCGGTGTACCGGTGTCGGTGCGGCTGCTGCCGTTGAACTACTACAAGGGTCAGATGGGATTCACGACGGGTGTGGGCTGGGCGCCCGTGCCTCCGGTCACACAGTGCGCGAACGAAGACCTGAACTTCAACGGTGTGCTTGATTCGGGCGACGCTGACCTTAACAAGGACGGCATTCTCTGGCCGGGGCAATCGGCGGCGTTTACCCTCGACAACAACGGCGTGACAGATAGCTCGGGCTTCGTCGTGCTGCGCATACGGCATGGCCAGAGGTTCTACTTCTGGGCCGAGTACCAGATCGAGGCACGCGCCGCGACCGCAGGCTCCGAGCGCCTGACGACTTTCAACTATCGGCTGTCGGCCGCCAAGGCGGACGTCGACAGTGAGTCGACGCCGGGATTTGCGATCAGTCCGTTCGGAATTGCGAACGTTTGCACCAACCCGAACTGATTGGTCCCGCTCGTCTCGAGGGCCGCTGCTGCGAAGCCGGCGGCCCTTGTGCTTTGTGGGGTTGGCTCCGCTACGCTCGACCCCATGCTTTCCGCGAACTCAGCAGTCTTCCTGATCGGCATGATGGGCGCCGGCAAGTCGACCATCGGACGGTTGCTGGCGCAGGCGATCGACTTTGAATTCGTCGACGCCGATCGCGAACTCGAAGCGCGCAGCGGTGTTTCGATTCCGACGATCTTCGAGATCGAGGGCGAGGCGGGCTTTCGGCGGCGCGAGGCGGCGCTCCTCGACGAATTGACCGGAAAGTCGCGGATCGTCCTGGCGACGGGGGGCGGTGCTGTCCTTGATGCCCAGACGCGTCTGCGTCTGCGCGAACGCGGCCTGGTGATCTACCTGCGTGCCAGCGCCGATGAAGTGTATCGCCGCACGCGCAAGGACCGGTCACGACCGCTGCTGCAGACCGACGATCCGAGGGCGCGAATCGAGCAACTGCTGGCCGAGCGTGAACCGCTGTACTCGGAAACGGCTCATGTTGCCGTGCAGTCTGCGACTGCGAATCCCAGACGGGTGGTTGAACGGCTTCTTGCGCGTCCGGAGCTGCGCGCACTGAGGTCGATGAGGTCATCGGCCGGCTGAGCCGCACTGTACGACTCGTACAATCTGCCGATGCAACGCGTCACCGTCGGGCTGACCGGCCGTCAGTACGACATCCTCATCGGCAGCGGACTGCTGCACCGGGCGGGCGAATTCGTTGGGCCACTGGCGCCCACGCGGCTGCTGCTGGTTGCGAGCGCGACGGTTGATTCCCTGTACGGGGACGCGGTGCGACGCGCACTGCAAGGGGTCTCGAAGGTCAGCACAGTCATCCTGCCCGACGGCGAAGTGCACAAGCAGTGGCCGGCGGTCGCCTCGATCATCGACGGTCTGGTTGCGGCAGGCGCCGACCGCAAGAGCGTCCTCGTCGCACTCGGGGGCGGCGTCGTCGGGGACGTTGCGGGATTCGCATCTGCGATCTACATGCGCGGTATCCGCTTCATTCAAATGCCGACGACCCTGCTCGCCCAGGTCGATTCGTCCGTGGGTGGCAAGACCGGCGTCAACCATCCGACCGCCAAGAACCTGATCGGGGCATTTCATCAGCCTGCGCTCGTCATCAGCGACACGGCCAGCCTGAGCACGCTTCCCGACCGCGAGCTATCGGCGGGGCTTGCCGAGGTGCTAAAGCATGGCCTGCTGGCCGACCGCGCGTATTTCGAGGCGACGACGCGCGACATGCCTGCGCTCCGCGCGCGTGACCCGGAAGCACTGACGCGCGCCATCGCCCGTTCGTGCGAGATCAAGGCAGGCGTCGTGCAGCGGGACGAGCGTGAGACGGGTGAGCGCGCACTCCTGAATCTCGGTCATACGTTCGGCCATGCGATCGAGGCCATGACGGGATACACGACATGGCTGCATGGCGAGGCCGTTGGCTGCGGCATGGTGCTCGCCGGTGACCTGTCGAGCCGCGTCGGTCTGCTGCCGAGAGGCGAGCTCGAATCGATCAAGTCCGCAGTAAGCGGGGCAGGTCTGCCGACCCGGATCGCCGGACTATCGCTGGAACGGGCCATGAAGTCCATGCGCGCCGACAAGAAGGCGGACGCCGGCGAGATCCGCTTCGTGCTGCTCGATCGGATCGGCCACGCGGTTCAGCGCGCAGTGGCCGACAGCGCGCTGCGCGAGACGCTCGCAGCGGGGGGCTACGTGTGAGCGCCGGCATGGTCGCGACTACGGGACAGCTCGCGCCCTACGCCGCAGATCCGTCGCGGTCCCGGGGTCGCCGCCATCCCGAGCCGAGCGCGCCCGGGCGCACCGAATTCCAGCGCGACCGCGACCGCATCATTCACTCGACGGCGTTCCGCCGGCTCGAGTACAAGACGCAGGTCTTCGTCAATCACGAAGGCGATCTGTTCCGCACGCGCCTGACGCACTCGCTCGAGGTGGCACAGATCGCGCGCGCGATCGCGCGCAACCTGCGGTTGAACGAGGACCTCGTCGAGGCGGTCGCACTGGCGCATGACCTCGGCCATACGCCATTCGGGCACGCGGGCCAGGACGCGCTCGCCGAATGCATGCAGCAGCACGGCGGCTTCGAGCACAACCTCCAGTCGCTGCGCGTAGTCGACGAGCTCGAAGAGCGCTATGGCGCGTTCAACGGACTGAATCTGACCTTCGAGGCGCGCGAAGGAATCCTGAAGCATTGCTCGCTGCAGAACGCACGCAGACTCGGTGAACTGGGTGAGCGCTTCCTGCTGAAGCGGCAACCGAGCCTCGAGGCGCAGATCGCCAACCTTGCCGACGAGATCGCCTACAACAACCACGATATCGACGACGGTCTGCGGTCGGGCCTGCTCGAGGTCGAGCAGCTGATGACGGTGCCCTTGTTCGCGCGGCACGTTGCGCTCGTGCGCGAGCAGTTTCCGGAGATTGCCGAACGCCGCGCGATCAACGAAACCGTGCGGCGGATGATCAACACCCTGATCGTGGACTTGACCGAGGAAAGCCGCCTGCGGATTGCAGCGGTCGACCCGCAAACGATCGAAGGCATCCGCCAGTCGCCGCCGCTGATCGCCTTTTCGCAGGAAACGCGTTCCGAGGCTGACGCGCTGAAGAAATTTCTCTATGACAACCTGTACCGGCACTATCGCGTGATGCGGATGGCGGCCAAGGCGCGCAAGATCGTGCGCGAGTTGTTCGATTCGTTCTTCGCGGAACCCCGCCTGCTGCCGGCGGACCATCAGGCACGCGTCGCGGAGTCGGGCCCGCGCGCGATCGCCGATTACGTGGCGGGCATGACCGACCGCTACGCCATCCGCGAGCATCGGCGGCTCTATGCCGTTGATTCGGTCTGATTCGCGATGGCGCGCCTCGCTCGCCTGGCGGTTCCGGGGTATCCGCACCTCGTCGCGCATCACGCGGGAACACGCGATGTCATCCGCGATGATGCCGATGCCCGGCGGCTGATCGACGAACTGCACGGTGCGCTTGCCGCGGCGGGCGTGGCGCTGCACGGATTTGCGCTGATGGCGCGCGGCCTGTGGTTGCTTGCCACGCCGGCTGATGCGCGGGGCCTTGGGTATGCCATGCAGTCGATCGGACGACGTTACGTTCGCTGGGTCAACGATCGTCGCGGGGAGCGGGGTGGACTCTTTGCGGGGCGCTATCGCGCCGCGGTGCTTGACCCCGCGACGGCAAGCCTGTCCGCGCTGGTCTACGTCGAGTCGTTGCCCGCCCGCCTGGCGGTCGCGCCTGAGCAGTACGCCTGGTCCAGTTGTCGTGTCCATATCGGGCTGGCGACCGACCCCTATCTGAGTACGCTTCCTGCTTACTGGGCGCTCGGCAACACGCCGTTCGAGCGCCAGGCCGCGTACGGGAGGCTGCTGGACGCGGGGACCGAGCGCGGTACGCAGGAGCGACTTGAGAAGGCTCTGGCTGGGGGCTGGGTCGTCGGCTCGGCGGCGTTCATTGGCCAGATTCAGCCGCTTTGCACCCGTCGGCCGCAGCTCTCCCGCGCGGGGCGGCCCCGCCGAGCGCTAGCTGTCGCCACGCAGGGCTGACGGGCGACGGCGCGCGCCGGCCAGTGTTATCAGGGCGAATAGCTATTGCTATGTCCCCGATTACAGGCGAGCGGGTCGGGCGGGCACATAAATAGGGGACAGACCCCTATTGATTCGGTTGTGCGGTGCGGTGGCGCCGAAGTACAGTCCGGAGTGGCGACCGCAACCCTTCCGGGTCCGGGCCCACTCTGCAGGCGCACACCATGGACACCTACGCCGATGACGGACTGGAGCAGCAGCACGGGCTGTATTCCGGTTTGAACGAGCATGACGCCTGCGGCGTCGGGTTTGTCGCCAGCATCAAGGGGCGTGCGAGCCATGTGCTGATCCAGCAGGCGCTGCTGATCCTCCACAACCTCGATCACCGCGGTGCGGTCGGCGCCGATCCTTTGTGCGGCGACGGTGCGGGCATCCTGATCCAGATCCCGGACGCGTTCTACCGCGACGAACTCGGCAAGCAGGGCGTGACGCTGCCTCCGCCCGGCGAATACGGCGTAGGAATGATCTTCCTGCCGCGCGAGAACGCCTCCCGTCTGGCCTGCGAACAGGAACTCGAGCGCACCGTCCGCGCCGAGGGCCAGACCGTGCTCGGCTGGCGCGATGTGCCGGTCGACCGCGATATGCCGATGTCGCCACTGGTGCGCGAGCGCGAGCCGGTCATCCGCCAGATCTTCATCGGTCGCGGCCAGGACGTGATGGTCCCCGATGCGCTCGAACGCAAGCTCTACGTGATCCGCAAGACCGCGAGCCACAAGATCCAGGCGCTGAAGCTCAAGCACGGCAAGGAATACTTCGTGCCGTCGATGTCGACGCGAACGGTGGTCTACAAAGGATTGTTGCTTGCGGACCAGGTCGGTCGTTACTACGCCGATCTCAGCGATCCGCGCGTCGTGTCGGCGATCGCGCTGGTGCACCAGCGCTTCTCGACCAACACGTTCCCGTCCTGGGAACTCGCGCATCCGTACCGGCTGATCGCGCACAACGGCGAGATCAACACGGTCAAGGGCAATTTCAACTGGATCCGCGCGCGCGAGGGCGTGATGTCTTCGCCGGTGCTGCGCGACGATCTCGGAAAGCTCTTTCCGCTGATCTACGAGGGGCAGTCTGACACCGCGTGCTTCGACAACGCGCTCGAGCTGCTCGTGATGAGCGGCTACCCCCTCGCCCATGCGGTGATGATGATGATCCCCGAGGCGTGGGAACAGCACACGCTGATGGACGCCAACCGGCGTGCCTTCTACGAATACCACGCCTCGATGATGGAGCCGTGGGACGGCCCGGCGGCGATCGCCTTCACCGATGGCGTGCGGATCGGCGCGACGCTGGACCGCAACGGCCTGCGCCCGGCGCGTTACATCATCACCGACGACGACATGGTGGTCATGGCGTCGGAGGTCGGCGTGCTGCCGATCCCCGAGAGCCGCATCGTCAAGAAGTGGCGCCTGCAGCCCGGAAAGATGTTCCTGATCGACACCGAGCAGGGCCGGATCATCGACGACGTCGAGCTCAAGCAGCAGCTGGCCGCCAGCAAGCCCTACAAGGAGTGGATCAAGCGGATCCGCATCAAGCTGGACGACTTGCCGGCGGGCGCCGGGGAGGCGCCGGACTCTGCGGCGAAAGTTGAGGTTCCGTTGCTCGACCGCCAGCAGGCCTTCGGCTACACGCAGGAAGACGTGCGGATGCTGATGGAGCCGATGGCACTGCAGGCCGAAGAGGCGATCGGCTCGATGGGCAACGACGCCGCGCTGGCGGTGCTCTCCGATCGACCCAAGCCGCTCTACAGCTACTTCAAGCAGCTGTTCGCGCAGGTCACCAATCCGCCGATCGACCCGATCCGCGAGCAGCTGGTGATGTCGCTCGTCAGCTTTGTCGGACCGAAGCCCAACCTGCTCGACATCAACAACATCAATCCGCCGATGCGCCTGGAGGTGAGCCAGCCGGTGCTCGACTTCAAGGACATGGCGAAGATCCGCGCGATCGAGAACTATTCGTCGAACAAGTTCCGTTCGCTTGAGCTCGACATCTGTTATCCGCTGGCATGGGGCAAGGAAGGCGTCGAGGCGCGGATCGCGTCCCTGTGTGCGCAGGCGGGCGACGCCGTGAAGGCCGGCTACAACATCCTGGTCATCACCGACCGTGCGCTCGACCGCGACCACGTTGCCATCCCGGCGTTGCTCGCGACCAGCGCGGTCCACCAGCACCTGATCGTCCAGGGCCTGCGGACGTCAACAGGCCTCGTGGTCGAGACCGGCTCCGCGCGCGAGGTGCACCATTTCGCGCTGCTGGGTGGATACGGTGCCGAGGCCGTTCATCCCTACCTGGCGCTGGAGACGCTCGAAAGGCTGCACGGTGCGGATTCCGCCAAGGCGGTCGGGAACTACATCAAGGCGATCGGCAAGGGCCTCAACAAGGTCATGTCGAAAATGGGGATCAGCACGTACATGTCGTACTGCGGCGCACAGATCTTCGAGGCGGTTGGCCTGAACCGCGAACTCGTCGACAAGTATTTCCGCGGCACCGCGAGCAACGTCGGTGGCGTCGGGCTGTTCGAGGTCATGGAAGAGGCGGTGCGTACGCATCGCGCCGCGTTCTCGGACGATCCGGTGCTGGCCCGCATGCTCGACGCCGGAGGGGAATACCAGTGGCGCGTCCGCGGCGAGGAGCACATGTGGACGCCCGACGCCATCGCCAAGCTGCAGCACTCGGCGCGTTCCAACAGCTACCAGACCTACAAGGAATACGCGCAGATCATCAACGACCAGAGCCGCCGCCACATGACGCTGCGCGGACTGTTCGAGTTCAGGCTCGATCCGAAGAAGGCGATTCCGCTCGAGGAAGTGGAGCCGGCGAAGGAGATCGTCAGGCGCTTTGCAACGGGTGCGATGTCGCTCGGCTCGATCTCGACCGAGGCGCATACGACGCTCGCGATCGCGATGAACCGCATCGGCGGCAAGAGCAACACCGGCGAAGGCGGCGAAGATCCGGCGCGCTACGAAGAGGAGCTGCGGGGCATCCCGATCAAGAACGGCGAAACGCTCGCTTCGGTGCTGGGACACGAACGCGTGCAGGTCGACATACCGCTGAAGGACGGCGATTCACTGCGCTCGAGGATCAAGCAGGTGGCTTCGGGACGCTTCGGCGTGACAACCGAATACCTGATCAGCGCCGACCAGATCCAGATCAAGATGGCTCAGGGCGCCAAACCGGGGGAGGGAGGGCAGCTGCCCGGGCACAAGGTCAGTGAGTACATCGCGAAGCTGCGGTTCTCGGTTCCCGGAGTCGGCCTGATCTCGCCACCACCGCACCACGACATCTATTCGATCGAGGATCTGGCGCAGCTGATCCATGACCTGAAGAACAGCAACCCGCGGGCTTCGATCAGCGTGAAGCTCGTGTCCGAAGTCGGCGTGGGCACGGTCGCGGCCGGCGTCGCAAAGGCCAAGGCGGACCACGTGACGATCGCCGGTCACGACGGCGGGACCGGCGCGTCGCCGGTGTCGTCGATCAAGCATGCGGGCACTCCGTGGGAGCTGGGGCTCGCCGAGACCCAGCAGACGCTGGTGCTGAATCGTCTGCGCGGGCGCATCGCGGTGCAGGTCGATGGCCAGATGAAGACCGGTCGCGACGTCGTGATCGGCGCGCTGCTCGGCGCCGACGAGTTCGGGTTCGCCACCGCGCCGCTCGTGGTCGAAGGCTGCATCATGATGCGCAAGTGCCATCTGAACACCTGCCCGGTCGGCGTGGCGACCCAGGACCCGGTGCTGCGTGCGAAGTTCAAGGGCCAGCCCGAGCATGTCGTCAACTTCTTCTTCTTCGTCGCCGAGGAAGTGCGCGAGATCATGGCGCAGCTCGGCGTGCGCAGCTTCAACGAGCTCGTCGGGCGCGCGGACCTGCTCGAGACCAAGCGCGGGATCGAGCACTGGAAGGCGAAGGGGCTCGATTTCGGCCGGATCTTCTATCAGCCACCGATGCCCGCGGATGTGGCACGCCGGGTGGTGGAAGAGCAGGACCACGGCCTCGCGAAGGCGCTCGACCACAAGCTGATCGAGCAGTGCCGGCCAGCGCTGGAACGTGGCGAGCGCGTCAGCTTCATCACACCGATCCGCAACATCAACCGCACGGTCGGCACGATGCTGTCGTCTCTGGTCGCGCGCAAGCACGGCCACGCCGGGCTGCCCGACGACACGATCCACATCCAGTTCAACGGCACGGCCGGCCAGAGCTTCGGCGCGTTCCTCGCGCACGGCATCACGCTGGATCTCGTCGGCGACGCGAACGACTACACGGGCAAGGGCCTGTCGGGCGGCCGCATCATCGTGCGTTGCCCGAACGACTTCCGCGGTGCGGGTACCGAGAACATCATCGTCGGCAACACCGTGCTCTACGGTGCGATCGCCGGCGAGGCGTACTTCAACGGCGTTGCCGGCGAGCGCTTCGCGGTGCGCAACTCGGGTGCCACGGCTGTGGTCGAGGGTACCGGAGATCATGGCTGCGAATACATGACCAAGGGCACTGTGGTTGTTCTCGGCGCCACCGGCCGAAACTTCGCCGCCGGCATGTCGGGCGGGATCGCATATGTTTTCGACGAACACGGCGACTTCGCGTCGAAGTGCAACGCCGCGATGTGCGACCTGGAATCGGTGCTGCCGTCGGCCCAGCAGCAGGAAGCGGTCGACGAAGCGCTCTGGCATCTGGGCGAGGTCGATGAGTTTCTGCTCAGAGGCCTGGTCGAAAGCCACTTCCGCTACACCGGCAGCCTGCGCGCGCGCATGCTGCTCGACAACTGGGCGGGGATGCGCACGCGCTTCGTCAAAGTCTTCCCGCACGAATATCGGCGCGCGCTGAAGGAAATCGGATCAAAGCGGCAGCCGGCATCGCCCGAGCGCCTGGCCGCGTAGGGAAAGCTGAAGATGGGGAAGATCACCGGCTTCATGGAATATCAGCGGCTCGAAGAAGCCGCGGAGGCACCGCAGGCGCGCAAACAGCACTGGCGCGAGTTCATCACGCATCTGAACGACGAACAGGCTTCGGTGCAGGCGGCGCGCTGCATGGACTGCGGCATTCCCTTCTGCAACAACGGCTGTCCGGTCAACAACATCATTCCGGACTTCAACGATCTCGTTTACCGCCAGGACTGGAAGGCCGCGCTCGAGGTCCTGCACGCGACCAACAATTTTCCCGAGTTCACCGGCCGCGTCTGCCCGGCGCCGTGCGAGGCGGCGTGCACGCTGAACATCGAGGACGTGCCGGTTGGAATCAAGTCGATCGAGCACAAGATCATCGACAAGGGCTGGGAGGAAGGCTGGGTCGTGCCGCAGCCGCCAAGGGCGGGCAGCGGAAAGCGCGTGGCAGTCATTGGCAGTGGCCCGGCGGGCCTCGCGGCCGCGCAGCAGCTGGCGCGTGCCGGACACGACGTGACGGTGTTCGAGAAGAATGATCGCATCGGCGGCCTCCTGCGCTACGGCATCCCGGACTTCAAGATGGAGAAGTCGCACATCGACCGTCGCATCGAACAGATGCAGGCCGAGGGAGTGACCTTTCGCACAGGGACTCTGGTTTCCAGATCCGATCTCGGCAGCGGTATCACCAACTGGTCGACGGCCACTGTCGACCCGCAGCAGCTGATACAGGAGTACGACGCGATCGTGCTTGCGGGCGGCGCCGAGCAGTCGCGCGACCTTCCGGTGCCTGGCCGCGAGCTCAAGGGGATCCATTTCGCGATGGAGTTCCTGCCGCAGCAGAACAAGGTCGTCGCGGGCGATCCGGTAGCCGGCCAGATCCTGGCGACCGGCAAGCATGTCGTCGTCATCGGCGGGGGCGACACCGGCTCCGACTGCGTCGGCACTTCGAACCGTCATGGCGCCAGGTCCGTCACGCAGTTTGAACTGCTGCCGCAGCCGCCGGCGAAGGAGAACAAGTCGCTGACGTGGCCCTACTGGCCGATCAAGCTGCGCACTTCGAGTTCGCACGAGGAGGGCGCGCAGCGCGACTGGGCGGTGACGACAAAGCGGTTTGTCGGCGACAGCGAGGGCCGGGTGCGCGCCCTGGTTGCCGCGCGCGTCGAATGGCAGAAGGACGCGGTGAGCGGCGCGATGAAGATGGTCGAAGTCCCGGGCAGCGAGTTCGAACTGCCGGCCGAACTCGTCCTGTTCGCGATGGGCTTCGTGTCGCCGTCAGCCGCGGTACTCGATGCCTTCGGGGTGGACAAGGACGCGCGCGGCAATGCGCGCGCCGCGACCGACGAAGCGCGCGGCGGCCCGCGTCCCTATGCGACCAATGTCGCGAAGGTCTTCGCTGCCGGTGACATGCGGCGCGGCCAGAGCCTCGTCGTGTGGGCGATCAGGGAGGGCCGCCAGTGCGCGAGAGCGGTCGACGAGTTCCTGATGGGAGTGTCGACCCTCCCGCGCTGATCCCTGTCCGCTGGCGCGAAGGCGCTCTCGCCGATCTTTGAGGCCAGTCAATTCGGAGCCGTGTTGCCCGCCTAGGTGGAAGGAGGTGTGAATGGTTCGCACTGGGTTCTTCGCCCAGTGCCGGGGGGCATCATGAGGCGCTCAAGGGCGGGATCGTTGGGCGGGGCCGTCGACCCCGTCTTGGCGCGCGCTAAGCTCGCGGGGTGCCGCGCATCTTCCACAAATCGCTCGTCGTCGGTCGTGAATCGATCGACGCTGTGGGTCACGTCAACAACCGCGAATACCTGCGCTGGATGGAGGAGATCGCGGTGGAGCATTCGGCCGCGCAGGGCTGGCCGATGGAACGCTATTTCGCCGAGCGCACGGCGTGGGTCGCCGCCAGCCATTTCATCGAGTACCTGCGGCCGGCGTTGCAGGGCGACGCCATCGACGTCTACACGTGGATCACGCGCTGGAGCGAGCGCGACTGCCTGCGCCGCTACGCGGTTATTCGCGCCCGCAAGCTGCTGGCGCGCGGCGAAACGAACTGGACCTTTGTCGACCTCGACTCGGGCCGTGCACGCGCGATCCCCGAGTCGGTGCTCGGCGCATTCGCGGTCGTTGCCGAAGACGACGATGAACTGCGCGCGCTCCGACTCTTCCGTTCTCGTCGCGCGGGAGCGTCCGCGGCCATCGACGTTCGGTCGCCTGGGGGCTGACTGGTAGCCTACGGCCCCGGCTGGACATGCGTCCGCCGCCGATCACTCGAACAACGGAAGGGATCACGATGCTGAAACTGCTCGCAGCGGTGTGCGTGCTGCTCCTCGCCTTTGGCGCTGCAGCCCAGGAAACCGGCACGCTGAAGAAGATCAAGAACGCGAAGTCGATCGCTCTCGGCTACCGCGCCGACTCACCGCCGTTTTCGTTCACCGGGCCGGATGGTCAGCCCGCCGGATACTCGGTCGATCTGTGCAAGCGCATCGCAGCGAGCGTCGAGCGCACGCTCGGCGGAACGATCGCGGTCAAGTGGGTCCAGGTCACCGCTGCGAATCGCTTCGAACAGGTGGCCAACGGCAATGTGGACCTCGAATGCGGTAACACCACGGTGACGCTCGGCCGGCAGGAGCGATTCGACTTCTCGAACCTGACCTTCATCGACGGCGGCGCCGTGCTGGTTCTGACTGAATCGAAACTTGTCCGCCTCGGCGATTTCGCCGGCAAGACCATCGGCGTGAAGCCGGGGACGACGACCGAGACGGCACTGAAGGCAGCGCTGAAGGAACGACTGATCGACGCAAAGGTGGCCAACGTCAAGGACGACGCTGAGGCGATTGCGGCGTTGAACGACAGGCGCATCGACGGCTATGCGGCGGACCGAGTGGTGCTGGTCGGCAACGTGATCAAGGCGCAGTCCGACGTGAAGTACACGCTGGTGCAGGATGAATTCTCGTTCGAGCCCTACGCCCTGGTGATGCGTCGTGACGCGGACTTCCGGCTGGCAGTCAACCGCGCGCTGTCGCAGATCTACCGCAGTGGTGCGATATCGGACATCTTCAATCGCTGGCTGGCGCCGCTCGGCAAGCCGGGACCGCTGCTTTCGGCCATGTACTACCTGAACACGATTCCCGAGTGACCCGTCGGTCCGGCGACAACGGTCACCCTTCAGACCGTGATACCTGCTGGCGCTGCCACGCCGGTCCCGCAGATGCGGGCACCGGCGTGGTGCAATCCCGCTGAACGTGGGATCAGCCCGGCGCAGTGTGGAAAAGGCGGTGCTTAACCCCGCGATCTGCCCCGTACCCTCGTGCGACAATCCGCGGCCGCCGTTTTTGGGCCGCGGTCATAACCGGCCCGCGGCATGCGCTGATCCCGATGGCCCAGACCTACATCCCCGACGCGCTCGTCGCGATCGATCAGATGACGTTCGGTTACGACCGACGTTTGGTGCTGTCGGACATTTCGATGGTGTTCCCGCGCGGCAAAGTGATCGCCATCATGGGCGGATCCGGCTGCGGCAAGACGACGTTGCTGCGCTTGATCGGCGGCGTGCTGACGCCGGAGAAGGGGACGATCACATTCGACGGCGCGCCGGTGGATCCGCACGACCGCGAATCGCTGTATGCCCTGCGGCGGCGGGTGGGGATGCTGTTCCAGTTCGGTGCGCTGTTCACTGATCTGACGGTGTTCGACAACGTCGCTTTCCCGCTGCGGGAACACACGCGCCTGCCGGAAGCGATGATCCGCGATCTCGTGCTGATGAAGCTCAACGCGGTCGGCCTGCGTGGTGCTGCGTATCTCAAGCCTGCGGACCTGTCGGGAGGCATGGCGCGCCGCGTCGCTCTGGCGCGCGCAATTGCGCTCGACCCGGATCTGATCATGTACGACGAACCGTTCGCCGGTCTCGATCCCATTTCGCTTGGTGTGGCTGCCAACCTGATCCGGCGCCTCAACGACGCGACCGGCGCCACGTCGCTGGTCGTATCCCACGATGTACACGAGTGCTTCCTGATCAGCGATTACGCCTACGTGATCTCGGGCGGCCGCATCGTTGGCCATGGCACGCCCAGGGAAGTGGAAAACTCCGACGACCCGGAAGTCCGCCAGTTCATCCGTGGCGAGCCTGACGGTCCAGTCCGGTTCCATTACCCGGCGCGCGAATACGCCGAAGATCTCGGCCTGCGTCGATGACGGCCTCGAACCTGCTCCCCGCGCTCGGCCGCCGTGCAATCAACCTGCTGCAGCGGCTCGGGCACAGCGCGTTCTTCCTTCTCGACCTGGTGCGCAACACACCGACCGCGTTGCGGCGCTTCTACCTGGTCATTGCGCAGGTCCATGCGATCGGCAACTACTCGCTGGTCATCATTGCCGCTTCGGGCCTGGCGGTCGGCTTCGTGCTGGCACTGCAGGGCTACTACACGCTGTCGCGCTATGGCGCGGCGGAGTCGCTTGGCCTGCTGGTTGCGCTGTCGCTGGTGCGCGAACTCGGTCCGGTCGTGACCGGCCTGCTGTTCGCCGGACGCGCGGGCACGTCGCTGACGGCCGAGATCGGGCTGATGAAGGCCGGCGAGCAACTCGCCGCGATGGAGATGATGGCCGTGGACCCGAAGTCGCGCGTGCTCGCGCCGCGCTTCGTCGCTGGAGCAATCTCGATGCCGCTGCTCGCGGCAATATTCTCGGCGGTCGGCATCATGGGAGGTTACGTCGTCGGCGTGCTGATGATCGGCATCGATCCCGGCGCGTTCTGGTCGCAGATGCAGAGCGGTGTCGACGTCTGGGACGACGTGGGCAACGGCATCATCAAGAGCGTGGTCTTCGGCGTCGCCTGCACCTTCATCGCGCTGTACCAGGGCTATGAAGCCGAGGCAACGCCGGAGGGCGTATCGCAGGCGACCACACGCACGGTGGTCATCTCTTCGCTCGCGGTGCTGGGACTCGATTTCGTACTGACCGCATTGATGTTCAGCACGCCGCGCTAGCGGAATGCTGCAGGAGTCGCTCGATGGGACGCAAGGGAATCGAAACACTGGTCGGGGTCTTCGTGCTGCTGGGCCTGCTTGGAGTCGTCTTTCTCGCGTTGAAGGCGGCCAATCTCGCCAGCTTCAGCACCGGTCCCACGTATGCGATCACCGCCCGATTCGACAATATCGGCGGCCTGAAGGTCCGCGCGCCGGTGAAGAGCGCCGGTGTCACGGTCGGCCGTGTGACGGCGATCGCACTCGATCCGCAGACTTACCAGGGGCGGGTCACGATGGAACTCGATGCGAACGTGAAGTTTCCGACCGACACCTCGGCCAAGATCCTCACTGCCGGACTGCTTGGCGACCAGTACATCGGGCTCGAGCCGGGCGGGTCTGACAAGAGCCTCGGCTCCGGCGACCAGATCAGGATGACGCAGTCGGCCGTCGTCCTCGAAAACCTGATCGGTCAGTTCCTCTACAACAAGGCCGCCGAAGGCGCTGAAAAGAAGTAAGGGCGGGAGTGCGGTTGCCGCAGTTGATCATGGACCTCCGAATGCGTCGCGTCGCATGTCTCGCTGTGCTGGTGGCAGGGCTCGCGGGCTGCGCAACCATCCCCCCAAATGCGGGGCAGGACCCGCGCGATCCCTGGGAGAAGTTCAACCGCAACGTCTTTGCCTTCAACGACGGCTTCGACGCAGCCATCCTGAAGCCCCTGGCCGAGCTGTATTCCAAGCTCCCCAACGGGATCCGCGATTGCCTGTCGAACGCGTTCCTGAACCTGCGCGGACCGTCGACCGCGATCAACAACACGCTCCAGGGCAAGCCGGCCGAAGGCCTGTCTGACCTCGGCCGCTTCGCGATCAATACCACCGTTGGGATCGTCGGGTGTTTCGACGTGGCGAGCCGGCTCGGCCTCGAACAGCACCGTGAAGACTTCGGCCAGACGCTCGGCGTGTGGGGCTTCGGTCCGGGTCCGTATCTCGTGATCCCGATCTTTGGGCCCAGCAGCGTGCGGGACGCGGCCGGCATCTACCTCGTCGAGCCCTTTCTCGATCTGAATTTCTACATCAACTATCCGGGCATCGAATACTCCGTGTTTGCACTGCGCGTGGTCAACGAACGAGCCCAGCTCCTGCCGGCCGACCGGCTGATACGCGAGGCGGCGCTCGATCGATACACTTTCATCCGCGATGGTTACCTGCAGCGCAGGCGTAGCCTCGTTTACGACGGTAATCCACCGCCTGAGCCGGAAGTGGACAAGGACGAGGACGATGCCGAACCGGAGAAGGCTCCTTCAGCCGAGCCGGAACCGGGTGCACCGTCCGTCGAGCCGGGCGTTAAGCCATCAGGCGAAGAGTGATGCAAACGCCATGTCGCTGCGCGGCTGACAGCTGGTCGATCTGGCCGCGCAACCTGGAGTCCCTGATGCAGAAGTTGCTGAGAATCGTGATGCTGACCGCCGCGGCACTGTTGCCCGCCGGCACCGCATGGTCGCAGGTCTCCACCGCCGCGCCCGACACGATGGTGCGCGACCTGACGACCGAGGTGCTCGACGCCATCCGCGCCGACCAGAGCATCGCCGGCGGCGATCTAAGCCGCGTGCAGAAGCTGGTGGACGAGAAGATCCTGCCCTACGTCGACTTCCAGAAGATGACGCAGCTCGCCGTAGGGCGTGGCTGGCGCAGCGCCACGCCCGAGCAGCGGACTGCGCTGACGCGTGAATTCCGTACGCTGCTCGTACGGACCTACAGCGGTGCGCTGTCGCAGGTGAAGGATCACAAGGTGCAGATGAAGCCGTTCCGCGCGCAGCCGAACGATGCCGACGTCGTCGTCCGCACGAGTGTGGTGCCATCACGCGGCGAACCCATTCAGCTCGACTACCGCCTCGAGAAGCTGGAATCCGGCTGGAAGATCTACGACGTCAACGTGCTCGGTGTCTGGCTGGTCGAAAATTACAAGACTCAGTTCGCGGGTGAAATCAATGCGGGCGGCGTCGACGGCCTGATCAAGTCGTTGACCGACCGCAACCGCCAGCTCGCCGAAGCCAAGAAGGCCTGAGCCGAGATGCGGGTCGAGGCGCGCGAGATCGCCATGGCCAACGCGGCCGAGCTGACGGTCGCGGGCCGCGCGGCCATTGCCCAGGGCGATCCGGTGTTCGACCTCAGCGCCGTCGCGCGCTGCGATTCTTCAGCCGTGGCGATGCTGCTCGACTGGCAACGCGAAGCCGCGGCGCGCGGTGTGAAGCTGCAAGTGACCGGCATACCCTCCGGACTGGTCAGCCTAGCCGAGGTCTACGGCGTCACTGCGCTGCTGCCAGCGCTGCCTCCGAACGTCTGACGCGCAACGCCGGAAGCGCGCGGCGAGGAACCTATAATCCGCAATTCCTCGTCGAGGCCGTCGGGCACTTCGACGCCCGCCGCCGTGACAGCCGCCATCCAGGTTACCTCCGTCTCCAAGCGCTACGGCTCGCTCGTGGCGCTGGATGCAGTCGACCTGCGGATCGAGTCGGGCGAATTCTTCGGATTGCTGGGTCCCAACGGTGCGGGCAAGACGACGCTGATCTCGATCGTCGCGGGACTCGTGCGCGCCACGGCCGGGCGCGTCGCGATCATGGGTCACGACGTCGTCGACGACTTCCGCGCAGCTCGCCTGGCCGTCGGAGTTGTGCCGCAGGAGCTCGCCTTCGACCCGTTCTTCACGGTCCGCGAGACGCTCACCTTCCAGTCGGGCTATTTCGGACTGCGTCACAACGCCGCCTGGATCGACGAGGTGCTTGCAAATCTTGGACTGGCGGGCAAGGCCGACGCGAACACGCGCGCGCTCTCGGGCGGCATGAAGCGCCGGCTGCTCGTCGCGCAGGCCCTGGTCCATAAGCCGCCAGTGATTGTCCTCGACGAGCCAACCGCGGGCGTCGACGTCGAGCTGCGCCAGACGCTCTGGCAGTTCATCCGCCGACTCAACCGCGAGGGCCACACGATCGTGCTGACCACGCACTATCTCGAGGAAGCACAGGCCCTTTGCGAACGGATCGCGATGCTCAAGGCGGGTCGCATCGTTGCACTCGACACGACGCGCGCGCTGCTGGCGCATCTCGCCGGCCTGCAGCTGACGATGCGGCCACGCGGAACGCCGCCGCCGTCGGTGCTGGCGCACCGAATCGGCGAGCGCGACGGCGTGCTGACGCTGCGGCTGGCCGACGCCGCTGGCGTGGCCCGCGTGCTGTCCGAATGCGCCGCGGCGGGCTGCGTCGTCGAAGACCTTGAAGTGGGACACGCAGATCTCGAGGACGTGTTCCTGCAGTTGATGTCCGAGCACCCGTGGGCGGCGATGGAGCTTGTCGGCGCATGAACGCACTGCCAGGCGCCTCTCGGCGCGGTGTACAGGCCGCGGCGGCGATGTGGCCGCGACGGCACACCGGCGCCGACGCGATTTCGGCGCTCATTCGCAGCCGAGCTCGATCCGCAGCGCGCGGCGCGGGGGTTCGATGAGCACCACTGTGCTCGCTTCGGCGATCCCGGCGTCGTCACCGGCGGTGGCCTTCCGCACCTTGCTGGCGAAGGAGATGCTGCGGTTCTGGAAGGTCAGCTTTCAGACGATTGCGGCGCCGGTACTGACAGCGGTGCTCTACCTGCTGGTCTTCGGCCAGGTCCTCGCGGAGCACGTCGAGGCCTTTCCGGGCGTGAGCTACGTTTCGTTCCTGATTCCCGGCCTGGTCATGATGTCGGTGCTGCAGAACGCCTTCGCCAACTCCTCGTCCAGCCTGATCCAGTCCAAGATCATGGGCAGCCTCGTCTTCGTGCTGCTGCCTCCGTTCTCGCATTGGCAGATCTTCGGCGCCTATGTACTGGCGTCGATCGTGCGTGGCCTCGTCGTCGGACTCGGCGTCTTCGTGGTCGCCGTCTGGTTCGGACCGCCCGCGTGCAAGGCACCGCTCTGGATTCTGGTCTTTGCACTGGCGGGCAGCGCGATGCTCGGCGCGCTCGGCGTGATCGCCGGCATCTGGGCGGACAAGTTCGACCAGCTGGCGGCGTTCCAGAACTTCGTGGTGATGCCTGCTACCTTCCTGTCTGGCGTGTTCTACTCGGTGCACGGCCTGCCGCTGTTCTGGCAGGGCGTATCGCACCTGAATCCCTTCTTCTACATGATCGACGGTTTCCGCTACGGCTTCTTTGCGCAGTCGGATGTGTCGCCGTGGATCAGTCTGGCCGTCGTATCGGCTGCGCTGCTGGCGACGACCGCGGTCGCGGCGCGGCTGCTGCAGCGTGGCTACAAACTGAGGCAGTGAGGGACGCCGGCGGAGACCCCATGGAGCCGACCCCCGAGGACATTCGTCGCTACATCGCGGCCGGGCTCGATTGCAGCGTGCTGCAGGTCGAAGGCGACGGCCGTCATTTCAGCGCGCTGATCGTCAGCCCGGCGTTCGAGGGCAAGTCGCGCGTCGCGCGGCACCAGCTGGTCTACGCGGCGCTGGGCGAACGGATGCGCGAGGAGGTCCACGCGCTGTCGATGCGGACGCTGACACCGGGGGAGCACCGGTCCGCCGCGCCATGACAGGAACTACACCTTCACCGCGACTTCACCTGGGCTTCCGAGTGCTTTCGCGCAACCGACGGATGCTGGGTCGCAGTCCGCAGTCCGCGGACGCGACGCCAGGAGCCCAGCCATGCCCGACAGTCCCTCACGACCGCGCGACCGCCATGTCCGCATCACGCGACCGGTGGTGCTCCGCCGGCCCGAAACGCCAGCTGCGGCAATGGACAAGCTGAAGATCGGCGGCGGCGTGCCGCTTGCTGGCGAGATCGACATCTCGGGCGCCAAGAATGCCGCGCTGCCGATCCTGTGCGCGGCGCTGCTGACGAGCGAGGATCTCGTCGTCGACAACGTGCCGCAGCTCCAGGACGTCGCGACCGCGCAGAAACTGCTGCGGCAGATGGGCGTTACGGTCGAGAGCGAAGCGCGGACGATCCGGCTCAATGCCGCGTCGATCGATCGGCCGGAAGCGCCGTACGAACTGGTCAAGACGATGCGGGCGGCCATCCTCGTGCTCGGGCCGCTGGTGGCGCGCTGTGGTCGCGCGCGCGTCAGCCTGCCGGGCGGCTGCGCGATCGGAGCCCGCCCGGTGGACCAGCACATCAAGGGGCTGGAAGCCATGGGCGCGGCGATCCGCATCGAGGGCGGCTATCTGATCGCCGAAGCCGCGCGTCTCAAGGGCACCCGCATCGTGACGGACATGGTGACAGTCACCGGCACCGAGAACCTGATGATGGCCGCGACGCTCGCCGAGGGCGAGACGCTGATCGAGAACGCGGCGCGCGAGCCCGAGGTGGCCGACCTTGCCGCGGCACTCAGCGCGATGGGCGCACGCATCGAGGGCGCCGGCAGCGACCGCATCGTCGTGCATGGCGTCGAGCGGCTGCACGCCGCGCGCCACCGCGTGATGCCGGATCGCATCGAGACGGGCACCTTCCTGTGCGCGGTGGCCGCCGCCGGCGGCGACGTCGTCCTGCGCGGTGCGGCGCCGGCGACGCTCGACGCGGTGCTCGACAAGCTGCGCGAGGCTGGCGCCGTTCTCGACTGCGGCCCGGACCACATCCGTGTTCGCATGCACGGCCGCCCGCATTCGGTGAGCCTGCGGACGGCACCCTATCCGGCGTTTCCGACCGACATGCAGGCCCAGTTCATGGCGCTGAACAGCATCGCGGATGGCGTGGGGCGCGTGACCGAGACGATCTTCGAGAACCGTTTCATGCATGTCCTGGAACTGCAGCGCCTGGGGGCCAATATCGCAATTGAAGGCAACACGGCGATGGTGCAGGGTGTCGAGCACCTGACCGGCGCACCGGTCATGGCCACCGACCTGCGCGCATCGGCGAGCCTCGTCGTCGCAGCGCTGGTTGCGCAGGGCGAAACGATCGTCGATCGCATTTACCATCTCGATCGCGGCTACGAGGCGATGGAGTCGAAACTCGCGGGTGTCGGCGCCCGCATCGAACGCGTCAGGTAGCGCGCGATTGCACAAACGATGATCACGCTGGCACTGTCCAAGGGGCGCATCTTCGACGAGTCGCAGCCGTTGCTTGCCGCGGCTGGTATCGCGCCGCTCGAGGACCCCGAGACCTCGCGCAAGCTGATCATCGGCACCCAGGATCCGCAGTTGCGACTCGTGGTCGTGCGCGCGTCGGATGTGCCGACCTACGTGCAATACGGCGCGGCCGAGCTCGGCGTCGCTGGCAAGGATGTGCTGCTCGAACACAGCGCTCAATGGGGCGACCGCGGCCTTTACCAGCCGGTCGATCTGGGCATCGCGCGCTGCCGGCTGTGCGTTGCGGTGCCGGCCGGATTCGACTACACCAGCGCGGTGCGGCGCGGAGCGCGCTTGCGGGTCGCGACCAAGTACGTGCAGACGGCGCGCGAGCACTTCGCCGCGAAGGGCGTCCACGTCGACCTCATCAAGCTCTATGGTTCTATGGAGCTGGCGCCGCTGGCGGGTCTGGCCGACGCGATCGTCGACCTGGTGTCGTCCGGCGGCACGCTCAAGGCCAACAATCTGGTCGAGGTGGAAGAAATCGCGGCGATCTCGTCGCGCCTTATCGTGAACCAGTCAGCGCTCAAGACGCGCCGCAGGGAACTCGCGCCGCTGATCGATCGGATCGAGGCGGCAAGCCGGCGATGAAGCTGCGCAGGCTCGACACGCGCGACGCCGGCTTCGAGCGTGAGTTCGGCCGGCTGGTTGCGGTCGACAGCGCGGTGGACCGCTCGATCGAGCGCGCTGCGGAGGCAATCGTCGACGACGTCCGCGCCCGCGGCGATGCGGCCCTGCTTGAATACACGAACCGCTTCGATCGGACGGCGGCTGCGAGCATCGCGGAGCTCGAGATCCCGCGCGATGCGATGCGGGCGGCGTTAGAAGACCTGCCCGCCGCGCAGCGCGAAGCCCTGCAGGTGGCCGCGGACCGGATCCGGGCCTTTCACCGCGAGCAGCACACGCGCCTGATGCAGGGCCACTGGACGATGACTGAGGAAGACGGGACCGTGACCGGCCAGCGCATCGACCCGCTCGACAGCGTCGGCCTGTACGTGCCGGGCGGCAAGGCCGCCTATCCCTCTTCGGTGCTGATGAACGCGATTCCGGCGCACGTGGCGGGCGTCGGGCGACTGACGATGGTGGTGCCGACACCCGGCGGCGAGCGCAATCCGTTGGTGCTGGGCGCAGCGTGGCTCGGCGGGGTGTCGCGCGCCTACGCGGTCGGCGGTGCCCAGGCGGTGGCCGCGCTCGCCTACGGCACGGACACGATCGCCGCCGTCGACAAGATCGTCGGGCCCGGCAATGCCTACGTCGCGGCGGCGAAGCGACGTGTCTTCGGCGCGGTCGGCATCGACATGATCGCGGGGCCGACCGAGATCCTCGTGATCGCGGACGGCACCGCCGATCCGGAATGGGTGGCAATGGACCTGTTTTCGCAGGCTGAGCATGATGAACTCGCGCAGGCGCTGCTGCTGAGTCCGGATGCGGGCCTGGTCGACGCGGTCGCCGCGGCAATCGTCCGCCTGCTGCCGGAGCAGCCGCGTCGTGACATCATCGCGGCGTCGCTCGCGAACCGCGGCGCGTTGGTCGTGACGCGCGATCTTGAGGAGGCGGTCGCACTCTGCAACCGGGTCGCTCCCGAACACATGGAAATCGTCACCGCCGCTGCCGACGCGCTGCTGCCACAGGTGCGGCACGCCGGCGCGATCTTCATCGGCCACTATTCGTCCGAGGCGCTGGGCGACTACTGCGCCGGGCCCAATCACGTGCTGCCGACGGTGCGCACCGCGCGCTTTTCCTCGCCGCTCGGTGTCTATGATTTCATCAAGCGCTCGAACCTGATCCGTGTGTCGGCCGCCGGCGCGCGCCGGCTCGGCCCTGTCGCTTCGGTGCTGGCGCGCGGCGAACAACTGACGGCGCACGCCCTTTCGGCCGAGTTGCGCCTCGGCCCTGACGGCAAGCCATGAGCAGCCGCATCGGCCAGCGCCCGAACCTCACCGTCCTGCGCGAGGACGTCCGTGCGACCGAGGCCTACGCGGTGCCGAGCGCGGTCGGGTTCATCAAGCTCGACGCGATGGAGAATCCGTTCGGACTGCCCGACTCCGTGCAGCGCGAACTCGGCGAGCGCCTTGGCAGGCAGCCGCTGAACCGCTATCCGATCTCGGACCCGCGCGGTTTCAAGGAGCGGCTCGGCAAGGCGATGGGCCTGCCACTAGGTGCCCGACTGATGCTCGGCAACGGCTCGGACGAGCTGATCCACCTGGTAATTCAGGCCTGTGCGGGACCCGGCGTGTCGATCCTGTCGCCTTGGCCGAGTTTCTCGATGTACGAGCTGTCCGCGCGGTTCGACGGCTGCAACTTCGTCGGTGTGCCGCTGCGTGCCGATTTCACGCTCGAACCGAATGCCATCCTCAAGGCGATAGCCGAGCATCGCCCGGCGGTCGTTTTCCTGGCTTACCCGAATAATCCGACCGGCAACCTTTACGACCGCACCGCGATCGACGCGGTGCTGCGCGCCGCGCCTGGCCTGGTCGTCATCGACGAGGCCTACTTGCCCTTTGCGCAGGACACCTGGATGCCGCAGCTGCGCAGCTGGCCGAACCTGCTCGTGCTGCGCACGCTGTCCAAGCTCGGTCTCGCCGGGATCCGCCTCGGCTACCTGGCTGGCGATCCCGAATGGATCGCCGAGATCGAGAAACTGCGTCCGCCGTACAACGTCAATGTGCTGACGCTCGCCGCCGCCGACCTGATGCTCGAGCACCTGTCGACGCTCGAGTCGCAGGCCGTCATGCTGCGGGCGGAGCGGTCGCGCGTGGCCGCGACACTCGCTGCGATGCGCGGCGTGACCGTGTTCCCGTCAGCCGCCAACTTCCTCCTGTTCCGCGTGAGCGACCCGGACCGTATCTTCAATGCGCTGAAGGAGCGCGGCATCCTGATCAAGAATGTGTCGAAGATGCATCCGCTGCTTGCAGGCTGCCTGCGCACGACGATCGGCACGACGGTGGAAAATGACGCCCTGATGCAGGCACTGCGGACGATCATGGAAGGCATTCAATGAATGCATCACCTGGCTTGCGGCGTGTCGCTGTGGAGCGCAACACGAAGGAAACGCAGATCCGGGTCGAGCTCGACCTCGACGGCACGGGAGCCTGCAGGGTCGCATCCGGAATCGGCTTCTTCGACCACATGCTTGACCAGGTTGCGCGTCACGCCATGCTCGACCTGACGGTCGAGGCGCGGGGCGACCTGCATATCGACGGCCATCACACGATCGAGGACATCGGCATCGCTATCGGCCAGGCACTGGCGCGGGCGGTCGGTGACAAGGCGGGCCTGCGCCGCTTCGGCCACGCTTATGTGCCACTCGACGAGGCGCTTTCGCGGGTGGTCATCGACCTGTCGGGGCGGCCGGGACTCGAATGGAACGTGCCGTTCAAGCGCGCGATGATCGGCGAGTTCGACGTCGACCTTGCACACGAGTTCTTCCAGGGCTTCGCCAATCACGCGCTGGTCACGCTGCACGTCGACAACCTGCGCGGCGACAACGCCCACCATCAATGCGAAACGGTCTTCAAGGCATTCGCCCGCGCGCTGCGCATGGCCGTCGAGCCCGATCCCCGCGCCGCCGGCACGATTCCCTCCACCAAGGGTACGCTCTAGGCCGCCTTGAGATGCCAATCTCGTGCAGTTGTACCAAGTCGGGCGCACGGCCGCCCGAAGCCCGACTTCAAACTATTCCGTTTCGCATGCACGCGCGAGCCGAAGGCTCGCGTACATGCGAAACGCCCGCACAGTGATCGCCGTCGTCGACTACGGCATGGGCAACCTTCGCTCGGTTGCGAAGGCGCTCGAGCATGTCGCACCATCCGAAAGCGTGCGCGTGACCGCCGATCCGGCGCTGGTGAGTGCGGCCGACCGGGTCGTCTTCCCCGGCCAGGGCGCGATGCCGGATTGCATGCGCTATCTGCGCGAGTCCGGGCTGGAAGACGCGGTACGGCAGGCGGCGGCAACGAGGCCGCTGCTGGCGGTGTGCATCGGCGAGCAGATGCTGTTCGAGCGCAGCGAAGAGGGCGATACGGCCGGGCTGGGACTCTTCGCCGGCGAGGTCATCCGGTTTCGCGAGGCGGCGATGCGCCGACCCGACGGCTCGCGCCTCAAGGTCCCGCACATGGGGTGGAATCGTGTGCGCCAGACGCAGCAGCACCCGCTGTGGCAGGGGATCAATGACGTCAGCTGGTTCTATTTCGTCCACAGCTATTACGTCGTCCCTTCGGATGAACTGCTGAGCGCTGGCGTAGCCGACTACGGTGGTCCCTTTACCTGTGCGGTGGCGCGAGATAATATTTTTGCGACACAGTTTCATCCCGAAAAGAGCGCCGCCGCCGGATTGCGCATTTACGAGAACTTCTGCCGCTGGGCGCCCTAGCCCGGCCGCTCTCCGCGCTCACCTATCGTCCCCTCCCCGTTGCTGTAACCTGCCCCATCCGGGCCTGCCGCAATGCTGCTGATCCCCGCCATCGACCTCAAGGACGGTCATTGCGTCCGCCTGCGTCAGGGAGACATGACGAAGGACGTGACGGTGTTCTCCGAAGAGCCCGTGGCGATGGCCCGACACTGGCGCGACCAGGGTGCGCGCCGGCTTCACATCGTCGATCTGAACGCGGCGCGTTCGGGACGTCCGGTCAACGAAGCAGTGGTCCGCAAGATCGTCAAGGCGGTCGGCGACGAATTGCCGGTCCAGCTGGGCGGCGGAATCCGCGACCTCGACACGATCGAGCGCTACATCGACGACGGCGTGAGCTTCGTCGTGATCGGCACCGCGGCGGTCAAGAATCCCGGCTTCCTGCATGACGCGTGCAGCGCGTTTGCGGGTCACGTCATCGTGGCCCTCGATGCCAAGGGCGGCAAGGTCGCGACCGATGGCTGGAGCAAGCTGACCGGGCATGACGTGACGGATCTCGCCAAGAAGTTCGAGGACTACGGGGTCGAGGCGATTCTGTACACCGATATCGGCCGCGACGGCATGATGAACGGCGTCAACCTCGAAGCGACTCTGGAGCTGGCCCGCCACGTGAAGATCCCGGTGATTGCCAGCGGTGGCGTCGCGACGATGGGCGACATCGACGCGCTGTGCGCCGTCGAGACCGAAGGCGTAACCGGAGTGATCCTAGGCCGGTCGCTGTACGAAGGCGCGATCGACTTCAAGAGCGCGCAGGAGCGCGCGGACGCCCTGGCGGCCTAAGCGGCGGTGGCGCGGGCGGCCGGCCGCTATGCTTCGGCCGAGGGCACCAGCATGCTTGCCAAGCGCATCATCCCCTGTCTGGACGTCACCGGCGGCCGCGTAGTGAAGGGCGTCAATTTCGTCGAACTTCGCGACGCCGGCGATCCGGTGGAGATCGCGCGCCGCTATGACGCCGAAGGTGCGGACGAACTCGCGTTCCTGGACATCACTGCCTCGTCCGATCAGCGCGACATCATCCTGCACGTGATCGAATCGGTCGCCGAACAGGTGTTCATCCCGCTGACGGTCGGCGGCGGAGTGCGCCGGGTCGAGGACGTCCGGCGCCTGCTGAACGCTGGTGCCGACAAGGTCTCGATCAACACGGCCGCGGTGCAAGATCCGGCGCTGGTGGCTGCGGCGAGCGACCGCTACGGCGCGCAGTGCATCGTGGTGGCGATCGACGCGCGACGTCGCGCCGGCGCCGACCCGGCGGCCGGCTGGGAGGTGTACACGCACGGCGGCCGCACGCCGACCGGACTCGATGCGGTCGATTGGGCGCGGCGCGTGACGGAACTCGGCGCCGGCGAGATCCTGCTGACCAGCATGGATCGCGACGGCACGCGCCGGGGCTTCGACCTCGAGTTGACGCGCGCCGTCGTCGATGCGGTGCCGGTGCCGGTCATTGCCTCCGGCGGAGTTGGAACGTTGCAGCACCTGGCTGAGGGTGTAACGGTGGCGGGTGCCGATGCCGTACTCGCCGCTTCGATCTTCCACTACGGCGAGTACACCGTGCGTGCGGCCAAGGACTACCTGGCCGCACTCGGCGTGCCGATGCGGGTCAATTAATGGTGCCGGCTCCCGCAGCGTCGGCGGCATGGCTCGACGAACTGGCGCTCGACGATCATGGCCTCATCCCGGTCATCGCGCAGGATCACGTGTCGGGGCGCGTGCTGATGATGGCCTGGGCGAACCGCGATGCCCTGGCGGAAACCGCGGCGACCGGTCGTGCCGTCTACTGGTCGCGGTCGCGCGGACGGCTATGGCGCAAGGGCGAGGAGTCCGGACATGGTCAGCGCGTGGTCGAGATCCGGCTCGACTGCGATGGCGATGTCGTGCTGTACGCTGTCGAGCAGGCGGGTGGCATCGCCTGCCACACCGGGCGTGAGAGTTGTTTCTTCCGCCGGCTCGACGACGGCCGCTGGACCACGGTCGATCCGGTACTTTGCGATCCGGAACTCATCTATCGCAAATGAACGACACCATCCTTAGCGAACTGGCGGCGGTGATCGAGTCGCGCCGCGGCGGCGATCCCGAACGCTCGTACGTCGCGCGCCTGCTGGCCCAGGGCGGGGACGCGATCCTGAAGAAGATCGGTGAGGAAGCGACCGAGACCGTGATGGCGGCCAAGGACGGCTCGCCCGAGCGCATCATCGCCGAGACTGCGGATCTCTGGTTTCATTGCCTGATCATGCTGGCCCACTTCCGGCTGGAGCCCGCACTGGTGCTGCAGGAACTGGCGCGGCGCGCTGGCACATCGGGAATCGAAGAGAAGGCGGCGCGCAAGGCGCGCGAGCGGGGGAGTTGATCCATCCCGGGAGGGAACGCGGTTCCCCGAAACACGTCCAAGGACAGGGTTGATGAGCGAAAAGTGCCTCTTCTGCCGCATTGCGCGCGGCGAACTGCCGAGCCGCAAGGCCTACGAGGACGAGGAAGTCCTCGCTTTTCACGATATCCATCCGGCGGCGCCGGTGCATCTTCTGGTGATACCGAAGCTGCACTTGGACTCGCTGGTCGACGCCCGCCCGGAGCACGAGGCTCTCTTGGGTAAACTGATGTCCCTTGCGCCGCGGCTCGCAAAGGAACAAGGCTGCGACAACGGCTTTCGCGTCGTGATCAACAACGGCCCCGACGGCGGGCAAGAGGTCTATCACTTGCACATGCACATCCTGGGCGGCCCGCGCCCGTGGAAGCGTCTGTAGGAGTTCGCGATGGGATCGTTTTCGATCTGGCACTGGTTGATCGTTCTGCTCGTCATCATCCTGGTCTTCGGCACCAGCAAGCTGAGGAACGTCGGCAAGGACCTCGGCGGTGCGATCAAGGGGTTCAAGGAAGGCATGAAGGAAGGCGCCGAGGAGGCGTCGCAAAAGGTCGAGGACGCCAAGCAGGTGACCGGCCACACGATCGACGTCCAGGCCAAAGAGAAGTCCTGATCGCCGCACCTGGCCGTGCGCCCGTCCCGTCCGGGACGCGCACCGATATTGTTCTTCGGACCTGACCGCCGCGGATGTTCGATTTCAGTTTTGGCGAGCTGGCGGTGATCGGCGCCGTCGCACTGGTGGTGCTCGGCCCGGAGCGCCTGCCGAAGGTTGCCCGCACGGTTGGCGAATGGGCCGGCAAGGCGCAGCGCTACGTCAGCCAGGTCAAGGCCGACATCAACCGCGAAATGGAGGTCGCGGAACTCAAGAAGCTGCAGGAGCAGGCACGCGGCATCGCGCGCGAATTCGAGACTGCGGTGCAGAGCGAAGTGAAGGGCATCGAATCGAGCGTGGGCTCGGCGGTGGATCCCACGAAGTCGGGCTATGCGAAGCCAGGCGATGAATCCTCGTCCGATTACTGGGGCGGACACGACGGTTGGACGCAGACGCGGTTTCCGCGGCGCTACAAGCCGGGCCCGAGCATCGACGAACTCTCCGAGGAAATCGCGCGGCTCAAGCGGCAGCTGGCCGTGCCCGAGACCGCGGGCAGCCGGCGCCGCAAGTACGCGCCGCGCGCCCGCGTCAATCGCCCGCGCATCCGTCGCTGACGCCCCCCGATGACGACCGACAATTCCGATCCGGCGCCGGAGCAGAGCTTCCTCTCGCACCTCATCGAGCTACGGCAGCGTCTGGTTCGGGCCGCGGTGGCTGTCATCATCGTCTTCCTGGCGCTGACGCCGTTCATGAAGCAGATCTTCGACGTGCTGTCGCAGCCGATGATGGCGGCGCTGCCCGCCGGGTCCAAGCTGCTCGCGACCGGCGTCGTCACGCCGTTCATGGTGCCGCTCAAGGTGACGCTGTTCGCGGCGCTGCTGATCGCGCTGCCGTACGTGCTGTGGCAGGCGTGGGCCTTCGTTGCCCCCGGGCTCTACAAGCACGAGAAGCGTCTCGCCGCGCCATTGATTGCGTCGAGCGTCGTCATGTTCTTTCTCGGCATGGCCTACTGCTATTTCGTCGTGTTCGGTCTGGTCTTCAAGGCCATCACCGGCTTCGCGCCGGCGTCGGTTGCGGTCTCGCCCGATATCGAGGCCTATTTCAGCTTCGTCCTCGGCATGTTCCTCGCGTTCGGTCTGGCGTTCGAGGTTCCAATCGTCGTGGTGCTGCTTGCGCGCTTCGGCATCGCCGATGTGCAGAAGATGAAGCAGGCGCGGCCGTACGTGATCGTCGGCGCATTCATCGTAGCCGCCGTGTTCACGCCGCCGGACGTGCTGTCGCAACTGCTGCTCGCGGTCCCGCTGTGCCTCCTGTACGAAATCGGCGTCTTCGTCGCGCGTTTCGTGGCCAAGCCCGCGGAATCGGAAGAGGCCGCACCGCAGCAGGCGCCCTGATGCGTGCGGCGCATTCGATGATCCGCGCCGCGCTCTTTCGACTGTTGCTGCTGGCGGGCATTGCGCTGCTTGCGGCCGGCGCGCAGGCCGCGCGCATGCAGGTCGTGCCGGACGGAGACGCCGAACTCGCGGAGGGGTACGCGGCCTATCAGGCGGGCGACAGGGCACGCGCGCTGCAGCTGTTCCGCAAAGGTGCGGAGCGCAATCACCGCGTCGCGCAGTTCAACCTCGCGGTGATGCTTCTGGGAGGCGAAGGGGGGGGTTCGCCGGATCCGGCGGGCGGCCTGCAATGGCTGCGTCGTTCGGCCGACGGAGGTTTCGCGCGCGCGCAGTACGCACTGGGCCTGCTGTATGAACGCGGCGAGCTCGTACAGCGTTCTCTGCCGGACGCTACCGCCTGGTTTCGCAAGGCGGCCGAGCAGGGATACCGCGACGCTCAGGTGAGCCTGGCGACGCAGTACTTTCTGGGACGTGGTGCGCCGCTGGACTACGCGGAGGCGGCACGCTGGTATGAGCGCGCCGCCGAGCAGGGTGACGAGGGCGCCGCCTACATCATCGCCAGCCAGTATGAGACTGGCAACGGCGTCCAGGCGGATACGATGCGCGCCTTCTACTGGTACAGCATCGCTGCGGCGGGTGGCGATCTCGTTGCGGCAATGAAGGCGCGCGAGATGCGCGAGCGTCTCAATCGGACGCGCTGACCGCGGCACCGACCATTACTGCGGCCGCCGCGGAGTGGGGCGCTCTCCGACCGTCACCGGCACCTCGACTTCCCGGCCGGAACGCTGGATGCGCACGCTCGCGTTCGAGCCGGGCGGCAGCTGCGCAATCTGGTTCAGCATGCTGCGGCTGCTGCTCACCTTCTGCCCGTTGATCGCCAGGATCACGTCTCCGGGCTCGAGGCCCGCGCGCCCGGCAGGGCTCGCGCGCTGCACTCCCTTCAGCACGACACCCTCGCTGCGCGTCAGCTTCAGGAGCTCGGCCGCTTCCGGCGTAATGTCTTCGGGCTCCACGCCGAAGTAGCCGCGCATCACGCGGCCGCTGCGGATCAGGTCGTTCATCACCTGCCGCACCAGCGAGGCGGGGATGGCGAAACCGATCCCGATCGAGCCGCCGCTGCGGGAGAAGATCGCGCTGTTGATCCCGACCAGGTGCCCGCCGGCATCGACAAGCGCGCCGCCCGAGTTGCCCTGGTTGATCGCCGCGTCGGTCTGGATGAAGTTCTCGAACATGTTGATGCCGAGGTTCGAGCGTCCGAGCGCGGAAACGATGCCCATCGTCACCGTCTGCCCGACATCGAAGGGGTTGCCGATTGCCAGCACGATGTCGCCCACCTTGAGCGCGTCGTCCCGGCCGAACGTGATCACCGGCAGGCCGGAGGCCTCAACCTTCAGGACCGCGAGGTCGCTCTCCGGGTCGGCCCCGACGAGCCGCGCGTCGTACTGGCGGCCGTCGGCCAGCGCCACGGCGATTTCATCCGCGGCCTGCACCACGTGGTTGTTCGTCAGGATGTAGCCGTCGGCGCTGGCGATCACGCCCGATCCCAGACTCGCGACCCGGTCGGGTCCGCCGCGGGAATCGCCGAAGAAATATTGATACAGCGGATCGGCCGAGCCGCGCCGCTGCACTTCGCGCGTGGTGTAGACATTGACGACCGCGGGAGCGGCGACGGCGACGGCGTCCGCATAGCTGCGCGGCGCCGGGGTACGCGGTGCCTCCGGACTGGCTGGCGCCTGCTTCACCATGGGCAAGGGGGTCGGCGCGGCCTGGCGGCCGCGCGCCAGCCACTCCGGCCGCAGCGTGGAGACGACGAAGAGAAGGGCGAGGCCGACCGTCGTTGCTTGCGCGAAGATCAGCCAAACACGGCGCAGCATGGGGTGTGCTTCCGCGGCCCCCGCAGCAATGCGGGAGCCCGCCGGCGGTGCCGGAACGGGTCGCCCCGATTATTGCAGACGTAGGGCCGGGCGCCTGCTAACGGCGCTTCAGCTCGTCGCGTATCTCACGCAGCAGCACGACGTCCTCGGGCGTAGCCGGCGCCACCGCGTCCAGGTTGGACTTGACGCGGTTGACGGCCTTCACCATCCAGAAGATCACGAAGGCCAGGATGACGAAGTTCAGCAGCACCGTAATGAAGTTGCCCCACGCGAAGACCACGCCGCTCTTCTGCGCCGCGTCGAGCGAGGCGCCCGCGGAAACGTTGCCTGACAGCACCAAGTACTTGTTCGAGAAATCGACCGCGCCGCCGAAGATGGCGTTGATCACCGGCATCACGACGTCCTTGACCAGCGAGTCGACGATCTTGCCGAACGCCGCACCGATGATGATGCCGACCGCCAGGTCGATCACATTGCCCTTGACCGCAAACTCGCGGAACTCCTTCAGCATTCCCATCGTCGTGACCTTTCTGACACACAAGGAGAGAGCGCCCGACGCGCTGCCGCCAGTGCGCGGCCGAGCGGCGCACCGACCAAAATGGCGAATATGGATTCTAGTCGGCAGCGCGTGCCCCGAGCTTCAGCTTCTCGTCAGCTTCGTCGAAGCGCTCGGTCGCGCACTCATAGAGATCGAGCACGAATTGCTTGCCGACCGCCGCCAGACCGTCCTGAGGCGCCTGGTGTGGTTCAGCGGTTGCGGGGGCGACCTCGGTGGATGTCATCTGATTTCCTCTTCGACCGTGGGCGATATCCCAACGCGCTGGCACTCTAGGGGCGCTGACTGAAGGCTCACTGATCGGGTGCTGACGCCAAGCTGAAGGCATGTCGGCCATTTCGTGGCTTTGCACCCGGGTCTTCCCCGGTGTCGCGCGTGCGGCAATGGGCGGGTGCCCGCTCCCGAGCGGCTGGCCGGGCCGAGCGGTTACGGTAGAATCGCGCGCTTTTAATTCGGCAATCAGACCGCCGGACGGCGCGGGTCGGCGATGCTTGCGCGGCACCGCGTTGCGCCGCGGGCGGAGAGTCGAAGTCCTGGCTGGCCGACTGCCTCAGCTGCCTTCACTCAATCTCGGGGTAATTGATGTCCACACCGACCTCCGTTCCCGCCGGCGACGCGTCCGCGGGTGTCGATCAGGAGCGGCGCAACACCATCGCGGTGGCTGCGGCCGTTGGTGGTGCAGGCGCTGTCGCGCTGGCTGTGCCTTTTGTGTCGTCGTTTGCGCCGTCCGAGCGTGCCAAGGCTGCCGGCGCTCCGGTCGAGTTCGACGTCGGCGGCATTGCGCCCGGCGAAATGAAGACCGTCGAATGGCGCGGCCTGCCGGTCTGGGTGCTGCGCCGGACGCCGGAGATGCTGCAGTCGATCAAGAAGGTCGACGGGGAGGTCGCCGACCCGAAGTCGCTGCGGACGACCTACCCGACCCCCGAGTATGCGCAGAACGAGTATCGCTCACGCAAGCCCGAGTATCTGGTCGCGGTCGGCATCTGCACGCACCTCGGCTGTTCGCCCCAGGGTCCGTTCGGCCCGAACCAGAATGCCCAGCTCGGCGACGGCCAGGGCTTCCTGTGCCCGTGCCACGGTTCAACGTTCGATCTGGCGGGGCGGGTGTTCAAGAACAAGCCCGCGCCCGACAACCTGCCGATTCCGCCGCACAAGTACCTGTCGGACACGCTGATCGTGATTGGCGACGATTCCAACGCCTGACTGCCTGGGACGAGCGATGGCTGAGTACAAGACGCCCTACACGGGAATCGCCGGCTGGTTCGACCAGCGCATGCCGACGGCGATGGCGGAATACCGCAAGCACCTCTCGGAGTACTACGCACCGAAGAACTTCAACATCTGGTACATCTTCGGCGGGCTGGCGATCACCGTGCTGGCGATCCAGATCGTTACCGGCATCTTCCTGGTGATGAACTACAAGCCCGACGCGGCGCTCGCGTTCGCCTCGGTCGAGTACATCATGCGTGACGTGCCCGGAGGGTGGTTCATCCGCTACATGCACTCGACCGGCGCCTCGTTCTTCTTCATCGTCGTCTACTTGCACATGTTCCGCGGGCTGATGTACGGCAGCTACCGCACGCCGCGCGAACTCGTCTGGATCTTCGGCTGCCTGATCTTCCTGTGCCTGATGGGCGAGGCGTTCTTCGGCTATCTGCTGCCGTGGGGCCAGATGAGCTACTGGGGCGCCCAGGTGATCGTGAACCTGTTCGGCGCCATTCCGCTGATCGGGCCGGACCTGTCGATCTGGATCCGCGGCGACTACGTGATCGGCGATGCGACGCTGAACCGGTTCTTCTCGTTTCACGTGATCGCGATCCCGCTCGTGCTGATCGGGCTGATCGCTGCGCACGTCCTCGCGCTGCACGACGTCGGCTCGAACAACCCGGATGGAGTCGAGATCAAGAAGAAGCTCGACCCGAGCGGGCGTCCGCTCGACGGCATTCCGTTCCACCCGTACTACACGGTGCACGACATCTTCTGGCTGGCCATCTTCCTGATGGTCTTCTTCTTCGTCGTGTTCTTCGCACCGGAGATGGGCGGCTACTTCCTCGAGTGGAACAACTTCATCCCGGCGGATCCGCTTCAGACCCCGCCGCATATCGCACCGGTCTGGTACTTCACACCGTTCTACTCGATCCTGCGGGCCACCACCGAGCAGTTCATGTACGTCCTTGCGCTCGGAACGATCGGGATGTCCGCGCTGCTGGTGCTGACGGTCCGCAACTCGCTCGTGCGCGGGGCCGTTGCCGTTGGCACGCTGGTGCTGCTGCTCGGCTACTTCACTCTCGATCCGAAATTCTGGGGCGTGGTGCTGATGGGCCTGTCCGTGCTGATCTTCATCCCGCTGCCGTGGCTCGACCAGTCGCCGGTGAAATCGATGCGATACCGGCCGGGCTGGCACTTCTGGCTGATGATCGTTTGGGTGGTGGCCTTTGTCGTGCTCGGCTACTTCGGCACTCAGCCGCCCTCGCCGGCGGGCCAGTACACGTCGATGCTCGGCACCGTCATCTACTTCGCATTCTTTGCGCTGATGCCGTGGTGGAGCCGCATGGGAACGTTCAAGCCCGTCCCCGACCGGGTCACCTTCCATCCGCACTGAAAGGCCGGGCGACATGAAGAAACCCATCATTCGCCTCGGCGTGGCCTTCATGCTGGCCGTGGCCGCTGCGGGTGCCGCAGCCTCAGGCGCCGAGACGCCGATCGAGCGCTGGCCCTCGGACCGTGCGAAGAGCCTAGGTTCGCTGCAGAACGGCGCGCGGATCTTCGTCAACTACTGCATGGGCTGCCACAGCGCCAACCTGGTGCGGTGGAACCGCCTGCAGCAGATCGGGCTCAGCGACGCTCAGATCAAGGAGTTCCTGATCTTCGGCAACCAGAAGGTCGGCGACCCGATGCGCATCGCGATGACCCCGGCCGAGGCCAAGCGGTGGTTCGGCAAGACACCGCCGGATCTCTCGGTGATCACGCGCGCGCGAACTTCATTCGAGTACCCGGGCACCGACTACATCTACACGCTGCTGCGCGGCTACTACCGCGACAACGGCACCGCGACCGGCTGGAACAACATCGCCTACCCGAGCATCGGCATGCCACATACGCTGTGGGAGCGACAGGGCGCGCGCGAGGCAACACTGGTGCAGACGCATGGGCACAAGGACCCGAAGACCGGGCACGAGAGCTTCGTGCAGGTCACCAGCGTCTACGACGCCCAGGGCAATGTCACGCGGACCGAGACCGAACTGAAGGGCCCGGCGACCGAGGGGTTCAGCTACAGCTTCAAGCCGGCGGATGCCCAGCAGGCACGCCAGTTCGACTCGGATGTCGCCGACCTGGTCGCGTTCCTGTCGTTCATCACCGATCCGTCGTCGGCATCGCGCAGGAGCATTGGGGTCTGGGTACTGCTGTTCCTGGCGCTGTTTACGGTCATCGCCTGGCGCCTGAACGCGATCTACTGGAAGGACATCAAATAGCGGCGCGTGGCGTGTACGCGACCGCTTCGGGACGCACGTGCACGCCACGCGACTGATCAGACCTGCGGGCTTGGGGCGGCCCGGCGCCCGCAGGCAAGGGCGGCGCAACGCGCCGCGGTTTTGAGCGCGCGGCTCGCCACGCGCAAACAGGAAAGCAGAACATGATGGTGCTCTACTCTGGAACGACGTGCCCCTTCTCGCAGCGTTGCCGCTTCGTGCTTTTCGAGAAGGGCATGGACTTCGAGATCCGCGACGTCGATCTGTTCAACAAGCCCGAGGACATCAACGTGATGAATCCCTACGGGCAGGTGCCGATCCTCGTCGAGCGCGACCTCGTGCTGTACGAATCGAACATCATCAACGAGTACATCGACGAGCGCTTCCCGCACCCGCAGCTGATGCCGGCTGATCCGGTGATGCGCGCGCGCACGCGGCTGTTCCTGTTCAACTTCGAGCGTGAGCTGTTCGTCCATGTGCAGGCTCTCGAAAACAGCAGCAACCAGAAGCTGATCGAGAAGGCCCGCTCGACGATCCGTGACCGGCTGACCCAGCTGGCGCCGATCATGCTGAAGAACAAGTACATGCTCGGCGAGGACTTCTCGATGCTCGACGTCGCGCTGGCGCCACTGCTGTGGCGGCTCGACCACTACGGCATCGATCTGCCGAAAACCGCGGCTCCGCTGATGAAATACGCCGAACGCATCTTCTCGCGGCCGGCGTACATTGAGGCCCTGACGCCGTCCGAGAAGGTCATGCGCCGCTAGCGCCGCCGCCGTCGATGCCGGAAATCCCGACCAAGCCGTATCTCATCCGTGCCATCCACCAGTGGTGCACGGATTCGGGGTACACGCCCTACATCGCCGTCCTTGCGGACGAGACGGTCCGGGTTCCGCGCGACTTCGTCAAGAACGGCGAGATCGTGCTGAACATTTCGCCACTGGCGACCAACCGGCTGCAGCTCGGCAACGAGACCATCGAGTTCCAGGCGCGCTTCGGCGGGGTCGCGCGCGAGGTGATGGTGCCGATCGATCGCGTGCTGGCCGTCTACGCGCGCGAAAATGGCCAGGGCATGGCCTTTGAAGTGCCCCGGGACGCCGCGCCGGCCGGGGTCGATCAGCCCGAGGCGACGCCGCTGCCGCGCGCGCCGATGGTGCTGGTGCCGATCGAGGGCCGCGCTGCGCGCGAGGACGTGGAACCGTCGAACGGCGAATCGGAGGCGCAGAGCCCGCCGGACGACACTCCGCCGCCGCGTGGCGAACGGCCCAAACTCACGCGCATCAAGTAGCGCGGCGACGCCACTTGCCGGCATAGCTCAGCTGGTAGAGCAGCGGTTTTGTAAACCGAAGGTCGGGGGTTCGAGTCCCTCTGCCGGCACCACAGCGCGGCGCCGCGATGAATCGGCCGCCACTGCGCTCCATGGCGAAGGGTTCTACTTCGCCCCGTCCTCGTCGATCTGCAGCGACGGGATCTCCGGCATCGACGCCGGCGCCGCGGTGTCCGGCGCCGGACTCACGCCGAAAGCGGGGACGTTCGCTCCCTGTCCGTAGTGCACGAGGTCCGGGAAGGCGAAGACAGCGGCGAACACGAGCAGTTGCGCACAGAGAAAGGGCAGCAGCTGCCGAGCGACTTGGCGCGTTGACACGCGCTCGCCGAGCGCGCCGCGGGTCATCAGCAGCGCGTAGCCAACGGGTGGCAGCAGGAAGCTCGCCTGCAGCGTGAGCAGCACCAGCACGGCGACCCAGCTCGCATCCGGGACGCGCGCCAGCAGTGGCGGCATTAGCACGGGAACGAGCACGAAGATGATTTCAAAGGCATCGAGGGCAAACGCGGACAGGCCGATCACACCGAGCACAACGAGTGTTGCGACACCTGCGCCACGAGGCAGCGCGTCGATCCAGCCGTCGAGCAGCCTGTCCGTGCCGAGTGCGCGGAACACGAGCGTGAACGTCGTGGCCGCTGCGAGCAGGGCGAACAACGCTCCGGTCGTGGCCATCGTATCGGCGAGGAGGGTTGCGAGCGCAGGCCTGGGCAGCCCGCCGGTCACGCTCGCGGCAACGAACAGGACGAAGGCG
>DATKAJ010000032.1:0-30628 GCA_035498175.1 Burkholderiaceae bacterium
GTGAAGATCTCCATCGCCAGCCACGCGACACCGAGGATCGCGATACCGATCCAGATCCCGGCTCCGAGGAGCACGAAAATCAGCAGGATCAGCAGCAGCGCAATCCAGGCTTCGATGGCGTCACTCCGTGCGCGCAAGCTCGACGTTCTGCTGCGCCGGCAGGTGGCGCGTGCGCAGCACGTAAATGAGTTCCTCGATGAAGGCCAGTGCCAGCGCGGTGACGCCGAGCGCCATCGAGAGCTGCGGGATCCACAGCGGTGTCGCGTCGACGTTCTGCGAGATGTCGTCCGTCGCGTACGACACCCAGGCCAGGCGGATGCTGAACCACGCGAAGTAGCTGCAGAGGAACGAAGCGGCAGCAAGGCAGAAGATCTCGGCCCAGAGTCGCGCGCGGCCGTGCAGCCGGCTCAGGATCAGCGTGACGCGGATGTGGTCGCCGCGGCGCAGCGTATGCGCCAGCGCGAAGAACGAGCCTGCCGCGAGGAAGTAGCCGGCGTAGGAGTCATAGCCGGCGATCGTGAAGCCGAACTCGCGCCCGACGATCGTGACGACCTGCACCAGCAGCGTCAGCAGGATGAATATCGCGCCGATCGCGCCGAACAGGTTGTACAGCGGCGTCAGCGGCGTCTTCATCGGGTGACCGGCACTCGCAGCAGGGGCTCGCGGCGCTATCGCCTACTTCTTCGCCGGCGGTGCGCTCTTGCGGTACGCGTCGATGATCTCCTGGCCCTCGGCGCCGGCCTGCTTCAGCCACTCGGCAAGCATTTCATCACCGATCTTGCGCATGTCACTCATCAGCTGCGGCGAAGGTGCGACGACCGACATGCGGTTCTTGCGCAGGATGTCGAGCGACTCGTTCGTGTAGGCTCGCATGCGCTCCCAGCCCCGCTTCTCCGCCTCGGCGGCCAGGCGCAACAGCGTGTCCTGCGTGGGCTTGTCGAGCTTGTCGAAGTCCTTCTGGTTGACGACCAGCATGTTTTTCGGCAGCCAGGCATCGACGGTGTAGAAGTGCGTCAGCGACTCCCAGACCTTGCTGTCGACCCCGGTGGCGCCGGAGGACATGAACGAATCGACGACGCCGGTGGCGAGTGCCTGCGACAGCTCGGCCGCCTGGATCGTCAGCGGTTGTGCGCCGACGGCCTGCGCGATTTTCGTCGTGGCCGGGTTGTAGGCGCGCCACTTCAGGCCTTTCATGTCCGCCGCCGACTTCAGCTCGCGCTTGGTGTAGATGCCCTGCGGAGGCCAGGCCACCGCGTACAGGAGTTTTACGCCGCGCTTGGCCAGCACACGCTCGAGCACCGGCCGCTGCGCCTGCCATAAGCGATAGGAATCGTCGAAGCCGGTTGCGACGAAGGGCAGCGAGTCGAGCGAGAAGACCGGGTTCTGGTTCGCCAGAAGGCTCATCAGGATCTCACCCAGCTGGGCCTGCCCGGTCTCCACAGCCCGCATGATCTCGTTCGCCTTGAACAGCGACCCGTTCGGGTGGACCGTGATCTTCAGCTTGCCCTGTGTCGCGGTGTCGACGTCCTTCGCAAACAGGCTCAGCGTGACCGTGTGCGGATTGCCGATCGGATAGCCCGTCGGCATGTCCCACTTCGTCTGTGCAGCGGCCGGCACGGAAGCCAGGGCCACCGCAAGTGTCGAAATCGCCGTGGCAACGAGCAGCGAGCGTCGTTTCATCATGTCCTCGTGGTTAAGCGTTGCGCAACGTTGGCGGGCCTGTGTCAACATGGCGCCCGCACTCTCGGCGCACGGCGCCGGGCCCCTTCCTGCGCGTCGCGAAGCATACAAGCACGCGCGGTTCCGGAGAACCGCATGAGTGATGCGGCAGCGACCGCCTGGGAGTTCTGGATCGACCGCGGAGGGACGTTCACCGATGTCGTCGCGCGCCGTCCGGATGGCGCAGTCGTCACGCACAAGCTGCTCTCGGACAACCCCGAACGCTATCGGGACGCCGCGGTGGCCGGTATCCGGCACCTGCTCGGCGTGCCGGAAGGCGCGCCGATTCCTGTTGAAAAGATCGCGGCCGTCAAGATGGGCACGACGGTCGCGACCAATGCGCTGCT
Source organism: Burkholderiaceae bacterium (assembly GCA_035498175.1). Lineage (GTDB taxonomy): Bacteria > Pseudomonadota > Gammaproteobacteria > Burkholderiales > Burkholderiaceae_F > JALORV01. The sequence goes on from DATKAJ010000032.1 coordinate 2,067, forward strand.
CGAGCGCAAGGGCGAGGCGACCGTGCTCGTCATCACGCGCGGCTTCCGCGATGCGCTGCGCATCGCCTACCAGAACCGGCCGCGCCTGTTCGAGCGGCACATCGTGCTGCCGGAGCTGCTGTATGCGCAGGTGATCGAGGCCGACGAGCGCATCGGCGCGGACGGCAGTGTGCTGCGGGCGCTCGACGAGGCCACGCTTCGCATTGAACTTGGGGCCGCCTGGGACGCCGGGCTGCGCTCCTGCGCGATCGTGCTGATGCACGGTTACCGCCACCATGGACACGAGCAGGCGGCCGCGCGCATTGCGCGCGAGATCGGCTTCCCACAGGTGTCGGTGTCGCACGAGGTCAGTCCGCTGATGAAGCTCGTCGCGCGGGGCGACACGACGGTGGTCGACGCCTACCTCTCGCCAATCCTGCGCCGCTATGTCGGGCAGGTGGCGGCGGAACTGCCGGGCGCGCGGCTGCTGTTCATGCAGAGCAACGGTGGCCTGACCGACGCATGGCGCTTCCAGGGCAAGGACGCGATCCTGTCCGGGCCGGCCGGTGGCATCGTCGGGATGGCGCGGGTCAGTCAGCAGGCGGGTTTCGACCGCGTGATCGGCTTCGACATGGGCGGCACCTCGACCGACGTCTCGCATTTCGCCGGCGAGTACGAGCGCGAATTCGAGACGCTGGTCGCCGGAGTGCGCATGCGTGCGCCGATGATGAGCATCCACACCGTTGCCGCCGGCGGCGGATCGATCCTGCACTTCGACGGCGCGCGCCTGCGCGTCGGGCCCGATTCAGCCGGCGCCAACCCGGGGCCGGCCTGCTACCGGCGCGGCGGGCCGCTCACTGTCACTGACGCCAACGTGATGCTGGGTCGGGTGCAGCCCGAGTTCTTCCCCCGGGTCTTCGGCCCCGGCGGCGACCAGCCACTCGACGCCGCAGTGGTGCGTGACAGATTCGGGGCCCTCGCGCGCGAGATCGAGCAGGCCACCGGACGCCCGCGCACGCCGCAGCAGGTCGCCGCGGGTTTCATCGAGATCGCCGTCGGCAACATGGCCGAAGCGATCAAACGCATCTCGGTGCAGCGCGGGCACGACGTGACGCGGTACACCCTGACCGTCTTCGGCGGTGCCGGTGGGCAGCACGCCTGCGCGGTGGCCGACGCACTCGCGATGTCGACGGTGTACGTGCATCCCCTGGCGGGAGTGCTGTCGGCCTACGGGATGGGCCTTGCGGACCAGACCGCGATGCGCGAAGTGACCGTCGAGCGGGTTCTCGACGCGACCTCGATGCCGCAACTCACTGCCACGCTGGATGCACTCGCGGAGCAGGCGACGGCAGCGCTGCTGCAGCAGGGCGTCGATGCTGCGCGGATCCGGCCGGTGCGCCGCGCCCATCTGAAGTACGAGGGCACCGATACGGCCCTGCCGGTGACGTTCGGCCCGGAAGTCGCGATGCGCGCGCAGTTCGACGCGGGCTACCAGCAGCGCTTTTCGTTCCTGATGCCGGGCCGTCGTCTGATCGTCGACGCGCTGTCGGTCGAAGCGATCGGGGCGGGCGACGTCGCCCCCGAGCAGTCGAGCGGCGCGGCCGCACGCCCAGGCCCGCTCGTGCCCGCGTCCGAGGTCGACGCCTTCTTCGAGGACTCCTGGCAGCGGGCGCCGCTGTATCGGCGACAGGAACTGTGCCCCGGTGACCGCATCGACGGTCCCGCCATCATCGCCGAAGCCAACGCGACGACGGTGGTCGAGCCGGGATGGCAGGCCACCGTGACCGCCCTGGATCACGTCGTGCTGCGGCGGACGCGGCCGCGGCCCGCGCGCCGGGCGATCGGCACCACGGTCGACCCAGTGATGCTCGAGATCTTCAACAACCTGTTCATGTCGATCGCCGAGCAGATGGGCCTGCGGTTGCAGAACACCGCCTACTCGGTCAACATCAAGGAGCGGCTCGACTTTTCCTGTGCGCTGTTCGACGCCGACGGCAACCTGATCGCCAACGCGCCGCACATGCCGGTGCACCTCGGATCGATGAGCGAGTCGATCAAGACCGTGATGCGAGAGAACGCCGGGAAGATGGTGCCGGGCGACGCCTACGTCATCAACGATCCCTACCACGGCGGCACGCACCTGCCGGATGTCACGGTGATCACGCCGGTGTTCGACCGAGCCGGCGCCAACATCCTGTTCTACGTCGGGTCGCGTGGCCACCACGCCGACATCGGCGGCATCACACCGGGATCGATGCCACCGTTCTCACGCACGCTGGACGAGGAGGGCGCGCGCTTCATCAACTTCCGCATGATCGAGGGGCAGGGCATCGATCGCAGCGCTGTCTTCCACGAACGCGAGTTGCTGGCGCGGCTGACTGCCGGCGCACACCCCGCGCGCAATCCGGCGCAGAACGTGGCCGACCTGCGGGCGCAGGTCGCGGCCAATGAGAAGGGGCGCGAGGAACTGCTGAAGATGGTCGATCATTTCGGCCTGGACGTGGTGCAAGCCTACATGCAGCACGTGCAGGACAACGCGGAGGAGTCGGTGAAGCGCGTGATCACGCGGCTCACCGACGGGCAGTTCGAATACCGCCTGGACAACGGCGCCGTGATCCGGGTGCGCGTCAGCGTCGATCGCGCGCAGCGCACTGCGAGGATCGACTTCAGCGGCAGCTCGGCGCAGCTCGACAACAACTTCAATGCGCCGAGCGCGGTCTGCGTCGCCGCGGTGCTGTACGTCTTCCGCACCCTGGTCGACGACGAGATCCCGTTGAACGCGGGCTGCCTGAAACCGCTCGAGATCGTAATTCCGGCCGGATCGATGCTGAATCCGGATTACCCGGCGGCGGTCGTGGCCGGCAACGTCGAGACCTCGACCTGCATCACCAACGCACTGTACGGCGCGCTGGGAGTGATGGCGTCGGCGCAGGGCACGATGAACAACTTCACGTTCGGCAACGCGCGCTACCAGTACTACGAGACCATCTCGGGCGGATCGGGTGCCGGCGTTGCGGACCCGCTCGATCCCGCCAGCGGCTTCGACGGCACCGACGTCGTGCAGACCCACATGACGAATTCGCGGCTGACGGACCCCGAGGTCCTGGAGTTCCGCTACCCGGTGCTGCTGGAAAGCTACGCGATCCGGCCCGGGTCCGGTGGAGCGGGTCGCTGGCATGGCGGCAACGGCGGCACGCGCCGCGTGCGCTTCCTCGAACGCATGACCGCGTCGATCCTCGCCAACAACCGCGCGATCGCACCGTTCGGAATGGCGGGCGGTGCAGCGGGGGCGCCAGGACGCAACTGGGTCGAGCGCGTCGACGGCACGCGCGAGGAACTGCCGCACATCGGTTCTGTCGAGATGCGGCCGGGCGACGTCTTCGTCATCGAGACGCCGGGCGGCGGCGGCTACGGTCAGGACGCCCTAGACTCGTGACCGGCGCCACTGCCAATCCCTGGCCGATCGGCCGGCCTTGCACCACCCAGCCACCGTGAAGGGCCAGACATCGGGCAGACTCCCCAAATGGATGCCCAAGCTCAAAGGAGCGCATCGGCGACTGGTCTTGTGGGAATCGTGATCGTGTTGCTTGCCATCGCGGTCGGGTGGGCGGTCTCTCGCTTCTGGTTGTACCCGGCGCTTGGCATTCCCGGCTATGCGCCACTGATCCTGCGGCCCATCCTTGGCTTCCTCACCGCATGGTGGCTACTCGCACGTACAGGCCATGCCTGGTCCGAGTTTGGGCTGGCGCGTCCGAGAAGCTTGCTATGGGCGGCGATCGCCGCCGTGCTCCTCTACGCGGCGGTGTGGTGCCTTCTCAATTACGTTGCCCCTTACATTGCCGGCGTGGTCGGCGCCGAATCCGCGCCCTCAATTCTTGCCAATATTCGCGGCAACGTTGTCGCGTTTGCCGGTTGGATCGCCCTGACGTGGACCGTTGGCGCGTTCGCTGAAGAACTTCTGTTCCGAGGATTTCTGCTCAATGGCGTCGCGCGGGCAGTCGGGCGCGCCGGCTGGGGACTCGGTGTGGGCGTAATCGCGCAAGCAGCTCTGTTTGGGATGCTGCACTTGTACCAAGGCACGTTTGGCTTCGTCACGGCGTTCTTGTTCGCGTTGCTCTTCGGCGCCGCGTACCTTGCCGCGGGGCGCAATCTCTGGCCGCTTGTTATCGCGCACGGCACGTGGAACACCGTGGGAATTGCGGGTGTCTATTTTTCGGCCCCGCAGGTGGGTGGAGGCTAGCCTGGAAGGGTCCGGATCGCCGCGGGCGCGCTCGGCACCAATGCATTGCTGGCGCGGTGCAACCTGCTGGTGTGTGACGGCGTCGCGATGCCGGCCAATCCGGCGTCAATCCGCCATCGATCACCGCATTGGCCGCATGCGATGAGCCATGTGCCGAATGCGAATGCCTCCGCGTGACCGCGCCACGGGCTCTGATCGACGAGAGAGTGTCATCGACCCCACCATCGTTCGCATGCAGGGTCTTCGAACGCCAGTGAAGCGCTGCTGGATTACAGTGCCTGGCACAACGCAGGTATCAGTCGACCCGACCCCAACTTAAGGAATGAAATGAAGTTCATCAAATTCTGGACTCTTGCCGCCGGCGCGACGGCGATGCTTGCCCTGGGAGCGTGCAGCCCGAAACCTGGCGAGGCGTCCAAGAGCCCGGCTGCAGCCACGGTTAACGGGATGCCGATCAGTCAACGCACGGTCGACATGATCGTCAAGCAGGGCGCGAGTTCGGGTCGCCCAGATACGCCCGAGGTTCGCAGGGCGATCGTCGACCAGCTGGCGCTGCAAATGGTGGCGTCGGAGGAGGCGGTCAAGAAGGGGCTGGACAAGACGCCGGAGGTCGCGGACCAAATCAGCGCCATCAAGCAGGGCGTGCTGGCCAACGCCTACGTCGAGGACTTCATCAAGAACAATCCCGTCAGCGACGAGACACTGAAGGCCGAATACGAGCGCATCAAAGCGACGATCACCGGCACGGAGTACAAGGCGCGCCACATCCTGGTGGAGCAAGAAGCAGAAGCCAAGGACATCATCGCAAGGCTCAAGAAAGATCCGGGTGCCTTTGCAAAACTTGCGATGGAGAAGTCCAAGGACTCAGGCTCGGCGGCCCGCGGTGGCGAGCTGGGGTGGTTCGATCCGAGAAGGATGGTTCCCGAGTTCAGCGCGGCCCTGAGCAATCTGGAAAAGGGCAAGTTCACCGAGGTCCCCGTCAAGACCCAGTTCGGCTATCACGTCATCCTGCTCGAGGACTCCAGGGCGATCGAAGCGCCACCGTTCGACGAGGTCAAGCCCAAGCTCAGCCAGCAGCTGCAGCAGCAAAGCGTGAAGAAGCAGCTCGATGCGCTCAAGGCCGCGGCCAAGATCGAAGTCGCTGGCGCCGCGTCTGCGGCGCCGGACACGCCGGCAACAAAGTGAGGGCTTGGTTCGAGTAGGCGCCGTGGATGACGGCGTCCAAACGACGGCTTCGAGACCGCACGCAGGACTGCCGTGCATCAAGGTTCAACGCACGGCAACGCTCGAAGATTTCAAGGGATCAATTAACCCGTCAGCTTCAACACGGGCTGCTGGCAGCAGCCGTTGTCATCCCGCTTCGCTTCAATGGACTCTTACGTCCGATTCCAAAGCCGCCGTGACCACGCCGAGGGTGTGACGTCGGCTCGACACACTTCGTTCACGCGATCCAGCTAACGCCGAGGCGATCGGCACCTGTTCAACTGTTACGCCGCCTGTTACAGTCCGGCAGCCCCAATTGCAGGGCTCGCCACTCCACATAAGGACGCCATTTATGGCACTGAAGCATTGGTTCTTGAGAGTGGCTGCGCTCTGCGGTGTCGCCATCGGCGCGGTAACGCCAGTGCTTGCGCAGGCACCGGCGAAGAAGCCCAACATCATCATGATCATGGGCGACGACATTGGCTGGGCCAACATCGGTGCCTACAACCAGGGCATCATGTCCGGCAGGACCCCCAATCTCGACCAGCTGGCGAAAGAGGGGATGCGCTTCACCGAATACTACGCCGAGGCGAGCTGCACGGCCGGTCGCGCCAACTTCATCACAGGTGAGTTGCCGATCCGCACTGGACTCACGACCGTGGGACAGGCGGGTTCGCCCATCGGAATGCCAGCGCAGGCGCCGACCATCGCGACCGCGTTGAAGTCGATGGGCTACGCCACTGGCCAATTCGGCAAGAACCACCTGGGCGACCTCAACAAGTTCCTGCCGACGCTCCACGGCTTCGACGAGTTCTATGGCTACCTCTATCACCTTGATGCGATGGAGGATCCGTGCCACCCGAACTATCCGCAGAAACTACGGGAGCAGGTCGGTCCGCGCAACATGGTCCACTCGTGGGCGACGACTGTCGACGATCCGACCGTGCAGCCGCGCTGGGGTGCGATCGGCAAGCAGAAGATCGAGGATGCAGGCGAGCTGTGTCCCAAGCGGATGGAGACCGTCGACGACGAGATCCTCGACAACGCGCTGAAGTTCCTCGACAAGGCGCGCAAGGATGGCAAGCCATTCTTCCTGTGGCTCAACCCGACACGGATGCACGTGGTCACGCACCTGTCGCCCAAGTACGAAGGGATGCGCAACTCCGACAACAACTGGTCGATCCAGGAAGCCGGGATGGCGCAGATCGACGACATCGTCGGTTCGGTCATGAAGTACCTAAAGGACAACGGCCTTGAAAGCGATACCATCATCGGCTTCACGACCGACAACGGCGCCGAGAATTTCACCTGGCCCGACGGCGGCCAGACGCCGTTCGCCGGCGGGAAGGGGACAGCGCTCGAAGGCGGCTTCCGAGTGCCGATGATCCTGCGCTGGCCCGGCAAGGTGCCGGCGGGCACGGTCCAGAACGGAATCATGTCCGGCATGGACTGGTTTCCGACGTTCGTCGCTGCGGCAGGCAACCCCAATATCACCGCCGAGCTGCTGAAGGGCAAGCAACTCGGCGACAAGTCGTACAAGGTCCACCTGGATGGCTACAACCAGATGGACCTCATTACCGGCAAGGGCCCATCTAATCGTCACGAGATCTTCTACTTCACCGAAGGCACGCTCTCGGCGGTCCGAATCGACGACTTCAAGTACCGCTTCACCGACCAGCCACAAGGCTGGATCGGCGGCACGGTCAAGGTCGACTGGCCGATCCTGACCAACCTGCGCCTTGACCCCTATGAGCGCACCGGCCTGCCGAGCGGGGCGCGGGGTTCGCTGGCGTACTACAACTGGTTTGCCTTCGAATTCTGGCGCTTCCAGTTCGTCCAGCAGGAGGTTGCAAAGGTCGCGCAGACTGCGATCGAGTTCCCGCCGATGCAGCCGGGCGCGAGCTTCAACCTCGAAGCCGTGAAGGCGCAGATCGAGAAGGCACGGGCCGCGCACGGTCAGTAGCGCTTGCAGTTATTGAATGTGAACGGGCGGCCCTCACGGGCCGCCCATTTGCTTTTCCCGTCGCCAAACGCCAGCGACGCAATCATCGCCGTGCCGCGACGCCGCGCCGGCGGTGGCCATGCCGGCACCCATGGCCCACTGACTCGAATGAGGCTGGCGATTCTTGAAACGATCTGCTCGGCGCCCACCACGCTGCCCATATTGGCGATGATGACTGTGGTCGCGAGCCGCAATCGCGAATTTTGCTTCCCGGGGTCGGAAGACGCGAGGGTCCATGTGCCATCAGCACCGGCACTCGCGGCGTACGGCACGGCGGGGCAAAACTTGAGGCCCAAATGACGCGATCGGGGCACCGATATCACCCCAAGGACAGGGGATCGCGCTCCCGATAATCATCGCAGCCCGATGCCGTGAAGGCCCCGCTGCACCATGAACGCCCCGGAACGCCTGGGACTGCCGGACGCGCTTGCGACGCTCTCGATCTGCTATGCGCCGCTGATCGACAAGCACCGGCGCGCGATCGGAACGCGGCTGACCATGCTGTCGGCCCGCAGCCCTGACTACCTCCCGGTCGGGCACATCCTGCAGCAGCTGAACACGGTCTGGGCCGAATCCGACGCCTCGGTGCTGATTGCGCCGCTCGACGCCACGTTTGACGATTCCCTGCTGGACTGGCAGGCACCGGCGAACGCGCTGCTAGAGGTGGCGGCCATTGCGTTGCGTGACCCCGATATGCAGCGTCTGGTGCAGCGCGCGCGCCGCCGCGGCATCCGCATGGCGCTGCGCGGTCGGCCTGACGTGCCGCTGCCGCCGGCACTGACCGCCTGCTTCGAATACTCGCTGATCCACATCGCCGAAGACCGTCGCCGCCTCAAGGACGGGCGCGCGCGGCGCGCCCCGCCCAACGCGGTTCGACGGATGCCGTTCATCACCACCGGCGTGCGCCGCGTCGTCGATCTCGACGAAGCGTATGAACGCGGTGCAATGGCCAGCGTCGGCTGGCCGATCGGCGATACGGAGCAGCGGCCGAACTGCCGCCTGCGGCCCGATCAGGGCAACCTGATGGAGCTGCTGCGCGTGGCCAGCGAGCGGCCCGATCTCGGCGGCATCGCGCAGCGCATTCGGCGCGATCCGGTGCTTGCGTTCAAGCTGCTGCGCATGGTGAATTCGGGCGCATTCGCTTCCGGCGAACCGGTCACCTCGATCCCGCGCGCCATCCGCGTACTCGGACACGACAAGACGCTGCGCTGGCTGTCGCTCTCGCTCGAGACCGCGGCTGAGCACATCAATGCGCTGCCGCTGATGCGCGCGGCCACGTTGCGGGGACTGTTCCTCGAGCAGCTGGCCGGCACCGTCCCGGATTCCGGAGAGGACACCCGCGACGAACTTTTTGCAGCTGGCGCATTTTCGCTGCTCGATCGGATCACTGGCGCAGCGATCCCGCGGCTGCTGGGTCCGGTGGCGATGGGCACGCGCGTCACGGACGCGATCGTCCACCGGCGCGGGCCCTACGCCGCTCACCTGGCCCTGATCGAGGCGATCGAGCGCAGCGACCCGATGGCGATCCGGCGCCACGCCGATGCCATGTCGCTGCCGATCTACGACTGCAACCAGGCGCTGCTGCGCGCGCTCGCGACCACGCAGAAACTCGACGCCGAGCAGCTGCAGCGTCCCGAGGAGATGGAGTTCGCGCCGGTATAATCCGCGCGCCGATCACGTCCGACGCGTTTCTCCTCGCGTCATTTCCTTCCTGATGAGTCCACTCGGTAGGACGTACTCGTTCCTCGGACCGAGCGCGCTGTCTTCCTTCCGCGCGGCGCGACTGACGCAGAGGCTGAAGGCAGCGGAAACCGGCGTCGCTTCACTCTCTGCCCGGTTCATTCACTTCGTCCACGCCGCGCGCGAACTCGATTCCGGTGAACTGGCGCGATTGCGTGCGCTGCTCGACTACGGCGACGCCGCGCCGGCGGCGGCGGGGCTCGAGATCCTCGTGGTGCCGCGGCTCGGGACGATCTCGCCGTGGGCCAGCAAGGCCACCGACATTGCGCACAACACCGGTCTGGACGCGATCCGCAGGATCGAGCGCGGCACGCTGTTCAGGGCCGGGTTGAAGGGCAGACTCGGTGGCCTGCTCGAGCGGGGCCCGACGGTGCAGGAGCGCGAGCGCATCGCCGCGCTGCTGCACGACCGGATGACCGAGAGCGTGATCGACCCGGCGACCGATCCGGCGCGCCTGTTCGAGGAGCTCGAAGGCAAACCGCTGCAGGCCGTCGCCGTGCTCGCGCATGGGCGGTCGGCAATCGAGCGCGCCAACCGCGATCTGGGCCTTGCGCTTTCGGACGACGAGATCGACTACCTGGTCGATGCCTTCACCCGGCTCCGGCGCGATCCCACCGACGTCGAACTGATGATGTTCGCGCAGGCGAACTCCGAACACTGCCGCCACAAGATCTTCAATGCGCGCTGGACGATCGATGGCGCCGACCAGGATGCAACACTCTTCGGCATGATCCGCGAGACGCACGCGGCGGCTCCGCGGGGCACCGTGGTCGCCTACAGCGATAACGCGGCCGTGCTCGAGGGCCGCACCGTGTCTCGCTTCTATCCCCGCGGAGGAAGTCCGAACGCCGGCTCGGGGCAGGGTTCGATCGGGGTCGAGTACGCGCGCGCAGACGAGCTGACACACACAGTCTTCAAGGTCGAGACGCACAACCATCCGACTGCGATCGCGCCGTTCCCGGGCGCGTCGACCGGCGCGGGCGGCGAAATCCGTGACGAAGGTGCGACCGGACGCGGAGCGAAGCCGAAGGCCGGCCTCTGCGGATTCTCGGTATCGAACCTGCGCATTCCCGAGCAGCGGCTGCCGTGGGAGAACGATCGGGATGTCACGCGGCCGATCGAAGCGCAGTCCGCCGGCGACCCTGGCTTTCCCGGGCGGATCGCCGACGCGCTCGCGATCATGATCGAAGGGCCGATCGGCGCGGCCGCATTCAACAACGAGTTCGGGCGGCCGAACCTGCTCGGCTACTTCCGCGCGTACGAACAGAACGTTGGCGGGCGTGTCTACGGCTATCACAAGCCGATCATGATCGCAGGCGGCATCGGCAATATCCGCGACGATCAGGTGCGCAAACAGGATCTGCCGCCCGGCACGCTGCTCGTGCAACTGGGCGGCCCGGGGATGCGCATCGGCCTCGGCGGCGGCGCAGCCTCCAGCATGGGCGCGGGGACCAACACCGAATCGCTCGATTTCGATTCCGTCCAGCGCGGCAATCCGGAGATTCAGCGGCGCGCGCAGGAGGTCATCGATCGCTGCTGGGCGCTCGGCGACGCCAATCCGGTGATGTCGATCCACGATGTCGGCGCCGGCGGCTTGTCGAATGCCCTGCCCGAGCTCGCTGACCAGTCGCATCGCGGCGCGCGTATCGATCTCGGCCGCATCCCGGTCGAGGAAAGCGGCATGAGTCCGCTCGAGATCTGGTGCAACGAGTCGCAGGAGCGCTACGCGCTGGCGGTGGCTCCGGAGCGCCTGCCAGCCTTCGACTGGATCTGCCGCCGCGAGCGGGCTCCCTACGCAGTCGTGGGGCGGATCGCGGACGACGGCGACCTGATCGTCGGTCGCGAAGGCAGCGATCCGGCGGTAAACATGCCGATGGGTGTGTTGCTCGGCAAGCCACCGCGCATGCATCGCAACGTCCAGCGCGAGGCGCGCCGGCTCCCGGCCTTCGAGACGGCGGGTCTCGTTATCGACACCTGCGCGCTCGACGTGCTGCGCCACCCGACCGTGGCGAGCAAGTCATTCCTCGTCACGATCGGCGACCGCACGGTCGGTGGCATGAACTCGCGCGACCCGATGGTCGGGCCCTGGCAGGTCCCGGTGGCCGACTGCGCAGTGACACTGATGAGCTTCGAGGGCTACGCCGGCGAGGCGATGGCGATCGGCGAGCGCACGCCCCTGGCGGTGATCGATTCGGCGGCGGCCTCGCGCCTCGCGATCGGCGAGGCGATCACCAACATCGCCGCCGCCGAGGTCGCACTGGCCGACATCAAGCTCTCGTGCAACTGGATGGCCGCGTGCGGGCAGCCCGGCGAGGACGCGCGCCTTTACGACGCGGTGCGTGCGGCGAGCGACCTGTGCCAGTCGCTCGGCATCAGTGTGCCGGTCGGCAAGGACTCGTTGTCGATGAAGACCGCATGGCGCGACGGCGCGCTGGAGCGCAGCGTTACGGCGCCGGTCTCCCTGATCGCGAGTGCGGCGGCACAGGTCGGTGATGCCCGCCGCACGCTGACGCCGCAGCTCGGCGCCGAACACGACACGGCGCTGCTGCTGATCGATCTTGGTGCCGGGCGCAACCGCCTGGGCGGATCGATCCTGGCGCAGGTAACGCAACAGATCGGCCATGAGGTGCCCGACGTCGACGATCCGTCGCGCCTGGTGGCGTTCGTCGACGCGCTGCGCGAGTTGCAGCGCGCCGGCCTGGTGCTTGCGTACCACGACCGCTCCGACGGCGGGCTGTTCGCAACGCTGGCCGAGATGGCATTTGCCGGTCACTGCGGCGTCACCGTGAACCTCGACCTGCTGGCGATCGACCCGGTGGCGTCCGACTGGGGCGACTTCAAGATCCGCCCCGAACAGGTGAGCGTCCGGCGCAACGAGTTGATGCTGAAAGCGCTGTTCAGCGAAGAACTGGGTGCGGTGATCCAGGTGCGTGAGGCGGACCGGTCGAGGGCGATGGACGTTCTGCGCGCTGCCGGCCTGGGGGCTGTGAGCCAGATCATCGGCCGGCCGAACGACCGGGACCTCATCGAATTCTGGTGCGACGCCCGGCCGGTACTCTCGCACACGCGCACTGAGCTGCAACGGGTCTGGAGCGAGACGTCATGGCGCATCGCCCGGTTGCGCGACAACCCGGACTGCGCCGACGCCGAGTTCGCGCGGCTCGACGACGCGGACGACCGGGGATTGAGGCTCGAGCTGACCTTCGATCCCGCCGCGGACATCGCGGCCCCGTTCGTGGCGACGGGAGCGAGACCGCGTATCGCCATACTGCGGGAGCAGGGCGTCAACAGCCAGACGGAGATGGCGTACGCGTTTCACCGCGCCGGGTTCGCCGCCGTCGACGTGCACATGACGGACCTGATCGCGGGGCGCCAGGCGCTCGCCGACTTCAAGGGCGTCGTGGCCTGCGGTGGCTTCTCTTACGGCGACGTGCTGGGCGCCGGCGGTGGCTGGGCCAAGACCATCCTGTACAACCCGAAGCTCGCCGAGATGTTCGTCGAGTTCTTCGGCCGCGGCGACAGCTTCGCGCTCGGCGTGTGCAACGGCTGCCAGATGATGAGCCACCTGCGCTCGATCATCCCGGGTGCGCGCCACTGGCCGCAGTTCGAGCGCAACTCGTCAGAACAGTTCGAGGGACGCCTGGTTCAGGTGGAACTGCCGCAGTCGCCATCGCTCTTCTTCGAAGGGATGGCGGGCAGCCTGATCCCGATCGCCAACGCACACGGCGAAGGCCGCGCGCGCTTCGCAGATGAGGTAGATCGGCGCGCCGCGCGAGTCGCGATGCGCTACGTCGATCCGCAGGGGCGGCCGACCGAGCGCTATCCGTACAACCCCAATGGCTCGGTCGACGGCATTGCCGGCCTGACCACCGATGACGGCCGCTTCACGATCGTGATGCCGCATCCGGAACGGGTGTTCCGGACCGTGCAGATGTCGTGGCAGCCACCGGGACTGGGCGAGGATTCGCCCTGGATGCGGATGTTCCGCAACGCCCGGCGGCGCGTCGGCTGAGCGGGGGGTTTAGCGCGTTGCCGGGGCCTGTGGTGGCGCGCCGGAGCTCGCTGCCGGCGCGGCCGGAGTCGGACGTCCCGGCTTCGTGATTTCCGCGATTACGTCGCTCGTGATGTCGTACGCCGGATCGGCGTAGAGCATCGTGCCGCGGTCGTAGACCAGCGTTCCGCCCTTGCGGCGTGCCACGTCGCCCGCCGCCTTCGCTATCTCGCCGACGATCTGCTGACGCGTCCGCATCGCACGCTCCTGCATTTCGCGTTCGGTCTTGGCCATCAGCTGCTGCGCTTCGCCCTGCTTGGCCTGCAGATCCTGTGCAGTCTTCTGGGCCTCCGTGCGGATGGCCTCCTTCTGGCTGGCGGCGATCGTCGGGTCGTCGAATTTCGTTTGCTGGTCCTTCAGCTTGCCGGCGAGCGCGCGCGCCTCGCCCTCCATCTTCTTCAGCGCTTCGTTGGTCTTCTGCTCATCGGACTTCAGCGCGGCCTGCTGAACTCTCGTCTGTGGATGAGCCTCGAAGGCCCTGGCCATGTCGACGGTAAACACCTTCGGCGCCGGCTGCGCGAGTGCGGCGAGCGGAACGCTGGCGAGGGCGACGAAAAGGAGTCGGTGCAGCGATTTCATCTGGGCTCCATGCGAGTCAAGGAGAGGAGCGTACCGGTTTACGCGACCGATTGCGCTGAGCTGCATGGAGGGACACCTCCAGACCCCTTCGGATGTTCTCCCTACGGTGTCACCGCTGAGGCACGTGTCCTGCACTTCGGAACGTCGATGCTGCGCAGGAGCAGCCAGAGGGCGCAGCGCCAAGTTCCCGATGAACGCGGGCAGGAGGACTGGCGCGATTCAGTCCGCGGCCAGCGTGTGCCGCCCCGCCTCGGCGATCGATCGCGTGGCGGTCAGCGCCATCGCGACATCGAGCTCCTTGCGCAGGATCTCGATCGCGCGGCGCACGCCGGCCTCGCCGCCGGCTCCCAGTCCGAACACGAACGAGCGCCCGATCATGCAGGCGCGCGCACCGAGCGCCAGCGCGCGCAGCAGGTCGGCGCCCGTGCGCACGCCGCCATCGAACGCGACTTCGATGTCACCGCCGACCGCGTCTGCAATCGCCGGCAACGCCGAGATCGACGACGGCGCCCCATCGAGCTGGCGGCCGCCATGATTGGACACGACGAGTGCGCTGGCGCCGCTGCGCACCGCCATGCGCGCATCCTCGACGTCGAGGATGCCCTTCAGGATCAGCTTGCCTGGCCAGATCGACCGGATCCATTCGATGTCGTTCCAGCTCAACGCCTGATCGAACTGGGCACCGACCCACTGCGCCAGGGATTTGACCCCACCCGTCCCCTTGACGTGACCCGCGAGATTGCCGAACGTCCATCGGCGCCCGGCCAGCACGCTCGCGACCCAGCGCGGCCGGATCGCCATGTCGAGCAGGTTGCGAAGCTTCAGCGACGGCGGTACTGCGAGGCCGTTCTTGATGTCGATGTGCCGTTGGCCGAGGACCTGCAGATCGACGGTTACGACCAGCGCACTGCATCGCGCGGCCGCGGCGCGCTCGATCAGGGAACGCACGAAGCCGCGATCCTTCATCACGTACAGCTGGAACCAGAACGGTCGATCCACCTCGGCGGCGACGTCCTCGATCGAGCAGATCGACATCGTGCTCAGCGTGAACTGCACTCCGGCGGCGTGGGCGGCCCGGCACGCGAGGATCTCGCCGTTGCCGTGCTCGAGGCCCGTCATCGCAACCGGTGCGAGCACGAGCGGCACGGCGAGCGGCTCGCCGACGATGTGCGTCGCCGTGCTTCGCGTCGACACGTCGACCAGCACCCGCTGCCGCAGCTTGAGGCGGGCAAGGTCCGCGCGATTGGCGCGCAGCGTCTCTTCGGCGTAAGAGCCTGCTTCGGCGTAGTCGAAGAATGCACGCGGCACCCGCCGGCGTGCGATCAGCCGCAGGTCTTCGATGCAGGTGGCATCTTCCGCGCGCATGGTGTCGTTGCGTCCCCCGGGAGCGAAGCGCGCGCAGCGTGCGCCCGCGGTCGCACGGACGTCAAGGACCGCTGCACGATGCCGCGCGCTCAAGGGGCCGGATGCAGCTCCACCTCGGCCTCGACCTCGACGGGAATGTCGAAGGGAAGCTCGGCCAAACCGACCGCGCTGCGGGCGTGCGCACCGCGTTCCCGGCCAAAAACCTCGAGGATCAGCTCGGTGAAGCCGTTGATCACCGCGGGCTGCCGGTTGAATTCCGGAGCCGAGTTGACCATGCCGAAGACCCGCGTCCAGCCCGCGATGCGATCGAGGTCGCCGAGCTCGCGTTTGAGGCTGCCGAGGATCGCCAGCGCGGTCAGGCGTGCCGCCGCATGCGCCTGTTCAAGCGTGACCGCTGCGCCGACCTTTCCGAGCGGGCGCGCCAGGCTCCCATCCGGCTCGGTGGGACCGTGTCCAGAGACCAGCGCCCGCGTGCCCACCACGCGTACCCAGGGAAATGGCAGCGTGATCCCCGGAGGCAACTGCAGCGGCGCGGGCAGCGTGAGGCCGAGCTGGCGAAGTCGGGCGTCGATGGCGGACATGGCGGCTCCTGATGGTGGACGTTGCAATCGCAGGGTTCAAAGCGTAACTGTGGCGGATGCCTGCGAGAATGCGCCGCCGCGCGCATCCGAAGATCGTCCACCATCGGTGAAGCTCCGTCCCCTCTCAATCCCGGTCGCCGCGGCGCTGTCGGCAGTTCTGCACGCGGCGCATGGCGGTGCGCCGCTCGTCACCGACGACGCCCAAGTGATCGAGGCGAAGTCCTGCCAGTTCGAGGCGTGGGTGAAGGCCGAGCACGGGGCACGCGACTACTGGGGCGTTCCCGCGTGCAACTTTTTCTGGAACACCGAACTGTCCTTCGGGTTTGCAGGGGTCAACCCCGACGGCGCGCCGAGCGCGCGGCAGTATGTGCTGCAGGCCAAGACGCCGTTTGCGCAGAAGGAGGGTGTCTGAGCATTCGGCGCTGTTGCGGGTATCGGCCGCGACACGGGATCGGTCGCCGACACCCACAGCACCGGGTATTACGGCAAGGCGCTGCTGTCGCTGTTCCCGCTCCACGATCTCGAACTCGACTTCAATCTTGGCGCATCCCGCGACTTCGCCGCCCCTGCCGCGGTCGCCGCAGGTATGGCGGTCCAGTACCAAGTGTTTTCTCGCGCCACGGCCTTCGCGGAGTTGTTCCACGACGAGAAAGGGCCTGGCAAGTATCAGGTCGGAGCGCGCTATGCCTTCGTACTTAAACGCGTCGAGGCCTTTGCCAGCTACGGCAACGAGTTCGCCAGCGGCAGCGAGAACTGGTGGGCGACGGTCGGCATCCGCATCAACACGGCAGTTTTTCTACCCTGAGGCTTCACCCTTTGTCGCGCAGGCTTCTGCGCACGATAAGGGTCCCGTCATCTTCCTCGCGCAGCACGGAAAATCCCGCGGCCAGGTACATCGCCAGCGGGCCCAGGTGATTCGCTGCGGAGCCTTTCGCTGATTTCAGTGGTCGCGCCTGCACGTCCCTCAGGCCCAGGGTTTGCAGCATGCGGCAGGCTGCGTCGAGCAGGCCACGCGCGACCCCTTGGCCGCGCCACTCGGGCGCGACGATGAAGCAGAAGATCGCGCCGAGCGATTCGGCGTCGGGCGCGTCGACGTCGCGCAGCATCGGGTATTGCGACCACGGGCCGGCATTGCACCAGCCGACGACCTTGCCGGAGTGGTACGCGAGCACGCCGCGCGCGGAGCCGTCGGCGATGCATGCAGACACGGCGGTGCGATTCTCCTCGGTGCCGCGTGCCTCCCAGCGCACGTGCGCGGGATCGTGCAGCGGAAAGTAGCAGTAGCAACCCGCCCAGCGCGGGTTGTCCGTGAAGGCGCGCGTATCGAAGAACTCGAGGTAGTCGGCGCGGCGTTCCGGAGTCAGTGGTGTGAAGGTGAGCATCGGGTCCGGTGGAAAGGCGCGCGCGGATCGTGGAGCGCGCGAGGAAGGCGCGCGGATCGCGTCGATCGCATCACTGGAAGGTCACTCGTTGCGGCTTCGAAGGATGCCGGCCGTCCGTGAGCCGGTGGATGGCGGGCCCCATGCGATCCCGGCGGCGATGCGCCGCTACTTCGCAGCGCGCTCGAGCGCCTCGATATCGTCCATGACCCGCTCCATACGGCGCAGCAGCGCCTGGTAGGGCGCGGGCTGGGCAAGGTCGACGCCGGCGCGCCGGTAGATCTCGTACGGAAAGTCCGAGCCCCCGGCCTTCAGCATCGTGACGAAGCGGTCGCGCGCCCCGGTGCCCTTGCCGGACTGGATCTCTTCCGCGAACTGCGCGGCTCCGGCCATCGACGTCGCATACTGCCAGACGTAGTAGCCGAAGTAGAAGTGCGGAACATAGGCCCATTCGACGCAGTACTGCGGGTCGATCTTCATCACGCCCTGTGATTCGCCGTAGTAGCGCTTCAGCAGCGCGCAGTAGCTTTCGGTGAGCGACGCACCCGACAGCGGCTCGCCCCGCTCGCGCACTTCGTGCATCTGCAGCTGGAACTCGGCGAACTGCACCTGGCGGAAGAAAGTGGTGCGGATCGACTCGAGTTGCTGGCCGAGATAGAAGAGTTTCTCCTCGCGCGTCTTCGATGTTCGCACCAGGTAGTCGCTCAGCAGCAGTTCGTTGGCAATCGAGGCCGATTCGGCGATGAAGGTCGAGTAACCGAACTTCTCGTACGGCTGATTCGCCTGGGCGAGCATCGTGTGCACGGCGTGTCCCCACTCGTGCGCGTAGGTCGTGAGGGACTCGAAGTCGTCGTTGTGGTTCAGCAGCACATACGGATGCACGTCGTACGCGCTGCCACTGACATAGGCGCCCGAGCGTTTGCCGGGCCGCGGATAGGGATCCGACCAGGACGCACCGAAGCCACGCTTCAACATCGCCAGGTAGTCGTCACCCATCGGTGCCAGCGCCTCGAGCGTGATCCGCTGCGAATCGGCCAGCGTGAACCGCGCCTGCGCGGGCGTCCCGAACAGCGGCGGGTAGTTGTCGTAGTAGGCGAGCTCGTCCTGGATGCCGAGGAGCCGCTTGCGCAGCCGCAGATAGCGGTGCAGCGTCGGCAGCCCCGCGTTGGCCTGCGCCACCAGGGTGCGATAGACCTGCTCCGGCATGTTGTCGTCGAACAGCGCATGCTGCAGGGAAGTGTCGAAGCGGCGCGCGCGGGCCGAGAACACGTCGCCCATGACCTGCGTGGTCAGGTTCGATCCCAGCGACCCCTGGTAACTCATGAAGGTCGCCCAGAAGGCGTCGAATACTGCCTTGCGCGTGGCGCGGTCGTCGACGCTGCGGTACTTCTCATACTCCGACTGCGTCAGCCGGACCTTCGTGCCGGCGATCTCGATGGTCGGATAAGGGAACTCGGCATCAACCAGCTGCGAAAAGACGTTGTAGGGCTGGCCGAGCACGTCACCGGTGCGGGCGAGCACCGATTCGGCTTCGAGGCCCAGGGTATGCGGGGCGGCGCGGAGGGTCTCGGTCAGGAAGAAATCGAAGCGCTGGCGCAGCACGGGCGACTGCGCGACAAACGACCGGACCCGGGCATCGCCGATGGCCTGCACTTCGGGCGCGAGCCATGCCGTCTTCTCCGCCAGCTCAGTGGAGAGGGTGCCTGCCTGCTGCCGTCGTTCCACGTTCGATGCGTCGCGCAGGTCTTCGTCCGACCTGAGCGATGCATAGACGAAGAGACGCGCCGTCTCGCGGCGCGCGTCGCTGAGACTGATCAGCGCGGCGAGCATCGCCTCGGCGCTGCCGCCGAGAGTGCCCTTGTAGCGGTCGAGCGCAGCCACCGTAGCACGCGTCCGCTGGAAAGCCTCGTTCCAGGCCTGCGGCGTCGGGTACAGGTCCTTCAGGTCCCACTGCGCGACGCCTTCGGCTGCGCGGGCCCCGCTGGCGATGCCCACGGCTGCGAAGAGCAGGGTCGCGCACGCCTGTCGCAGATCGATGCCCACGGCGGTCCTTTCGAACTCGTAGACGGCGCGCTTCGTGCGCCGAGGCTGGCGATTCTGGAGCCACGGGAGCAAGCGCGCAATCGGAGCCGTCTGCCAGAGCGAACTCTGTTGCAGTCGGCGCGCTCGGCGCTCAGAATTGCCGGACGTGGCCTGGCCGGCACGGGGGGCGAGGTCACCGGAAAGCGAGGGAACCATGGATCGCAATTCGCCGCTGCCCACGAAACGACTGGAACCGGGAACCGTTCTTGCTCAAGCGCGCGACTGGCAGACCGACCCGGTGTCGGTGGACTCGCCTGCGCTCGACGTGATGACCGACCTGACCCAGGTGAAGGCCGCCACCGCGAGCCCGGCGACGACGTTGCGCCAGGCCGAGCAGACCATGATCTACCAGGGCGTGCGCATGCTGTTCGTCGTCAGTGACATGCCGTCGGTGGAGGGGCTGGTCACATCGAACGACCTGCACGGCGATGCGCAGATGCGCCTCGTGCAGCAGCGCGGCGTCCGTTATGACGAACTGACGGTTTCGGACGTGATGTCCGGGCTGTCCGAGCTCGATGCGATCGACTTCGAGGTCATGAAGCAGGCGACGGTCGGCAACCTGATCGCGACGCTGCGCCGCTACGGCAGGAACCACCTGCTGGTGGTCGAAGGTCTTCAGTCGGGTGGCCGGGGCCGCGTCCGGGGTATCGTCTCGCGTGCGCAGATCGAGCGTCAGCTTGGCTCTCCGGTGGCGGTTACCGAGGTTGCGAATTCGTTTGCGGAAGTGGTGAAGATGTTGTCCTGAGACGGTAGGCGGTCACGCAGTTGGCCCGGGAGGGCGCTGCCCGACCGACCGCTGCCCTCTCGCGGTGAATTTCGGAGGCTTGATGACGGACCAGAGGCTCAAGGAGCTGGTGTCAGTGTGCACTGCTCCAGCAGACAAAGACGGGAAGGTCAAAGTTGATCCCGCCTGCGTGATGGAACTGGTGAGCGAGCTGCGCGAGTTGCGCAAGCATGCGGCCGACCTGAGAGTGCACCAGGGTGCCATCGCCAACCTGCACCAGGTCCTGCTCAACTTCTGCTCGTACGCGGAGGGGCCGATCGAAGGGGGAGAAGGAAGCGGGCGCATCGCGATCCAGGATCCAGGCCGCTAGGGCAGACCGTACATCGCGGGGCGGCGCAGCGGTCGCGTTCGGACATTCGGGTCTGGCCTGTTGTGCCGCTCTATGCACGTCGATAAACTCGACCATGTGGTCGGCAGTTCACCCAGGCGTCGCCGCGTGAGCAATCGCGAGCTAAACCTGCCAATCCCAGTTCGGATCCTCTGAAGCCATTGCACTTGCGGTAGCGGCTCGGACCCGGCAAGACGGCGACCCCCGGCATCGCGCGCATCAGCGATGCATCCGAGCGGCTGCCCAGATTGAGGAGCCGTGACATGGCGCGAGAAACCACCCAGCTGGTCGTTCCCGACCTTTCCACTTTCACCCGCAACCTCGGCCGCGCGCTGAACGTGCAGAATGCCCGCTCTGCCGAGCCGATGGGTCATCTGCATTTGCAGAACCTCATCGCCCGGGCCGCGGGCTATCGGAATTTGCAGGCGTTGAAGGCCGCCGCGCCCCTTGCGCCGCCAGCCCATGCCACTGCACAACTGTCCGCCAACGCGAAGAGAGCGCTGGCGCAGTTCGACCGGAACGGTCGGCTGCTGCGCTGGCCGACGAAGTTCAGTGTTCAGCGCCTGGCCATGTGGCTGCTGTGGACGCGCTTCGAGGGCAGGCGGATCTACACCGAGCGCGAGGTCAATGAGGTGCTGAAAGGCGCAAACGCCTTCGGTGACCATGTGACGCTCCGGCGCGAGCTCGTCAATCACCGCCTGCTGACTCGCAAGAGCGATTGCTCCGAGTACCGGAAGGTCGCGGCGCAACCCGATGGCGAAGTGAAGCCTCTCCTCTCGGTCTGGCGGGCGCTGTCGACTCCACCGCTGGGGCGGTGAAGTCGCGCCGGCGATGCGCTGCCAGGCTGACCTGCTCGCTGCCGGCTAAGCTCGGCCGCCATGAGAAAACTGCTGATCGTCATCGCCTTGACGCTGGCCGCCGCGGGCGCCGGCGGCAGGGAGCGTGTCTCGGCACAGAACGTCGACGCGTGGGTCGGCTCCTACTACATGGCGCCGCGCCCGGATGACGTAGCCGACGCGCTGGCCGCGCTCGCAGCCAGAGGTCTGCTCGATAGCAGCCAGGCCGAGGCCTCGCTCTCGGGTTTCTTCGCAGAGGTGTTCCGCGCAAATCCCGGCCGCGTCGAGGGCTGGATCCAGCCCTATGTCGGCGTGCCCAGGCGGTATGTCATTTACACCGCGCTGTGGATGGCCCATTCCCGGGAGAGCATGGCCGCGCTGCAAAGGATCTCGGACATGGCGCCGATGGAGGAGGGCGCGGCACTGCGGGTCCTTCGCGGCACGCTGCCGCCGTCGGTTGAATCCATCCCGATCGAGAGCCCGGCGACGCTCGATTTTCTCTGGGGCTCCTTCTACGCGTCCGGATCGGAGGTGCCCGTCCTTCGGATCATCGATCAGATGAAGCTCGCCAGCCGGCGTGGCGATCCAAGCGCCGTGCTGATCGGAGAAACTGCGCAGCGGTCCATCGCCGCCAATGCCCGGCAACACGATAAAGTGCTGGCCATCGTGAAGGAACGCGCCAGGGTCGCAGATCCGGAGACCCGGGCCCGGCTCGAAGAGATCGCGTCCGCGGTAGAAGCGGAGCGGGCTAGAAAGTAGCTCAACACCGCTGCTGTCGCTCGTGCGTGAAGATCAAGCCGATCTCAACGGACCCGCCGTAAGCGCCCGCGCGTCGAACCGTGCCTCCGACGACCTTCAATTCCCTGGTATCGCGAGCAACTACTGAGCTAGATCATCCGGCGCTGATCGAGGGATGAATACGATGATCTGTCACGTTTGCGGGTCGGGAATGCAAGATGAGCCCCTGGCGCAAGATTGTCCGAAGCAAACTCGGCACGAATGATCGCGTGGTGGCGCACATCCTCGACCCGATCACGGGCTACGCGAACCGCGAAATGCTGGTGGGAAAGGACATCGACCCGGACACCGTCCGGCGCCTCGGCGATGACGGAGACGTGTTTGTCGTTGTCGACTACCAGGGCGGGGTGCCCACGGCAACCGTCTGCAGGCGGGATCAATGGCTGCGTGTCCGCGCGAAGCAGGACGCCACGCACGAGGACGCCGACGTAGCGGTCTGGCGCAAGCGGGAAGAACTCCAGATCGGTTAGGCAATCCGCTGCGAATCCGGGAGACCGCTTCGGGCGCGGCGAAGCGCCGCGCCCTCGATCAGTCATCGGGCGCGCGAACGAGCGAAGCTAAGCTCGCGACTTCACCTTGATCACGCCGAATGCACCTCCCGGCACGATGAACCACCGCTTCTGCGGGATCTCCGCGCCACGGGCAGTCCGGTAAGCCGCGGTCGCGAGCTTCGCCGACGGACCGATAACGTCCTCGATGCGCCCCCGCACGGCCTGGCCGTCGCTGAATTCCACCAGGACGCCATCTCCTGCACGGAGGGTCAGGTCGCTCGGCTCCTCTAGGCACCGCAGCCTGGCTCCCGGATAAAGATGCGTATGCGATGCGGCCAGCCGCCAGAGCCCGGGTTCAGACATGGTCCTCGAGCGCGGCCGCGACGATCTGCATCGTCGCCTCGATGTGCTGGCGCGCGCACTGCTCGGCCGCGTCGGCATCGCGGTCCTTGAGCGCCTTCAGGATGGCCTTGTGCTGGCGCGTGGTCGCAGCCAGCTGGTCCTTCATGAAGATCACCGGGAGTCGCAGGTTCCAGTAGCGGAACTGGGTTCGCTCATGCAGCTCGGCGAAGCCCAGATTGCCCGACATGTCGACAATGCGGCGGTGGAACTGCTGGTTCAACCGATTGACTTCGCTGCGAGGCATGTCTTCGGCGCGATTGAGTTTCGCGAGCAACGCGCCGAGTTCGGCCAGATCTTTTGGCGTCGCGCGCTCGGCGGCCAACCGGGTCGCGTAGCCCTCGATGGCCATGCGCATCTCGAAGAGGCTGCGGAAGTTTGCGGGATCAGTCGCATGCACCACCCAGCCCCGATCCCGATTCACCAGGCCTTCGCCTTCGAGTCGGAGCAGCGCTTCGCGGACAGGCGTGCGGCCGGCCTGCAGCAAATCGCACACTTCGTCCTCGACGAGCCGCGCACCGGGCTTGATCTCGAGAGCCAGGATCTTCGACCGGAGTCGCTGGAACACGTCCGCGGCCGGCGGCTCCCCGGCGCGCCTCCTGCTCGCAGCCCCTGTGTCAGCCATGTGCCGGTGCCGTCTTGCGGATCTCGAGGACAACGCCGGCGTAATCCGCGGTGTCGAAGTAGGCGAAACCGGACGCGTCGGCCCGTTTGCCGTGGGCCACGACATCGAGGCCCAGCGCCTTTCCCGCGGCGATTCCTTCGTCGATGTCCCCGACTTCGAACCCGAGGTGGTACACGCCCTCGCCGTGTTCGTCGAGAAAGCGGCGCTGCGGACTGTCGGCGCGTGGCGGCTGGCAGAGCTGGATCTGCACGTTGTCGAGATCGAGGCACTTGTAACGCATAGCATCCGAAGCCGCCCGGTTCGGCACTTCGAGTACGACGAAGGGCTGGCCCTTGGGATAGTCGTACCAGGGGCCGAAGCCGAGCGATTCGTAGTAGCGCACGCTGCGGTCGAGATCATGGACGACGATGCACACGTGGTGCAGGTGGCGGAACAGCGGCTTGCTCATGTGCCTGCTTCCTCGGTTTGAACGGCGCCGAGCCCAAGCCGCGACAGGAACTGTCGCGCGCGGTCGTGCCTTGGTGCAGCAAAGAACTCCCGCGCCGGGCGATCCTCGACCAGTTCGCCATCGACCAGGAACAGCACGCGATCGGCGAAGTCGCGCGCCAGCTCCATCTCGTGAGTTGCGATCATCATCGTGATGCCGTCTTCGGCCAGACGACGTATCGCGGCTATGACTTCCTGCGAGAGCTCGGGGTCGAGCGCACTTGTAGGTTCGTCGAGCAGCATCACCGAGGGCTGCATCGCAAGCGCCCGTGCAATGGCAACCCGCTGCTGCTGCCCTCCGGAAAGCTGGTTCGGATACGAACTGGCCTTATCTGCGAGTCCAACGCGCTCCAGCAGCTCGCGCGCCCGCCGCTCTGCCGCTGCGCGCTGCTGGCCCAGCACGATCAGGGGGCCGGCCAATACGTTTTCGAGCGCCGTGACATGCCGGAAAAGATTGAAGCTCTGGAACACCATGCCGATGCCCTGCCGCTGGCGGCTCGTCGCGGCGTCCGCGAGTTCGTAGAGCGCGCCGTCGCGTTCTTCATAGCCGACCAGCCGGCCTTCGACGAATATCTGCCCGGCGTCGATCGTGTCAAGGTGGTTGATGCAGCGGAGCAGCGTCGACTTGCCGGCGCCGGACGGCCCGATGACCGCGACGATCTGCCCGCGCGGTACCGCGAAGCTGACATCACGGAGTACTCGGTTGGTGCCGCGCAGCTTGGTCACTGTGCGCACGTCGATCATCGGTGAATCGATGCCGGGGGTCATCGGTGCGGGTAGCGCTTCTCGAGAGTGGTCTGCAGCGCCGTGGCGATGCCGGTCATCACCAGGTACCAGAAACCCGCAACGGCCAGCAGCTCGACGACGTGGAAGTTGGCGGCGTAGATGTCCGTAGTGATCCGCAGCAGTTCGAGATAGCCGATCGCCGAGGCCAGCGAGGTCGACTTCAGCAGCATGATGTACTGGTTGCCCGTGGCCGGAACGATGATGCGGGCGGCCTGCGGGATCACGATGTTGCGCATCACCTGGCCGCTTCGCATGCCGAGCGCGCGCGCCGCATCGCGCTGGCCCTGATCGACCGCGAGAAATCCGCCACGAATGATTTCCGCCATGTATCCGCCTTCTGCGAGCGCCAGTCCTGCGAGCGCGGCCGCATACGGGGTGATCAGGCGCGTCATCGGCATGCTGACAAGGACCGTATCCGTGAACGGGACGGCCAGGTGCAGGTGCGGGAACATGATCGGGAACGCGTTGAACCAGAAGATCAGCTGGATCAGCATCGGCGTGCCGCGGAACAGGTAGACGTAAGCGGCCGAGAACGCGACGAGAATCGGGTTGCCGCTGACCCGCATCAGCGCGACGACGAGCCCCACCGCGATCGCGATCAGCAACGCGACCGTTCCGAGCGCCAGGGAGTTGCGCGCACCAGTCACGATCTGGCTGCTGAAGACGTAGTCCAGGAAGATCCCGACGTTCAGCACCCGGGCATTGATCCCGGCACGGATCACCAGCAATACGGCGAGCAGGACGAGGGTACCGAATACCCACGCACCCCAGGCGCGGCGGTGAACGACCCGGCGTGCAACTCCAATGGCCGGCAACCTCGCGGGGTCGGTGGCCAAGGTCATTCAGGTCTCGGGGCCCGCTGTACCGGCACCCGAGGCTACTTGCGCTTGCTGGCGGGCAGGTTGACCGTGATGGCAGGCAGCGCTCCGCCGCCGAGATTCCACTTGTCGAGAATCTTCTTGTACGTCCCGTCCTTGAGCATCGACTCGGTTGCCTTCTGCACCGCATCGCGCAGGCCGGGCTTGTTCTTGCCGAAGCCCCAAGACGTGATGTAAGTCGTGAGCATGTAGTTGCCGCCGACGATCTTGTATTTGCCAGGGAACTGCGTGCTCATGTAGGCAAGCGCCGGATAGTCGCCGATGTAGCCGTCAACCCGTTTGAGGTCCACCTGCATCCGCGCGTCAGGCGCGCTGGGCAGTTGCTCGGCGCGAATCGGCTGCTTGCCGGCCTTGGTGCAACGCTCCGAGGCCGCCTCGACGGCACCCATCAGGACGCGACTGCCGAGCATGGTCGCAATCGCCTTGCCGCAGAAATCGTCGATGTTGTTGAGGGTGTCGGGGTTGTTCGACAGCACGAGGATGCTGCCGCCCGAGACCATGTAGTTCACGAAGTCGAGTTTCTGCTCGCGTTCCTCGGTGTCGCTGATGCCGCCGGACGCCACGTCGAACCGGTCCGCCTCGACGCCTGAAATCAGAGCCGCGTACTCGGACTGGGTGTACTCGAGCTTCAGTCCGAGCCGGGCGGCGATCTCGGCCAGCAGGTCGGCGCTGGCTCCGGTCACCTCGGTCTTGCCAGGCTCACGGAACTCCACCGGCGGGAACGTCTGCTGCGAGCCCACCCGGAGCGCGCCACGGTCGCGCACGTCCTGCGGCACGAGGTTCGTCACATCGGACGGCAGGCGGGGGGACTGCGCCAGCGCCGCCATCGGCGCCGCCACTGCGAGGGCGAGGATCAACCGGTGTACTGAATGCATGGTCTCGGGCATGGTCGAGCTCCAGAAGCAGGGTGGTCGTGCAAGTGGCGGTCAGCGCGTTGCGGCTGACTTGCCAGGGATGGCCGAGGGGTTCGGACGGTCAGCGCGAGGACACGGCGCCGCAGCGTCGTACATCGCCTGAACCTTTGCGATGTACTCCGGCGGAAAGCGGTGGGCCTTGAGTCCGTCCGGGATGTGCTGCCAGTAGAAATTGGGAGGCCTCATCGGCATTCCCGGGTCGGTCATCCGGTAGGTCCAGCAGTCGTAGGCCTTGCCGTCGTCGCCGTGGACCGTGATTGCAAATCGTTCGAAGTCATCGTAGTCGTCGACCAGCCCGTCATCCTCGAACACGAGTCCCAGGCACTTTTCTCCCCAGGCGTCCGGCAGGCCGTTGAGGTGACACCACCCGCGGTCGTCGCGGCCCGCTGCCGCGTGGAACTGCAGTCGATGATTTGCGGCGTAACCCTTGGTGACCAGCCTGGACTTCGGCATGTAACGGCGGATTTCCGGGTCGTTAAGCCAGGTGCAGTACGCGAAGTAGTGCATCGATGTAGCCTCCTCGTATACGGCACGATATACGGAACCGTATATGAGCGCTAGAGCCTGCCGAGGTCGACGGGGGTTGTCGAGCGCCCCGGGGCGCCGGCAGTCGGCCGGTTCGAAGCAGGTTGCTTGTTTCCGGGCCGGGGGCCCGGGGTCTCGGCGCTACGGCGATTGCGGTGTGGCGCCCGCCGAGCGGTAGTAGGCCTCCACCTTGCCTTTGAGCGTGATCAGCAGCGGCCGACCCTTGCGGTCGAGCGTCTTGCCGGCGGCGACCTTGATCCAGCCCTCGCTGATGCAGTACTCCTCGACGTCCGAACGGTCCCGCTCATTGAAGCGGACGCCGATATCGTGTTCGAGCACCGCGGCGACGTAGTGGGGACTGCGGGCATCGGTCGAAAGCCGGTCAGGCAATGGCGGCCGGTCGGGGGCCTGGGTCATGGCGGAAGCCTCAAGATGGACTGATGGTGCGGGACCGAACTGTACAGACGCTGCTTTCCGCGCGCCCGAGCGTAGGGGTGCGCAGGACGTCGGTCACCCGTGCAGCGACTGGCGGTCTGGCGCCAGCGCCGCACGCGAAACGCCGAGGTCTTCGATATCCGCCGGCAGCGCGTGGTCCAGCACCAGCGCCGCGGCCGTTCGCGCCACTGCAGCTGCGGTCTGGATGCCGTAACCGCCCTGGCCCGCGAGCCAGAAAAATTGCGGCACCTGCGGGTCGAATCCGGCAACGATGGTTTTGTCCACGACGAACGAGCGCAGTCCGGCCCAGCGCGAACGGATCCGGGGCACCGTCAGCGTCGTGGCCTCGGTGAGGCGCGCGACCAGCACGGCGATGTCGTAGTCATCGGGCTGGGCATCGCACGGAGGCGAGGGCGTCTCATCGGCCGGCGACGCGAGGATGCGACCGGCGTCGGGCTTGAAGTACCAGCTCTCGTTGACCTCGATCACGGCGGGCCAGCGGTGCACATCGGTGGCGCCCGGTGCGTCGAAGGTGATCGCGGTGCGCCGTTTCGGGACGAGCCCGATGCTGCGTGCGCCCGCAAGCTTGCCCACAACATCGGCCCACGCACCCGCTGCGTTGACGACATGGTCGGCCGTGTATGCCTGCGTTGGCGTCTCGATGCGCCAGCGTCCGGCGTCGCGTTCGAGGGCGACGACCCCGGCTCCGCGCACCAGCGTCCCGCCGCGCGCGCTCATGCGACGAAGGAAGCCCTGATGAAGCGCATGCACGTCGATATCCATCGCATCGGGTTCGAGCAGGCCGCCCGCGACCTGCGCGGCGGTGAAGCAGGGCACGCGTTCGCGCACGGCTGCGCTATCGAGCCGCACAAGATTGGCGACGAGAGCGCGACACTCTTCCTCGATCGCGCCGAGTTTCACCAGATCCTGCGGCGCCGCGACGAGCAGGGTGCCGCGCGGCGTGAGCAGGGACGCCGAGGCGAAACCCGCCGGCGGATCCTGCAGGAATGACTTGCTTGCGCGCGTCAGGGCGCGCATCACGGCGTTGCCATAGGTTTCCGTGAAGAGCGCCGCCG
>DATKAJ010000033.1:0-13267 GCA_035498175.1 Burkholderiaceae bacterium
GAGCGCTTCGCTGCGATGTATGCGCGTTCGTTCGAGTTGCCGGCGGATGTCACTGAAGCGGGTTCCGAAGCCCACTATGAGGATGGTGTATTGACACTCACGCTGCCGAAGCGTGCTCCGCTCGCAAGCAAGAAACTGACGATCAACTGAGTTCCCTGGCGCCACGGCCGCGGCGCGGCGCAATGCCGCACCGGCGGCGCCCAGGCCGCTGTTTCCCCGCAGCGGCCTTTCTTTTTCAGCTCACCGTTTGATGACGGCTGCGCCGCCGGTTGGCGTGTGTCGAACTCCGTAGAATCGCCCAGATGAGTGCGTCCCGGGTCTGCAGGGCGTTCGTGTTCGCGCTGGCGCTGCTGCCGGCGATGCCGCCCCTCGCTGCACCGCTGGTGCAGAAGATGCTTGGCGCGAACGCGAAGGTCGAAAAGCCGGTTCCGGAGGACCTGTCGCCGGCCGCGCGCCGCGCGGAAATCGAACAGCAACTCGCCATCGCCGAAGCCGCGGTCCAGGCCGAGCGCGCGGGCAAGCTTCCGATCCCCTCAGGCGCCACGCCGGCCGAAGTGACCGAAATCGGCTGGCTGCTCGCGCGCATCGCGATGGCGCTGCAGGCCCAGCTGGACCTGCTGCAGGAAATCGAGGCGGCGCGCGCAAGCCGGGCGGTGGCTCAGGGCCGGCTCGACTCGTGGAAGGGCATGGACCAGCCCGGTCCCTATACGCTTACGCAACTCGATCGCGCGCTGGACGAAGTCGATGCCGAGCGGCTGCGGCGGCATTCCTTCCAGTCCGTGGCGGAGTTGCAGCAGGCTGAATTGCTGCGCGTCGAAACGCTGCTGAAGTCCAGTCAGGCCGCCGAGCGTCGCGCGCTGGAGCAGGCGACCGACGGTGTCGGGGCACCGCTCGAACTGGCGCGGCTTCGCACCCGTCGCGCCAGCGAACAGCTGCAGCTTCTCAGGCTGCAGGGAGAGCTTAACGGCGAGCTGAAGGCCACCGCCGACCTGCGTGTGCGGCTGCTCGAGCGACAGGCGGAAGCCATCGCAGCCGATTACCGCTTCAGCGATCAGGAGCTGGATCGGATCCTCAAGGGCTTTCAGTCGCAACAGGCGGCGCTCGACCAGCGCATCGAGAATACGGCCAACGCGCGCGGCGCGACGACCCAGGAGCGCGATCAGGCGCAAAAGGCGCTCGACGTGCTGCCCCCCGCCAAATTGCCGGAGGAGGTGCGCCGTCTGGCGGAGGCGCAGGCGCGCGTCGACGCCACTGCGGCGAAACTCGAGGCGCTGCGCACGGAGCAGAGCGCGTTGATGACCCTGCGCGGGCTCCTGCCGCTGGCCATGGAAGCCTGGCGGCTGCGTTTCACCGCACTCAGCAGCCCGGATGCCAGCGAGCGCCAGGCCGCGGAAAGATCGCTCCAAGCGTCGCTGGGCCGGGTCGACACGTTGAAGTCCTATGCCGCCGACCTCGGCAATCTCTCCGATGCTGCGGTCCAGTCCCAGCAGCGGCGCGTGGATGGACTCGACGAGAACGCCCCAGGCCGCCGCTACGAACTGGCGGCGCTCGATGCGGTGCGTCGCGCAGGCGACGCGGTCGACGAGGTGCAGGCGATGGCCCAGCGGTTGGCGACGGCGCAGGTGCGCTGGAAGCGCGAATACCGCGACGCCGCCAGCCAGCGGCCACCGGCCGAGCGTCTGGAGGAGTTCCTCGTCTCGCTGCGCGAAGTGGTGCGCACGGTGTGGAACTTCGAGCTCTTCGCCGTCGAGGACACCGTCGACATCGGCGGCAAGCCGGTGTCGCTGTCGCGTGGTGTGACGGTCGGCAAGAGCATCGGCGCACTGCTGATCTTCGTCGTCGGCTATCTGATTGCGCGCGGCATCGCGGGGCGCGGCGAGCGGCTGATGGTGAGCCGCTTCGGTGTCGCCGAATCGCAGGCCCGGGTGCTGAGGCGATGGCTGCTGATTCTCACGGCGTTCGTGCTGGCCGTGATCACGCTCAACCTCGCGCGCATTCCGCTCACCGTCTTCGCTTTCATGGGCGGTGCACTGGCGATCGGAATCGGTTTCGGCACGCAGACGCTGCTGCGCAACTTCATCAGCGGCATCATCGTGCTGTTCGAACGCAAGGTGCGCGTGGGCGACATCGTCGACGTCGACGGCGTCCAGGGCATTGTGACCGCAGTCGATGTCCGCTCGACAACGGTCCGCCAGTTCGACGGCATCGAAACCATGGTGCCGAACTCGCTGCTGCTGGAGAACAAGGTCACCAACTGGACCGGCGAGTCGCCGACGATGCGGCGCGTCGTCAAGGTCGGCGTCGCCTACGGTTCGCCGACGCGTCAGGTGGCCGACATCCTGCAGCAGGCCGCGGCCGAGCACGGGCTGGTGCTGAAGGATCCGGCACCGATGGTGATCTTCGAGGACTTCGGTGACAACGCGCTGGTCTTTGCGCTGTACTTCTGGGTCGACCTCGCCAAGTCGAGCGGCATGCAGGTGCAGAGCGATCTGCGCTTCATGCTGGAGAAGCGCTTCGCCGACGCCGGGATTTCGATCGCATTCCCGCAGCGTGACGTCCATCTGGGCAGTGCGCGGCCGCTGCAGGTCGAGGTCGTGTCCGCCGCGTCGCTGTCGCGCGCAGCCTGATGTACGACGCCGCCGATCGCGAATTCATGGGCCGGGCGCTAGCGCTGGCTGCGCGCGCGATGAACGATGCCGCGCCGAATCCACGTGTGGGTTGCGTGATCGTGCGCGACGGCCGTGTGCTCGGCGAGGGCTGGACGCAGCCGCCGGGCTCGAACCATGCGGAGATCGAGGCGCTGCTCGACGCCCGCCGTAACGGGCACGAGGTGCGCGGCGCGACGGTGTATGTCTCGCTGGAGCCTTGCAGCCACTTCGGCCGGACACCGCCCTGCGCGACCGCGCTGATCGAGGCGCATGTGGGTCGAGTCATCGCGGCCGTCGAGGACCCGAACCCCCTGGTGGCAGGCACCGGCCTGGAAATGCTGCGCAGCGCCGGCATCGACGTCCGCTGCGGCCTGCTCGAGCAGGAAGCGGCGGAGACGAACGTCGGATTCTTCTCGCGCATGCAGCGCGGGCGGCCGTGGGTGCGGATGAAGATCGCGGCGAGCCTCGATGGCAAGACCGCGCTCGAGAACGGCGCGTCGAGATGGATCACCTCCGAAGACGCGCGCCGTGACGGTCACGCGTGGCGCGCGCGTGCCTGTGCGGTGCTCACCGGCATCGGCACGGTGACGGCTGATGACCCGCGGCTGGACGTGCGCCTGGTCGAGGCGACGCGCCAGCCGCTGCGCGTTCTGGTGGACAGCCGTCTCGAGGTCTTGCCTGGCGCGCATCTCTTCGAGGGGCAGGGTCCGGTGCTGGTGGCGACCGTGGCGCGGGACGACGCGCGCGCCGCCGCATTGCGCGCCGTCGGCGCCGAGGTGATCGAACTTCGGGCCCACCGCGGCAAGGTCGACCTGGTGGCGTTGATGAAGGAGCTCGCGCGTCGCTCCGTGAACGAAGTGCATGTCGAAGCCGGATTCCGGCTCAACGGCTCACTGGTACGCGCCGGCGTCGTCGATGAACTGCTCGTATACCTCGCGCCGATGCTGATCGGCGAGGCGCAGGGCATGCTGCATCTGCCGGCGCTGTCCGACCTGGCTCACGCCCGCCCGCTCGAGTTCATCGAGGTGGCCATGGTGGGTAGCGATGTCCGGCTGCGCGCGCGGCTCCGCGAGGAATCGTCCGGCGGACCCCTGATGCCTGCTTCCTGACGATGTTCACCGGACTGATCCAGGGCATTGGCCGGATCGAGAGCGTCGAATCGCTCGGGGCGCGTGCGGGAGTGCGACTGACCGTGGACGCTGCGGGCGTCGGGGGTTTTGTCGCGCGCGTCGGCGACAGCATCGCGCTCAACGGCGCCTGCATGACGGCTACCAGCGCCATCGGCGCACGCTTCAAATGCGACGTTTCCTCCGAGAGCCTCGCCCGCACCGCCGGGCTCGACGCCCCCGGGGACGTCAACATCGAAACGTCGCTGCGCCTGGGCGATGCAATTGGTGGCCACCTCGTGGCCGGGCACGTCGACGGCGTCGGTACGGTGCGGGCCTACCAGCCGGTGGGCGAGTCGCATGAGCTGATCGTGCTCGCACCCAAGGATCTCGCGCGCTTCCTCGCGGTGAAGGGATCGATCGCAGTCGATGGCGTCAGCCTGACGGTGAACCGGGTCGCGGACCTGTCAGAAGGCTGCGAATTGTCGATCAACGTGATCCCGCACACCCATGCGATGACGACGCTGGGGCAGGTGGTCGCCGGCAGGCGGGTCAATCTCGAAGTGGACCTGATCGCGCGCTACGTCGAGCGCATGCTGGCCAGCCGAACCTGAGCGTCGTGTGATCGACGACCGGCTCGCCGGCTGGGTGTGCGCGCTGGTCCTGATGGGCGCTCTGATCGTCGCGGCCCGCCCCCGCCGCCGCAAGGACGCCTGGGCGGCGGCAGCCCTGCTCGTGCTCTATCTCCTCGCGCTCGTGCTGGCGGAGGGCTTGCTCGACGGCGTTATCTGGACGCCAGTCGTGGCGGCAAGCGCGGTCTGGCTCGCGGTGCAACCGCTGATCGGGCTCGGGCGCCTCGGACGCGCCGAACTCGGACTGGTGCCGATGCAGCCGGGCAGCAGCCGGCCTGCGGTGGTCGTCACGCTGCTGGCACTGGCCGCCAACGTACTGGTGATGTGGCTGCGAGGCGCGGCGCCGATCGTCGGACCCGCGGTGGTGATCTCCGTCGTCGTGGCCGCGGTGGTCGAGGAGTTCGTGGTGCGCGGTGTGCTGCTCGCGTTTGCCGACCGCGCGCTGCCTCCGCGCTGGCGTGTCGCGGGGGCGCTGCTCGGTCCCGGCGGGCTCCTGCTGACAGCGGCATTCGTCGTGCTGCACGGACTGCGGCCCGGCCTGCTGATCGGCGTTGCACCGGCGGCGGTGCTGTACCTGTGGCTGCGGGCCCGCACCGGGAGTCTCGCGGCGCCGATCGTCGCTCACGCGCTCTGGAACGTGTCGGTCGTGCTGATGCACATCTGATCACCACCCGGGTCCGACCGTGCGGATGCACCGGCGTCCTGCGCGTAGACGGGCGCTTAGAATCTGCGCGTCGCCTATGCTGCAAGGGATGCGCATGAATGCTCTGTCGCTCGTGGGCCGCGCCGAAGGCACGCCGCCGATCGCCAGCGTGCCCGAGATCCTCGACGAGCTGCGTCGCGGCAACATCGTCGTGCTGGTCGACGACGAGGATCGCGAGAACGAGGGCGACCTGGTCTTCGCCGCCGACTTTGTGACGCCGGAGAAGATCAACTTCATGGCCAAGCACGCTCGTGGCCTGGTCTGCGTCACACTGACCGAGGCACATGCGCGCCAGCTTGCGCTGCCGCCAATGGCGCGTGCGAACGGCACCGTGCACGGCACGAATTTCACCGTGTCAATCGAGGCGGCCGAGGGAGTCACCACGGGGATCTCGGCGGCGGACCGTGCTCGCACTGTCTGGGTGGCGACGCGCCAGAACGCCCGACCCGCCGACATCGTGCAGCCGGGTCACATCTTCCCGGTGGTGGCGCAACCGGGCGGCGTGCTGATGCGGGCGGGCCATACCGAGGCAGGGTGCGACCTCACGCTGCTCGCTGGCCTCACGCCCGCGGCGGTGATCTGCGAAATCATGAACGACGATGGCACGATGGCGCGCCTGCCAGACCTGCTGCCGTTCGCGCAGCAGCACGGCATCAAGGTCGGCACCATCGCCGACCTGATCCACTACCGCGCAGCCACCGAGTCGATCATCGAACGGCTGGGCGCGCGCCCGGTCAGGCTGCCGGCCGGCGAATTCGTGCTGGTGCTCTATCGCGACAAACCGTCCGCGTCGCCGCACGTGGCGCTGGTCCGGGGTGACATCAGCCCCGAGCGCGAGACGCTGGTACGAGTGCACGAGCCGGTGTCGGTGCTGGACTTTCTCGATGGCGCGGGCACGCACTCGTGGCCGATTCCGCGCGCGCTGGCCGCGATCGCGGCCGCGCCGGCGGGCGTGCTCGTGCTGCTCAACTGTGCCGAGCCGGCCGAGCGTCTGTTCGCGAGGTTCAATGCCCAGACCGGACTCGACGCGGGCGAGGAAGGTGCGCGCCAGTCGCGCATGGACCTGCGGACCTACGGGATCGGCGCCCAGATCCTGCGTGACCTCGGCGTCGGCCAGATGAAGCTGCTCGCGCGGCCGCGCAAGATGCCGTCGATGGCCGGCTTCGGTCTGCACGCGACGGGGTTCGTCGAATCATGATGTGCCCTCGGCCATAAGGCGGACACGAGTTGCGCTCGCGTAGACTGGCAGGCAGGAGGACACATGGCGGTCGACTATCTGGCGCCGGACTTCGACGGGGCCGATCTGCGAATCGGCATTGTGCAGGCACGTTTCAACGAATGGGCGGGACGGGCGCTCTACGAGGCCTGCATCGCCGAACTCGTCACGCTCGGCGTGGACGAGGACGACATCACGCACATCACCGTGCCGGGCGCGCTTGAAGTCCCGGTGGCGCTTGCCAGGCTGGCAGCGACCGAGGACTTCGATGCGCTGATTGCGGTCGGCTGCGTGATCCGGGGCGAGACGTACCACTTCGAAGTGGTCGCCAACGAGTCGGCGCGCGGCGTCGCACAGGTCGCGCTGACCTACGGAGTGCCGGTGGCGAACGGCATCCTGACCACCGAGAACGATGAACAGGCGCGCGCACGCGTCGGCGAGAAGGGCCGCGACGCCGCGCGCGTAGCGGTCGAGATGGCGAACCTGCTCTGGACGCTTGGCGAGGATGGTGCCGAAGGCGCCAACTGAGGCGGCCGGCGCGTCCGGCCGCGGATCGAGTCGCAGCGCACGTCGGCGGGCACGCGAACTCGCGGTTCAGGGCCTGTACCAGTGGCTCGTCGGCGGCCAGGACGCTGCCGCCATCGAGAGTCATCTCGCCGAGACGCGCGGGCGGCAGGGTCTCGAGGAGCTCGCAGCGCGTGCCGACATGGAGCATTACCGCGGGCTGCTCAACGGCGTCATCGACGGAGCTCCCGAGCTGCGCGCGGACTTTGCGCCACACCTCGATCGCGGGGTCGACGCGCTGTCCCCGGTCGAGCACTGCATCCTGCTGCTGGCGACATATGAGCTCAAGTACCGCGCCGAGATCCCCTACCGGGTCGTGATCAACGAGGCGGTCGAACTGGCCAAGAGTTTCGGCGGTACCGACGGTTTCAAGTACGTGAACGGCGTGCTCGACAAGGTTGCCGCGCAGCTGCGCGCTGCCGAAGTGGCTGCACGCGCCTGAGTCCGAAGCGGTCGGCGCACGCGCATGTCGCGCACTTCCGGCGAGTTCGAGCTGATCGCGCGGTATTTCGCCGGCGCTGCGCGCAACGACGCGGTCGAGCTCGGTATCGGCGACGACTGCGCGCTGATCGATGCCGGTCCGGGGCGGCAGTGGGCGGTGACGACCGACATGCTGGTCGAAGGCGTGCACTTCCTGTCGGAGGTCGCGCCGGAGGCGCTCGGTCACAAGGCGCTAGCGGTCAATCTTTCCGACCTCGCGGCCTGTGGTGCGCAGCCGCGCTGCTACTTCCTCGCGATTGCGCTGCCCAGCGTCGATGAGACCTGGCTCTCCGACTTCACGCGCGGGATGCTTGCCCTCGGCGACCACTTCGGGTGCAGCCTGGCAGGCGGCGACACGACGCGCTCCCGGGAAGGGGTGACCATCAGCATCACAGCGCTCGGCGAAGTGCCACGCGGACGGGCGCTGCTGCGCTCCGGGGCGCGCGCGGGCGACGATCTCTGGGTGTCGGGGCATCTGGGTGACGGTGCGCTTGGGCTCGCGCTGCTTCGCGACGGCGTGGTTCTGCCGCCTGCCGAGCGAAGTGCCGTGATCGAGCGCTTGGAGCGGCCGGTTCCTCGGGTCGCGCTCGGGATCGCGCTGCGCGGCGTCGCGCGCAGCGCGATCGACGTCTCCGATGGTCTTGCAGGCGATCTCGGACACATCCTCGAACGCTCGGGCGTCGGGGCACGCGTCGAATGGCGCGAGGTGCCGATGTCATCGGCGCTCAGGCGCATGCCGCCCGACCTGCAGCGCCGCTGCGTGCTTGCTGGCGGGGACGACTATGAACTGCTGTTCACGGCCGATCCGGCGATGCGGGATGGCGTGCTGGACGCCGGCCGCGCTGCGGAGCTGGCGGTGACCCGGATCGGGAACATCGTTGCGGAGGGCGGCCTGACCCTGATCGAAGAGGACGGCCGGAGGGTGGACATCGAACCGCGTGCGTTCGATCATTTCCGCCCATGAACGAGCCACCGCAGCAGGTGAGCGCCTCGACGTCGACGTCTGCGCCGGCACCGGTGGAGGCGAACTGGTCCTTTCTCCTCGCTCATCCGGCGCACAGCTTGGCCCTGGGATTTGGCAGCGGCCTGCTGCGGCCCGCTCCCGGAACCTGGGGCACGCTGGCGGGCTGGATCGCCTTCGTCGTTCTCGACGGCTGGCTGAGTCTCCGTGGGTGGCTGATTCTGCTGCCGTTGACCTTCGTGCTCGGCGCTGTCTGCGCGCAGCGCACGGGTACCGACCTCGGCCGCGCGGACCATGGCGCCATCGTCATCGACGAGATCGTGGCGATCTGGGTCGTGTTGCTGCTGTTGCCGTCGACGCTCTTCGCCCAGGCGCTCGGCGTCCTCGCGTTCCGCGTCTTCGATATCCTGAAGCCGCCGCCGATCCGGGCGATCGACGGTCGCTACAAGAACGGATTCGGCGTGATGGCCGACGATCTGGTCGCGGCGTTCTACGCGTTGCTCGTGGCTGCGGTTCTCGTTCGGCTGGTGCGATAGCGCGACGCATGAGTGCCGATACCGCGCATTACCTGCAGCGGCTGGCCGAGGTGCTGGGGCAGGAGCTGCTGCGCCAGCATCTCGTGATGGCGACAGCCGAATCCTGCACCGCCGGAGGCATCGCGTATGCGGTGACACTCGTGCCCGGCTCCAGCCAGTGGTTCGACCGCGGATTCGTCACCTACAGCAACGAAGCGAAGACCCAGATGCTGGGTGTTGCGCCGGCGTACTTGCGCGACTTCGGCGCGGTCAGCGAGCCCGTTGCGCGCGCGATGGCACTTGGCGCACTGTCGCAGAGTGCAGCGCAGGTGGCGGTGGCGGTCACGGGAATCGCCGGGCCGGGCGGCGAGACGGAGACGAAGCGCGTGGGGACCGTGTGCCTCGCGTGGGCTCTGCGCCGCGAACCGACCCGCGCCGCCTGGGCCCGGACGGAAACGCGACATTTCGCAGGCGATCGCGCGGCCGTGCGTACGCAGAGCATCGTGGTGGCGCTGGACACCTTGATCGGGCTGCTGCAGTCGCGCCATGACGAGCAGGCCACGTGAGGGCTTCAGCCATGTCAGAGCTCTTTCCCGGAGTGCGGTCTGAAATCTTCGATCACGACGGCGTGCGGATCGTTTTCCGCCGCACCGGCGAGGGCCCACCGCTGCTGCTGCTGCACGGCTTTCCGCAGACCCATGCGATCTGGCATCGGATTGCGCCGCTGCTCGCATCGCGGTTCTCGCTGGTGATGCCCGACCTGCGTGGCTATGGTGACTCGTCCAAGCCCGTGACGAGTACTGATCACGCGCCGTACAGCAAGCGTGTCATGGCAGGCGATGTCAGTGCTCTGATGCAGGCCCTCGGTCATGGCCGATATTTCGTCTGCGGTCATGACCGCGGAGGGCGCGTCTCGCACCGGCTCGCGCTCGATCAGGCGGACGCGGTGCGGCGCCTGATGGTCCTCGATATCGCGCCGACGCGCACGATGTACCAGCGCACTACCATGGAATTCGCGCGCCTTTACTACCACTGGTTCTTCCTGATCCAGCCGGCGCCCTTGCCCGAAACCCTGATCGGTGCCGATCCGGCGCTCTACCTGCGGGTCAAGCTCGGCGCGTGGGGCGCGGGCGGGATCGGCAACTTCGACGAACGTGCGCTCGCCGAGTACGTGCGCTGCTTCACCCCACCTGCGATCCACGCGATGTGCGAGGACTATCGCGCTTCCGCCGGCATAGACCTCGAACACGACCGTGCCGACGAGGCGCAACGGATACGCTGCCCGGTGCACGCCCTGTGGGGCGCGCGCGGCGTCATCGAGCGTCTGTTCACGCCGCTGGCCGACTGGCAGGCGAAGGCGGCAGCGACCGTGACCGGACGCGCACTGCCCTGCGGCCACTACATTCCCGAGGAACTGCCCGAGGTGCTGGCATCCGAGATCATCGCGTTCTTCGGCGCAACCTGATACGCGCCTGGCCCGCCGCCGCCCTGCGCAATGGCGACCGATGCTAGTCTGATTTGCCTCTCACGCCCTGGACTGCCATGCCTACCGAAGTGCTGCTGCTGTTCGCACTGATATTTGTGAACGGTCTCTTCGCGATGTCCGAGATCGCGCTGGTGACCTCGCGTCGCGCCCGGCTGCAGGCGCTGGTGGAGCAGGGCGACACCGGTGCCGCGGCGGCGCTCGCGCTCAATAACGAGCCGACGCGGTTCCTGTCGACGATCCAGGTGGGAATCACGTCGATCGGCATCCTGAGCGGGATCGTCGGCGAAGCGGCGTTCGCCGAACCGCTGGCGAAGTGGCTGGTGGCGCTCGGCGCCGAGCCGAATGGGGCCCGCGTTGGTGGGACGGCGCTGGTGGTCGTGGTTGTCACGTACTTCTCGATCGTCCTCGGCGAGCTGGTGCCGAAGCGGATCGGGCAGATCTCCGCCGAAGCGATCGCGCGTCGCGTCGCGCGTCCGATCAGTTGGCTGGCGCTCGCCGCAAAGCCCTTCGTGCGCCTGCTGTCGGCGTCGACCGACCTGATGCTGCGTCTGCTGGGGGCGAGTTCCGAATCCTCTGCGGTCGTCACGGAGGAGGAGATCCACGCTCTGATCAAGGAGGGTTCCGAAACCGGTGTGATCGACGAGCAGGAGCGCGCGATGGTGCGCAACGTGTTCCGCCTCGATGACCGGCAGATCGCGTCGCTGATGACGCCGCGTTCCGAGATCATCTACCTCGATCTCGAAGAGGATCTGCAGGCCAACCTGAAGCGCGTGCTCGAGATCGAGCATTCGCGCTTTCCGGTGTGCCGCGGTGGACTGCGTGACGTAGTCGGAGTCGTCAGCGCGCGCCGGCTGCTGCAGCAGGTGATTCGTGGTGACAAGCTCGACCTCGAGCCGGCGGCCGAGCCAGTGGTGTATGTGCCGGAGTCGCTGACGGGGATGGAACTGCTCGAGAACTTTCGCGCCAGCGCCGGGCACATGGCGCTGGTGGTCGACGAATACGGCGAGATCCAGGGCCTGGTGACCTCGCAGGACCTGTTCGAGGCGATCGCCGGCGAGTTCAAGCCGACGCGCACCGAGGATGCCTGGGCGGTGCAGCGCGCAGACGGTTCATGGCTGCTCGATGGCCTGATCCCGATTCCGGAACTGAAGGACCGCCTGAATTTTGGCGCTGCACCGGAGGAAGAACTGGGACGCTACAACACGCTGTCGGGCATGCTGATGCTGCTGCTCGGCCGCGTACCCGCCACCGGCGACATCGTCGACTGGCAGAACTGGCGATTCGAGATCGTCGACATGGATCAGCACAGAATCGACAAGGTGCTGGCCAGCTACTCCGCGCCGCTGGCCCCGGCCGAGCCGCCGAACGATTAGACGGGTGTGAGGGTTCCTAGACCACCGGCGCAGTGACGCGGCGGTGACGGTTGATCTCGTCACGCGTTGCGAGCGCGACCGCGCGGGCCTTGTCCGCAAAGTCTGCGCCGGCGCTCGCATACAGGATGGCGCGTGATGAACTAATGACCAGTCCGCTGCCTGCTCGCGTCCGCCCGGCCGCGACGCTTGCGGCGATGTCTCCGCCCTGCGCGCCGATGCCGGGAACGAGCAAGGGCATATCGCCCACCAGCGCGCGGACGGCGGCGAGTTCGCCGGGATAGGTGGCGCCGACGACCAGCCCGAGCTGGCCACTGCTGTTCCAGTCTTCGCGCGCCAGTCGCGCGACGCGCTGATATAGCGGCTCGCCGCCGACATCGAGCGCCTGCAGGTCCGCACCTCCGGCGTTGCTGGTCCGGCACAGCAGGAAAGCGCCGCGATCGGCGTAGGCGAGGAACGGTTCGATCGAGTCCCGGCCCATGTAGGGCGACAGAGTCACCGCATCCGCGCCGTAGCGTTCGAAGGCCTCCCGCGCGTAGTGCTCCGCGGTGGGGCCGATATCGCCGCGCTTCACATCGAGGATCACCGGCACTGCGGGATGCCGATCGTGCAGGTACACGACCAGGCGTTCGAGCTGTGCTTCGGCGCGTGCCGATGCGAAGTACGCGAACTGCGGCTTGAAGGCGCAGGCGAGATCCGCCGTCGCATCGGCGATCTCGCGGCAGAAAGTGAAAATGGAGTCCGCCGAACCTCTGACCGGAGCGGGCAGCCGTCCCGGATCGGGATCAAGACCGACACAGAGCAGCGTATCGGCCTGCCGCCAGCGGCGCGCCAACCGGTCGGTGAACGTGTCCTGACTGCTCAAGGGCGGCTCCGGCGCGCATCTTACGCGGCGTCGGTCGTTGGCGAGGGAGTCGCCCCTGAAGCGGCTAGTCCGGAGGCGAAGCCTCCGCGGCCGGGTCGTTGGCGTCGTCCGCCGGAGCGTCCGCCCCCGCCGGTTTGCCCCGTATCAACCACCACGCCGCTGCTGCCGCGCCGCCGACCAGCAGCGCCCAGCGCAGCGCGCGGATTCGCAGCGCGCGCACGGCGATGCCAGCGACCGTGGGAACTATCCACGGCTGGCGGCGCACCAGGCCAATGGCTGTTGCGGCGAGGTTCAGGGCCCGCTCCGACGGGCGCCTGCCCGCCAGCGCACGAGCGATGCCGCGTACCGCGCGTGTGCGGCCCCCGATGGCGTCGATCTGCTGCAGCAGCAGCTGCCGCTCCATCTCGGCGCGGGCGCGCAGCAGTTCGATGCGCAGCGCGCGCAGCTCCCGGTCAGCCGGCGCCGTCATTGGTCCCGGCATCAATTGAAGTTGGTGCGCTCGCGCGGGCGCGCAGCGCGTCGCGGTCCTTGAGCAGTTCGGCGCGCGTCTGTGCGAAGAGCGGCGGACCGCGTTCGACGGCGCGTCGAACGGCCAGCAGCAACCCCGCGGCGAGCGCGAGGTAGCCCGCCGCGAGCAACCCCAGGGCCCAGCCGCGGGGACCGTCCCAGAAGACCGCGGCCAGCCAGAGCGACAGTGTCATCAGCGCTGCCAGCAGCAGGA
>DATKAJ010000034.1:0-4117 GCA_035498175.1 Burkholderiaceae bacterium
GCCTGCTGCTGCGCCCTCGACCGCATAGAAGTAGCCGAGCGCGACACCGATCAGCAGCGTTCCTACGAGGGTGAGGGCGGCGAGCGAGATCAGCGCGTCGCGCAGCGCCGAATCCGGGCGCTCGGGGACGGGATGGGCGGACCGCCGCGAGGTCAATCCGGCCACGGCAAGGGCGACCGCGAGAAAGAGCGCCGCCGGGACGAGCGCGCCACGAAAGACATCCTGCGTGTTGATGATGCGATCCATGCGGCCGCTGACGCGCAGTGCGATCGTGTGCGCTGCCATCATCGCGTCGCCGAGCAGAATCAGAACAAGCGAAGGCGGTACGACGAGCCCGAGCGTGCTCGCGACGGCCACCAGTGCGTGCCGGGATGCGGCCGGCATGCCGCTCGCGCGCAGTCGCGGAGCCGCCGTGTGCGACAGAGCGACGACGCTGGCGCCGACCGACCCATTCATCGGCCCAATGAGTGCACCCAGCGCGATCGCTCCTACGGCTGGACCGGCCGGGCGGCCGCGCAGCATGCGGACGGTCGAGCGGAACAGTGCGTCGGCGATCGGCAGCCGGTTGAGCAGCCCACCGATCAGTACATAGAGCGGCAACGCCTGCAGGATGTCGCTCTCAAGCAGGTTGACGAGCCGCGCTGGCAGCGCGGCCAGCAACGCGGGCTCGATAGCGCCGGCGAGCACGCCGACCGATGCGCCCGTGACGGCCATCGCGAGCAGAACGGCGAACGCCGGAAGTCCCGTGGCCGGCAGCAGCAGCGCCGCCAGCGCCAGCAGGGCGAGTCCGAGCCCGCCCATCAGTTGCCACGCCTTTCAGTGCCGAACAGGTCGACCAGCGTCTGTGCGCACAGCAGCAGCGCCAGCAGGATCATCGTCAGCTTGACGACGAAGTAGCCGGGATTGAACGTGTCAGGAAAGCGCTCGAGCGCGGCAACCGCACGCGCCGCTGTTCCCGCGCCCGACCACACGATGAAGATCGTCCACGGCAGCAGCGCGAACGCGCGCACGGCGTTCAGCAGGACGCGCCGCACGCTTTCGGGATAGCGGTGCGACAGCGCGTCCGTGGCGAGATGCGCCCCGCGTCGCGTCGCGGCCGTCAGCGCGATGGTGACGTAGAGCGCAAACAGCCACTGGCCGAGGTCGTTCGCCTCGCGCGAATAACGGCCCACGAACTCGCGCAGGGGCCACTGCAGAAAGAGGAGCAGCGCCACCGGCAGGACCAGCCATCCACCGGCATTGACGATGTTCTCGATAGCACGATCGACTGCGCGCCATACGTGTCGCATGGCGGTCGGCGTCACGATCGGGGCGCGGCGACCACTATCTGGCGTCAGCGCTGGACGGGCCGACCTGGCCGCCCCAGCGTGGCGCAGCCTCGCTCCCGAGGCCGAACAGGTCGAGCACCCGCAGCACCGTATGGTCCACCATGTCCTCGATCGATCGGGGTCGCTGGTACAGAGCCGGAACCGGCGGAAAGATCACTCCGCCCATCAGCGTGACCGCTTCCATGTTGCGGATATGTGCCAGGTTGAGCGGCGCCTCGCGTGGCATCAGCACCAGCCGACGCCGTTCCTTCAGGCAGACATCGGCGGCACGCGCGATGAGGTTTTCGGCCAGACCGTGCGCAATCGCGGCGAGTGTCTTCATCGAACACGGAGCGACGATCATGCCCTCGGTCGTGAACGAACCGCTGGCAATGGTGGCACCGATGTCGTTGACGGGGTGCACGACGTGCGCCAGCGCTTCGACGTCGCCGCGCTTCAGATCGAGCTCCTGGTAGGCGTTCAGCACGCCCGCGGCGGAAAGCAGCAGATGGACTTCGGTGTCCGGCCGCTCACGCAGCCGCCGCAGCAGTTGAACGCCGTAGGCAGCACCACTGGCGCCGGTGATCGCGACGATCAGGCGCCGCATTGGGGAGCCTCCCTGTTGCTCAGGCGGCTTGGGCGTCCTTCAGCAAGGTCTGCAATTCACCGGACTG
Organism: Burkholderiaceae bacterium; assembly: GCA_035498175.1. GTDB lineage: Bacteria > Pseudomonadota > Gammaproteobacteria > Burkholderiales > Burkholderiaceae_F > JALORV01. Next base: position 1,982 of record DATKAJ010000034.1, read on the forward strand.
GAACATCTCCATGATGATGTCCGAGCCGCCGACGAACTGGCCCTTGACGTACAGCTGCGGGATGGTCGGCCAGTTGGCAAATTCCTTCACGCCCTGGCGCACTTCCTCGTCTTCCAGCACGTTCACGGTCACCAGATTCGTGGCGCCGGCCTGACGCAGAACCTGGATGGCCCGGCCTGAGAAGCCGCACTGAGGGAACTGCGCCGTGCCCTTCATGAACAGCACGACCGGGTGCTCCGTGACTGTATTTTCAATGAACTGCTTTGCGTCCATGGTCGAATCCTCGCTTGGAGGTCAAGTGTAGAAAGCACTGCCGCTGACCGTCAAACCGGGGCTCAGCGCGCGCTGCCCCTGTGCACTGCAACTTGAGTGTTCGTGACCACGAAAACAGGCTCACGTTCCCGGGTTTTCGTCACTACGCCGCAGCGCGCCTGCGCTTCAATGTCATCGCGCCGTGACCCGGAGTTCTCGACGCCATCGGCGTCGCGGCCCACATTCGGCGCACCAATTCAGGTGCGATGCCGTTCGGGGCGGCGCATCCGATCCCCGGAGCTCCCTCACCAGTCGCCGCGAGTGACGCGCCGATGCCCGGCGACGTCACTGAGTGCGCGCGGGCCGGCGAATCCGGCGGCGGCCATCAGATCGTGAACTGGCCGCGACTGGTCGTATCCATGTTCGACGACGAGCCAGCCGGGACGCCGCAACCGATCCGGAGCACCAGAGATTACGTGTCTCAGGCAGCCCAGGCCATCACCTCGGTCAGTCAGCGCCAACATCGGTTCATGTGCTAGTGCCGCAAGGTGTGGATCCGTAGCAGCGACGTAAGGCGGATTGCTGACGATCAGGTCGAACGGCCCGGGCGGCGCGGCCGCATACCAGTCGCCCGGGCGGAAATCCACCTCGGCTCGGAACGCGGCCGAATTGCGCCGCGCGACTGCCAGCGCTGCTGGAGAAATGTCGGTTGCGATGACCTCCAGGTCGGGGCGTTCCAGCTTCAGCGTCACTGCGACGCAGCCGGAACCCGTGCCGAGTTCCAGCACGCGCGCGGCGTGCGCCGCGCGTACGCAGTCGAGCACCGTGTCAACCAGCGTTTCGGTGTCCGGTCGCGGGATCAGCACGTCAGGTGTCACGGCGAAACTGCGTCCGTAGAACTCTTGTGCTTCGACCAGATAGGCGATCGGCTCGCCATGCGCGCGCCGCTGCACCAATGTCGCGAAGGCGTCCGCTCGAGCGGATGCGACCGGCACGTCGGGATGTGCGATCAGATGCTCGCGCGCAACGCCCAGCGCGAAGGCGAGCAGGGTGCGCGCCTCCGTGCGCGGCAGGCCACTTCGGCGCTGGAGCTCGTCTGCGGTCACGCCGGCCTGTCAGGCGGACTCGCCCAGCGCCGCAAGCTGCTCGGCCTGATGCTCGGCGGCGAGCCGCTCTGTCAGCTCGGCCAGGTCACCGTCCATGATCTGGTCGATCTTGTACAGGGTCAGGTTGATGCGATGGTCGGTGACCCGTCCCTGCGGAAAGTTGTAGGTGCGGATGCGCTCGCTGCGGTCGCCGGAACCGATCAGGCTGCGGCGCGTGTGCGCCTCCTTGGTCTGCTGCTCGCGTGTCTGCTGATCCTTGATGCGCGCCGCGAGGATCTTCATCGCCCGCTCGCGGTTCTTGTGCTGCGACCGGTCGTCCTGGCACTCGACCACGATGCCGGTCGGCAGGTGCGTGATGCGCACCGCGCTCTCGGTCTTGTTCACATGCTGGCCGCCGGCGCCGGACGCGCGGTAGACATCGATGCGCACTTCGGTCGGGTCGATGCGGATCTCGTTGATCTCGTCGGCCTCGGGCAGGACGGCGACGGTGCACGCGGAGGTGTGGATGCGTCCCTGCGCTTCGGTTTCGGGCACGCGCTGGACGCGATGCCCGCCGGACTCGAATTTCAGTTTCGAGTAGGCCCCATTGCCGACGATGCGCACGATCGCCTCCTTGTAGCCGCCGAGGTCCGATGGGCTCTCCGAAACCAGCTCGGTCGTCCAGCGCTGCCGTTCGGCGTAGCGCATGTACATGCGCAGCAGGTCGCCGGCGAACAGAGCCGACTCGTCTCCGCCCGTGCCCGCCCGGACTTCGAGGAAGATGTTGCGATCGTCGTTC
>DATKAJ010000035.1:0-4860 GCA_035498175.1 Burkholderiaceae bacterium
GACGATGACGGCTCCCTTCATGCGCGCCTACGCGCTGCTGCTGCTCAAGACGTGCCATAGGCGCAATGCGCCGGCGATGGCGGCATGAGCGCGCTGATTCCGATCAAAAACGATCCAGTGGCAAACGAGAAGGCGCTGGCCGGCGTGCGCTCCGACAAGAATCGCGATGCGACCGATGGCTACGACGGTGGCTGGGTTGCGCACCCGGGGCTCGTGCCGATCGCGATGGAAGAGTTCGTCAAGGTGCTGGGGGATCGCAAGAACCAGATCGACAAGAAGCGCGACGACGTCAAGGTCGGCGCAGCCGACCTGCTGAACTTCCAGCCGGAAACGCCGATCACCGAGGCGGGTCTGCGCATGAACATCAACGTCGGCATCCACTACCTCGGCTCCTGGCTGGCTGGCAACGGCTGCGTGCCGATCCATAACCTGATGGAAGATGCGGCCACGGCGGAGATCAGCCGCTCGCAGGTGTGGCAGTGGATCCGTTCACCGAAGGGCAAGCTCGAAGATGGCCGCAAGGTGACCGCCGATATGGTGCGCGGGCTGATTCCGGAGGAGCTGGCGAAGGTGAAGGCGGACGTCGGGCCGGAGTCGCCGACGTATGACCGCGCGGCCACCATCTTCGAGAAGATGAGTACGCAGGAGTCCTTCGCGGAGTTCCTGACGCTGCCGTTGTACGAGGAAATTGCCTGAATAACACCGTCCGGATTGCGACTGCGCCGGACAACAACGCTGAAGCGCGCCCTTGGGCGCTGCGGGGGACGACGATGACGCTATGTCCGATCGCTATCGTGGCCGGCTGCGAGAAGTGCCCGGCTTTCAAGATCTGCCCGCTCAAGGGCGTCATCGGCAACGCGCCGAAGGTCGAACCGAAGAAGGTCCAGCGCAAGCCGGGCACTCGCAGCAAGGCCTGAGCCGGCGCAGAGCCGGCGGGCCGCGATCGGTCAGTCCTCGAGTTCGGATCGGGCGAGCTCGACGTCGAGCCGCTCCATGGCGTCGAGTGGTTCGCACGCCGCGGCCTCGGCGTAGAGCTTTTCGGCTTCCTTCAACGACTTCTTGCCTTCGAGCAGCGCCAGCCCGTTCGCGTATTCGATGCGCGCGATCGCCGACTCGGGTGCAAGCTTGAGCGCGGCCTGAAAGTTCTTCAGTGCCAGGTCCTTCTTGGCGCCGTAGGTCAGCCCGCCGATCATCGCACCCACCTTGTCGATCACCTCCGCGTGGTATGACCCCAGCGCGATGTGGGCGTCGGCGTGTCTCGGCGCCAGCTTGATCGTCGCCTCCAGCGCCGCCTTAACCTGGCCGCCGATGCCCTGAGTCAGCGCCTTGACTACCGAGATGCCCTGGGCGTAGCGGCCCAGCGCGTACGCCTGCCAGTAAAAGGCGTTGGCGTTCTTCGGCTCCTTCGCCTGCTGCGCTTCGGCGCGCCCGGCGACCTCCTGGAACAATTCGAGCTTGCGCTTCTCGCCCTCTTCGAGGTAGTTCGCGTAAATCGCCTGCGCCTTGTTCGCGACACTCGTTCCCTCGGCCCCCGCCTTGAGGCCCAGCTCCGCAGCCTTCTGAAAGTCGCCCGCGTGAAACGCGATCCAGGCGTCGACCAACGCCTCGTTCTTCGGGAAGGGTTCCGCATCGCCCTTGTGCAGGCGGTCCCATGCCTTCTTCAGCGTTGCCGCGGTGTGCTGATACTTCTTGTCGGGGTAAGGGAACTTCGCCCAGGCCTTGGCCATGTGGTCTCCTCGGTCAGTCCTTCAGGTACTCGGCGGCGAGCTGCTCGAACAGCGCACGCGACTGGCCCGTGAGGTATGGCGCCGTCAGCGCCATCACCTGGTAGCAGCCCCGCTGCAACGCGGCTCCGATGACATCGGGTTCGTTGAAACGGCGCGGGTCGAGCACATACGAGTACGACAGCCAGTAGGTCGCCACGACCACCATGTTCGTCGCGAGCCCGTCGATCTCACGCGGCTCGGCCTGCAGTTCGCCCGCTGTAGCGAGCCCCTCGCACAGGCCGCGCGCCACCTTGACCTTCTGCGTCAGCAGCTGTTTGAACTTCAGTTCCAGGGTGCGGTTGTTCGCAAGCAGGTTGTTGAGGTCGCGATAGAAGAACCGGTACTTCCAGATCAACTCGAACAGCACATGCAGGAAGAGCCAGGCGTCCTCGACGTTGGGCGCGCGCTCGGTCGGCAGGGCCAGCAGGCGGTCGATCTCCCGTTCGAACTGCTGAAAGATGCAGTTGATGATGTCGTCTTTGTTCTTGAAGTGGTAGTACAGGTTGCCCGGGGAGATGTTCATCTCCTCGGCGATGAGCGTGGTGTTGACATTCGGCTCGCCGAAGTCGTTGAACAGCCGCAGCGACAGCTCGAGGATGCGTTCGCGCGTGCGTCGCGGCGGCTTGCGTTCCATGGAGAGCATTCTGCCGGGTGGGGCCGGCAAGAATAGCGCAGGCGCGCGTCAGGCGGCTTTGGCCGAGTAACGCAGCCAGCGATCGAGGTCGTCCAGCGTATGCGTCAGCAAGCGGGTCGCGGCAGTTGTTGCGGTCTCGCGCCAGATGCCGCGAGACTTCTTCAGACTCTTCACCAGCGTCAGCGAGGCGTCGCGCAGCACCTCGGCGCGGATTTCGATGCCATGCCGGGCAAGCAGCGGCGCAAGCTCGTGCCGCCGCTTCCAGAGTTCCTCGCGCGTCCTCTGGTAGGCGTGCTCGCACAGGCGCCGGCGGCTCGAATACGAGAACAGGTTCGTGAAGAACATGTCGGCGTCGCCGCGGTTGGGCTCGAAAAGCACGATGTCGGTATCGGGGTACACCGTCTTGTAGCGCTCCATTCCCGCGTCGAGCCGCGAGTGGATGATCGAGCGGAAAGTCTGGGCCAGCACGACCGGCAGGCCGCCTTCGACCAGCTTGTCCATCTGGTGCTCGCGGTCGCGCGTGCGGTGGTGCGGACTCGCATCGAACGGCACCAGCGGATTGAGGCACAGCAGCAGGTCGACGCCGTGGTCCAGCGCGATTGATGCATGCAGCGTTTTGCGCAGCGCGCCGTCGACGAAGTAGCGGCCGGCGATCTCGACTGGCGGGAACAGGCCGGGCAGGGCGGCCGACGCCTGCACCGCGCGCGAGATGGGCACGTGGCTGAAATCCTCCGTGCCGAACGCGACCGACGAACCGGTGTCAAGGTCGGTCGCCACGAGGTAGAGCTTGTGCGACAACTCGCGGAAGTCGTTGGTGCGCCCGGGTTGGCTGAACACGCCCGCAAGGTAGCGGTCGACCTCATCGCCGCTGAACACGCCGGTCGGTATCGCGCGCCCGAGCCGCTCGAACGCGCTCATGATCGTGCTGGCGCCGAGCAGGTAGTGCCACGCGGCACTGACAGCGAGCGGTGGCACCGAGGCCAGCCGCCTCGCGTACTCGCGGAAGGCCGGCCGCAGCAGCATCGATGGCTCGAAGCGGTCGCTGCTCTTCTCGCCCTCGATGAACAGCCGCGACATCTGGTGCGGAGTGATGCCGTTGACCAGTCCTGCAGCGATGAAGCTGCCGGCGCTGACGCCCACGTAGACGTCGGCGTCATTGAAGTCCAGCCCCTCGAGTGCCTCCGTCAGTGCCGCCAGTGCACCGATTTCGTAGATGGCCCCCAATGGTCCGCCGCCGGCGAGGGCGAGGCCGACGCGGGTGCGTCGACGCGATTCAGCAGAGCGGTTCATAGGAGCGCGGCCGGTGGCGGCCGTTCCAGATATTGCGTCCCATGGGCGAGCGCGCTGCAAGCGCGGCTCGTCCGCCGCCGGCGAGGGCGAGGCCGACGCGGGTGCGTCGACGCGATTCGCCAAGGCGTTTCATTAGGGGACGGCCCGCGGGCACCCGTTCGAGACATGGCATCCGATGGGCGTGCGCTTCGCTCGATGAACAGGCGCCGCGGGGGCCGCGCCCATGGGCCGAAGCGGAAGTCTGGAGCGGGTGCGCCGGGTCATGGCGCGGGGCGGCGAATGGAACTGATGCGTCCTGAAGCGTGCAGCGGCCGACCGGTCCGGCAGGACCGGTCGCGCACGCGGCCAGGAGCAAGAGGCCGCGGGCACGCGGCCGGTGTCATTGACGCGGCGTTACGCCGTTGCCGCCTTGCGGGCGCGACGGACCGCCTTCGCGGGGCGCGCCTTGGTCAGCGTGCCGACGCTGCGGGTCAGCTCTTCGACGCGCTTCGTCAGCGAGGCAATTTCCTTGTTCGTCGGGACGCCCAGTCGCGTCAGTGCGCGCTCGACGCGGGCTTCGAAGACCGTCTCCAGCTTGTCCCAGGTGCCGTTGGCCTGCTTCTGCAGCCCGGCTGCAACCTTTGTCACTCGTGCCGTCACGTCGTTGACCCTGTCTTCGGTGACCTTCATCGTCCTTTGCTGGATGCTCGTCCCTTCGCGCACCAGCGCCTTGAACACCTTCTGACCTTCTTCCTGCGCCTTCGCGAACGCGCCGAGGCCGGCCAGCCAGATCTCATGCGCCGAGTCCTTGACCGCGGCCCGCAACTGGCTCTCGCTCGACGACTTTTCCGCCATTGCCCTGAGCTTCTTGACCATATCGACTCCTCGCAATCGGGTTTGACTGATGATGTGCGCAGTCTAGAAGTCGGCGCGCACCGCAGACAACAGCCTGCATAGAGCCTCGGCTCTAGGGAACCTCTGCGCAACCCTTGATGCCCGCGGCGCGGCCTTTGCGTCATGAGCCGCGCGCTGTATTCGGCGTGCGGCCGAAAGCATCGGTAATCGGGCTGACCACTGCGTAGGGTCGAGCTCTCCATAGACTCGCAGGACACCCCCCCTGCGAAGGAGAGATCGCGATGAAGTACTTCACCGGTATCGATGTGTCGCTGCGTTCCGTGTCGATCTGCGTGG
>DATKAJ010000036.1:0-50406 GCA_035498175.1 Burkholderiaceae bacterium
CCGCCCGGCAGCCGCCCAGCCAGAGTACGCGGCAGCTTGACGAGATCGAGCAGTTCGTCGATGCGCCGCTTCAGCGCCGCGCCTTTCATACCCCTGTAGAACTCAAGCGGGCGAGCGAGGATGCTTTCGATCGTCTGGGATGGGTTCAGCGCGGTGTCGGCCGACTGAAAGACAATCTGGACGCGGCGCAGCTCCTCACGACTGCGCTCGGCGAGCGTCGACTTCAGCTCCTGGCCGGCGAATCGCATCGAACCCGCGCAGGGCGCGAGTAGCCCGGCCACCGCGCGGGCCAGAGTCGTCTTGCCCGAGCCGGACTCGCCGATCACGCCGATGGCCTGGCCTCGTCTCAGCTGCAGGTCAATGTCCTCGACGATCATCTTTGCCGGCCGCCCGTCTGCGGCACGTGCGCCATAGCCAGCCGACAGCCCGCGCACCTCGAGCAGCAGGTCAGCGTTCGCCTCAGTCTTGGCCGGCGCGCGTGCCGTCGGCCGCGCTGCGGCGAGCAGGCTCCTCGTGTAGTCGTCCTCCGGCGCGGTTAGCAGCCGCTCCGTGCTCTTCAGTTCGCGCATTCGGCCGTCGCGAAGCACGAGGATGTGGTCGGCCATCTGCGCCACCACCGCCAGGTCGTGGCTGACGTAGACCGCCGTGACGTGTCGCTCGCGCACCACACGGCGGAATGCACGCAGGACCTCGATCTGCGTGGTGACGTCGAGCGCCGTGGTCGGCTCGTCGAGAATGACCACCTCCGGGTCGGTGATCAGCGCCATCGCCGCCATCAGCCGCTGCAGCTGGCCGCCGGAGACCTGATGCGGGTAGCGCGAGCCGATCGCTTCCGGCTCGGGCAGTGCCAATTCGCGGAACAGGGCGATTGCCTTCAGCTCGGCTTCCGCGCGGCGAAGTCGGCCGTGCAGCACGGCCGGCTCGACGACCTGATCGAGGATGGTGCGCGACGGGTTGAACGACGCCGCCGCACTTTGCGCGATATATGTGACCTTGTCGCCGCGCAGCGCGCGCAACTGGCGCGCGTCCAGGCTGAGCACATCGACCTCGGCGATCCGAACGGTGCCACCTGCGATGCGGCACCCGTGGCGGGCAAAGCCCATCAGCGCGAGCGCAGTGGTGGTCTTGCCCGAGCCGGATTCGCCGATCAGTGCGAGCACCTCGCCAGGCCGGATCGAAAAGCTGATGTCGTCGACGATCCTGTTGCCGCCGGCGACGACGGTCAGGCCTTCGACGTTGACCGGGCTGCCCATATCAGTGGCGCCCGGCCGCCCGAAGCCACTGTGCGCCCCCTCGGGGCGCAGCGTCTTCAAGCGAGCGAGGGGGGCTCATTTCATTGCTCCGCGCTCCCGCGCCCGCCGGCCGGGCAGGTTGTCGATGACAAGGTTCACCGCGATCGTCAGGCTGGCGATGGCCAGCGACGGCGCGATCACCGAGGCGCCACCTTCGGCAAGTGCACCGATGTTCTCGCGCACCAGCGAACCCCAGTCGGCCATCGGCGGCTGCACGCCAAGGCCGAGGAAGCTCAGGCTGGCCAGCAGCAGCACGACGTAAACGAAACGCAGCCCAAGGTCGGCGAGCATCGGCCCGATGATGTTGGGCAGGATCTCGCGCAGCATGATGTACAGAGTGCCCTCACCGCGAGCTCGGGCGACCGTCACGTAGTCGAGGGCGTTGATGTTGACGGCCAGCGAGCGCGCGATCCGGTAGGCGCCCGGCACGTAGATGATCCCCGCGGCCAGGACCAGCATCGGGATCGACGAGCCGAAGCCGGCGACAATCAGCAGCGCGAACATCTTGCTCGGGATCGCCGTCAGCGTGTCGAGGACGCGGCTCAACGTGGCGTCTATCCAGCGGCCGCTGGCGGCAGCGGTCAGCGCCAGCAGTGTGCCCGTACCACTGGCAAGCACGGTGGCGATGAAGGCGATCCCGACGGTGTAGCGCGCACCTTCGATCACGCGTGCCAGCATGTCCCGCCCGAGGTAGTCGGTGCCGAACCAGTGTTCGGCGCTGATCGGCGCGAACACTGCACCGCCACCGGCCGCGCCAGTGCGCGACAGCAACGCCGGTCCGAAGATCGCCGCGAGTATCCAGAAAGCCACGATCGCCAAGCCGATCAGCCCGGACGGGCCGAACTGCGCCAGCCGGCTACCCAGCGCGCCAGCTCTCGGCGTGGCCGTGCTCGGTATCGTTGCCATGGCCATTTCCACCCTCAGCGATGCCGTAGTCGCGGGTTGGCCAGGATGCCGCAGATGTCCGCGGTGGTGACCAGGATCAGATAGCCGATGCAAAACAGCATCGCGCAGGCCTGTACCAGTGGCATGTCGCGCTGGGTCACGGCGTCGACCATGAGCTTGGCAATTCCGGGATAGTTGAAGATCGTTTCGACGATGATCACGCCGCCCAGCAGATAGGAGAGCGACAGCGCCACCGCGTTGGCGATCGGCCCGACCGCGTTCGGCAGCGCGTGCGCCAGCACCGTCCGCAGCGGGGAGGCACCCTTCAGCCGCACCATCTCGATGTACGGTGCTTCGAGCTGGTCGATGACCGCGGCGCGCGTCATGCGCATCATCTGCGCCCCGACGACACAGGTCAGCGTCAGCACTGGCATTGCGAACGCGCGCAGCAGCTGCCCGATTGACTCGATGTCGCTGACGTACGAAAGCGCGGGCAACCAGCGCAGTTGCACGGCGAAGATCAGCACTGCCAGCGTCGCAACCAGAAACTCGGGCACCGACACCACTGCCACCGCGCCGGTAGAGGCGAGGCGGTCGAACCACGAGCCGCGCCAGACCGCCGCAGCAATGCCGTGCGCCAGCGCCAGCGGCACTGCGAAGAGTGCGGTGACGGCCGCCAGCAGCAGTGAATTCGGCAACCGGCTGCCGATCAGTTCTGCCACCGGCTGCTGCGCCGTCGACGACGTGCCGAGGTCGCCGCGTGCGAGCCCGGACAGCCAGCGCCAATATCGCTGTGGTGCCGGCACGTCGAGCCCCATTTTCGCGCGCAGCGCGGCCAGCGCCTCGGGCGTCGCGTCCTGCCCAAGCTGCTCCTGCGCCGCGTCGCCCGGCAGCACGGCGGTGATTGCGAACACGATCACCGACACCGCCAGCAGCGACAGCGCGGCGATCGCGAGGCGCTGCACCAGCAGCCTGACGATGACGCCGTTCATCGTGGGCTACCTCACTCCGGGCAAACGCTCGGAGGTTGTGAAGGAACCGCAGCAATCATCCCGAAGCTGCGGCGGACGCCAGGCGTACCTTGAGCACCGCAGCCGTCGGGAGAGCGCAACCGGTTCATGCACAACTTCAGGCGTCGAGCCACACGTGCTCGGCAAAGTTGTACCCCATCAATCCTCCGAGTGGGATCGGGGTGAGGCCCTTCAGCTTCGTCGTATGGCCGTCGAGGCTGGCGAGGAACAGCGGGATGCCGATGCCGGCCTCGTTGTGGATCATCGCTTGCATGTCCGCGTACATCTGCTTGCGCTTCGCGAGGTCAGTCTCGCCGCGGGCGGCCACCAGCAGCTGGTCGAACCTGGGATTCTTCCAGCGCGATTCGTTCCACTGCGCATCGGACTTGAAGAACTGCGTCAGCAGGATGTCGGCGCTGGGCCGCGGGTTGACGTTGCCGAAGCCCACCGCGCTGTTCAGCCAGTGGTTGGACCAGTAGCCGTCGGCCGGCATCCGCTTGACGTCCAGGTCCACGCCGATGTTCTTGGCCGTCTGCTGCATCACCAGCGCCATTTCGACCGAGTACAGCGCTGCAGGCGACGCCACGACCGGAATCGGCCCGGTGACGCCGGACTTCTGGAAGTGGAACTTCGCTTTTTCCGGGTCGAACGCCCGCTGCGGCAGGCCCGCGGAGTAGAAGCGGTTGGTCGGGTCGATCGGCTGATCGTTGGCAACCACCGCCTGGTCCAGCGCGATCGTCTTGCGCATCTGATCGCGGTCAAACAGATTCTTCATTGCCAGCACGAAGTCCGGGTTCGAACCCGGCGCCATGTCCAGCCGCATGATCAGATCCGAATACTGACCGGACTGGGTCTTGAAGATCGCATAGCCAGGGGTGCCGGCGACGCGCGCCACCGAGCGGGGATTGACCGAGCCAACCAGATCCAGGCCGCCGGACAGCAGCGCATTGACGCGCGCGCTCTCGTCGCCGATGCCGACAAACTCGATCTCGTCGAGATAGGGCCTCCCCGGCTTCCAGTAGTTGTCGTTCCGCACCATAACCGAGCGCACACCGGGCTTGAATTCCTTCAGCTTGAACGGGCCCGTGCCGATGCCGGTGGCGAAGTCGGTCGTCCCTTCCTTGACGATGTGGAAGTGGAACGTGCCGAGGATGACCGGCAGGTCGGCGTTCGGCGTGGCGAGCACGATCGTCACCTCGTTCGGGCCACTGGCCTTGACGCTGTCGATCTGGTCCGCCAGCACTTTGGCCTTCGACGCAGCGGCCGGGTCTTTGTGCCGGCTGATCGAGAACACGACATCGGCCGGCGTCAGCGGCTTGCCGTCATGGAAGGTCACGCCCTTGCGCAGCGTGAACACCCACGTCTTCGCGTCCTTGGTCGTGAACGACTCGGCGAGCGCGGGCTGCGGCGTCAGGCTGCCGTCGAGCCACGTCAGGCCGTTGTAAATCATGTTGCAGCGTGAGTAGTCGGTCTGGTTCGACTGCTTCGCCGGATCGAGCGTGTCCGTCGCGGCTGCAGTCGCGCCAGCCACCCGCAGCTTGCCGCCGCGCTTCGGTGTCTGTGCGCGCGCGTTCAGCGCGGTTGTCGCCAGTCCGCCGGCCAGCGTGACCTGCATGCCTCCGGCCACCAGCATGGCGAGGATGTCGCGGCGCGTGGCTCCGCGTTGTAGCGCGCCCATCAGCCGCCGGCTTTCGATCGGACCGACGAAGCTCTCCAGTTTCTGCCGTTCGCTCATGTGCTCGCTCCTCTTACCTTTCGCGGGTGTCGTGTTGTCGTCAAACGGAAGGCCTGCTCAGGCGAACCGGTCCTTCATGCGGAAATAGAAACCGACCGCCGGCAGGAACCACGGCGGGCCGAAGTGCCCTGGGATCGCCGGCCAGTCGCGACCGCGCCAAGGATTGGCCTGCAGGTCGCCCGCCATCACCGCCGTCATTCGTTGGCCCATCAGGACCGACATCTGCGCACCGTGGCCGCTGTATCCCATCGAATAGAAGACGCCGTTTCGTTCGCCGGCGTGTGGCAGCCGATCGCGCGTCATGTCGACCAGCCCGCCGAAGCAGTAGTCCAGCCGCACATCGGCGAGCTGCGGGAAAGTCTCCGCCAGCCCTCTGCGCAATATCTCGCCGCTGGTGGCGTCCGACTGCGGGCTGGAGATCGCGAAGCGAGCCCGCCCGCCGAACACCAGGCGATGGTCGGGCGTCAGCCTGAAATAGTGATGGATGTTGGCGATCGTCACGTATGTGCGCCGCTCTTTCAGTAGCGCCGTGGCGCGCGCCTCGCCGAGCGGCTCGGTGACAACGATGAAACTGCCTACCGGAACGATGCGTCGCCGTAGCCATCCGAAGCTGCCATAGCTTCCATGCCGCGTCGTTCCGGTGGCGAGTAGAACCTGCTTCGCGCGCACTGTGCCACGGCTCGTATGCAGTACGTGCTCGCGACCGCGGCCGACGCGTTCGAGCCGCTGCACGCAGCAGTCGGTGAATAACTGCGCGCCATTGCGTTCGGCCGCCGCCGCCAGGCCGTTGGCGAAACGGCCCATGTGCATCTGGGCGCTGCGCTTATAGAGCATGCCGCCGATGAAGCGTTCGCTTGCCACTTCGGCGCGGACGCGCGGGGCGTCGAGGATCTCGACGTCGCTGTCGACGCGGTCGCGGTGCAGCCGCTCGGCCATTCGTTCGAGCGCCTCGAGATGCGCCGGCCTGGTCGCGAGCTTCAGCTTTCCGTGGCGCACGAAGTCGCAGTCGATGCCCTCGTCGCGCACCAGTCGCTCCACCGTGTCGACCGCCTCGTCGTAGGCGTGATACCACTTGCGCGCGCGCTCGACGCCGACGCGCGCTGCGACCTCAGCGTAGTCGAGCGACAGGCCATTGTTGACGTGACCGCCGTTGCGTCCCGAAGCTTCGGCAGCGACGCGTTCGCCGGCTTCGAGCACCGCGACCTTCGCCCCGCGGCGGGCCAGCGCCTGAGCCGCCGACAGCCCGGTGAAGCCTGCGCCAACGACGGCGACATCGACCAGTGCGGGCAACTCTGTCGCCCGCGGCGTGAAGGCCGGTGCGCTGTCGGTCCAGTACGACTCGAGCTTCATGCGTGTGGCGCGTGGCAGGTCGGTTGGAGGATCAGAGGCCGACCACGCCGGGCAGGCCGCCGATATCCTTGATCTCAACGTAGCGGTAGGCCGGGTTGCCGGGGCCATGACCGCGACTGACGAAGACCTTGTTGACGATGCCCAGGTCATCGGCCGACATCAGGTCGTAGCGCAGGCTGGACGAGACGTGCAGCACGTCTTCGGGACTGCAGCCGAGCGAATCGAGCATGTACTCGAACGCCTTCAGCCGTGGCTTGTAGGCCTGTGCCTGCTGCGCGGTGTAGACGCGAAAGAACGGGGCGCCGAGCATGGTGACGTTCTTCTGAATCTGATCGTCGGCAGCGTTGGACAGGATCACCAACGGGAACTCCTTCGCCACCCTTGCCAGTCCGGCCGGCACGTCGTCGTGCGGCCCCCAGGTCGGCACTGCGTCGTAGTAACGCTGCGCCTCGTGGTCCAGATACTGCAGCTTCCATTTGCGGCACAGCCGGCGCACGGCGTTCTTCAGCACCGTCTCATAGGGCTGCCAGTCACCGAGCACTTCGTCGAAGCGGTAGGCCGTGAAATCCGCAACAAACTGCTCCATCCGCTCGGACGGAACGCGGTCAGCGAAGATCTCGCGCGTCAGCTCACCCATGCGAAAGCGCGTCAGCGTGCCGTAGCAGTCGAAGGTGATGTATTTGGGTCGGAAGCTCATTGGTTTCGCGGTGTGTTTGGCCGGTGTCCGTGGGGCGAAATTGCAGCACGGGCCCCTGGCGAACTTGTGGCAATTTGTGCCGTCGGCAGCGCCGAAGCTTTCGTTTGCGGGGCCGCCGACGGCATGGAATGCCGCTCACTCACTGACCGCCTCCGCTGCAGGGGCAGTTCCAAAGTCGATCAGCACACTCTTCAGGCGCAGGTTCGCTTCGACCGCCTGGCGGCCGAGGTCCTTGCCGATGCCCGATTGCCGATAGCCGCCGGTAGGGATCACAAAATCACTGCTGCGGCCGTAACGGTTGATCCACACCGTGCCGGCGGCTATGCCGCGCATGGCACGCAGCGCGCGGCCAACATCGGCGGTATGCACGCCGCAGGCGAGTCCGTAGCGCTCGTGTGCGGCCAGAGCCAGCCCTTCGGCTTCATCGTCAAAGGTCTGCACGGTCAGGACCGGGCCGAAGATCTCCTGCTGCACTGCCGGGTTCGACGGCGTCACGCCTTCAATAAGCGTCGGCCGGTAGTACGCCCCGCCAGGCCCACCGTCGTACAGGCCGCCGCCGAGCGAAACCCGCCCGCCGGCGGCGAGCGACTGCTGCACGATCGCGTCGATCCGCTGCGCCTGGGCTGCGGAGATAATCGGCGGCAGCGTCGCCGCGTCGTCCCAGGTTGCGCCCGGGCGATGAGCGGCGAAATGCTGCGCGATGCGTTCGAGCAGTGCCGGTGCGATCTTCCGCTGCACGATCAGCCGCGAGCCAGCCACGCAGACCTGCCCCGCATTGCCGGTGATCGCGCCGGCGATCGTGCTGGCCAGTCGGTCGAGGTCCGGCGCATCGTCGAACACCAGTTGCGGGCTCTTGCCGCCGAGTTCGAGCGTCACCGGCTTGGGACCATGCAGCGCACACGAGGACATGATTGCCGCACCGGTGCGCGTCGATCCCGTAAAGGTCATCTTGGCCACCAGCGGATGGCGCGTCAGCGCCTCGCCGGTGATGCTGCCGTCGCCCTGGACGATGTTGAAGACGCCCGGGGGCATGCCGGCTCCGACAGCCAGCTCCGCCAACCGCAGCACGGAGAAGGGCGTCAGTTCCGAAGGCTTGAGCACGACCGCGTTGCCGGCGGCCAGCGCCGCACCGACCTTCCACGAAGCCATCACCAGCGGGAAGTTCCATGGCGTGATCGCGCCGACCACACCATACGGCTCGGTGATCACCATGCCGAGGTTGTCGTGGCGCGTAGCGGCGACCTCGCCGCCCAGCTTGTCGCAGTACTCCGCAAAGAAGCGCAGCCCCTCGGCGGTGAATGGCACGTCCCACGCTGCCGCATCGCGCAGCGGCCGCGTCGAGCACACCGCTTCCAACTGCGACAGCCGTGCGACATCGGCCTCGACCAGATCGGCCCAGCGGCGCAGAACGCGGGCCCGCTCGCGCGGCGCCTGACGCGCCCAGCCGCTGCGGCGCCACGCCGCATCAGCGCTGCGCACTGCTTCGTCGACCGCCGCTGCATCGGCCACCGGCAGGCCGGCATGCGGCCGGGCATCCGAAGGGCGGCTCACAGTGAGCCCTTCGGCTGCCGGCGTGAGGCGGCCGCCAATGAAATGGCCGGAGGGCACACCGATCGCGTCGGGGTCGAAGCGCATCACAGGCCTTAGTGGTCGAAGAAGGGGAGCATTCTCGGCGCCGTGCCACCGCATTTGCTTTTGTTTGTCGGGGGACGCACCGCGGCGAAATCGCAAAAGACAGCGCCTTTACAGGCGAAGCTTGCAATTTGCCTCGAAGGCCGCTCTGCCGGTAGCGCAGAGCGCCGATTGTCAGCAAGATTCGCAGCCGACAGGGAAATGGAGATCGAACGGATGGTTGCCAACGACACACCGGTGTCGGACGGCGTTGACGTGCGTGCGTTGAGCGCCCAGGACCTCGCGGCAGTGCAGGGGCTGTCCACGGAGGTACGGTGGCCGCATCGCGTGAGCGACTGGGAGCAGGCGCTGCGCCACGGCGAAGGCCTGGTCGCTGAACGCGACGGCAAGGTGATCGGCGCTGGGGCGCGCTGGCGCTGGGATCCGCGGCACGCGACGATCGGCATGGTGATCGTCGCGCCCGCCTACCAGGGCCGGCGCATCGGTCACCGGCTGATCAGTGAGCTGCTGCAGGGCCTCGAGGACTGCAGCGTGCTGCTGCACGCCACCGCCGACGGCCGCGGACTGTACGAGCGACTCGGGTTCGTGCGCGTCGGCGAAGTGCGGCAGCATCAAGGTACAGCGCTGCCGTCGCCGCCGATTGCGCTCGATGCGGGCTGGCGGCTGCGACCGGCAGGGCAGGCCGACCTCGAAGCACTCGCGATGCTGGACGCGCAGGCGCGCGGCATGCCACGGCGAGAACTGATCGCCGATCTGTTCGCCAGCGCCGAGGCTACCGTCGTGCTGGGCTACGAGGATCGCGCGCGCGGCTTCGGCATGCTGCGCCGCTTCGGCCGCGGCCACTTGATCGGGCCGGTGGTTGCCGCGGACGCCACCGGCGCAAAGGCGCTTATTGCGCACCTGTCCGGCATGAATGCCGGGCGCTTCACGCGCATCGACATCGATTTCGCCACTGGACTGGGCGAATGGCTGGAAAGCCTCGGCCTGATGCGCGTCGACGCGCCCACGACGATGGTTCGCGGTCCGGCGCTGGCGACGTCGCCCGACGCGCGGCTCTTTGCGATCGCCACCCAGGCGCTGGGGTGACGTGGAGGTCTTCGTCTACAAGGCGGACCCCGAGCGCGGCCGGAAATGGGCTGAGGTCTTTTGCCGCGAAGCGCCGGAAATCGACTTCCGAATCTGGCCCGACGTCGGTGACCCGCTGCGTGTGCGTTACCTCGCCGCGTGGGAGCCGCCGAGCGACATCTGCACGCGCTTCCCCAACCTGAAGCTGTTGTTTTCCACCGGCGCCGGCATCGACCAGTTCGACCTTGCAACGTTGCCGTCCCAACTGCCGGTGCTGCGCATGATCGAACCCGGCATTGTCGGCGGCATGGTCGAGTACGTCGCCCATGCGGTGCTCGACCTGCATCGCGACATGCCGGCGTACCGACGCGCGCAGCAGCGCTGCCAATGGCAGCCGCTTCCGGTGAGGATGGCTTCCGATCGCCGGGTCGGCGTGCTTGGGCTGGGTTCGCTCGGCCAGGCGGTGCTGGCGCAACTCGTCGCGCTCGGGTTCCAGTGCGCCGGCTGGAGCCGCTCGCGCCACGCGATCGACCGCGCGCGCTGCTTTGCCGGCGAAGCCGAACTGCCCGAGTTTCTGGGCGGCGCCGAGATTCTGGTATGCCTGCTGCCGCTGACGGCGGAAACCCGCGGCTTCCTGAACGGGGCGCTGTTCGCGCAGTTGCCGCAGGGGGCGGCGCTGGTGCACGTCGGCCGCGGGCCGCAGCTCGTCGTCCCGGACCTGTTGACGGCGCTCGAAGTTGGTCGCCTGGCCGAGGCGGTGCTGGACGTCACCGACCCCGAACCCTTGCCACCCGCGCACCCGCTGTGGGCGCACGAACGCGTGCGCATCACGCCGCACATCGCGAGCCAGACGCAGCCGGCGACCGCCGCGCACGCCGTGCTCGACAACCTGCGCCGCTTTGCCCGAGGCGAGTCGCTGCTGGGGCTGGTCGATCGATCCCGCGGCTACTGAACCACGCGCGACCGGCGCCTGGCCGAGCCGATCACGCAGGCGGGCCGCCGCGACGACGGCAACGCGCGGCGGTCGGCGCCGGGCACGCGGCGCGACGCGATGGCAGTGGCCCGGCGTCGCGGCTCACGCCTGCGGCTTGATGTTCTGGTTGACACGGAAGAGGTTGCCTGGATCGTATTTCGCCTTGATCGAGGCAAGCCGCCGGTAGTTATCACCGTAGCTCAGTTCGACGCGGTTCTCCGCCTCGTCGGCGTCCATGAAGTTGACGTACGCGCCCTTCTGGTTGAACGGATGGACCGCTTCCCAATAGGCACGCCCCCAGCTCTTTAGCGCCTGAGCGTCTTTCGGATCAGGGCTGATCCCGGCGATCACCATCGAGAACGACGCGTCGCGTGCGCTCCACGGCGTCGCGTCTTTGGCGACGCGCCGAACGGCGCCGTCGATCGGGTAAAGGTGCATCAGGCAGAGCGGGGTGGGTGCCTTCAGCGCGTTCGCGACATGCGCGTTGATCGCCTCGTCGGGCAGTGCCTTGACGAAGTCGCCCTTCCAGTACCACTGCAGACCCTTTGGGAAGAATGGATCGAACAGACTGTTGATGGCAGTCCACGGCATCTCGCCCATCCAGTTGAAGAGGGGGGCAGGCAGCTTGTCGAGCAGAGAGGCCATAAGCTTCTGCCCGTCCACAATCGGCCCGTTGAACGCACCGATAAGGGCGCACGCACGCTTGTTCCAGTGCTCCTTTGGGAAGGGATCGGTCGGAGGCACAGTCTTGAGTCCGACAAACAAACCCAGTTCTTCCGGGGCCTTGGCGATGAAGTCTCGGTAGGCCGCCATCACCTGCCGGGCGTCCTTCGCATCCCAGAAGACCGGACCGGCGAAGACCATTCTGGCCGGGTGGGCCTGGAACAGGAAGCTCGTCACCACGCCGAAGTTGCCGCCACCCCCGCGCACCGCCCAGAAAAGGTCCGCGTGCTGATCTTTGTTTGCCGTGACAAAAGTGCCATCGGCCAGCACCACATCGACCTCGAGCAGGTTGTCGACCGAGAGGCCATGTTTGCGCGTGAGATAGCCGGTTCCTCCACCCAGGGTCAGGCCGGCCACGCCGGTGCTGCCGACGATGCCGAGCGGGACGGCGAGGCCGAAGGCGTGGGTCGCGTGATCGAGATCCGCTGCCGTGCAGCCCGGCTCGACACGCGCAGTGCGGGTTGCCGGATCGACGCGCACGCTTCGCATCTGCGACAGGTCGATCACCAGCCCGTCGTCGCAGCTGCCGAAACCGGGGCCGCTGTGTCCGCCCCCGCGGATCGCGACGCGCAGCTTGTTGTCGCGCGCGTAATTGACCGCCGCAATCACATCGGCTGCATCGGTGCAGCACGCGATCAGCTTCGGCCGCCGGTCGATCATTCCGTTGTAGAGCGCTCGCGCCTCGTCGTAGTCCTTGTCCGACGGCCCAATCATCCTTCCGCGAAATCCCTGGATTGCATCGCCCATGACTTTGCCTCCCTGAAAGGTTAGCCATCGCGCGCCCGGCCACACGAGGGCGGGCCGCGGCGGGTTCGAAAGAAAGTAGGCGTCGGGCAATGACTTAGGGATCGCGCCTATGTGGGGTTGTTGGCGATCGTTGCCTTAGGGTGGGGACAGGCGACATGCCGTCCGCGGACACCTCGCCGGCCACCCGCGCCTCGAGTCGATAAGGCCGCGTCCACAGGATCGCAGCCGCGGCAGGATCTGCGGAAACGGCGCGCCACTTTGGCAGTAACAAGCCGGTCTTGAAGTGAAAGCAGCAGCACCGTTGCGGGACGCGCACTTAAGCTGCGGCCACTCGACACCTGCTGCTTCAGATCCGCCAATGAGCCTCGCTGCTGCAATCCACGACACCGTCAACGATCACGATGCGCTGGTCGCCATCGACCGCACCCACCTCGTCCATCCCGTCGCCTCGTGGCGGCAGCACGAGAAGCGCGGCCCGCGCGTGCTCGCCTCGGCGCGCGGCGCGTGGCTGACCGACGACCTGGGCCACCAGGTCCTCGACGCCTTCGCCGGGCTGTGGTGCGTCAACGTCGGCTATGGACAGGACAGCGTGGTGCAGGCTGCAACGCGGCAGATGCGCCAGTTGCCGTATGCGACCGGCTATTTCGACTTCGCCAGCGAGCCGGCGATCCGGCTGGCGGCAAAGCTCGCCGAGATCACGCCGCCGTCGCTGACGCGGGTGTATCTCACGCTGGGCGGCTCGGAAGCGGTCGATGCGGCGGTGCGCTTCATCATTCAGTACTGGAACAGCGTCGGCCGGCCGGGCAAGAAGCACTTCATTTCGCTGGAGCGCGGCTATCACGGCTCGTCATCCACCGGCGCTGGGCTCACCGCGCTGCCGGTGTTCCATCGCGGCTTCGACCTGCCGCTGCCGACGCAGCACTACATCGCTTCGCCCAATCCCTACCGCCACCCGCAGGGCGGCGATCCAGGGGCGCTGATTGCGGCGTCGGTCGCAGGGCTGCGCGCCAAGGTCGCCGAGCTTGGCGCCGATCACGTCGCTGCCTTCTTCTGCGAGCCGATCCAGGGCTCGGGTGGCGTGATCGTTCCGCCGCGGGGCTGGTTGAAGGCGATGCGCGAGGCGGCGCGCGAACTCGGCATCCTGTTCGTCGTCGACGAAGTGATCACGGGTTTTGGTCGCACCGGGCCGATGTTTGCCTGCGAGTCCGAGGGCGTCGATCCCGACCTGATGATTCTCGCCAAGGGGCTGACCTCCGGCTATGTGCCGATGGGTGCGACGATGCTCTCGGAACGCATCTATGGGGCGATTGCTGACGGCGCCGCCGAGGGCGTGCCGATTGGCCACGGGGCAACCTACTCAGCGCATCCGGTTTCCGCGGCAGTGGCGCTGGAAGTGCTCAGGCTGTACGACGAAGGCGGCGTGCTCGCCAACGCGCAGCGTGTCGCGCCGTTGTTCGGTGCAGGGCTCGACGCACTGCGCGAGCACCCGCTCGTCGGCGATGCGCGCCATCGCGGCCTGCTCGGCGCGCTCGAACTGGTCAGCGACAAGGCGAGCAAGCGCAGCTTCGATCCGGCGCTGGGCCTGCCGGACCGCATCTTCGCGGCGGCCTGGCGCAACGGCGTCGTGTTCAGGTGCTTCGGCGACGGCATCCTCGGCTTTGCTCCGGCGCTGACCTACGGCGAAGGTGATTTCGAGCAGTTGTTCGCCCGCTTGGGCAGGACGCTGAACGACGTGCTGGCTGCGCCCGAGGTGCGCGCCGCGCTCGCCGGCTGAAAGGCTTCCGCTATTGCGCCCCGGGTCGGCTGGGACACAATCTCCATCCCGACGTCGACCCTCGCCAACGCCATGGCAGAAGCCTTCAAGCTCGACCGCATCGACCTGCGCATCCTGGCCCAGCTGCAGAAGAACGGCCGCATCACGAACGTCGATCTCGCCGACGCGGTGGCGCTTTCGCCCAGCCCCTGTCTGATTCGCGTCAAACGTCTCGAGCAGGCGGGTTACATCAGCGGCTACGGCGCGCACCTGCGGCTGGAGAAGCTTGGTGACACGCTAAGCGTGTTCACGGAGGTCACACTGACCGACCATCACCGCGAGGACTTCATCCGCTTCGAGACGGCGATCCGCCAGATTGACGAGATCCTCGAGTGCCATCTCGTCAGTGGCGGCTACGACTATCTGCTGCGGTTCCTGACGCGCGGGGTTAACCACTACCAGGAAATCATCGAAGGCCTGCTCGAGCGCAACATCGGCATCGAGAAGTACTTCAGCTACATCGTCATAAAGTCGCCCTTCGTCAAGACGCACTGCCCCATCGAGAAACTCTTTCCCGAGCTGCGCTGAATGGATTCCCGCTTCGTCCGCCTTGCCGAGCGCGACCGTGCCACGGTCGAGGTTCGCATCGACGGCGCGCCTGTGCAGGCCCTTGCCGGCGACACGCTGCTGGTCGCGCTGCTGACGTGCGGCCGCCGGGTGCGCGACAGCGAGTTCGGCGATGGCCCGCGCGCCGGCTTCTGCCTGATGGGCGCCTGCCAGGACTGCTGGGTCTGGACCGAACGCGGCGAGCGCCTGCGCGCCTGCTCGACGCCGGTACTGATGGGAATGTCGGTGCTGACGCAGCCGCCGGAGTCGCAGTGGCCGGAGACTCCTGACCTGCGCATGCTGCGGGCGGCGGAGCAGACAGAGTGAGCCTTGCGCCGCGCATGGTGGTCGTCGGCGCGGGTCCGGCCGGCGTGCGTGCCGCGCAGGCGCTGGTCGAAGCCGGCGTGCGCCCGGTGCTCGTCGACGAGGGGCAGCGCGACGGCGGCCAGATCTATCGACGGCAGCCCGAGGGCTTCACGCGCTCCTACGCCAGGCTCTATGGCAGCGAGGCGGACAAGGCGGCGCGACTCCACCGCGATTTCGACGCGCTGCGCGGCCGCATCGATTACCGCGGCAACACGCTGGCGTGGAACATCACGTCCAATGAACTGCACGTTGTGCACGGGCAGCACACGGCGACTGTCCCGTTCGACGCGATCGTGATCTGCGCCGGTGCTGTCGACCGGCTGCTGCCCGTGCCGGGCTGGCAGCGCGCCGGCTGCTACAGCCTCGGCGCGGCGCAGATCGCGCTGAAGGCGCAGGCCTGCGCGATCGGCGCGCGCACGGTTTTCCTGGGCAGCGGTCCGCTGCTTTACCTCGCAGCCAAACAGTACGTCGAGGCCGGGGCCGGCGTGGTTGCCGTGCTCGATACAGCGCCGTCGGCAAGATCGTGGGCGGCGATCTCCGGCCTGCTCGCCCGCCCGCGGCTCGCGCTGCGCGGGCTGGCGATGCTGCGCACGCTGCGCCGTGCCGGCGTGCCGCTGCTTACCGGCGTGCATCCGCTCGCCATTGACGGCGACAGCGAGGAGGGCGTCAGCGCGGTTCGCGTGCGCGATGCGCGCGGTATCGAGCATCGCTTCGACGCCGATGCGGTGGCAATCGGCTGGCACCTGCGGGCCGAGACGCAACTGGCGGATCTGGCGCGCTGCGAATTTGTCTTCGAGCCGCAGAGTCGACAATGGCTGCCGCGTATCGATGCCGACGGCCGCAGCAGCGTCAAGGGCGTGTACCTGGCCGGCGACGGTGCGCGCATCCTTGGCGCCGACGGCGCCGAGGCGGCGGGCCGCCTGGCCGCGCTGGCGGCCCTGGCCGATCTCGGCCACTCCACCGGGGCAGCGCTCTATGAGAAGGCCGCGGCGGAGTCGCGCCGGACGTTGCAGCGGATGGATCGCTTTCGTTCCGGCGTCATCAGCGCCTTCCCTTGGCCGCACGAGCACGCGGCGGCACTGCCGGACGATACGGTCGTCTGCCGCTGCGAAACCATCACCGCCGGCGAACTGCGCCGCAGCGTCGGTGAACTCGGCAGCCGTGAGGTCAACCGCGCCAAGGCCTTCAGCCGTGTCGGCATGGGCCGCTGCCAAGGTCGTTTCTGCGGCCACGCCGGCGCCGAGATCGTTGCCGCGGCCGCGGGCGTGCCGATCGAATCGGTCGGCCGGCTGCGCTCTCAGGCGCCCGTCAAGCCGCTGGTGATGAACGCGCGCGAGGTGCAGGCGTGACGGCGGCGACGCACAGCGACGTGCTCGTGATCGGCGGCGGGCTGATGGGCACGTCGGCCGCCTTCTTCCTGCGCCGGCAGCATCGCCGTTCCGTGACGCTGCTCGAGCGTGAGCTGATCGGCCGCCAGGCGAGCGGCACCAACTTCGGCAACGTGCGCCGTCAGGGCCGTGACCTGGCGCAGATTCCACTTGCAAACCGGGCCCGCGCGGTCTGGGGTCGGATCAAGGGACTGCTCGGCGAGGACCTGGAGTTCGTGCCGCACGGGCATCTGCGCGTCTGCTACACGGAGGCGCAGGCGGCCGTGCTGGAAACGTACGCGCGCGAGGTCGGGCCACTCGGCCTCGAACTGAAACTGTTCACCGCCGAGGGGCTGCGCCGGCGCTGGGGCATCTTTTCGAATGAGATCGTGGCCGGCTCGCTGTCACCACGCGATGGCCACGCCAACCCGCGGCTCGCCGGCCCGGCCTTCGCACGCGCGGCGCAGCGCGATGGCGCGCGGGTGGTCGAACATGCGGAGGTGCTGCACGTCGAACGCGACGGCGGCGGCTTTGTCGCGCACACGGCCGGCGGCACGCACCACGGCGAGCAGTTGCTGGTCTGCTGCGGCGCGTGGTCGAACCGCATTGCAGCGGTGTTCGGCGAGCGCGTGCCGATGGAGGCGCGCGGGCCGCAGATGGGCGTGACCGAACCGCTGCCGTATGCGATCGGGCCGTCGATCGGGCTGTCGTCGCCGATCGAAACCGAGGGACTGTACTTTCGCCAGATACGCCGCGGCAACGTCGTCTTCGGCGGCGGGCTGAAGGGGCCGGCGCTTACCGATCAGATCCGTGCTTACGTGACGCCCGACAACACGCTGCGCCAGTTGCGCGAACTGCGGCGTTTCGTGCCTGCTTTCGCCAACGTGCAGCTGATCCGCGTCTGGAGCGGAATCGAGGGTTACACGATGGACTGGGCCCCGGTGGTCGGCGCCAGCGCGACCACCACCGGTCTCTACTACGCCTTCGGCTTCAACGGCGAAGGCTTCGCCATCGGCCCGGGCGTGGGCGAGGTGATGGCCGAGCTCATCGCGACCGGCGCGACGTCGACGCCGATCGAGGCGTTCTCCATCGGGCGCTTCGTCAAGGCCGCGCAGCGCGCGGCCTGAGCGCTGCCCGTTGCTGGCGCAGCGCCGGCGCGTCAGTGCGCCGCCATCACAACGAACACCTTGCGCAAGGCCTCTTCGATCTGCCATTCGCCGGTGGTGTACGCGGGGAAGAACAATGTGTCGCCGGCTCCGAACTCGATCGGCTCCCCGTGCGTCGGCGTGAAGCGGCCGCGTCCGGTGAGGACGTGCATCACTTCGGCTTCGGCAAGCTGGCGCAGGAAGCGGCCGGGCGTGCATTCCCAGATCCCGCAGGCATTGTCACCGGCGCCGGAAAGCGTCACGTCGATGCCGCTGAGACGGCAGGGCGGCTCGCTCCTCGGATGCGCCGGCGTGCCCTGGTCACGCAGGCCGGAGAGCGTGGCGGAGTGGTGCAAGATGGTGATGCGCGTCTGATCGTTCGTCGAATCGTCCATAGGCTCATTCAGTGCGCTGGCAGCGCGCGCTCGGCGACGGCGCAGAACCACCGCACGCCGGACGGGATCGCCGCGTCGTTGAAGTCGTAGCTCGGGTGGTGCAATGGGCGCTCGCCGCTGGCGCCCGGATCGACGCCACCCTGGCCGAGCCAGAGATAGGCTCCGGGCCGTTCGCGCAACAGGAAGGCGAAGTCTTCGGCAGTGAACGCGGGCCGCGGCGCAACGCTCGCGTGCAAGCCCACGTCCGCGGCAGCCTCGAGCGCGAGCGCGACTTCGGCCTCGCTGTTGACGGTGGCCGGGTAGTAGCGCACGTACGAGACCTCGGCAGTGACGCCGTGGCCGAGCGCCACGCCGGCGGCGGCCGCGCGTAGTGCGGCTTCGACACGGTCCTGGGTCGCCGGGTCGAAGCTGCGCACCGTGCCGGTGATCGTTGCTTCGGCCGGCAGAACGTTGTGGCTGTGACCGCCCTGGATGCGTGTGACCGACAGCACTGCTGACTCCATCGGGTCGACGTGCCGCGCGACGATGGTGTTCAGTTGCATGACGAGCTGACCTGTCGCCAGGAGGACATCGGGTGTGCGGTGTGGCTGCGCCGCGTGGCCGCCACGCCCGCGCAGCGCGATGTCGAAGCGGTCAGCCGCTGCCATGATCGGGCCGGCTCGAGTCTGTGCGTGCCCCAGCGCCAGGTCGGGCCAGTTGTGCAGGGCATAGACCGCATCGCACGGGAAGCGATCGAACAGTCCCTGTTCGACCATCACGCGAGCGCCGCCCTTTCCCTCTTCGGCCGGCTGGAAGATGAAGTGCACGGTGCCATCGAAGTTGCGGGTACGCGCAAGCTGGCGCGCGGCGCCAAGCAGCATCGCGGTATGGCCGTCGTGGCCGCAGCCGTGATGGACGCCTGCGTTTCGGCTCGCGTGCGCCAGTTCCGACTGCTCGGTCATCGGCAGCGCGTCCATGTCCGCGCGCAGGCCAATGCTCCTCTTGCTGCGGCCGTGGCGCAGCGTGCCGATGACGCCCGTACCGGCCAGACCTTCGTGAACCTCAAGTCCGATCAGGCGCAGCGCCGCGGCAACGATTCCCGCCGTGCGCCGCTCCTCAAACCCGAGTTCCGGATGCGCATGCAGGTCGCGGCGCAGTGTGACCAGTTCCGGCAGCAGGTCGTCGATGGCGATCGACATGTCGCGTCAGCGTCCGGAGTCGACGGCGTCGGCGAGTTCCGCCAGCGTATGGAAGTGCCAGTCGGGCACGACGTGTTCGGACTCGATCGTGCCGCCCGAGTCCTTCATGCCGTAGCGGCGCTCGATCCAGCAGGTGGCAATGCCGAGCTTCTTCGCGATGCCCATGTCGTGGTACTGGCTCTGCGCGACATGCAGGTAATCGGGCTGGCGCCAGCCCCAGGCGCCTTCGATGCGGCCGCGCGCATAGGCGAAGTAGCGCGGATCGGGCTTCTCGCACATCGCATCGTCGCAGCTCAGCTCCAGATCGAATGGGCGGCCGAGCGTGCGCGAGAAATGCGCGAGCGCCCAGGTCTGTGCATTGGTCATCGTTACGAGTCGGAAGCGCCGCCGCAGGCGCTGCAGTGCCTCGGCCGAATCGACGAAGGCCGGCCAATCGCGAACGGAGTCGCGGAAGCCGCGCGCGATGGCGGCGCCATCGGGCAGACCGAGAGCGGGTGCGATGGCGTGCCAGACGCGTTCCAGATCGTCTGGGTAGGCGAGTGTGTCCGCCGCCTTGCGTGCCCTGCGATAGACGGCGAGAAACGAGTCGTCGGTAACGCTCGAACCCGGCGCTGCGGCGCGCAGGTAATTGAGCATGCCGCGTTCGAAGTCGATCAGCGTGCCGACCACGTCGAAAGTCAGCACCTTGAAGTCCTGGAGTCGCATCACCAGTTCCTTGAACGAAGTTCGCGAAAGCTTAGAGAGGCAACGACGCAGAAGTGACCGATTCGGGTGCCTGAACCGCAGCGAATTTCGTTACCGCGCCTCCCACGGTGCTTTCAGCGGTGACGTCTACCTCCGGCGACCGGTCATGAGGAGGCCGAGGTCCGGCCAACAGATCCGATTAGCGGACGCTTACATGGACCGATACGAGCCGGGGGCGGTACTTTTCCCTAGAACCTATTATTCGATCGTCGGATCGCGATCGAAGTGAATCGACAATGGTCAGGAGTTGCCCGCCGTCGAAATGCTCGTCACCGCATAGTCATCTATCGGGAAACGCGTAAGACCTGTGGGTACATCCGGCAGCACCTGCAGTATCTCGCGCCTGCGGTTCGCGCCACTCGTGGTCCTCACGTGCGGCTGTATCGCTGCGCAAGCCCAGAGCCCAGCGCCTGCGCGTCCGGACGTGCCGGTCGTCACGTCGCGTGTGGTTGATCAGACCAACAGCCTGCGGGCGCGCAATGGCCTCGGTCCGGTCCGCATCGAGCCGCAGCTCAGTCGCGCCGCGCAGGACTTTGCCGAGTTCATCGCCGCGAGCGATCGTATCGGACACGATGTTGACGCGCGCACGCCCGCGGAACGCGTCAAGGCCGCGGGCTACGAATACTGCATGCTCGCCGAGAACCTTGCGTATGTCGTCGATTCGCTTGGGTTCACGACAGACCAGCTGGCGGCGCGATTGATGCAGGGCTGGGAGAAGTCCCCGCAGCATCGGCGCAACCTGCTGCTCGTGCCGGTCACCGAAGTCGGCGTCGGGCTGGCGCTGGGCGCGCGCAGCGGCCGCTATTACGCCGTGCAGTTGCTCGCGCGGCCAGGCAGTGCTGCGCTGCATTTCGAAGTCGCCAACCGTGCCGGCGTGCCGGTCGACTACGAACTCGACGGCGATCGCTATGCGCTGGCGCCGCTGGTCACGCGGCTGCACACCCGCTGCGCCGAGGCGACGCTGCAGCTGCTCGGCACTGACGCAGCCCGCGATATCAGTCTCACGGTCCAGAACGGTTCGCACTACGGCATCGGCCGCGATGATTCCGGACGGCTGCGCCTGCGTCTCGAGTAAGGCGCGCGCCTGGCCCGTGCGGCCGGTTGAAGGCCCTAGTGTTCCGATTCGCTCAGGCGCGCCAGCGCCTCCAGCAGCCTCGCGTGTCGCTGCGTTGAACGCACAAAATCGCGCTCCGATCGCGCGGCCTTGTTCCGCACAATCTCGACCAGTGCGGCGCGCTCGGCCTCAGCCCAGCGCCGCGCGGGCAGCATTGCCAGCAGCGGGAAGAGCGCCCGCCAGGCACGGGCTTCGGCGCGCGAGAAGTCGTGAGCGGGAGCAAGGCCGCATGCGGCGCGTGCGCGCGACTCGGCGATGTGCAGTGCGCGGTCCCTGTCTTCGTCGAGGCCGCCCAGGAAACTGCCGACGGCGAGCCCGATGGCGGCCGGAAGCACCAGCGGAGCGGGGCGGTGCGGATCGAAGTCGAAGAACAGGTGATGGCGCGCCAGCTGCCGCAGCGTGGCTTCGCTGCTCCGATGCATGGGATTCCGGCGCAGTCGGCGTGCTTCGGCCGCGGCGAGCTGCAGCGCGGGACGGGCGCGCGGCCTGAATCCCAGCTTGGCGTAGAACCACCATGCACCGGATTCGATGCCCTCGTCGTTGCCTTCGCCGAGCTGGTACGGCTCGATGCTGAACGAGGTTGCACCGAACATGGTGTGCAGCGTCGCCAGCAGTCGCGCGAAGATGAAGGCCGATGCGCCGCCGCGGAACGTGTCGAAGGTGTTGAACGAGACGGCCACGCAGGGCCCGATCACGTCCGACTGGTGGTATCCGATCGGCACGCCGTTCTGCAGCGTCAGTCCGCCGTAGATGGCGGGCAGCGCCGGGCGTCGCTCCGGCACCATGCCGAAGAGCACGAACGCCAGGCCGGCGTCGTCTTCGATCCACCATGTTTCAAGCGGGTTGCCATGCGCGATCGCATCGAGATCGCGCTCGCGCGTAGCCATCGATGCACGCGCCAGGTCGATCAGTTCGCGCGCCGATCTGCCGGCGAGGCGGTGCGGCGGCCGCGGCGCGCGTGCGATCTCGTGTCGAAGGTCGGGCCTGCCGCTGCGCAGCGGTTGGGATCTGAAGGCCACCTCAGGGACTGGGAAAGCCGCACGCGTGCGCGATGGGGTGGTCGGTCCCGGCAGCAGTTCGCAGCTCGGATTGAGCGCGTCGTAGACTGCCTCGCGCGTGAACTCGTCGCCCGGCATCGCGGCAATGCGCTCGAGCAGAAAAGTAGCGTCGCTGCGGCGACCGCGCAGGCGGTCGAGTGCCGCATAGCCCGGCAGGTGCGACTCGCGCAGTGCAAAGGCTTCGATCGGCATCATGAGCGCTGGCAGGAGTTTCGCGATCGACTCCTCGGCCACGGTGTCGTTGCGGTCGAGCAGCAACTGGCGTGGCCACCGTGCGGCGACCCAGCGCGCAGTCGGATAGAAGAACGGGAACCAGATTGTCGTGCCGGCAATGCCACTGGCATAGAGTTCGGCACGATGCGCGCGCAGGTCCGTGCGCCGACTGAACCGCTGTAGCATCCTTGCGGTCTGGCGCAGCACGCGAACGTCATCGGGGTAAGCCCGCGCGAAACACAGCAGTTCGTGCAGTCGCCGCACCTGCCCGGCGGTGCGCAGCGGTGTGCGTTCGAGCCTGCGCAGCAGGGCGAGGCGGACCTCGGCGACGCCCGGCCCGTGCCGAAGTCGCAGGCGCTCGAGCGCGGCCAGCGTGCGCGCGGGACTACGGCTCATGCCTGCGGGGATTTCATGGCGACGCGGAGTGTCGCACGGCCGCGCTCTGCGCAAGGCGCACGGCAGTCGGCGCCTCGTGGCTGCGTAGAATCGCGCGCTGCCGCCTCGCGGCCCAACGCCCCGCGCCGTATGGAGCCCGCTACATGCAACGCCTGCTCGCCGCTACATCGTCGTTCCTCCTTGCCCTGCTGATCGCGTCCTGCAGCAAGCAGGAGGCGCCCACGCCTAAGGCGGAGCCGGTGAAGGCCGCCGAGCCGGCGAAGCCCGAGCCGCTGAAAGTCGGCTTCGTCTATGTCAGCCCGGTCGGTGACGCCGGCTGGACTGCGCAGCACAACGCCGGCCGGCTCGCGCTGGAGAAGGCACTGGGTGACAGGGTCAAGACTACCTTCGTCGAGAAGGTGCCGGAGGGCGCCGACGCCGAGCGCGTGATCCGCGACCTCGCGCAGCAGGGCAATGCGCTGATCTTCACGACTTCGTTCGGCTTCATGAACCCGACGATCAAGGTTGCGGAGGAGTTTCCGAACACGAAATTCGAGCATGCGACCGGCTACAAGACCGCGCCGAACGTCAACACCTACAACGCGCGCTTCTACGAAGGCCGCTACCTCGCAGGCATGGTCGCGGGAGGGATGAGCAAGACCGGCACGCTGGGCTATGTCGCCGCGTTCCCGATCCCCGAGGTCCTGCAGGGCATCAACGCCTTCACGCTCGGCGCACGCTCGGTCAACCCGAAGGCGCAGGTGCGCGTCGTCTGGGTCAACAGCTGGTACGACCCCGGCAAGGAACGCGATGCCGCCAACACGCTGATGGGGCAGGGCGCCGACGTCGTCACGCACCACACCGATTCGACCGCAACCGTCGCCGCGGCGGAGGAGAAGGGCAGGATGGCGATCGCCTATCACTCCGACATGCGCAAGTTCGGCCCGAACGCGCAACTCGCGGCGGTCACGCATCACTGGGGCGATTACTACACGAGGCGCGCGCAGGCCGTGATCGAAGGGACATGGAAGGTGGCACCGGTGTGGGGAGGCATCAAGGAAGGTTTCATCAAGCTCGAAGGACTGTCGGACAAGCTGCCGAAGGAGCTCGTCGATGAAGTGAAGAAGCGCGAGGATCAAATCCGCGCGGACACCTTCCATCCCTTCACCGGTCCGATCAAGACCAACGAAGACAAGGACGTCATCTCCAGCGGCACGCTCACCGACGAGCAACTGGGCAAGATGGATTACTACGTCGCCGGCGTCATCGGCAAGGTGCAATCCGGAAAGTAGGAGCGTTCCGGCCGGCGCGCAGACTCAGCGCGCGACGAGCATGATCCAGGCGGTTCCGAGCGTCAGGAATATCGCCGCGAAGAACACCGTCACGATGAGTCCGAGCCGGTACAGCTCGGCCTGCTTCAGGTAGTTGCTGCCGACGAAGATGACGTTCTGGCTGCCGCCCTGCGGCGTCAGCACCGAGAAATAGCTGCTCGCGAACATCAGCGCGAACGCCATCAGCGGCGCCGGCACACCGCCGCGCACGCCGACGTCGAGGAAGACCGCGAGCAGCGCCAGCACCTGCGACGACTGGCTGACGAACATGTAGTGGATCGCGACGTACAGCAGCACCAGCGTCACGTAGGTCAGCGGCCACGACAGTCCGCCCAGGTGCATCGCGAGGCGCTGGCCCGCATAGCTCATGAAGCCCAGCTCATTGAGTTGCCCGCTCATCGCGAACAGCACGGCCAGCCAAAGGAAGGTGGCGAGCGTATCGCCCTGCGTCGCGATGTCGTCCGCCGTCAGCACGTTGGCGAACAGCAACAGGCCGAGACCGCCGAATGCGATGCTGGTGACGTTCAGATTCAGCCTGTCGCCCAGAACCCACCCGGTCACCATCATCACGAAGACTATGGCCGTGATCCATTCCTCGCGGGAGAGCGGCCCGAGCTCGCCGAGGGCCTTGCGCGCAGCCACCGGCGCTTCCGGGGTCTCGCCGACGCCCGGCGGAAAAAGCCGTGCGATCACGATGGGCAACAGCACGATGGCGGTCAATGCCGGCACGGAAGCCGTCAGAAGCCAGCTGCCGAAGCTGACCTTCACGCCGAAGTCGCGCACGACCTGTATCGCTATCGGATTGGCGGAGGTCGCAGTCATCCACAGCGCGGACGACACCGCGAGGCTCGCCATCGAGCAGAACATCAGATAGCCGCCTAGCCGGCGGCCTTTTTCGTCATCGGGCTGCGAACCCGAGCCTTGCGCCACCGACAGGACGATCGGAAACAGCACTCCGCCGCGCGCCGTGTTGCTCGGGAAGGCCGGCGCGATCAGTGTGTCGGTCAGCACCACGCTATACGCGAGCCCGCGTGCCGACTTGCCGAAGCGGCTCACCATGAAGAGGCTGATGCGTCGCCCGAGCCCGGATTTCACCACCGCCTGTGCGACCAGGAACGCGATCACGACCAGCAGCACACTTGGGTTGGCAAAGCCGCTGAACGCCTTCGCGGCCGGCAGCGTGCCCGACAGTACGACGGCGGCGGCTGCCAGTGTCGTCGAGGTGAGGAGCGGGAAGGAACCCAGCAGCACCGCCGAAATCGATGCGACGAATATGGCGAACAGATGCCAGGCCTCCGCCGTCAGGCCCTGCGGAATCGGGATGAGCCAGATGCCGAAGGCGATCAGGAACGGCAGGATCCGGCGCGCCAGTGCGCGAACCTGAATCATGGCTTCCGGTCCCCGCCTTGCCGCGGACGCGCCTCTGCCGAATCGACGCGCACCCGGCCTGCGAGTCGCTCCGACTGTCCCTGCACCGTGCCGTCCTCAGTCTGCAGCACGAATCTCCAGCTGAACTCGAAGGTTCCCGTGGCACCTGCAAAGCGTCCGGTGCCTCCGACGATCGTGCCGACAATGTGATTGGCGGTGTTAGTACCTTCGCCCTGCAGCTCGCTGAACACCTGATCGCCGTGTTCGTCGGTCCAGAGGCAGCGTCCGACCATGCCAGTGGCGCTATCGTTCATCACGACCGCCACGGCGCGGAAGCCCGCACCCGGACGCGACCCTCCCTCGAGCACCAGCGAGCCGCTCAGGTAGGTGACAGAAGCCTGTCGCTCGTTGCCCAGCTTGATGACGTGTCGGTCACCCGCGGCGGTCCAGGTGCCGCGGAACTCGTGCCAGCCATCCGCACCGGGTGACGTCTCCGTGGAGGAAGGGGCCGGGCTGCAGCCCGCTGCAAGCAGGGCGGCGATGACCATGCCGCCCATCGCGCTCGCAAAGCGCTTCATGTGTCAGGTCGAAATTACGCTGCACGGCCACCAGTGCCGTGCACTCTTTCGACAGCCTACTTAGGCTCGATCTTCGATATCTTGTTGCCCTGGATGCCGAGTCCCCCCATCAATCCCTTCTGGCTGAAGATGAAGGCGTAGATGTCGCCTTTCATCGTCGTCGTGGTCGTACTCTGAAAACCCTGTGCCGCGTCGAGCTGCTTCACAGCCGAATCGTTCATGAGGAACATCGCGTAGCCGTACGTCTGCGCGCCGATCTGCAGGCCGGTCGAAACGCCCGCCGTGCTGTAGTAGTCCACGGCCTTGCCGCCCTTGAGCAGTGCGCCTTCGCCGTACTGGCCACCGACGCCGAGGCCTGCCTTGGTGACCTTGGGGAACACGAGGATAGCGGTGGCTTTCGCGCCGGTCGCCCCGGCTGCCGGAACCTTGGCGTAGAGGCTCTGCAACGCATTGTTTGCGTCGCGGCTCAGTTCTGCGGCGCTTGCCGCCAGCGCAGGCACCGCAGGGATGAAAGCGAGACCGGCGGCTGCCGCCAGTGCCAGGAACTCCCGTTTTGCCAGGCGAAGGTTCACAAACGTGCTCATTGCTTCTCCTTGAAGACAGATTACGGAAGGCTCGAGCCCGCATAGTCTAGCCTTCGAAGCATTGATCGATGGCGCAGCGAGACCGTCGCGCACTGAGAAATTATCTGCAGCATTGCGAGGGCGGAGTCGCTGCCTCTCGCAAGCGAGGGATGGCACACGTCAAGTCCCCGCCGGTGGCGGGTACAGGATTATTTGTTCGACAGCCATAGTTGCGCTCCGTCATCAGCGGGGACATTCATGAACCTGCAATTGATTCCCGACAGCGGTCGCAGTGCGGCACCCGAGCGCGCGTATTCGAATCTCCTTGAGGTGCTGATTCGTGCCGGGCTGCTGCTGGCCCTGGTTGTGCTCTGCTTTCAGTTCTTCTCGCTATTCCTCACGTTGATGATCTGGGCGGTAATCCTCGCCGTGTCGCTTTACCCGCTGCAGCAGGCGCTGGCCGGCAAGCTGGGCGGCCGGCAGGGGCTCGCGGCCACCGTGCTAGGTGTCGCTGGGTGTTTTGTTGCTGGTCGCGCCGACGGCTGTCCTGATGAGTTCGCTCGAGACTCGATCCACCGGCTGATTCAGGATGTGCAGAACAACACCTTGGCGATTCCTGCGCCGCCCGCGCGCGTGGCCACCTGGCCGCGGAGAGTTCGGCAGGGACGCGAGAGGCCGCGGCGGAGCAGTCGGCGCCTGCCTCGGCGCCGGAGGCACGCTCGATCGGAAGGTTGCCGCACATTGCCGCAGCTGCGTTTCGCTTTGTCGGCACGCGGCTGGACTCGGCCATGGCACGGCCGGAGAATGATAACGGTTGTCTTCCAAGGAGTCTGCGATGCCATAGATCGCGACCCAACGCTGGGTGTTCCCAAGCTTCAGGATCATCCTGTCCGAGACGCGAACGCCGGACTCGCGCTGGGAGCATGGCTACGCGCGGCGCCTCTACTCGGAGTCCCCGACCCTCGGATTCAGCAACGGCAGCTGGTCGCCTGTGGCGTTCGCATTGTCTTTCTGGCGCGCCAAAG
Organism: Burkholderiaceae bacterium; assembly: GCA_035498175.1. Lineage (GTDB taxonomy): Bacteria > Pseudomonadota > Gammaproteobacteria > Burkholderiales > Burkholderiaceae_F > JALORV01. The sequence continues at coordinate 27,289 of DATKAJ010000036.1, forward strand.
CGCAGGTCTACCTCGAATTCGGCTTCGGCGGCACGCTTGCCGGGCACGAGGGCGATGAAGTTCGGCTGCTCGACCATCCCGGGCTCACGCTGAGCGATCTCGGGTCCGCCACGTCGGGTGACTTCTTGAACGTGTGGTCCGGCTGGTTCGAGGTCTATGCGAGCGCGCCGATGCAGGTGACGGCCTGGAACGAGATCTACGACAAGGGCGAAACCGAAGTGCACGGGCATCGCTACGTCCGCACTCTCGACCGTTTCGAGGCTGCCATGCCCCGTCCCGACCTCGAGTTTCCGGACGTGCCGGGCCGCCCCAGCGTCGTCTGGCGGGCGCAGGGGCCACCGGCGCCGGCCCCGGCCCCGTCACCAACGGAAGAGGCCCGCTGCCCATCATTGCGCGAGTCGATCCAAAATCTGACGGCTGAAATTGCGGCTCTGCAGGCGGACCTGAACGTCGCGGAGCCCGGTGAGAAGCAGGGCCTCACGGCCCGGATCAAGAAGCTCGACGCCGAACGCAAACCGCTGATCGTGCTCGCGCGGTCGATCGGGTGCAGGGGCGTCTGAAGAGGCGCGCGACCACTGACGGGGCCTCGGACCCGCCCGGGGAGGCGACGAACCCCTCTTGCCGCGTCCACCGTATCCCTCGCCGGGGGCGGGTGGGTGCTGCACCGTGTCGGCCGCCCACTGGACGCGTATTGCGGTTGTACGATGCCGCTGCGGCCAGCATATGACGCCGTCATCGGCGGTGCACCGCATCGTCAACATGACTGTGCCTGAGACGACGGACGCGGCTGCCGCGTGCGGTGAGAGCCAATCGCAGTCGGGAGAACCTCCAATGGGACAAGATGCTGGCAGCGCCAAGGCCGCGACGGTCAAGAAGCCGCTCTACAGGTCGCTGTACTTCCAGGTGATTGTGGCGATCGTGATCGGAGTTCTGCTCGGGCATTTCTACCCTGAGACCGGCACCGCGATGAAGCCGCTCGGCGATGGCTTCATCAAGCTGATCAAGATGATCATTGCGCCGATCATCTTCTGCACCATCGTGGTCGGCATCGCCGGCATGGAGGACATGAAGAAGGTCGGCAAGGTCGGCGGCTTCGCGGTGCTGTACTTCGAGGTTGTCAGCACCATCGCGCTGATCGTCGGTCTCATCATCGTCAACGTGCTCAAGCCGGGCGTCGGCATGAACGTCGATCCGGCGACGCTCGACACCAAGGCAATCGCCCAGTATGCCGGTCCGGGCAAGATGACCTCGACTGTCGACTTCCTGCTGAACATCATTCCGAGCACTGTCACCGATGCTTTCGCGAGGGGCGACATGCTCCAGGTGCTGTTCGTCTCCGTGCTCTTCGGCTACTCGCTGCACGCCTTCGGCGCAAAGGGCAAACCGGTGTTCGACATGATCGAACGCATTTCGCACGTGCTGTTCGGCATCGTCGGCGTCATCATGAAGGTGGCTCCGCTCGGCGCATTCGGCGCGATGGCCTTCACCATAGGCAAGTACGGGATCGGCTCGCTGACGCAGCTGGCTGCGCTGATGGGCGCTTTTTACGTGACCTGCCTGGTGTTCATCTTTCTCGTGCTGGGCAGCATCGCCCGGGCACACGGCTTCAGCATCTGGAAGTTCATCAAGTACATCAAGGAAGAGCTGTTCCTGGTGCTCGGCACGTCATCATCCGAGTCCGCATTGCCGCGGCTGATGGTGAAGCTTGAAAACGCCGGCGCGGAGAAGTCGGCCGTTGGCCTGGTCGTGCCGACCGGATACTCGTTCAACCTGGACGGCACAGCGATCTACCTGACGATGGCCGCGGTGTTCATCGCGCAGGCCACCAACACGCCGCTCGACATCACCCATCAGGTGACGCTGCTTGCGGTGCTGCTGGTGACGTCGAAGGGTGCGGCCGGCGTGACGGGAAGCGGCTTTATTGTTCTGGCGGCGACGCTGTCGGCCGTTGGCAACGTACCGGTGGCGGGGCTGGCACTGATTCTCGGCATCGACCGCTTCATGTCCGAGGCCCGTGCGCTGACCAACTTCATCGGCAATGGCGTCGCGACGCTGGTGGTCGCCAAGTGGTGCCATGCGCTGGACGAGAAGCGGCTGCAGAAGGTGCTGGATCAGGAGACCAGCGTCGAGGCCGAAGAGCCCGAGTTGATCCTCGACGGCAAGGAGAACGAGATGGACCTGCATGCGAAGCCGCGAGCCGTGCAGATCTGAGATGTCCGTGGCGTGCGAGTCGGCGTTGCCAAAGTTGTGAAGGGAAGCCAGATGACGCCCAGATTGCGGTCGTTCTGCAGATCGTCCGCTCAATGCCAGGTCTTCGCCGCGCGTGCGGCGCTCGCGGCCGCAGCGGTGGCCGCCGTGACGCTCCTTAGTGGCCTGCCGGTGCAGGCGCAGACGAAGGCGCCCGCCTTCGAGGTGCCCTATACCGGCACGCTGAAGAAGATCCACGACAGTGGCGTCATCCGGGTGGGCTACCGCGAGAACTCGCCGCCCTTTGCATTCATCGGTCCGGACAAGAAACCGGTCGGATACGCGCTCGACCTGTGCGAGGTCGTCATTGAAGAGGTCGCCAAGGAGCTGCACAAGGACATCCGCGCCGAGTATCGACCGGTCACACCGGAAGATCGCTTCGACCTCATCCGCAGCGGGGCGATCGATCTCGAGTGTGGCTCGACGACCAACAACTCCGAGAGGCGCAAGATCGTCGCGTTCTCGACGACGATGTTTGTCACCGGGACAAAACTGCTCGTGCGTCGTGGCAGCGGCATCCGCTCACTGCGCGACCTGCAGGGCAAGACGGTCGTGTTGACGCGCGGCACCGTGCATGCCGAGGTGATACCCAAGCTCGCACAGCGACAGAAGCTCAACATCAACTTCATCACGGCGGCCGATCACAACGAGTCGTTTCAGGCGGTCGCAAGCGGCAAGGCTCAGGCGTTCGCGAACGACGACATCCAGCTGTACGGCATGATCGCGCAGACGAAGAGCAGCTCGGAGTATCGGGTCGTCGGCGACTTTCTGACCTATGCCGACTACGCGCTGATGATTCGAAAGGACGATCCGGAGTTCCAGGAGGTGGTCGACCGCGCGTTCGATCGCCTCGCGGGCGGCCGCGTCATCGTGGCGATCTACGAGAAGTGGTTCCTGAAGCCGCTGCCCTCCGGGATTCGACTCAATCTGCCGATGAGCCCGCACCTCGAGGAACTCTTCAAGGTGCATGGACTCGTGACGGACTGAGGCAGCGGCGGCGGGTCGGCGTTTGTCGCCCACGTATTGCTGCGCGCGTCCGCTTTTGCGGCGATTCCGGCTTCGTGAACTGCGCCTCCCTATTGACAAGCAGGGTCGGATGCCATATAGAATGAGACTCATTCTCATTCAACTTTCTTCCCGTGATCGGAACCGCTGTCATCGTCTTCCGCGAAACACTCGAAGCGGCGCTGATCGTCAGTGTTGTCCTCGCCGCCACGCGCGGTATCCGTCACCGCGGTCTCTGGATCGGCACCGGCGTCGCGGTCGGGCTTCTTGGAGCGGTGTTGATCGCTGCCGTCGCGGGAGCAATCGCGTCCGCGTTCGAGGGCGTCGGACAGGAGCTCTTCAACGCTGCCGTACTGATCGCGGCCGTCGTGATGCTGGGCTGGCACCAGCTGTGGATGGTTGAACACGGCCGCGAGCTCGCCGGCCAACTCCGTGCCCTCGGAGACTCGATCCGCAGCGGCGGACGGACGCTGGCAGCGCTGGCGGTCGCCGTCGCGCTGGCGGTGTTGCGCGAGGGCGGTGAGACGGTGCTCTTCATTCAAGGGCTTGCGGCAACCGAGCCGAGGATCGAGGTCGCCGCGGGCCTGGTCATCGGCGGGCTCGGCGGGACAGTCGTTGGCACGCTGTTGTATTTCGGACTCGTCCGAATTCCAGTGCGGCACTTCTTCCGCGTCACCGGTTGGTTGATCGTCGTGCTGGCTGCGGGGCTTGCTGCACAGGCCGCGCGCTTTCTCGAGCAGGCAAACGTCCTTCCGGCGCTCGTGCCGCAGCTTTGGGACACATCCGGGGTGCTTTCCGAGTCCAGTGTTCCGGGTCAGATGCTGCACGTCCTGATCGGATACACCGCACAGCCGTCACTGCTGCAATTCGTGTTCTACGGGGCCACGCTCGCCACGCTGATCGGCGTCGGCTACTGGCGTGTCACGGCGCCGTCAGCACCGCGCGTGGCGCGCACGGCCTGAACCCGCTTCTCGACCGGTTCAAAAGGAGAACCACAATGCGCCTCCTGGTCGCAGCGCTGCTCTTCGCTTGTTCCGGCTTTGCGTTTGCCGAGGATCCCACGTTCGAGCTGACGATCCGCGATCACAGGTTCACGCCGTCCGAGATCACGGTGCCGACAGGCAAGAAGATCAAGTTGATCGTCAAGAACGAGGATGCGACCCCGGAGGAGTTCGAGAGCAAGAAGCTCAGGCGCGAAAAGGTCATACCCGGCAAGAGTCAGGCCACGATCCTTGTCGGCCCGCTGACAGCGGGCGAGTATCCCTTCGTCGGCGAGTTTCATGAGAACACCGCCAGCGGCAAGCTGATCGCGAAGTGACCATCGGATACGGCGAAGCGAAGCTGCATATCGAGCACATCAGGCGCGACGGCAAGACCTGCCTGCTCGCTGACCGAACTGCGGGTTCGGCGCAGAAATGCTGGAAGTCACGCCGACCCGCGCGGGATCGTGGCCTCAGCGACCCCTAGCTACCTGCGCTTGAATTCTCCGGCCGACCCGATGGCTGCCGCGGCTCCTCCCGCGAGCCAGCCGCGCGCCGCGACATCGTCGGCCAGGTACGCCAGCCAGAAAGCGGTGGTGACTTCCGCGACGAGCGCGGTCTGAGCGGCGTCGCGCTTCGGGTCTGCACCGTCCCGCCGGCGCGGCGCGCCGTTGAAGAGCATGTGATCGGCACCATTGAGCACGACCAGGTACTGGCCCGGGCCCTGCATCCCTTCGAAAGGCACGCGCCGCAGGGACGGGTCCACACCCAGCCCCAGGCCGACCATGCCGTCGGCTGTGCCCGTGACGCTCATGAATGGCCGTGCGATCGTCGCGAACTGACTCGCCGCCTGTGGCGAGCGCGCTGACGGCGAAAACGCGACGAAGGCGCGGAATCTTGGCTCGGCGAGCGCAGCGGCCGCTGCACGGGCCGGCGCCGGCACGTCGAAGCGCTGACCCGCGAGCGCCTGCGTCGTCAGCGCGCCGAAAGAATGTCCCGACATGCCGATGCGCGACAGGTCCGTACGACTCGCCAGCGGGTCGCCGTTCTGGTGGCGGCGCTGCAGTTCGTCGAGCACGAACTTCACGTCGGCCACCCGGATCAGGTACTGATCGAGGCTCGCCGCCCCGAGCAGCGACTGCCCCGGGTGCTCTGCACCGCGCCATACCGCCTCGTCGCTGCCCGGATGCTGCAAGTGGATCACCACGAAGCCGTGGCTGGCCCAGCGCTCACCCCAGGCGCGCCCGCCGTCAATGCTGCCGCCGAGCCCGTGCGAGAAGATCACCACCGGCCGCGCGCCCGGCGCGCCGGGCAACCGTACCCGCAGCGGCAACGCGCGCTGGCGCGCCGCATCGGTCCAGACCACATCGACCGTTTCGACGGCGTACGGACCATCTCTCCCGTACGACGTGGCGGCGCGGCCCGGGAGCGCGAGGGCGAGGGTGAGGAGAAGGATCGCTACAACGAGTTGGCGCATACGAGAGCCGCTAACGCGGCTGCCTGCGGCGCTGGGCGTCCGCACTGTGAAAATCGTTACCAGGCGTTTCGTCGACGGATAACCGTCGGCCCTTCTGCTGGCACGCCAGGGTTGACTGCAGGCGTAGTCTTGCGGCTCAGTGTCATGGCGGCGTAGCGCAAGGAGAGAGCATCATGACGGCGTTCAACGTTGTGCGGTTCCGGGTCAAGCCCGGGCGTGAATCCGAATTTGTCGAGGCGCACCGCAAGGCACCAGCCTTTGACTTCAGCGGCTTCAGGCGCTTCTCGCTGATCAAGACGGGCGACCGCATGTACTGTGTCATCGGCGAATGGGACTCTTACGAGAGCCTGGTGGCAGCACGGCCCCGGATGATCGCCCTGCTGGATACGTTCCGCGACACGCTGGAGGATCTGGGCGGCGGCGTGGGAGTCACCGATCCCGTCTCCGGCGAGGCGATCGTGGAGATATAGGCCAGCAAGGAAGCCGGTTCTTGCGGTCGCCGCAGTCGGAGCGATTCATTGGGAGATCACCGCCATCCAGGGCGATCGCCGGAGTGACCTCGCAGCGGTTGCTGGCCGATTCGGGCTACTCGTCGATGAACTGCCAGGTATCTGCACCGTCGAAGCGGCGGACCCGCACGCTCGCGATCAGCTTCGGATCAAAGTTCCCCAGATTGACTCCGTGCTTCGCGCCCGAGGTGGGGGCCAGTGGCTCCCAATGGGTGACGCAGCCGCAGGTCTTACAGTGGATCGTGCGCAGTGTTCTGTCGCCCCAGATGTACTCGGCGGTCGCCTCCGGATGGCCCTCGATCTTCACGGTGCCGAACTCGAAGTACACCCAGGGTCCACCGATGCGACGGCACAGCGAACAATTGCAGTCCGTGGCGACCGTGGGAGTTTCCGGAAGCGTCATCCGGACCGCGCCGCAGTGGCAGGAGCCTTCATGCATCGAGCATCTCCTTTAGCTCCGGCGCGGTGGACCCGGCAGGAGAGATTGGTCGTCTTGCTCCGCGGGCTCGTTCATTGCGCTTCCTGCCGTGGGGGCTGACTTTCGAGAGATTCTGGCGCCCCAACCGGACGGCGGCAATCGGCCGCGAGTTCAGGCAGTTCGAACAACGTCGGCTCTGGCGCTCTTATTCAGGCTGGACACGCTGGCGGGGCCGGTGCGAGGGAGCGTCGGTTGAGGCGTGGGCCCGCTTTCGAGGGTCAGGCCTGGCGACGTGCCAGTGCCAGATAGGCACCCAACCCCAGCATCGTGATGCCCGACACCCGGGTCAGCAACCGAGCGCGTGCGGCGCGGGCGGCGCCGGAGCTGAGCAGGCGATGGGCTGCGAAGACCGCGATAACGCCGACGAGCGTATTGAGTGCAACGCAGATGCTTCCGAGCAGTACCAGCTGCTGAACCAGGGGCTCGCCCGGCGATACGAACTGCGGAAGGAACGCCAGAAAGAAGAGCGCGGTCTTGACATTCAGCGCCTCGACGACGACGCCTTCGATCAGCGCTCCGCGGGCACCTTGCGAGGCCACCGGATCGACCTTGAAGGCGTCGTCCTTGCGCAGCAGCAGGCGAAGCCCGAGGTAAACGAGATACGCCGCACCGAGGTACTTGACGACACCGAACGCCAGTGCCGACTGCGCGACGATCAGTGACAGGCCCAGGGCGGCCGCAAGGACATGGAGCATCCCGCCGATGCCGGTGCCGAAGCACGACGCGAGTCCCTCAGAGCGGCCGCCGGCGACGGTGCGTGCAACGACATACGCGATACCCGGACCGGGCGTGACGGCCAGGACGATGGCCGCAACGACGAAAGCTGGAAACGACATATCGCTCGGGGGCTTTGGGCTCGAATGAGCTGCGTCTGACGAAATCTGATCGCGACAGCGGCGCACCGCCGCCCGCCGAATTCAGATGTGCAGGATCGCCAGGATGCCCAGCACGCCGCCGAACGCGGCGACACCGTACATCGCATATTGCAGCCAGTCGCGCTTGGTGAGCAGCGCGATCGCCGCCATCGCGATCGCAATCTGCAGCGCCGTCGTCGCCTGGGCCCAGCGGTGATGCTGGTGCATCTCGGCCTCAGAGCGCTCGTCCCAGGCCCTTGCCTCGGCTTCGAGCTTCTGCGCGGCCACCTGGATCTCGGCTTTCTCTGACTTGTAGCGTTCGACCTCGGTACGGAAGGCGTCGGCCTTGTCGGCGCTGGCGAGGCTGGCGCCGAGTTCGGCGAGATTCTGCTTGCCGCTCTTCGCCTGGTAGTAGTTCCACTGGTTGGACGCCTCGGTCTTCTTGATCGCCGCGTTGTTCTTGTAGAGCGCCGCATTGGCCTGTGTCGCGCCGCCCTGGTAGGCGAACAGGGCGCCGACGGTCGCGAGGATCGCGGTCGTCACCGCGATGCGGCCGGCGAAGCGGTCCGACTTGCCGTGCGCGCCCTCCGTGTGCGCACGCTGCGCCGCGTGCTCGAGTTCATGATCGTGCGGCCCGTGCACGTGGAAGTGTGTTCCTGACATCCTCATTCCCCTGATCGATGCAGCCGGTTTTCGCCGGAGCGGGCCGCATCTTAATCGGATACGCGGGCGCAACCTGACCGCGGCAGCGCCGCGGTCAGGAGCCGGACGAGATCGTTAGTGAACGGCGCGGCCGGCGCGAGCGACGGTTTTCTTCGCCGCGGCCTTTCCGCGCGGGGTCGGACGAGCCGCCCGTCCGCGCGTCGACTGTTGGAGCTTGCTGCGCAGCAGTTCGACCATCGCGCGCTGCTCGGCCGTCGGCCTGAAGCCCTCGATGCGCGGATCGTCCATCAGGCGATCGACGAGGCGCAGCAGGCGCACGCGATCGGACTTCGCGCTCAGCAGTTTCGGCAACGTCGCCAGCGCCTGCTCGGGGGCGTGACGGGCGATGACGTCCTGCTCGCCACGGAGCCGCCGCCACTCGGCGGGTTCAACCGTCGGCAGCAGCTCGGCGTAGTCCTTGGACATCTCCGCGCGCAGCGCCAGCCGCTCGAGGGGCAGCGCCTCGCCATGTTGCGCCAGCAGGTATCCGATGCGCGCGACCGCAGCGGCATACCCGCCCTGATCAATGTGCGCGAGGGCCTGGTCGATCAGTTCACGGCTTTCGGCGGCACGCTCTGCAGTTTCGTCCTGCCCGGCGCGCTGCTGGTCGGTCATCGTCAGTGCAAACATCGAACCGAAGGTCTGGAAGAACATCGCCTCACTGGCGGCGTCGCGCAGTGCGCGATAGCAGTCGAGCGTCGCACTGATCCACTCCGACGCTGCTGCCTCGGTCTGGCGTGGCACGGTGTCGTCGTCCAGCGCGGCGCGCTGCTCGCGAACGATCTCGGCCGCGGGGCCGAGCCAGGCGAGCCAGGAATTGAGGTCCGAGATCGCCCAGCGCTGGGCTCGCAGCGGATGCAGTTCGCGCGCGGCCTTGGCGGCGGCTTCATTCGACATCGCCTGCACGACGGGGCGCGCGAAGAGCTCGTACGCCTTCTGGTTGAACTCCGAGACCTTCGCGACGGCCTCGAAGGCGGATTCGTCCTTGCGTCTGAAGCGGTTGAGCCGTTCGACGATCTCTTCGAGGCGATGCTCACGGAATTCGACTTCGTAACGCGGTTTGCCGCCGTTGCCCGCGACATCCTTGATCGCCATGCCGTACAGGCCCGGCGGCAGTGCCTCGATCGATTTCAGCACCGACACGATCTGCGCGTGTTCCTTGCGCGCGACCGAACCCGAAACGAAGATCCCGAGGTGGCCGGCGTTTTCATGCAGCAGCCCGACGATGACCTGGCCGCGCGCCTTGATCTCGTCGGTCGAACCGTAGACGTCGGCAATCCAGTTGAACGCCTGCTGCGGTGGCGTGATGTTGTCGCCCATCGACGCGAACAGCACGATCGGCGAGCGGATCTCGCGCAGGTCGAAGACCTTGCCCGCACCAGACGACGTACCGCCGGTCCACAGCTTGTTGCCGACGAAAAGATTCTGCGTGATCCACTCGATCTCCTCGCGGTTCATCAGGTAGAAGCCGCCCCACCAGCGCTCGAACTCGAGGAAGCGCGGCACTTCGGCGTCGACGTTGCGGTATACGTTGTAGTACTTGTCCCAGAACGTGTTGGCCGGATTCAGGTTCTCGAAGTTGTCCACCAGATACGCGCCGTCGAAGAGTCCCGCGCCGAGATCGGAGGTCAGCGAGGCGAGCCATGTGCCGCCGAGCATGCCGCCCGCGTACCGCATCGGGTTGTCGCTGGGGCCGTCCTGCCACGCACCGCCCCAGTACGACATCGGCGCGCCGTTGATGACGATCGGCCCGGTGTCTTCGGGATGCGAGGCCGCGAGCATCATCGCGGCCCAGCCGCCCTGGCAGTTGCCGACGATCGCCGGCTTCGGGCTCTTCGGATGCAGTTCGCGCACGCGCTCGACGAAGCGGCGTTCGGCCGCGCAGACGTCGAGGAGGGTCTGGCCGGGCTCGGGTGTCGGAAAGAAGATGACGAAGTAGACGGGATGGCCCTCGCGCAGCGCGACGCCGACCTGCGAGTCGTCCTTGAAGCCGCCGATGCCGGGCCCGTGACCGGCGCGTGGATCGATGATGACGTAGGGCCGGCGCTTCGGATCGATGGTGACACCGGCCGGCGGCACGATCTTCACCAGCGCGTAGTTGACCGGCCGATCGAGGGTGCGGCCGTCGAGCACCATCTCGTACTCGAAGCTAAGCACCGGCGGCAGCCCCTCGCGCGTGTGCTCGAGGAACTGGTTGCCGCGCTGGCGCAGCGCATCGAGGAACAGGACCCCGCGCTGCATCGAGTCGACCACGTAGCTGCTCCAGTCGCGCATCACATCGAGCGGCGAAGTGACACCGGCAAGTTCCAGCATGTAGCCGTCGCGGATCTTCTGCAGGCGGTCGCCATAGTGCTGGACGGCCTTCTTCACGCGCGTCTGATACAGCTGCGCAACCTTCGCCGAGACGTCCATCGAGTTGGCCACGTTCCTTGAGCTGTCCATCTTTGCTCCTTTTGGCGGCTGGCCTCAGGCCATGATGTGAACGCCGCCGTCCACGTAAACGGTATCGCCGCTGATGCGCCTGGCGTATGGCGTCGCGAGGTAGGCGCAGGCGAAGCCCACGTCCATGATGTCGACCAGCTCTCCGAGCGGCGCCTTCTGCGCGGCCTCGGTCAGCAGCAGGTCGAAGTCCCTCAGTCCGGATGCTGCGCGCGTCTTCAGCGGACCGGGGGACATCGCGTGCACGCGGATGCGCCGTGGGCCGAGTTCATAGGCCAGGTAGCGGCACGAAGCCTCGAGCGCTGCCTTCACCGGCCCCATCACGTTGTAGTTCGGAACGACGCGATTTGCGCCGTAGTAGCTCATCGCGAACATCGTCCCGCCGTCGTTCATCAACGGCGCGGCCAGCCGCGCCATGCGGATGAACGAGTGGCACGAGACGTCGATCGCCTTGGCAAAGCCCTCGGCCGAACAGTTCAGCAGGCCACCCTGCAGATCGTCCTTCGGCGCCCACGCGATCGAGTGCACGAGAATGTCGAGCCGGCCCCAGGTGCGTTCGATCGCCGCGAACACGGCCTCCAACTGCCCTGGGATACTGACATCGAGCGGGAGGAACAGCGGCGACGCAAGTTCGCTCGCCAGCGGCTGCACGTGAGGCAGTGCCTTTTCGTTCAGATAGGTCACCGCGATGTCCGCGCCGAGTTCGCGAAACGCCTTGGCGCAGCCCCAGGCGATCGAATGCTCGTTGGCGATGCCGACGACCAGCGCCTTGCGGCCGCTCAGGACGGGTTGGGGAATCTGCAGGGTCATGCGATGTCCGCCAGGAAGTTCAGTGCGCCAGCAGCCGTTCGGTGTGCCGCGCGATCATCAGTTCCTCGTCGGTCGGCAGGGCCCAGGCGCTGACGCGGCTGGTCGTGGTGCTGATGCGTGGACCACCGGCGGCGTTGGCCTTCGGTTCGAGCTCGACGCCGAGCCAGGCGGCCGCAGCACAGACGCGACTGCGGATCTCGGCGGAGTTCTCGCCGACGCCGGCGGTGAAGACGATCGCATCGAGACCGCCCAGCGCCGCCGCGAGCGAGCCGAGTTCCCGTCCGATGCGATACACGAAGAGATCGATCGCGACTTTCGCGCGCGGTTCGCGACTGGCGAGCAGCGTGCGCATGTCGCTCGCGATGCCTGACACGCCGAGCAGGCCCGACTGCTGGTACAGGAGTTTCTCGACCGCGCGCGCATCCATGCCGCGCTCGTCCATCAGGTAGAGCACCACGCCGGGGTCGAGGTTGCCCGTGCGCGTACCCATCGGCAGGCCGTCGACGGCAGTGAATCCCATCGTCGAGGCGACGCTGCGCGCGGACTGCAGCGCGCACATGCTGGCGCCGTTGCCGAGATGCAGCACGACCGTGCGGCCGCGCGCGGCGTGCTCGTCGACGGTCGGCAGCACCGAGGCGATGTATTCGTAGCTCAGGCCGTGGAAGCCGTAGCGTCGCACGCCGGACTCGTGCATCTCGTAGGGCAGCGCGAACATCTGCGCCAGCTCGGGATTGTTGCGATGGAACGCAGTGTCGAAGCACGCGACCTGCGGCACGTCCGGCGCGCGTTGCATCACTGCGCGGATCGCGGCGAGGTTGTGTGGTTGGTGCAGTGGCGCCAGCGGCACGAAACGGTCGAGTGCCGCCAGCAGTCGCGCGTCGACGCGAACGGGTTCCGCGTACTCCATGCCGCCGTGCACGACGCGATGGCCGACGCCCACGAGCTGCGCCCCCTCGGAGCGATCACGCAGGAACCCGAACAGATGCTCGAGCGCGCCTTCATGCCCCAGGCGAGTGCCCTCGGGCCAGGTGCGTTCGGACGCGGTCGCTCCGGCCGCGTCGCGGGCGATGAAATGCGGATGGGCGAACAACGACTCGACCTGGCCGCGCAGCCGCAGGTCGAGCACGCCGCTTGCGCGTGCGAAGACCTGGAACTTGACGCTCGAGGACCCCGCGTTCAGGACGACGATCGCCTGCTCGGCCATCTCAGGCCACGGCCTTGGTGAGCTGCTCGCGCCGGGCACGTGCGACCAGCACGGCGACCGCGCACGAGGCGAGCCGCGTGAGCTCGGAGTCGGCGCGGCTGGTCAGAATGATCGGAACGCGTGCGCCGAGCACGACGCCGGCGGCGTCGGCACCGGCGAGGAACGACAGGCTCTTCGCGAGCATGTTGCCGGACTCGAGGTCCGGCACGATCAGGACATTTGCACGGCCGGCGACCGGCGAATCGATCTTCTTGATCTCGGCCGCCGTCAGGCTGATCGCGTTGTCGAGCGCGAGCGGACCGTCGAGCACGGCGCCGGTGATCTGCTTGCGGTCCGCCATCTTGCAGAGCGCCGCGGCCTCGACCGTCGACGGCACCTTCGGATTGACGGTTTCCATCGCCGAGAGGATCGCGACGCGCACTTCGGCGAACTGCAGCGCATGCGCCAGGTCGATCGCGTTCTGCACGATGTCGACCTTGTCTTCCAGCGTCGGCATGATGTTCACCGCCGCGTCCGAGATGATCAGCGGGTCCTCGTAGGCGGGCACGTCCATGATGAAGCAATGGCTGACGCGCCGGGACGTGCGCAGGCCCCCTTCGCGGCGGACCACGGCGGCCATCAGTTCGTCGGTATGCAAGCTGCCTTTCATCAGCGCTTCGGCCTGACCGTTCAGCACGAGTTCGACCGCCTTTTCGGCGGCGGCGTGACTGTGTGGAGCGTCGACGATCGGGTACGCGGCGATGTCGATCCCGGCCTGGCGCGCGGCTTCGCGGATCCGCTCCGTCGGACCGACCAGGATCGGCTTGATCAGCCCGAGCCGCGCGGCGCCGATCGCACCCTCGATCGCCGCCTGGTCACAGGGATGGACCACCGCGGTCGGTGTCGGCGGCAAGCCGCGGCAGGCGTCGAGCAGTCGTTGGTACTTCGCATGGTTGTTCATTGCATCCTGCTGTGCAATTGTTGCGCTGCAATGTGACTATACCTCTGCATTGTTTCCGTGACAGTTGCGCACCCGGTTGCCGCTTGATGGCGAGCAATTTTCGACCGAAACACCGGGAGCGTTCGGGCCAATGGCGCCGCCCGCTCGCTCTGGATATAGTCGCCGGGGCAAGAGACGAGACAGATCCGATGTCACGCCGCCTGATGGACCCCAGGTCGCTGCAGGCGCGGGTCGATGCCTCGCAGGCGGCGCTGAACAACGCGCAGGCCGCGCCCGACGTCGCCAAGTTCAACCTCGATCGCACCAAGCCGCTGGCGGAGCAAAGTGCGCTTTCGCGGAAGGACCTTGACGACGCGAACGGCAACTATCTGTCGTCGAAGGCGAACGTCGACCAGGCGCGCGCGAATCTCGAAAGCGCCGCGCTCAACCTCTCATACGCGACGATCGCATCCCCGATCACCGGCGCAGCCCGTGTCAACGCGCTAGTCGATTCGATCGTCCTTGATCAAGTCCCAAGCAGATAGGCCGTTCTTCGTTCAACGTCACTGGAGAGCAAGCATGGAGTCTGTTCGAAGCGATGTGCCGTCGTGCGTCCGGTACGTCAGTGAGGTCGCAGCGTGATGGCCACTTCTACGCAGCTTCTCGGTCCGATATTCGCTTTGGCGACCTGGACCGCGCTCATCCTTTTGCTTGTGGCCTACCGGCGGTTCCGTGCCGGGTCTGCGGGTCTGGTTCATCCGCGCGAGTTCGCGCTGGGAGAATCGCCAAAGGTTCCGGCGGCTGTCGCGCTGGCGAACCGGAACTACATGAACCTGCTGGAGTTGCCAGTTCTGTTCTATGTCGTATGCCTGATTGCGATCGTTTTCGGCGTGACATCACCCGCTGTGTCGGTGCTCGCCTGGCTCTATGTTGCCCTTCGCATCGTTCACAGCATCGTTCAGGTCACGTACAACCGCGTAATCCATCGCTTCACTGCATTTGCAGCGAGCAACGGAGTACTCATCGCCCTGTGGGTGCTTGTCGGGCTTGGTTCCCTTGTGCGGTGAACCGCGGTCGCCGTGGAGACTCGCTGCCATTGCTGAGACTGGCCGCGAAAAGAATGGTTGGCGCGATGCTTCCAGCTTGTCCGCCTGCGACGGACTCTGCTAGCTAATCGGAGTGCCTGGGCCGCGCCCGGTGAACAAGTGGATCACCAGTAGCACCGCGCCGATCAGGAACAGGATCCAGGCGATCTGGCCAGCGATTGCGGCTATCCCGGACATTCCCAGGACACCTGCTATCAACCCTAATACCAAGAACACTAATGCCTAGTACAGCATCTGGCACCTATCGATGGATTGAGGTAATCCTGGTCCAGCAAAAAGCGTTCCGCCATTGAGCCGCTCGTCGGCTGGTCGATGCTCCGTCGCGAAGCACGACATCGCTTGAAGAGCTTCGCTTCGGTGCGCTGCGAGAGGTCCGCTAGACTTTCCTGACTCCCACCGCCTTGGAAGGCACGATGAACAAGCTGCAACGCCGTTCCCTTGTCGCTGCGCTGCTGATCACGACTGCCGCTGTTAGTGCCGGCAGCGCGCTCGCACAGACCTATCCGACGAAGCCGGTTCGGCTTGTCGTTCCGTTTGCGCCCGGCGGCACGACCGACATTGTCGCGCGCACGGTCGCCGACAAGATCTCGCCCGCGCTGGGGCAGCCGATGATCGTCGAGAACAAGGCCGGCGGCGGCGGTTCGATCGGCGCGACCGAGACTGCGCGCTCGGCGCCCGACGGGTACTCGCTCGGCATGGCGACCGTCTCGACCACCGCGGCCAACCCGGCGATCAACCCGAAGATTCCCTACAACCCGCTGACCGATTTCACGCCGATCATCAACGTGGCAGCGACGCCGAACGTGATCGCAGTGCATCCGAGTTTCCCGGCGCGCGACTACAAGACTTTCATCGCCGCGCTGAAGAAGAACCCTGGCAAGTACTCGTACGCGAGCTCCGGCGCCGGCGGCATCGGTCACCTGCAGATGGAACTCTTCAAGAACCTGTCGGGCACCTTCGTCATCCACATCCCGTACCGCGGCGCCGGGCCGGCGCTGAACGACGTCGTCGCCGGGCACGTGCCGATGGTCTTCGACAACCTGCCGTCGGCGCTGCCCTTCATCAAGGACGGCAGGCTGATCGCGATCGTCGTCGCTGCGCCCGAGCGGCTCGCGGTGCTGCCGCAGATCCCGACCTTCAAGGAGGTCGGACTCGAGCCGGTCAACCGCATGGCGTACTACGGCATCTATGGACCCAAGGGCCTGCCGAAGGCCGTTGTCGACAAGGTGCACGATTCGGTGAAGAAGACGCTCGACGATCCGACCGTAAAAAGGCGGATCGAGGACACCGGCTCGCTGATCATCGGCAACACGCCGGAGCAGTTCGCCGCGCAGATCGCCGCCGAGCTCGAGGTTTACAAGAAGGTCGTCGTCGCCCAGAAGCTGACGCTCGAGTAGGGCGGGCGCCCCACCAGCGGAGCACGCAGTGAAGCTGATCGGGCTCATCGGCGGTATGAGCTGGGAATCGAGCGCGCTGTACTACAGCGAGCTCAACCGGCGCGTCCAGGCGCGTCTCGGCGGCCTGCATTCGGCACGCACGCTGCTCTACAGCGTCGACTTCCACGATATCGAGGCAATGCAGCGCGCCGGCGAGTGGGTGGCCGCGGGGCAACTGCTTTCACGGACTGCGCAGGCACTCGAATCGGCCGGGGCCGACTTCATCGTGCTGTGTACCAACACGATGCACAAAGTGGCGCCGGCGATCGAGGCGGCGGTCCGCATCCCGCTGCTGCACATCGTCGATCCGACGGCGGCCGAGCTGAAGAGGGCCGGTTACAGGCACGTCGCGCTGCTTGGAACTCGCTTCACGATGGAGCAGGAGTTCTATCGCGATCGGCTGCGCGATGCGCATGGCATCGAAGCGCTGGTCCCGGACGCCGTCGAGCGCGCGATCGTCCATCGCATCATCTACGAGGAGCTGTGCGTCGGACGCGTGCTGGAATCCTCGCGTGCGCAGTACCGCCGCATCATCGAGGCCCTGGTTGGGCACGGCGCACAGGCGGTGATCCTGGGCTGCACCGAGATCACGATGCTGATCGGGCCGCAGGATGCGACCGTGCCCGTCGTCGACACCACCGCGCTGCATGCGCGCGCTGCGGTGGAGCTGGCGCTCGCCGATCCGGACTGAGGCGGGCGCGCCCCTGGGCGCGACGGGGGCTTCCGATAGCGCCTTCTGCCGATTGACGCTCGATCGCGGCCGGACCACATTCATGGCGCGGCCACGGTTGCCGCACGCGGGAGAACCCATGATTCCCAGGCGCTGCCTTCTGATGTCCGTGCTCACCGCTTTAGGATTGCTCGCCGCGTGCGCCAGCACGCCGTTCAGCAGTTCGTACTTGGTCGGCCAGCGCTATTTCAAGACACCGATCGACACGCAGCCGGTCATCATCCTCGGCGTCGACGACTGGGACACAACGTTGCACCGCGTGCTGGTCGAACCGGGCCAGCGCACGGTCCGCGTGCAGGCGCCGCCGGTGCCCGGCGCGCCGCAACAGACGGCGGCGCTGAAGCTTGACGTCCAGCCCTGCTTCACCTACTACATCGTCGCCGTGCGCGCGAATCCCATCACCGCAGATTTCACGCCGAAGGTCGATTACGCCGAGCCGCTCGCCGGCTGCGCTGCGGACGTGCCGGCTCGGAGTTAGCCGCCTCCTCGTCGGCGCGCTGCGGTGCTATAAGCGCTGCCGTGGAGCATCCGGCAAAAGCGGATTTCGCAGGGCCTGCAGCGGAGCGGCTGGCCGACTGGATCGAGGCCGAAGCCTGCCGCGACATGTATGCGGCAGCGCCCGCAGCGCTGCGACTCGAGGTGCAGGTGCTCGGCGGCGCGACCGCGCTGGTCGCGCCGACGCTGCCCGTGACCTACTTCAACCGTGTGATTGGCCTCGGCGACCAAGCCCCCGCGACCGCTGCGACGATCCGTGCAATCGGCGCACTCTATGCGGCGGCAAAGGTGACGTCGTACTGGGTGCATGTGATTCCCTCGGCACTGCCCACCAACGTCGGCGCACTGCTCGAGCAGGCTGGGCTTGCGCTGCCAGCGCGCCGAAGTTGGGCGAAATTCCTGCGAACGGTCACCGATGCGCCGGTCGCGACGACCGAACTGCGGCTGCGCGAAGCAATCGCGGCCGACGCCGAAGCGGTCGGGCACGTGATCACTCGCGCTTTCGGCATGCCCGCGGCCATCGGGCCCTGGTTCGGCGCCCTGGTCGGTCGGCGCGGATGGACTGTCCTGGTCGCGGAATCCGCGGGCTCAGTCGTGGCGACGGGAGCTGTCTTCGTCCAGGGTGACCACGCCTGGATCGGTGCCGGCTCGACGCTCGCGGAATTCCGCGGGCGCGGCGCACAGAGCGCGCTGCTGGCTGCCCGCATCCGTGCGGCTGCAGAGCGTGGCTGCACAGTCGTTGCCACCGAGACCGGCGAGCCGGCGGCCGGCGAGCCAAATCCATCACTGGAAAACATCAGGCGCGCCGGGTTCGTGCAGGTCTGTTCGCGGCTGAACTACGCCTCCGCCTAGATTCCTTCGCGGCTCACCAGCTGTAGCGCACCGAGTAGCGCACGATGATTTCGCCGTCGGGGGCCACTGTCACCGGAAAGACGATTGTGCGCGAGTCATCCTTGCGGTAATCATGGGTCTTCGACGTGATCTCCCAGTTGACCCAGCGATACAGGTTCTCTTTGACGAGCACCTCGACACGCTCCCTTTTCTGGTTGCGCAGACGAACTTCAATCTCCTCTGTCATCGTCTTGCGCGAGGTGTCGACGCGGAAATCGAGTTGGCGCCGCTCGCCGACGATGTCGAAGGCCGAGCCGAGCTTGAGCAGCACGTTCTCGTTGCGCGGGGTGTGGTCGACGGCGTCCTCGCCGATGAACTCGAGCGTCTGGTCGGCCGGGTCGAGCTTGGATACGCGCACGCGCCCAGCGGGCAGCGGCATGCCCATGCCGTTGGCTTCGCTGTTGGCGAACTGCAGGTAGGCGTCGACCTTGCGGTTCGACTGCACGCCATAGCTGCGGTCGGTCGCCGGCGACGCGAGCGTGCCGTACGGGCCTGCAGGGGCGCCGTAGTAGACGAGCAGCTTTTCGCAGGGCACGCGCCGCGCTGCAGGGAAGAGCTCGATCTGCTTGGTCGAGTTGTCCGGCAGCGTCGTTGGGCGGCCGAGCGTGTACAGGTGGTACTCGAAGAACGACTTCTCGGCGAAGCCCGCGACCTCTTCGCGCGCCATGGCTGCCTTGGCGGCGGGCATCGGCTGGTTCACGGTGCCGACCGCGGTTGCGCGATGCACGTCGCCCGCGACCAGCTTCAGCTTCGCATCGGCATAACCCGCGCCGGACTGATTGATGATGCTGACCCAGGCGCCGATGTCCATGCGGCACTTGTTGCCGCCCGCCTCCGCGTAGGTGACGTTGTAGTCCGACCACCACGTCATGCCCTGTGTCTGGTACGAGACGCGCGTGCGATGCGCCCCCGCGCGCTGCGCGGTGACGTCCCACAGCAGCGTCGGGCGGGTGATGAGCCCGCCGGGCAGCGCCGGCAGTTTGACTCCGGCGTTGTGGGGAAGGACCTGCACCGATCCGTCGTCGCGCCTTAGCACCAGCCCGCCCTGGGTCGACAGCAGCGTGCCGTTGAATGTCTCGGTCGCCTGGCCGCGCACCTGCTCGACGGCGATCGGACGATCGATGTACTTCTGCAGCAGCTTGTCGGTGCTGACGAGGTCGAATTGGTAGTTTTGCTCGAGCACCGTCGTGCCCTTCGCGTCGGTCAGCGATTCGAAAACGACGGTGGTCGGGTCGATCAGGGCGGCGACATCGGTGAAGCGAACGGCGTTGCGGCCGCGGCTGAATTCGAGCTCGCGTTCCTGACGCACGACCGCGTAGCCCGGAACCGCGCCGCGCCCCGGCTGGCGATAGAGCTCGGGCGACACCGCTCCTGGCGCTGCGCGGCTGTAGATCGTGACCGCCGTGCCGGCGGAGGGTGCAACCGCATCTTCGTGCGACGGCGCACTGATTCCGGCCGCCGCTGCGGCAGCGGCGAGGGTCGTCTTCACAGCCAGGGAAGTCGTCGACATCATGGGCTCCGGTGGGATTCGTCCCACTGTCAACGCGGCCCGGCGGCCGAAAGGGTTAATGCGCTGAAGATTGCCGCAGCGCCGCTGTCATACTGCCGGCCTCGTTGCGGATGCGGAACATGACTTTCGACCGACTCTTGCGCCAGTCCCTGCGCATGACCGGGCGCGACTGGCGCGCCGGTGAGCTGCGCCTGCTGGCGATCGCGCTGGTCATCGCCGTCGCGGCGGTGACCAGCGTCGGCTTCTTCGTCGACCGGCTGCGGCTCGGACTCGAGCGCGACGCCGCACAGCTGCTCGGTGCCGACCTCGTGCTGAGCGCCGACCAGCCAATCGCCGACACGCTGCGCGAACGTGCGCGCGCGGCGAAGCTCGCGACGGCCGAGACCGTCACCTTCCCGAGCATGGCGCTGAACGCCGCCGATCCGGACCGCAACGCACTCGTTGCAGTCAAGGCGGTCTCCCGCGGCTATCCGCTGCGCGGAGCGCTGCTGCTTGCGCGCGAGCCCGGTGGAGCGGAGGAGCCCGCACGTGACATTCCGCCGCCGGGGACCGTATGGGTCGATCCGCAGTTGCTGCTCGCGACGGGGACACGGGTCGGCGGCCGCATCCGGCTTGGCGAGAAGGAGTTCCGCGTCGATCGTCTAATCGCGATCGAGCCCGACCGCGGCGCCGGTTTCATCAACTTTGCGCCGCGCGTGATGATCAACCTGGGCGACCTGCCGGCGACCCAGCTGATCACGGTCGGCAGCCGCGTGACCTACCGCCTGCTCGCTGCGGGCGAGCGGCCCGCGGTGCGGGCATTCGCGACCGCCGTGGAGCGCGACCTGCAGCGCGGCCAGCGGCTCGAGTCGCTCGAGAGCGGGAGGCCCGAGATGCAGCGCACGCTGGAGCGCGCACAGCGCTTCCTCGCACTCGTCGCACTGCTCGCCGCGATGATTGCGGCGGTCGCGGTCGCCGCCGCTGCGCGCCGCTTCTCGCAGCGACACCTGGACTCGTGCGCGATGATGCGTTGCCTCGGCCTGGGGCAATCCGACATCTTCAGGCTGTTCGCGCTCGAGTTCATCCTGATCGGACTCGCCGCGTGCGCGCTGGGCATGGCGCTGGGTTACGGCGCGCACTTCGCCTTGCTGCAGGCGCTGGGGACGCTGATCCAGACATCGCTGCCGCTGCCTTCGGCGCTGCCGGCGGTGCAGGGTGGAGCAGTGGGCCTCGTGCTGCTGCTCGGCTTCGCGCTGCCGCCGCTGGCACAGTTGCGCGCGGTGCCGCCGCTGCGCGTACTGCGCAAGGATGTCGGCCTGCCAACCGGGCGCAGCAGCCTCGGCTACCTCGCCGGCTTCGCCGGCTTTCTGCTGCTGCTGCTGTGGTCGTCGAACGACCTCAAGGTCGGCAGCGTGACGGCGGGGGGATTCGCCGGTGGACTCGTCGTCTTCGCCGCCGCTGCGTGGGGCGTGCTGAAGCTCCTGTCGCCGCTGCGCGCGATCACCGGGCGGCTCGGCATCTCATGGCGCTTCGCGATCGCGGCCGTCCAGCGGCGCCCGGTTGCGACGATTGTTCAGCTGGTTTCGCTCGCGGTCGGCATCATGGCGCTGCTGCTGCTGACCGTGACGCGCACCGACCTGGTCAGCGCATGGCGCAGTGCTGCGCCCGCCGATGCACCGAACCGCTTCATCATCAATGTGCAGCCCGACCAGGTGAGCGGAGTGGCGCAGAAGCTCAAGGACGCCGGCATCGACGCGGAGCTGCATCCAATGATCCGCGGACGACTGATCAAGGTGAACGGCAGGACAGTCGGTCCGGAAAACTATGGCGACGACCGTGCCCAGCGGCTCGTCGACCGCGAGTTCAACCTCTCATATGCGAAGGACGCGCCGGGGCACAACCGGATCACCGCGGGCCAGTGGTTCCGCGATGGCAGCGCCGAGCTGTCGATCGAGGAAGGCATCGCCAAGACGCTCGGCATTGTGCTCGGCGACGAGCTGACCTTCGACATCGCGGGGCAGGCCGTCACCGCGCGTGTAACCAGCCTGCGCAAGGTGAGCTGGGATTCGATGCGCGCCAACTTCTTCGTGCTGATGCCGCCGTCCCTGCTCGCCGACAAGCCGGCGAGCTACATCACGGCGTTCCATCTTCCCGAGAAGCAGGCCGCATTGACTGGCGATCTGCTGCGCGAGTATCCCAACCTGACCGTGATCGACACGACCGCGGTCTTCCGCCAGGTGCAGGCGGTGCTCGACCAGGTGATCGCCGCAGTCGAGTTCCTGTTCGTGTTCACACTGGCTGCAGGTGTGCTGGTGCTGTACGCGGCGCTGGCGTCGAGCAGGGACGAGCGCGTGCGCGAGGCGGGGCTGCTGCGTGCGCTTGGTGCGTCGCGCCACCAGCTTGGCCGCGCGCAGCTTGCCGAGCTCGCCTGCATCGGCGGACTCGCCGGCCTGCTGGCCGCAGTCGGAGCGAGCGCGATCGGGTGGGCGCTGGCGCGCTTCGTCTTCGAATTCGACTACGCGGTGTCGCCGTGGGTGTTCCTCGCCGGGGTCGGCGGTGGGACCCTGTGCGCGCTGGGCGGCGGCTACCTCGGCCTGCGCGGCGTGCTGAAGACGCCACCGCTGGCCACGCTGCGCGAGGCCTAGGGCCGGCGACACGGCAGCGCGGGAGCTCGATCGGCTGCCGGCGATGGCAGCCCGCGCAACGCGCAGGTCATCGGTCGACTGAGTCGGCTTTCCTTAACGGCGGCTGACGGTCACACGGGGCAACGGCGTCGGTCCCGCTTACACCTACGCCTCCATCACCAGCGCAAGCATTCAAGGATTCAGACGCTTACGCGTTTGGCGCAGACGTTGCTTGCCTCCTCACGTTGGACTCGTTCGAAGCACAGCCCTCGATCGGGAAGCGATTGACGCATTGCGCGCCGATGCGTCGCGGCGTATTCCTGGCCGGTCGGGTGCTCGGAAGGGGCAGCTTTCAGGCTCAAGCCTGAGCGGAGGTCACCATGCGTCCACGGTACGGCCTTGCAAAGATCGCTCTGAGCGGCCTGCTCTGTGTGTTGACGGGTTCCGCGGCCCACGCGGTCGAGGTGACGGTCACCAACCTTGTCAGCGACAACCCGGCGCTTTCGCCGCAGCTCGTCGATCCCTCGCTGGTGAATCCATGGGGTGTCTCCTATTCGCCCACGAGCCCGTTCTGGGTATCGAACAACGGCAGCAGCACGGCGACGCTCTACAACGTGAATCCGGTCACACAGGCCACGACGAAGGTCGGCTTGACCGTGACCATCCCGGGCGACGGCAGCGTCACGGGGCAGGTGTTCAACGGCGGCAGCGAGTTCAACGGTG
>DATKAJ010000037.1:0-5425 GCA_035498175.1 Burkholderiaceae bacterium
TTGAAGCCCTGGCGAACAGTCTCGCGGACAGAGCGGAGTTGTTGGAAGTTCACGAAGACGCGCCAGCAGCGGCGGGTTATGCGGTCTACGAATTTTGAATGCCGCTTATCAGTCGGGTAGCGACTATCTTGTGCTTTGCTAAGTCGAATCGCGCATAAGGGCGGCGCTTGCCTGCGTTGACGATTGCTCGCAGTACCCTCGCAATGACCGCTCTCTTCAGTTCTGGCGGACTGCTAAGGGTCGTGAGTCCCAGTTGGCGGCACGTGAAAGCCGCCTCTGGCCGATCACACGCGCCGGGGCAGGCCGATCGATCTTGGTCACCTCGTCAAAGTCCGAGTCGGTCTGCGAACGGGCTTGCTGCATCAGGACGCTGCTGTAGTGACGGACTGCGTCGAACACGACGTCGCTATAGCCCGGGCGCATAAGGAGCTCGGGCTGCTGGGGTGTGCCAGCGGCTACAGCCCACCGCAGAGATGAGGCGATGCTCGAGCGCACGCACATCGCCGAGGCGCCCAGATGGGCGCTGCAGGCGGTCGACAAGAAGCGCGCACGGCTGAACCGCATCGCGAACGCGCTGTCGCAGATGCCGTACCACGAGATCGAGCGGCCGCTGGTCGAGCTGCCGGCGCGCGTGCGCCACCCGACTACCACCGGCAGCCGGCGCCGACGTCGATGGTGGTGCCCGAGGTGTACTAGTCACCGCGGCACGGCGTCAGCATGCCCGGGCCGGCCGCTTGCGCTGGCGCAACCCGCGGCGCGCGGGGCGGCGCATGATGGCCAGCCAGCATGAAGGTCCTCATCGTCAGCGCCGACGGCTTCGAGGACAGCGAGTTGCTCGAACCGGCACGCCGCTTGCGTGCGCGCGAGATTGCGGTGGAGATCGCGTCGCCGCAGGCAGGCGTGCTCACCGGCAAGCACGGTGGACGCGTTGCCGTCGACCGCACGATCGCGGGCCTGCGCGCCGCCGACTACGACGCACTGCTGCTGCCAGGCGGTCTGGCGCCAGCCGGCCTATGCCGCGACGCCGCGGTGCTGCAACTCGCGCGCGAGTTCGCCATGCAAGACAAGCCGATCGCGGCGATCTGCCATGGTCCGCAGATCCTCGCCGCCGCCGGCGTGTTGCGGGGCCGCCGCGCCACGGCCCATCCGACGGTGGCGGAGACGCTGCGCGCCGCGGGCGCCGTCTACGAGGACAGCGAGGTCGTCGTAGACGGCCGCCTTGTCACCTCGCGCCGGCCGGCCGACTTGCCTGCGTTTATCGAGGCGTTGTCGCGCCTGCTGGGCCGCACGTGACTTGCGCGGCGACCCACCCCGGCGATGCTCCCGATCCAGTCCCTGCTTGATCGCATCCGCTGGGACGAAGCCTTCGGCCGCGCGGCGTTCACGATCAGCTATCACGACAGGGCGCGACACACTCTCGTCGTGGTGCCGTACGAGCGCATCCGCATCGAGCCCGGCAACCACTTCTCGTTCACGGCCATCGAGGCGGACGGCTCGACACACGAGGTGCCGTTGCACCGCGTGCGCGAGGTCCGTCGCAACGGCACGCTGATCTGGCAGCGAAGCGTCGGGATCGACGCGCGGTGACGAACGATCGCCTGCACACGATGCCGTGATGAGCACGCCAATCGTCTTCCTGGTGCCGGGCTTCTTCGGCTTCACCTCCGTCGGCTCGGTCAGCTACTTCGAGCACGTCGAGCAAGTGCTCGTTGGAGCGCTGCGGCGGCACGGTGTCGAGGCACGCGTCGTGCGCTGCAAGACGCAGCCGACGGCGTCGATCCCGCGCCGCGCCGAGGCCCTGTGCGCCCAGGTGCGCCGCCGCGGCGGCCTCGATGCACCACAGTTGCACTTCGTCGGCCACTCCACCGGCGGCTTGGACGTGCGCATGCTGCTGAGCCCCGAGGTGCGCCTGCCGTCGAGCGATGCGCAGGCGCGGATCGCCGCCTTGACGAGGACCGCCATCTCCGTAGCGACGCCGCATCACGGCACACCGCTCGCAAAGCACTTCCTCACCCTGCAGGGCCAGACGCTGCTGCTGGTGCTCAGCGGCCTGGCGACCTCCGGCGAGGGGCGCGGCACGATCCTCGCCGCTGCCAAGGCGATCGCCCTGGTGGCGCGGCTGGACGACTGGCTCGGCCGCACCGAAGGGCCGCTCGACCGCATCGCCGAAGGCCTGCTGCGCAAGATCCGCTTCGACCGGCGCTCGCACGTGTGGAGCTACCTTCGCGAGATCGAACGCGACCAGAGCGCCGTGCTGCAACTCACGCCAGAAGGCGTCGAGCTCTTCGCCGCCGCGGTGGCCGACCGGCCGGGCATCGACTATGCGTGTGTCGTCGACGGCGTGCCGCGGCCGCACGAGCGGCTGCGTGCTAGGGAACTGCTCGATCCCGAGTACATCGCGCTGCGCTCGCTGTTCCGGCTCCTGCACGGACTGACTTCCCACCCCTATCCGCACTGCCGCTACCCGCGGCCTACGGCAGCGACGCTGCGCGTACTCGAGCGCGGGCTCGGCTTCAAGGTGACGGCCGGCACCAACGACGGCATCGTGCCGACCCTGAGCCAGCTGCACGGCCGAGTGCTGCATGTCGCGCGCGCCGATCATCTCGACGTGGTCGGGCACTACGGCCTCGCCGGCGGGCGGACGGCGGACTGGCTGCCCTCCGGCGCTGGCTTCACGAACGAAGCGTTCGAGGCCACCTGGGACGCGGTCGCAGCAGCCATCGCGGCCCGCTGACGCCGCGTGGTCAGCGGCCGGGTTGCGGCGGCGGCTGCAACCGATGCAGCCGCTCGCACAGCTCTCGCTCGCCTGGATGCTCGGGGACAGTGAGGCGCAGCCGCACTAGGGCGTCGCCGCACCGCGCGCCACCGAACTGCGGCCGAGCGCGGCCTCAGTCGCGTCACGCCACCAGGGCGCATCGACGAAGGCCGGCCAGTCGTTGTGGTCGGCGCCGCCGATCACAACGAGGCGCTTGGGCGCGTTCAGGCCCGCGTGCAGCGCCCGGCCGAGCGTTGGCGGAACGATGGCGTCCTGCTCGGCGACCGCTACGACGACGGGTCGGTCGAAGCCCTGCAGCGCGGCCAGCGTGTCGTAGCGGTCGCGTAGCAGCCAGCGCACCGGCAGCCAGGGGTAGTGATGGGCGCCGACGTGCGCGAGGCGGTCCCAGGGCGTAATCAGCAGCAGGCCCGCGACGAGCTCGCGTTGCCTTGCGCCGGCCGCAGCGGCCACCGCCGCGCCCAGCGACTCGCCCACCAGCAGCAGTGGCCCGCCGTGGCGGGCTTCCGCCAGCGTGATCGTCGCCTCGGCGTCGCGCACCAGGCTCGCCTCGGACGGCCGGCCCGCGCGCGGGCCGTAGCCCGGGTACTCGGCGAGGACGACGCGCCAGCCCAGTGGCACCAATGCCTGTGCGTAGAAGCCGCGATGACCCGCGTGCCCCGCGTTGCCATGGAAGACGATCGCGGTGCCGCGCGCGGCGCGCTCGGACTCGGGCTCGGCGACCAGCCCGCGGAAGTCCTGGGCCGACGGCCAGGCCTGCAGCCCCCCAGTGTCCAGCTGCGCGACGGTCGCGCGGTCCGGGAAGTAGATCAGCTGGTCCTGCCAGACAACGATTGCACCGAGCAGCGCAAGCGCCGCGGCCACGAGCCAGAGCACGGTTGCCATGGGCGCCGAGAAGTCATGACGGGGACGGCTCACTGCGCGGGGCCGTACCAGGAGTGTTGTATAGCTCCACAGACGTGAACTAAGCGTTTGCTTAGTGTTTCGCGCCAATTGTTGACGATGGGACCGGTTGGGCATGCAGAATGGACCAGGGTGCGGGCAGCAGCAGGCCGCTGCCCAGGAGTTGGCGTCGCTTCATCACGCCTCCTGTGAGCGGTTCAGTCCTCTTCGCAGGGCTCCGGATAGACCCCCACCACGATGATTTCGTAGGGCAGGTTCCAGTTCAGTGGATCGCGTTCGTCACTGCGGTTCTTCACGCGCCACGACACCAGTGCCAGATCGATCCGCGGGATACCCAGTACCCGCAGGCACGCGCTAGCACCCAGGTCGCGGACCGCGACTTCCGGCGCGGTGTCCTGGACGAACACCATGCGCTTGGCGCGCAAGAGCAAATGGCCTTCACTGTCCTGCACGCGGGCCATCGCCACCGCGCCGTCGGACAATTTGAACGGCTTCTCGTTCAGGACCATCTGGAAGTTCACATAGTTGTATCCGATGCCCGAGCTGACGATTGTCGTCTTGCCAGCCTTCGGAATGATCTTGGAGCGCACGGCGTCGTAGCGCGGGAATGCGTCTTCGGCCTTCTTGGGCTCGAAGCCGGGAATCGGCTGGAACGATGCGCGTATGTCGATGCTGCCGACCTGCGCGATCGGGTGGATCTCGAACACATGGTCAGGGTTGCTGGTCTGCGCGGCTGCGATGGCCTTGCCCTGCACGAACACGTTGTCGCCGCCGTGTTCGTTCCAGATGCGCCAGGCGCCGGTGATTGCGATCGCCGTGCTGGTCCCCACGGCGGCGTTGGCTGCGTCCACTGCGTCGCCGTGGTTCTTGGCATTCATGATCTCCGCGACCGCCGGCAGGCCGATGTTCTTGGCGTCGCGGCCCGCGACGTGCATGTCGCCGTCCTTGGACGCGGGATTCGGTTTGCCCTTGGTCTGGTCGACGATGAACTGTGCGTCGATCGTGGCGCGGTTCTTGTACTTCTCGATGAACGTGTTGTTCAGCGTGATGCTGACTTCGGCGGCAACGGGCCAGCTCGCGAAGAGGGCAGTGACCGCTGCCACCCGCAAGAACAGGGCGAACTTGCGCATGGGGTCCTCCATTTCCTACGGCCCGGCACTCGGCCGAGCCTCAAGAGCAACCCCCTCCAAATGGCCACTGTAGGCGCGACGGTGGGTCTTGAGTTGTGGGCGATCACGCACTGGGGCTTCAAACATGGGGGTGCCTGCGCATGCCCGCTGGCGCCGCAACGCAGGTACTCGCCTAGGAAGCTGAGTTTCTCGAAACCCAGATCACTGTTGACCATCCTGCCAGGCGGTCACTGCGTCGTCTATCGCTCTGTGGCAAAGAGCGCCAAGCGGCGATTGCCTGCATCGCCGCGCTGTTGCAGGATCGTGCCAGCCGCACCGCCGCGCTGTGCATCCGCCGCGTACGTAGCCAGCCCGAGACCGGATGCAGCCAGTTCGAGCTGGAGCGCGGCGCGGACTGCGATGTCGAGCGGGTGCCCGTTGTGGCGGCTTCCGGTCCGGGAGTGCGGGGGTTACCCAGCAGTGCACGACCGGAGAAGAGCTTTATCTTGTGCGCGCCTTGAGATGCCATACATCCCTGCTGAGGTGTGCTTTGTCATTCGCGTCGGTGCGTTCTGCCTTGCCCGTCAATTCGCTGCGACTGCTGTCGACGTGGCTGATCATGTGGCTGGCCGCGGCCGCA
>DATKAJ010000038.1:0-6118 GCA_035498175.1 Burkholderiaceae bacterium
CTAATTCGTTTGCGTGATAGGGTCAACCGAGTCAGGGCCGACAATCACGTTGCCTCACTACTGCAGACAGGCGTTAGTCGTCCATGGATCTCTCGCTAAGACTGCCGTCACACTGGCTCGGCGCCTCGACCGCGAAGGGCAAGGGTCCCAAGACCCTGCGTGCGTTCGTCAACACGGTGATGAGCTACACCAAGATGGACGTGCCGACCGTGGAGCTGTACGAAACCGCGGTCACGTTCTCGCCCAAGCACGCCGATCCGTTATCCGCGCACGCTGCGCTGACGCGCACCTTCGGCAAGAAGGCGGGCGTGAGCTTCGTATTCCGCGCCGATACGACGACCGAAGGACGCTACTGGGTCTACTCGGCAGATCCGTGGCTCGAACCTCCGGCAGAAGCCGTGAGTGCACTGGCGCCGAAGCGGTTGCTGGTGCAGCTGGCCGAGGGCCTGCCGTATCGCTTCGCGCTAGAGGCCTGTGTGGGCCGAGAGCGCACGGTCGATGGCGAGAAGGAGGTCGAGCCTTTCAAGACGCCGCAGGAAGTCGAATCCTGGCTCGTCGCGGTCGCGCCGAAGTTCGGCTTCAAGCCGGATTTCTTCAACGTCGCGATCAAGCAACTGAAGTTTCCGTATGGCAACCGCACGATCACGCTGCCGTACGCCTCGATCGAAGGCGTGCTCGAGGTCACCGATGCCGACCTGCTGAAGAAGCCGCTGCTGCGCGGGATCGGCTCGTATCGCCGCGTCGGTCTCGGCCTCCTGCAGCTTTCCAACTGACTCTCCGACGAGACGATGACGGCGCCCGCGGGCGCCGTTCTTCATTTTGCAGGTCCGTCAGGTCATGAACCCGAGGCCGGGCTGCGGAAAATTGGCCGCGTTCGGAAGCACCTCGGTCATCTGCGCCGCCGGCACCCCGAACCACGCAGCGAGCGTCGCTGCGTACTGAACCACAGCGGTTGTCGGCAGCAGGTTTCCTCGCCCCACATCGTTGGGGCCGCGCAGGACGGTGTCCGGCCAAGTGCCATAGAGGTCGCCGCCCTTGACTGCGCCGCCAACGATGAAGTGATGGGCGCCCCAGCCGTGGTCGGAGCCTTCGCCGTTGGAATCGAGGGTGCGGCCGAAGTCCGAGGCGGTAAACGCCGTCACGCTGTCGGCGACGCCGAGCGTCACGGTCGCTTGATAGAAGGCGGCCAGCGCGTTGGCGAGCTCGATCATTCGCCCGGCATGCCCGTTGATCAGCCCCGAATGCTGATCGAATCCGCCGATGGACACATGAAACACTTGACGGTGCGAGCCGAGCGCCTGGCGCGCCGCGATCATGCGCGCAACGTTGCGCAACTGATTGCCGAGGCTGGTGTTCGGAAACGAGGCGAACGGCGCCGCGGTCACCGGGAACCCTGTCAGCGCGGCGTTCAGCGTCGTCGCGGCCTCGTCCGAGCGCTTGACGACCGCGTTGTAGTCCTTCTCCATCAGGTTGCTGCGATCGTCGGTCATCAGCCGGCGTGCCGTGGCCGGCCCCGCGGACGATCCGTACAGCGTCGTGCCGCTGACCGCGGAGATCGCCAACCCACCGTTGTTGCCGATCTGCATCTGTACCGTCGACTGGCCTGAAAGAAACACGGCGTTGCCGGACGCCGAGACGCATGTGAAGTTGCGGTACTGATTGGAAGCTGCCAACAGATCGCCGGCGCGCCCGCCCCAGCCAACCCGCGCACCTTCGCGCCGCCCATCGTAGGTCTGCCAGACCGACTGCTGGTCGTTGTGCGAGAACAGGCTAGGCGGCAACGGCACGCTGCGTGCGCGGTACTGCGCCATGCTCGTTGGGACCACCAGCGTGCCGACATTCGCCAGCACCGCTGCCCTGCCGGCGTCGTAGATCGCCTTCAGTGGCTGCAGTTCCGAGCGCAGCGAGATCTGCCGGCCCGCCATCGATGCGTTGTTCGGCGTAGCCAGCGGCAGCAAAGCCGTCTGCGACAAAGTGAGGTTGGTCCGGGACTGCGCGTAGAGCTGATAGCTCGTATTGTCGTAGGGCACGACCGTATTCGAATGATCGTTGCCGCCGTACATGAACACGCAGACCAACGCCTTGTAGTCAGTCGGGGCGACCTGGGCGGCGGCCGCGCCGATCGTCGCGAGGTTCACGGCCCAGGGCGTCGCGACCCCGGCGAGCGAGATCCGCGATGCGGCTCGCAGCAATTCGCGGCGGGAAGCGTTGATCGTCATCCGGCTGCGCCTATTTCTGGATCAGGTACTCGGGCGAAATCATCGTAAGGAAGACCGCCAGCTGCGTGCGGTTCTGCCTCGCGTTGTTCGCGGTCATCGGGATCGCGTTGATCGCATCGCGGATCGAGGCCACGGTCGCCGTCGACATCGAATTGGCCGTCAGCCACAGGTTGACCCGCGCCACCAGCGCATCGGCGTTGTCTGCGATCGCGTTGAGGTTCGAGTAGTCGGCGCGGATGTCGCTGCCGGTGCCGACGCCGTTCTGGATCACCGTCTGCATGAAGTTGGCATAGGCCGCCACGGAGATTTCATGCGTGATCTGGAACTCGGGCGCCACCAGATCGGCCGCGGCGACGCTCGAGTTCGGCGGAACGTACCCCGGGCGGAAGAAATTGAACACGCTCGGCGCGCGCATCGGCGTCTCGCCGAGCTGATTGTCGAGGACGCCGACGCGGAAGTTTCCGCTCGCTGAGGTCGCGTTGAACGCACGCATCCAGGCGGCCAGGCGCAGCGTGGGCTCGCGCAGCTTGCCCGCGTTCGGCCCGGTCGCCGGCGTGACCGCCTCCGGATCGAACAGCGCTGCACGCACCGTTGCCTTCAGATCACCGCGCACACCACTGCCGTTGTTGGCGAAGGCCGCTGCGACCCGCCCCACGTACGCCGGGCTTGGGTTGCTCGTGACCATGTGGCGGATCAGCCGCGTCGCGATGAACGGACCAACGTTCGGATGGTTGAACAGCGTGTCGAGCGCAGCCTTCAGCGCCTGCGGTCCGGCCGTGCCCGCTGGCACCGTCGTACCGAGGAACTGCTTCTCGAGTGGAGAGTGAAACTGCGCATAGAACTGCATCGGAATCACACGGGCCATCGGGTCAGCCGGGTTGTTGCCGCCGAAGCGCCCGTTGGTTGGATCGGGTGTCCCGGTGTTGCCCCAGCCCCAGCCAGTGAACACGCGCGCGAGGCCCCGGATGTCGTCCATGCCGTAGGTGTCAACCGGATTGCCGTTCACCAGCCTCGGCGTGCCGTCGGGATTGAGCTCGACCAGTCCGATCGAGAACAGCTGCATCACCTCGCGGGCATAGTTCTCGTCCGGGACGCGGCCGTTGTCGCCGCGGTTCGCGAGCGATGTCAGGTACTGGCCCATGGCCGGATGCCTGGTCACCGCCTCCAGAAGGTCCCGGTAGTTGCCGAAGGCGTACGTCGACAGCGTGTCGAGGTACGACGCCAGCTCGTGCGGCGCGCTCTGGAGCGCGGCATCGGCCGCGGAGGTGACAAAGATCTCAGACAAGGCGTACGTGACACGCTGCCGCAGCGGATCCGGCGCCGTGATCGCCTGCTTCCAGAACGACTGGTAGAGCGGATCGATGATCACCGTGACGCCATCGGGCGGCGGAATCGGAAACACCCCGACGACGAAATCCAGGTGCGATGTGCGCGGGATGCGGAACTGCTGTTCGATCCAGTTGTTGTAGCCGAGCCGCTGCAGGCGGCTGACCTCGTCCGGCGTCGCCCCGAACGTCGACTGCGCGAGGAAGCGGATCGCCTCCGCGTCGCCCGGCACGGCGCTGGGCGCCGCGGTCGGCCCTGACGGCGGGAAGCCGCCCGCGGGCGGCTCCGGAATCGGGTTCGCCGGCACGGCTGGCGCTGATGCCGGCGCCGGGGTGGGTGTGCCGCCTCCACAGGCGGCGAGAAAGAGCGCGGTGCTCGAAGCAACCAGTAAGCTTCGCAACGTGGAAGAAAGTGGGCGTGACTTCAACGGCGTCGGGCAGCATTGCAGCGCGCGCAGCGCGCGCGCATGGGCGGTGAATCAGGCTAACCAGTGCTCCCCCTCGGGTCCATCGGACGAACGAACTAGCCGCCGCAGTCGCTTAAGGACGGGGAAAGTGATCGACCGCATCCGCCGAGTGGCCGCGTTGGGCCTCGCAATCGCGCTGGGCGCGGCTCTGCCCGCGCAAGCTCAGCGTGCAGCGCGGATTCCGGAGTCCGTCAATGCGGCGCTGAAGGCGGCCAACGTGCCGAGCGGCGCCGTCGGCATCAGCGTTGTTCCGCTGCAGGCGGGCGGTCTTTCGCTGGCGCTGAACGAGACGACGCCGATGAACCCGGCCTCGACGATGAAGCTCGTAACCACGCTGGCCGGGCTCGAGATCCTCGGGCCACAGTACATCTGGCGCACGGAAGCTTTGGCCGTGGCGCCCCTGACACAGGGCACGCTCGAAGGCGACCTGTACCTGCGGGGCAGCGGCGACCCGCACCTCGTTGTCGAACACCTGTGGCTGCTGGTTCAGCGCCTGCGCGGTGTTGGCTTACGGGAGATCCGCGGGGACCTGGTACTGGATCGCAGCGCGTTCGAGCCCCTTCCACATGACCCGGGCGCTTTTGACGGCGAGTCGCTGCGACCTTACAACGCGGGGCCCGACGCGTTGCTGCTCAACTACAAGAGTGTCAGCTTCCACTTCGTCCCCGACGCCGACGGGCGCCAGGTGCGTGTCTACGCGCTGCCCGCACTCGCCGGCATGACGGTTCCCGCGACCGTCCGCGCCGCAGAAGGACCCTGCAACGACTGGCGCGGCAGGCTCGGTGGCGATTTCAGCGACGCCCTGCGACCGCAGTTCCGTGGCGCCTTCCCGGTGTCCTGCGGCGATCGGGTCTGGCATGTGAGCCTGCTCACGCAGACGCAGTACGTCGACGCGCTGTTCAGGTCCCTGTGGACTGCGAGCGGCGGCACGCTGCGCGGCAACGCGCGCGACGGAACCGCCCCCACCGACGCGCGCCGGCTGGCGCAGCACGAATCCGACTCGCTGGCCGAGGTGATCCGCGCCATCAACAAGTTCAGCAACAACGTGATGGCGCGGCAGCTGTTCCTGACGATTGGTGCCGAGGTGACCCGGCAGCCGGCGAGCCTCGATCGCGCCCAGCGCGCGGTATCCGACTGGCTCGTCGGTAAGGGGCTCGATCGACGCGAGTTCGTGCTCGAAAACGGCGCCGGCCTCTCGCGCGTCGAGCGCCTCACCCCGGCCGGCCTGGCTCGCCTGCTCGCCGGTGCGTTCGCCAGCCCGCTGATGCCCGAGTACGTTTCATCCCTGCCGCTGGTGGGAGTCGACGGCACAATGCGCAAGCGTGTCGGGGCCGCGGGCTCCGCGCATGTCAAGACCGGCCTGCTGACCGACGCGCGCGCGATCGCCGGCTATGTGCTGGCCGCGAGCGGCCGGCGCTATACCGTGGTGGCCTTCGTCAATCACCCCAACGCGAATGGCGCGCAGGCCGCGCTCGACGAACTGCTGAACTGGGTCTTCGTGAACGGATAGACGATCTCCGGGATTCGATCTGGGTCATGACGGCGGCATGATCGCTGTCTAGGCTGCAAGCGGGTAACGTGAAGGAGAACCGATGGAAACGACGGAACAGGTGACGAAGGAGAGACTGATGGCTGACGTCAACACCGTGCTAGTGGACGCCGAGGAACTGCTGCGACAAGCTGCGCAGGCGAGCGGCGAGCAGGCCACCGAACTGCGTCGGCGTGCGCAATCGGCGATTTCGAGCGCCAAGCGCCGTCTGGTCGATGCCGAGCATCGGGCTGTCGATCAGGCGAAGTCCGCTGCCAAGGCGACCGATAACTGGGTGCACGAACACCCGTGGACGGCGGTCGGCATCGCCGCAGGCATCGGCATGCTGCTCGGCCTCGTCATCAACCGCCGCTGAAGGCCGCGGTCGCCTTCCGAGGCGATCGGCTCCTGACGTGACCGACCCGGCATCCTCGCCTGGGCTGGTGGCCGCACTGCGCCGCCTGGCCGCCCACATCGCCGCACTGCTCGCGACGCGGGCGGAGCTCGCGTCGCTCGAGCTGCAGCAGATGCGCGAGCGCGTGCTGCGCTGGACCGCGATGGTGGTGATCGCCGCGATCC
>DATKAJ010000039.1:0-74281 GCA_035498175.1 Burkholderiaceae bacterium
ACCTGCTGCCAGACGACCCAGCCTTTCGGATGCCAGAACACCGTGCCGGGCGAATGCTCGTCGAGATGGAACAGGTCGAGTTCGCGACCCAGCTTGCGGTGGTCGCGACGCTCGGCCTCTTCAAGCATCTTGAGGTATGCGTCCTGCTCGTCCTTCTTCGCCCAGGCCGTCCCGTAGATCCGCTGAAGCTGTTCGTTCGCGCTGTCGCCGCGCCAGTAGGCACCAGCGACCTTCATCAGCTTGAAGATCTTCAGCTTGCCGGTCGACGGCACATGCGGGCCGCGGCATAGATCGATGAACTTGCCCTCGCGATAGAGCGAGATGTCCTCATTGGCCGGAATCGCCGCGATGATCTCGGCCTTGTACTTCTCCCCGATCGACTCGAAGAATTTCACGGCGTCGTCGCGCTTCCAGACCTCGCGCACGACCGGTTCGTCCCTTTTCGCCAGCTCGGCCATCTTCTTTTCGATCGCGTCGAGATCTTCGGGCGTAAAGCCGCGCGGAAACGAGAAGTCGTAGTAGAAGCCGTTGTCTATCACCGGGCCGATCGTGACCTGCGCTTCCGGGAAAAGCTCCTTTACCGCGTAGGCCAGCAGGTGCGCCGTCGAGTGGCGCAGCACCTCGAGGCCGTCGGCATCGCGGTCGGTGACGATCGCCACCTCGGCGTCACGGTCTATCAGGTGCGACGTGTCGACCAGCTTGCCGTCAACGCGCCCGGCCAGAGCGGCCTTCGCCAGCCCCGGGCCGATTGCGGCCGCAACGTCGGCGACACGCACTGGCGCACCGAACGCGCGGCTTGAGCCATCGGGTAATCGGATTGAGATCATCGGAAACTCCAAGCGAAAAAAAAGTGCGGGCGAGCCGCACTTCACTGCAAAGGCGTACTCGTCCTCCGGGATCAGCCCTCCGTGAATCGAGTTCGAAGCATTTCTCCGCGTCCTTTGCGTGTGGAGTTCCTGGTAGGCGCGATTGGACTCGAACCAACGACCCCCACCATGTCAAGGTGGTGCTCTAACCAGCTGAGCTACGCGCCTGAAGATACAAAGTATATCAGCGAGATCACTACAGTTGACCGCACTTGTGCATGGACCTGATTGACACCACTTGCGCTGTTACGCAACATTGCAACGTGGAAGTGCCGGCGATCTGGGCGTTCGATCCGACCGAGCGCATCCTGCACGACCTCAGCCACGATCGGACATTTCATGGCGCGTTCGGACAGCCCATCGGGCGTCGCATTCCCCACCGCGGGTCCCGGTGAACCTCGACTGAGCGTGGCGCTCGCACACTCCCCGGCCGATGTCGAGGATGCGCAGCGCCTGCGCTATGAGGTCTTTGCCGAGGAAATGGGAGCCAAGGTCGGCGACCCTGACA
The DNA here is from genome assembly GCA_035498175.1 of Burkholderiaceae bacterium. Classification (GTDB taxonomy): domain Bacteria; phylum Pseudomonadota; class Gammaproteobacteria; order Burkholderiales; family Burkholderiaceae_F; genus JALORV01. Next base: position 1,375 of record DATKAJ010000039.1, read on the forward strand.
CCGGAATCGACGCCGACGACTTCGACCCGTATTGCGACCACCTCATCGTTCGCGACCTGGACACGCTGCGCGTCGTCGGCACCTACCGCATCCTGGCGCCGCATCGGGCGCGCGAGCTCGGCCGGCTGTACTCGCAGACTGAATTCGACCTGTCGCGGCTGCATCACATCGCGCCAACAATGGTCGAAGTGGGCCGCTCCTGCGTGCATCGTGACTATCGCTCGGGCAGCACCATCCTGCTGCTCTGGGCCGGCATGGCGCATTACATGAAGGCGGGCGGCTACGGTCACCTGATCGGATGCGCGAGCGTGCCGCTCAACGACGGCGGCGGCAGCGCTGCGCGCATTCGGCTCGACCTGCAGAAGTACCTGACCGACCCCGAATACCGGGTGTTTCCGCACCTGCCGTATCCCTTCGAGCGCATCGAACCGGCCGCCGCAAGCGACATGCCGCCGCTTTTGAAGGGCTATCTGCGGATCGGCGCGCGAATCTGCGGCGAACCGGCCTGGGATCCCGATTTCAATACGGCGGATTTCCTCGTGTGGCTCTCGCTCTCGAAGCTGCACCCGCGCTATGCGCGCCACTTCGAGCTGCTGGCGGCGCAGGGCGACGCCGCTGAGAGGGCCGCTACCGCCAACTGAGCGCGGCGAGCGCGTTCAGCGGCGCCGGACCGCGAACACACCGGTGACTTCGCGCAGCAGGCCGCTGACCCGGGGAATATCCGCTGCAGTGCCGACCTCGACGGTAAAGCCCATCCGCGCTTCGCCGCGCTGGCTCTGGGTGGACACTCCGATCACGTTGAGCTTCTCGCGTGCGAACACTTCCGAGATGTCGCGCAGCAGACCCGAACGGTCCTGCGCGATGACGAGGACCTCGACCGGATAGACCGCATCAGCCTGTCGGCCCCACGCGACTTCGACCACGCGCTCGGGCTCACGCTGGATCAGTGCCTGCAGATTCGAGCAGTTCGCACGGTGGATCGATACGCCGCGCCCGCGCGTGACATAGCCGCCGATCTCGTCGGGCGGCACGGGCCGGCAGCAGCGCGCGAGTTGGGTCAAAAGTGAATCGACGCCAACGACGAGGACCTTGCCGCGGCCGGCCGGTGCCTCACGCGGCTTGCCGACAAGCGCGGGAAGTTCCGGCGCTTCGGCCGGCGGCGGCGCGAGGGCATGCTCGATCGAGCGCAGGCTGAATTCTTCCTTGGTTGCCGCCGCGCAGAGTTCGTCAACCTTGTCGAAGCCGAGGCGTCGCGCCAGGTCTTCGAGCTTGACCGCCGTCCTGCCCAGGCGCTGCAGCTCCTTCTCTACGATCTCGCGGCCCGCCGCAACCGACTGTTCGAGTTCCAGCGCGTTGAACCACTGCCGCACCTTCGCCCGCGAGCGCGCGCTGCGCAGGAAGCCGAGTTCGAGGTTGAGCCAGTCGCGGCTCGGGCCCCCGCTCTTCGCCGCGACGATCTCGACGGTCTGCCCGCTCGCAAGCGGCGTACTGAGCGGCACGATCGCGCCGTTGACGCGGGCGCCGCGGCAGCGATGCCCGAGTTCGGAGTGGATGTGATAGGCAAAGTCGACCGGCGTGCCACCGGCCGGCAGCTCCACCACCCGCGCCTGTGGCGTCAGCACGTAGATACGCTCCTCGCGCGCCGGGCCGCCGGCGGGCGGCGCATCGACCTCGTCGCGCCACGCGAGCAGCTGGCGCAGCCACGCGACGCGCTGCTGGTCGTCTTCGCGTCCACGCCCACCCTCCTTGTAACGCCAGTGCGCCGCGACGCCGAGCTCGGCGTGCTCATGCATGCGCCGCGTCCGGATCTGCACTTCGAGCGTGCGGCCATGCTCGTCGCGGACCACGGTATGCAGCGACTGGTAGCCGTTCGGTTTCGGACGCCCGATGTAGTCGTCGTACTCGCGCTCGACCGGCATCCAGGCCGAGTGCACCATGGAGAGCACCTGGTAGCACTGCGATACTTCGTCGACGATCACTCGCAGGCCGCGCACGTCATAGACCTGCTCGAACGCGAGGCCCTTGGCGCGCATCTTGTTCCAGATGCTGTAGATATGCTTCGGCCGGCCGCTGATTTCCGCCCGCAGGCCGGCCTCGTCGACCAGCCGCCGCAGCGTCGCCAGCGCCCCTTCGATGAAGGATTCGCGCTCGACGCGCCGCTCATCGAGCATGCGTGCGACCGCCTTGTAGGTGTCCGGGTCGAGAAAGCGGAACGACAGGTCCTCGAGCTCCCACTTCAGCTGCCAGATGCCGAGGCGGTTGGCGAGCGGTGCGTACAGCTCGAGGGTTTCGCGTGCGAACGGCTCCGCGCCGGGGCGGCGACTCAGTGCATAGAAGCGCAGGGTCTGAAGCCGCGAAGCTAGGCGCAGCAGCACCACGCGCAGGTCGTTCGCCATCGCGAGCAACATGCGCCGCAGTGCCTCGGGCTGGTCCTCGACGTGGCTTCGGCCCTTGGCCTCCTCGCGCGCGCGCGTGAGCTCGGATAGCCGCATCAGCTGCCGCAGATCCGCAACCAGCTGCGCCACGGCAGCGCCGAAGCGCGAGCGCAGCCAGTCGTCCGGATCGCGCAGCACATCGTGAACGCCGAAGAGCTGCGCGGCCACCAGCAGGTCCGGATCAGGCCGCAGCGTGCCGACAATCGCGCCAATGCCGTCGGCGTGGGCGGCGAACGGCTCGCCGGTGCGCAGCGCCTTGCCCTCGTAGAGCGGCCCAACAAGCGCGCGCGTGGCGACCGGGTCCAGCGTCGGCGTCGCGGCGTTCAACGCGATGGCTTCATGGTCGAAGTGATCGGCCGTCATGCTGCGATTATCCCGCCCGAAGCGTTCGACCGTTGCGGCACAATCGACGCATGCTCAGAGGTCTGTTCGGCCGTGCGCCGCGGAAGCCCGTCGCGGTGCCGGATGCACTGTGGCAGGCGGCACTGGCCGGACTGCCGTTCCTCGGCGGATTGACGATCGACGAACTGCAGCGCCTGCGCTCGCTCGCCGCCGCGTTCCTGGCCGAGAAACAGATGGCGGGTGCTGGCGGTTTGCAACTGAATGCAGAAATGCAGGTGAACGTCGCCGCACAGGCGTGCCTGCCGATCCTCGAGCTGGGACTCGAGTGGTATCGCGGCTGGAGCGGCATCGTGGTCTATCCGGGTGAGTTCCTCGTTCCACGCAGCATCACCGACGAGTCCGGCGTCGTGCACGAATACACGGAGCCGATCACCGGCGAGGCCTGGGAGGGCGGTCCGGTGCTCCTGTCGTGGGACGACGCTCTGAAGACACGATCGGAGTCCGGCATCGCGTATTCGGTGGTGATCCACGAGTTCACGCACAAGCTCGACCTGCTGAACGGCGCGGCCGATGGCGTCCCGGCGTTCTCGCCGACACTGCATCCGCAGTTGCGGGCGGAGGCCTGGCGCGCAGCGCTCGAAGAGGCCTATCAGAGTTTCGTCGCCGAGCTCGACCTCGTCGAAAACGAATTGCCGTTCGACGTCGACCCCGACTCCGAGTCCGCGGATCGCTACTACGCACACCTGCCGCTCGACGCCTACGCCGGCCAGGACGAAGGCGAATTCTTCGCGGTGTCGTCGGAGGCCTTCTTCGTCGATCCGGCGCGTCTGCAGGCTGCGTTCCCGCTCTGGTATGACCTACTGACGCGATTTTTCCGACAGGAACCGCTGCGCCGATGAAGGCGCTGTTGATCGTCTATCACTCGATGACCGGCGCAGCCGAGCAGCTCGCGCTGGCCGCCGCCGCGGGTGCGCGCACGCAGGACGGCGTCGAAGTGCGCGTGCACCGCGCGCCTGAGGTCGGTGATGCCGACGTGCTGGCCGCCGACGGCTACCTCTTCGCGATGCCGGAGAACCTGGCAACGATGGCCGGGCTGATGAAGGACTTCTTCGACCGCGTTTACTACGCGGTGCTCGAGCGCATCAACGGCCGACCCTATGCCGCGATCATCGCCGCGGGCACCGATGGCGCCGGGGCCGCGCGACAGGTGCAGCGCATCGCGACCGGTCTGCGCCTGCGCGAAGTAGCGCAGCCGCTGGTGATTCGCAACGGTGCCCAGACACCTGAAGACATCCTTGCGCCGAAAACCGTGCCGGTAGCCGACCTCGAACTCGCGCGCGAACTCGGCACCGCGCTCGCCGCGGGCCTGGCGAGCGGCATCTTTTAGGTCGTCCGATCCGCGTCCTCGAGCAGGAAGTCGCGCACCAGCGCAATCTCGCCGGGAAGCATGAACGTCGGCGCGTGTCCGACTCCGGGAACCTCCGCCACCCGCGGCCGCGGCCCGCGCGCCGCCATTTCGGCCGTAGTCTCCGGCGTCAGCAGGTCGGACTCGGCGCCGCGCACAAGCAGCGTCCTGGCGCTGATCCGGTCGTACAGCGCCCAGGTCGCCGCCTCCGCGGCGGCCGCCGCCTGCGGCGTGACACTCTTGAGCGGCAGCGCGATCGCCGGGTCGTAACGCAGCACCCAGCGATCGCCCTCGCGCCGCAGCGTTGGTTCGAAGAGTTCGCGCCAGTCCTCGCGCGTCTTCAGCCCGAACGGCGCGGCCGCGACCGACAGGTAACCGACGGCTTCGTCGAGGTTCGCGAACGACACCGGCTGCCCGACGTAGGAGGCGATCCGTGCGATGGCCACTGGCCCGAGCCGCGGCCCGACGTCGTTGATCACCATCCTGCGGATCGGCGATCCGGGCTGCCCGGCCAGCGCGATGCCGATCAGCCCTCCCATCGAAGTGCCGACCCAGTCGACCTGGTCAACGCCGAGCCGCGCGATCAGCGCCACCATGTCGCTGACGTACTGCGGAATGGCGTAGTAGGCAGGATCGCGCAGTCGATCGCTCAGGCCGCGCCCGACCACATCGGGACAGACCACGCGGTAGCGATCGCTCAGCACACGTGCGAGACGGTCGAAGTCGCGTCCCATCCGCGTCAGGCCGTGGGCGCAGATGAGGACATTTGCATTGGCCGGGTTGCCCCACTCGACGTACACCATCTCGTGGAAGCCGACGGGGCTCAGGCATTTCACGCGATGCTGGCGCGGCTCGTTGGATGCGTTCAATCTGGCCTCGATGGATTCAGTAGGGGCGGATCGGCGGCGATTGTAGTCAGCGGGCGGTGGCATACTCGCCTCGAAGAAGAGGAGGCCGGCATGCTGAAAGGAAAGACTGCCCTGGTGACGGGGTCCACTAGCGGAATCGGGCTGGCGATGGCGCGCGCGCTCGCTGACGAGGGCGCCCACATTGTCATCAACGGCTTCGGCGATGCCGACACGATCCGCGCGGCCGAGCGCGACCTACAGGGCCGCGGCGCGCGCACGCTGTATCACGGCGCCGACATGAGCAAGCCGGGCGAGATCGAGCAGATGATCCGCGCAGCCGAATCGGAGTTCGGGCGCGTCGATATCCTCGTCAACAACGCCGGCATCCAGCACACCGCCCCGATCGACACATTCCCGGTCGAGCGCTGGGACGCGATCATCGCGATCAACCTCAGCTCGGCCTTCCACACGACGCGTCTCGCGCTGCCGAAGATGCGGCAGGCCAACTGGGGACGCATCATCAACGTCGCATCGGTGCACGGCCTCGTGGCGTCGGCCGAGAAGTCGGCCTATGTCGCCGCCAAGCACGGCATCGTCGGCTTCACCAAGGCGGTGGCGCTTGACACCGCGGGCTCCGGAATCACCTGCAACGCGATCTGCCCGGGTTGGGTTCTAACGCCGCTGGTGCAGAAACAGGTCGAGGCACGCGCCGCCCGAGACCACATCAGCGAGGAAGCGGCGAAGAAGTCGCTGCTCGGCGAAAAGCAGCCGTCGATGCAGTTCGCGACGGCCGAGCAGCTCGCCGCGCTGGCGGTCTTCATGTGCTCCTCGGCCGCGGACCAGGTGCGCGGCGTGGCCTGGAACGTCGACGGCGGCTGGGTCGCACAGTAGGACGCCGTTCGGTCGCGCACTCACGCGGCGCGCGCGATCACCGGGGTCACGTCGACCGACACTTCGAGCGCGTGGCTCGCGCCACCCTGGATAACTCCGCGCAGCGGAGTGACGTCGCCGTAGTCGCGTCCGATCGCCAGGGTCACGTGCCCGAGGTCGGGCAGCACCGCATTGGTCGGGTCGAGATCGATCCAGCCCAAAGGCGGACACCAGACCGACACCCACGCATGCGAGGCGTCCGCTCCCAGCAGCCTGGCCTGTCCCGCCGGCGGATGCGTCAGCAGATAGCCGCTGATATAACGCGCCGGCAGGCCGAGCCCGCGCAGCATCGAGAGCATCAGGTGGGCATAGTCCTGGCACACGCCTCTTCGGTCGCGGAAGACCTCTTCGAGCGGGGTGTTCACGTCGGTCGAGCCCTGCTCGTAGGTGAAGTCGCGGTGGATCCGCTCCATCAGCTCGATCGCGCCGGCGAGGCACTGGCGGCCTGGCGTGAAGCTCTCCGCCGCGTAGTCGCGCAGCGCCGGCAGCAACGGCACACACGGCGAAGCAAACACGAACTCAGCCGCGGGCTGGAACGAGGCCGCAACCGCATAGCGCAGCCCGGCTGCCACGCTCTCCCATGGCGCGCTTGCGGCGGCATCGAGCGGTTCTGCGCGCGGCGTCAAAGCGACGCGGCTGCGCGCCGTGACGGCGAGCACTTCGTGCGGCACGTAGAGCGCGAACTCCGTGCGCAGATTGCCGAACGAATCGCGCAGGGACATGCTTTGCGACGGCAGCGGGTCGATCGCCAGCCGGAACGCATCGACATGCTGGCGATCATCGTTGCGGGGCGTCAGGTGCGCGCAATGGTAGGCGACTTCGACCCGCGCCGAATAGCGCGCGATCGTAGTGTGCGTCACATCGAGGCGGACCACCGCGCTCATCGTGGAGCCTCCGCGCTGCGCGCTGCGGCGCGAGCTTGCTTGGGGCGGCCCGGTGCGGCGCTCATGCGTTCATCCCGCGGAACGCCTCTGCGGCGTGGCTGAAGTAGCGCGCACCAATCGCGTCGGAAAGCGCACGGCTGCCGCTAACCAGCCGCGCGGCGAGCTGCAGCAGAGCCGAGTAGCGGCCATCGGCATCCACTGCGGTGAGCTCTGCCAGTCCGAGCCAATCGCGCTGGCGCGGCAGGTACGCCTGCAATTCCTCCGCCCCCGGAGCCCCGAGCCGCTCGATCTGGTTCGAGACCCGGCGCGCGACACCTCGCAACGAGCGTGGATTGGCCTGCTCCTGCACCAGCAGGTCAGCCAGCGGTGGAACCTCGAGGCGGCGCTGGTAAAGCGCGCGGTAGGTGATCGTGCTGTCGAAGAGTTGCAGCAGAAAGTCGTAACCGTCCTCGCGTCCCAGGGCTCCGGCCTCGAACGCCAGCCCGAGCACCCGCGCCAGCGTCTCGAGCCGCTCGAGCTGGCGACCGATGGTCATCAGGCGCCACCCGTCGTCGCGAGTCATGTGGTCGAGTTGGTTGCCTGCGATTGCCGACAGGTGCACGGCCAGGCGCCCGAGCGCCGCGATCGCTTCGTCGGTCGAATGGGCCTCACCTGCGCCGGCACCGAGCTCTTCGACTGACGACGACAGCAGCCGCCAGTGATCCGCCGAGAGCCGGTCGCGTATGTGGCTTGCGGCGCGAACCATGGCCGCGAGGTTGTAAGACACGCTGCGCGCGCCGGGATCCGACAGCGCCGAGATCAGCGTCCGCTCGAACACTGCGACCGACTGCGTCGGCGATGGCACGCCTTCGGGCACGAGGCCCTGCTCCTCGCACAGCGTCGCCAGCATCTGAAGCAGCGGTGACGGCGACCGTGCGTTGTCGCCGATCAGCGTCAGCGCCGTTCGCGCCAGTCGAACCGACTGGTCGGCGCGCTCGGCATAGCGTCCCATCCAGAACAGGTTTTCCGCCGAGCGGCTTGAGACGATGCGGCGTTGTCCCGCGAGTTCCTCCGCCCGCAGCGGCATCGGCAGCATCGAGAACGTGTCTACGGTTCCCGACGTGCGCACCCAGGTGTCCTGGCTGCCGCCGCCTTTCTGCATCGAAACGACACGCTGCTCGCGCAGCGCGATCCGTGTCAGCCCGCCGGGCATGACGTGCCAGCCACTGGTCGCATCGGCGATGGCATAGACGCGGACCATCGCCGCGCGCGGCTGGAGGCGCCCTTCGTGCCAGGTCGGGTTCATCGGCAGCGGAAGGTAGGCCTGGACCGTGCAGGCATCCGGATCGGCCTCGACCCGACTGCGCACTGCTTCGAACTGCCGGCGCGGGAGCCCGGCGCCGATGACGGCCTCGAACCCGGGCCGATGCGCACTGGGTGGATACGTCGGTTTGACGACCTTGTCGCCGAGCTCACCGGCGACCTGGGACCACGCTGCCGCTTCGCCGCACCACCAGCTCGCGAGCGACGGCAGCATCAGGCCGGCGCCGAGTTCGCGGCGCGCAATGGCGGGCAGAAAGCCGTTGATCGCGGGCGATTCCAGAAAACCCGAGCCCAGCGCGTTTGCAAGCAAGATGCGGCCTGCGCGCACAGCGCCCAGAAGTCCGGGCACACCGAGCGTCGAGTCCTGCCTCAGTTCGAGTGGATCGCAGAAGTTGTCATCGAGTCGGCGCAGGATGCCGTGAACGGGCTGCAGCCCATGCAGCGTCTTGAGGTAGACGCGCTCGTCGCGCACGGTCAGGTCACTGCCCTCGACCAGCGGGATGCCGAGATAGCGTGCGAGGTACGTGTGCTCGAAATAGGTTTCCGCATAGGGCCCGGGCGTGAGCAGCACCAGTCGCGCAGCGTCGCCTTCCGGGCGCGGACTCAGTCGCTGCAGCATGCCGAGCAGGCGGCGATAGCTCGACGCCAGCCGCTGCACGTTCATCTGGCGGAAAGCCTCCGGGAAAAGCCGCGAGACGATCAGCCGGTTCTGCAGCGCGTAGCCGAGTCCCGACGGCGACTGCGTGCGGTGGCCGACCACCCACCACTGGCCGTCGCCCCCCCGGGCAAGATCGACGGCGACGATGTGCAGGAAGTGATCGCCGGGAGGCCGCTGCCCAACGAGCGGCCGCAGATAGCCCGGGTGTCCGAACACCAGCGCAGGAGGCAGCAGGTTGTCGGCCAACAGCCGCTGCGGTCCGTAGCAGTCGGCCATGATGCGCGCGAGCAGTTCCGCCCGCTGGGCCACACCGGCCTCGATCGCGGCCCACTCGTCGGCCTCGAGCAGGTACGGCATCAGGTCGAGGGGCCACGGGCGCTCGACCTTGCCCTCCTCGCTGTAGACGTTGTAGGTGATGCCGTCGTCGCGCACCTGCTGCTCGATCGTCCCCCGGCGCCGGGGCAGATCCGCCCATCCGCCGGGTCCGAGGTGCTCGAAGAATTCGCGCCACGCGGGACGCAGCGTGCCATCGGCGCCGCGCAGTTCGTCGCGATGGCCTGCGGGCGCCGGCAACGCGTAACGCGTCACGAGCGCGCTCGCGTCGCGGCCGCGATCGAAGTCGAAGAGGCTCTGGGTCACGCCGGCCGGCGGAAATTCGTGAGCGCCGGACCCCACATGCCGCTACGCCTGCCGCAGGTCGAGCGTGAAGGGAAATTCGAGGCTGCGCCGCGGGTCGGCCACACGCATGCGGCCCGGCGTGTGGCCCGTCCTGAAGAAGCGCGCAAGGCGCCGGCTCTCGGCTTCGTAGGCATTGACGGGGAAGGTCACGTAGTTGCGGCCGCCAGGATGGGCAACATGGTACTGGCAGCCGCCCAGTGAGCGCTCCATCCACGTGTCGACGAGGTCGAAGGTCAGCGGCGCATGCACGCCGATCGTCGGATGCAGCGCCGAGGCCGGCTGCCACGCGCGATAGCGCACGCCGCACACGAACTCGCCGGCGCGGCCGGTCGGATGCAGCGGCAGCGCCTTGCCATTGACCGCGATGACATGGCGCGACCCGTTCAGACCCGTCGCCTTGACCTCGACGCGCTCGAGGGATGAGTCGACGTAGCGCACCGTGGCGCCCATCGCGCCCTCTTCGCCCATCACGTGCCACGGCTCGAGCGCTCCGCGCAACGCAAGCCTGACGCCGCGCAGCGCGAGTTCCCCGTAGAGCGGGAAACGGAACTCGAAGTGTGGCGCGAACCACGCGTCGCGCATCGGGAAGCCCGCTTCGGCGAGTTCGGTCAGGACATCATCGAAGTCCAGCGCAACAAAGGTCGGCAGCAGGAAGCGGTCGTGCAGCTCGGTGCCCCAGCGGGTCAGTCGCGCGGTGTACGGCGTGCGCCAGAAGCGCGCGAGCAGCGCGCGCAACAGCAACTGCTGCGCGAGGCTCATCTGCCAGTGTGGCGGCATCTCGAACGCGCGCATCTCCAGCAGGCCCAGGCGGCCCGACGGTCCATCCGGCGAGTACAGCTTGTCGATGCAGAACTCCGATCGGTGCGTATTGCCGGTCACGTCGATCAGGATATTGCGCAGCGTGCGGTCGACCAGCCATGGCGGCGCGTTCTCGCCCTGGCTTCTGCGACGCAGTTCGGCCAGAGCGACCTCAAGTTCGTAGACCTGATCGTTGCGCGCCTCGTCCACGCGCGGCGCCTGGCTGGTCGGGCCGATGAACAGACCCGAGAACAGGTACGACAGCGACGGGTGGTTGTGCCAGTAGGCGATCAGGCTCGCGAGCAGGTCGGGGCGTCGCAGGAACGGCGAATCCTCCGCCGTGGCGCCGCCCAGCACGATGTGGTTGCCGCCGCCAGTGCCCGTGTGTCGGCCGTCCAGCATGAACTTCTCGGTCGACAGACGTGACAACCGCGCCGCTTCGTACAGCGTTGCGGTGTGGTCGACGAGCTGCTCCCAGTCCGACGCCGGATGGATGTTGACCTCGATGACGCCGGGATCAGGAGTGATCTGCAGCATCTTCAGGCGCGGATCGCGTGGCGGCGGATAGCCCTCAAGTACGACCGGCAGGCCCAGCTCGGCGGCGGTCGCCTCGACCGCAGCGACGAGCTCGAGATAGTCCTCGAGCACCGGCAGCGGCGGCATGAAGACGTACAGCACGCGGCTCGCGGTTCCTTCGCGCTCGGCTGCGGGACCGCTGGCGCGGCGTGGGTCGCGGACCTCGACGCACAACGCCGTACGCGTGATTGACGCTGCCGATTCAAAGCGACGCGGCTCCGGCGCGCGCGCCGGGGCGCTTCCGGCGCGCGTCCCTCGCGCTCTGCGGCCACCGGCCACAGCAGCTGTTGCGGCATCGCCCGCAACGGCATGGCTGTCGCCATGGGGTGCGAATCCAGCTTGCAGCGCCACCGCGCCACCCTCGGCGAACCCGCCGCCGACTGCGTGGGGCGCGTACTGCGCCCTGATGTCGGCATGCAACGGCAACGCCGCCCGTGGCGCAAACGGGTCGTGCTCGTAAAGCGAAGGTCGGTCCCCAGACGCAGCCCATGGCAGCGAATCGAGCGGCAACCGATACCCCATCGGAGAATCGCCCGGAACGAGGTACATGCGCTCGTCACGCAGGAACCACGGACCGCTGATCCAGCGCGCGTCTTCCTCGGGCGACTCGCTGCGCGCAATTGGCAGCGCGTAGCCAATCGGGCTCGCAAGTCCCTGTTCGAACACCCGACGCAGCCGTGCGCGCTCCAGTTCGTCCTCGAGGCGAGAATCGAAAGGATCGACATTGACCGGCAGTCGCCGCTCGCGCCAGAGGTAGTACCAGGCGTCCTCGTAGCCCGGCAGCACGCAGCCGGCGTCGATCCCAAGGCGCTGAGCCAGACGCCGGATGAAGCGCTCGGCATCAGCAGCCGTGCATTCAGAAGGCGCCCGCTCATCGGCGAACAGACGCGGATCGGCCCAGCAGGGTTCGCCATCGGCGCGCCAGAAGATCGACAGTGCCCAGCGCGGCAGTTGCTCGCCGGGATACCACTTGCCTTGCCCCAGGTGCAGGAACCCGTCGGCGCCATAGCGCTCCTTCAGCCGCTGCAGCAGCGCCGTGGCGTAGCCGCGCTTGGTCGGCCCGAGCGCGGCGGTGTTCCATTCCGCGCCATCGCGATCGTCGATCGAAACGAAGGTCGGCTCCCCGCCCTGCGTCAGGCGCACGTCCATGACTTTGAGTGCGGCGTCGACCGTGCGTCCGAGGGCATCGAGGGCGTGCCACTGTTCGTCGCTATACGGCTTGGTGACGCGCGGGGCTTCATAGATGCGCGTCACCTGCATCGTGTGGCGGAAGTCGACCTCGCAATCGTCGACCATTCCGCTGATCGGTGCCGCCGTCGTCGGTTCCGGCGTGCAAGCGACCGGCAGATGCCCCTCGCCTGCGAGCAGCCCAGAGGTCGGATCGAGCCCGATCCAGCCCGCACCCGGCAGATACACCTCGCACCATGCATGCAGGTCGGTGAAGTCATGCTCGGCGCCCGACGGGCCGTCGAGTGCCTTCACGTCCGGCTTCAGCTGAATCAGATAGCCCGACACAAAGCGTGCGGCGAGGCCGAGGTGACGCAGAACCTGCACTAGCAGCCAGCCGGTGTCGCGGCACGAACCCGCGGCGAGCTGCAGCGTCTGCTCCGGCGTCTGCACTCCGGGTTCGAGCCGGATCAGGTAACGGATTTCGCGCTGCAGACGCTGGTTCAGTTCCACGAGGAAATCGATCGTCCGCTGCTCGCGCGTATCGACACCCGCGATGAAGTCGCGCAGCCTCGGCGTCAGATCGTCGCGCGCGAGGTACGGCAGCAGGTCCTGCCCCAGGCCCGCCTCGTAGGGAAACGGGAACTGTTCGGCGACAGGCTCGAGGAAGAAGTCGAACGGGTTGTAGACGGCCATCTGCGCGACCAGATCGACGGTGACCCGCAACTCCGTCGCCTTCTCCGGGAACACGACGCGCGCAAGGTAGTTCGCGAATGGATCCTGCTGCCAGTTGATGAAATGCAGTTCGGGCTCGATGCGCAGCGAATACGACAGCACTGGCGTGCGGCAGTGGGGTGCCGGGCGCAGGCGGACAACCTGAGGGCCGAGGCCCACGCGCCGGTCGTAGCGGTACTGGGTGACGTGATTCAGCGCGACGTGGATCGACACCAGGACTCCGTTCAGCGGGTCAGGCCATCAGGGACCGTCGCGACGCCCGGGGCGACGTGTTCTGCGGAAGCTCACCGCGGTGCAGCTTGCGCGGCGGACTGGGCCACCAGTTGCATCGATGCCCCGTTTGCGGCGACCTCGCCCTCGAGGGTGGGAGGCAACGGAGCACGTGGGGGCTGGGTGATCTCGGTCTCGAGCTTCGGTGCAGCGCTGTCGCGCAGCGCATCGCGCCAGGTCGGATCCGGAATTTCCTGGAACACCTGCTTGAGCCTCGCTCCCCATGTGTTGCGGATCATCTGCATGTACTGGTTGTGGTGGTCGATCTGCACGAACTTGGTGACGCGCAGCGCACCCTGTTCGTAGACGAGGAGGTCGAGCGGAAGGCCGACCGAGATGTTGGAGCGCAGGGTCGAGTCCATCGAGATCAGCGCGCACTTGGCGGCCTCCTCGAGCGATGTCCCCGGCGTGATCACACGGTCGATGATCGGCTTGCCGTACTTCGCCTCGCCGATCTGGAAATACGCGTTCTCCGGCGTCGCCTCGATGAAATTGCCCGCCGAATAGACGTGGAAGAGCCGCATTCGCTCGCCGCGAATCTGCCCGCCAAAGATAAAATTGCAGTTGAACTCGATGCCGGCATCCTTCAGCGCCTGCCCGTCGCGCCGGTTGACCTCGCGCACCGCTTCGCCGACGACGCGAACCGCATCGAACATGGTCTTGGCGATCCATACGCTGTCGACATGCGGCCCCACGTTCTCGCAGACCAGTTGCCGCACGGCCTGCGTCACCGCGAGGTTCCCCGCAGAGAGCAGTACGATCAGGCGCTCGCCCGGGTGCTCGAACACCGTCATCTTGCGAAACGTCGAGATGTGATCCACGCCGGCATTCGTGCGCGAATCCGACAGGAACACCAGCCCCTGGTCGAGCTGCATGCCGACGCAGTAGGTCATGCGATCTCCTCCACAGCCTGCCGCGAGACCAAATCGTCTTGGGCCACTGCCTCAGTCATCTTCACCCGGACTTCCATCGCCTCCTCGCCCCCCGCCGATCCGGACACCGCGCACTGGCGCGGCGCTGTCGTAGTCGCGCCGCACCGCAAGCCGGGCGAAATGGCGATAGCCGATGGGATAGCGCATGTCGGTGTAGGGTGCGGCTAGTGCGCCACCGGCGGGACCAGGAAGTCCTGACTGATGCGGCCGCCGATGTCGTTGACGCGCTCGAGAAACGACGTCAAAAAGCGGTGCATGCCGCGCGCCAGGATGTCATCGATCGTACCGTAGCGCAGTTCTGCCCGCAGCAGCCCGGCGCGCCTTTCGGTCTCCTCCGAGCGGCTGTTGCGAACCATTTCGAGGTTCAGGCACACCTCGTTCAGGCAGGACAAAAGCGAGCGCGGCATGTCGCCGCGCAGGATCAGCAGCGCCGCAACGCGCGCGGGTGTGATGACGTCGCGGTAGACCTTGCGGTAGATCTCGAAGGCGGAGACCGAACGCAGCACCGCAGCCCAGTGGTAGAAGTCGAGTTGCTGCTCCTGTGCCTCTTCCGGCACGGCGTTCAACACTAGCCCCGGCGGCGCCACGCCATGGAACTTCACGTCGATCAGCCGCGCCGTGTTGTCCGCCCTTTCGAGGAAGGTGCCGAGCCGTACGAAGTAGAAAGCTTCGTCCTTCAGCATCGTGCCGATGGTCACGCCGCGGGACAGGTGCGAGCGGAACTTGACCCACTCGAAGAACTCCTGCGGGTCGCGATCGAGCAGCCGCTCGCGCAGCAGCCTTTGCAGCCCGAGCCACGTGTCGTTGTGCGTCTCCCAGACTTCAGTCGTCAGCGATCCCCGCACTGCACGCGCGTTCTCGCGCGCCGCCTGCAGGCAGCAGTAGATCGACGACGAGTTGCCGGGGTCCCGCACCATGAAGTCGATGACTTCACGCGGCGAGAGCACCGGGTGCTTTTCGTCGAACTGCGGCAGCAGCTCGGAGATGCCGAGCATCGCGCGCCAGCCGCCCTCGGCGGCCTTGGCCGATTGCGGCAGCAGGCTCGTCGACAGGTTGACATCGAGCATCCGCGCGGTGTTTTCCGCGCGCTCGATATAGCGCGCCATCCAGTACAGATGATCAGCCGTGCGGCTAAGCACGCTCGGCGCTCCAGACGTGCAGGCGATCCCGGCCCGCGTCCTTTGCACCATACAGCGCCTCGTCGGCGCGGCGCACGAGTTCGCTCGAGTCGCCGAAGTCGGCCGATTCGCACAAGCCCACGCTGAGGCTGACGACGAGGCCTTCACCCAGCTGCCCCCAGGGCATACTGCGCACCGCCTGCAGGATGCGCTCGACGACCGTGCGCGCCGCCCCGCCTTCGCTGTCGGCTAGCAGCAGCGCAAACTCGTCGCCGCCGAGCCGCGCGGCGAAATCCATGTCGCGCAGGTTGCCACGGATCACGCCGCCGAGCTGCCGCAGCACCACGTCGCCGGTGACGTGGGAAAAGCTGTCGTTGATCTGCTTGAAGCCGTCGATGTCCGCCACGACGAGGCCGAAACGCAGCTGGCCCGCGCGGGCACGACTGCACCAGTTCTCCAGTTCCTTGGTGAACGCGCGGCGGTTTGCGAGCCCGGTGAGCTCGTCCTCGAGCGCGAGCCGCTCGAGCCGCGAGCGCGACTTCTCCAGATCCTGCGTACGCGCGTGCAGGGCCGCGGTCTGCGTCCTCAGCTTCACCAGCTCGGCACGCGCCTCGTGCAGGCGCGCGCGCTGCGTCGAAAGCTTGCCGTCGAGCCGCGTCTTGACCTCGACGAAGCGCTTGTGATGGAACAGCGCGCGCGGGAAGTCGCCGCGCGCTTCGTACAGCGCCGACAGGCGCTCGTGCATGCTGGCGGGGCGCCTGAGGTCGCCGAGTTCCTCCGCCTGCAGGAACGCGGGGCGCAGCAGCGCCAGCCCCTCGGCCTCGCGCCCGGCGGCGATGAGGTGGTAGCCCTGCTCGAGCCGCGCCTGCACCTCGCGCAGGCGAAAGCCACTGCGCATTGCCTCGACGCTCGCTTCCTCGAGGTCGGCGAGACCGCCGGCGAAGTCGCCCATCCAGCAGCGGGCGGCGCCACGCTGGGTCCGCGCCGCGATCGCGGTTGACAGGTCCGTCGTTCCCGACAGCAGCTCGAGCGCGACGTCGAAGTGCTCCTCGCCCTCGGCCATGCGGCGCGATACGGTCTCGGCATCGCCGGCAAGAGCCGCCTTCAGGCCCTCGTTGACGTCGACCATCCCGAACTGCAGTACCACCATGCCCTCGTCGGCCGCGGTGCCCGAGGGCAGCTCGAGCGCCGATCGCAGGCACTCGCGCGCCGCGGCGAAATCTCCGAGTGCCGTATGCACGCTCGAGGTCTGCACCAGCGCCCGCCTGACGGCGGCGTGGTCGCGGTGCTGGCGCGCGAGACGTTCGGCCTGCGAGAAGCCGTCGAGCGCCTCAGGATATTCGCCGAGCTCGCCGCACGCGGCGGCAAGCTGCATGATCACCTGGCACTGCGACGCGATGTCGTTCTGCGCGCGGTAGATATGCTCGGCATGCGACAGCTGGCGGATTGCGCCGGACCAGTCACCGGTCTGCGCCAGTGCAGCGCCGGCGACGTAATGCGCTCGCGCCATCAGCGCCTCGGCGCCGCGCGCCCGCGCGACGCTCTGCGCGCGCAGCGCGAACATCACTGCGTCGTGCGGATTCGTGTTCAGCAGCCGCTCGGCGCGGTCGATCAGCGCATAGGGATCGATCTGGTCGGTGACGCGCCGCGCTGTGGATTCGCCGCCGAGAGCGTCGCCCGGCATCGACGGGTCGGAGGCGCGCTTCATCGCTCGAGCACCCACGTGTCCTTGGTGCCGCCGCCCTGCGACGAATTGACCACCAGCGAGCCCTCGCGCAGCGCAACCCGGCACAGACCCCCTGGCACCATCGTGACCTCGGCCCCGGACAGCACGAATGGTCTGAGGTCGATGTGGCGCGGCGCAATGCCGCTTTCAACGTAGGTGGGGCAGGTGGACAGCGCCAGAGTCGGCTGCGCGACGTAGTTCGCCGGGTTGGCGCGCACGAGTGCGCCGAACAGTTCGATCTCGGCGCGCGTGGCGGCCGGTCCGACCAGCATGCCATAGCCGCCCGCGCCGTGGACTTCCTTGACCACGAGCTCGGAAAGGTGCGCCAGCACGTAGTCTAGGTCCTCCGGACGACGACAGCGGTGCGTCGGAACGTTGTTCAGGATCGGTTTCTCGGCCAGATAGAAGTCGATCATGTCCGGCACGTACGAATAGATCGACTTGTCGTCGGCGATGCCGGTACCGATCGCATTGGCGAGCGTCACACGTCCCGCGCGATAGACCGACAGGAGTCCGGGTACGCCGAGCTGCGAGTCCGGCCGGAAAGCGAGCGGATCGATGAAATCGTCGTCGATGCGGCGGTAGATGACGTCGACGCGCTGCGGTCCACGCGTGGTGCGCATGTAGACGTTGTTCTCGCGGACGAAGAGGTCCTGCCCCTCGACCAGTTCGATCCCCATCTGCTGCGCCAGGAAGGCGTGCTCGAAGTAGGCGGAGTTGTACATGCCGGGCGACAGCAGGACGACGACCGGGTCGTCGACCCCCTGCGGTGCCACCGAGCGCAGGTTCTCCAGCAGCAGGTCCGGGTAGTGCGCGACGGGAGCGACGCGGTTGCGGACGAAGAGTTCGGGGAACAGCCGCATCATCATCTTGCGGTTCTCGAGCATGTACGAGACACCGCTCGGAACCCTGAGGTTGTCCTCGAGCACGTAGAACTCGCCGGCGCCGGCGCGCACCACGTCGATGCCGGCGATGTGCGTATAGATGTTGCTCGCGACGTCGACCCCGTGCATTTCGGGCCGATACTGCGAATTGCGGAAGACCTCGTCGGCCGGAATGCGTCCGGACCGGACGATCTGCTGTTCGTGATAGACATCGTGGATGTAGAGGTTGAGCGCGCGCACGCGCTGACGCAGCCCGGCTTCGAGCTGCCGCCACTCCGAGGCCGGGATGATGCGCGGCACGACGTCGAACGGAATCAGCCGCTCGGTGCCGCTGCCCTCCTCGTCCTTTTCGCCGTAGACGGCGAACGTGATGCCGACACGGCGGAAGATCAGGTCCGCCTCGGCGCGCTTGTCGAGCATCGTGTCGGGGGTCTGTTCGGTCAGCCAGCGATCAAACTCGCGGTAGTGCTCGCGCACCCCACCACTGTCCGCCTTGTGCATCTCGTCAAACGGCTTGCCCATTCAGAGCCTGATCGTTCTCGTTGTCGCCCGGCGCCCCGACGCGGTGCAAAACCAGTCTAGCAAGATGTACACCAGCGGCGGCCGCTATGGCATCCCGAAAAACGGCTGCCCGGGCGGGCCTTCTTCCATGCTCTCCTCGTCTGTGTCGGCGACCTCCGCCTGCCCCGCCCCGGGGCGGTTGTGCCAGTAGCGCACTGCGATGGAGCGCCAGGGGCGAAACCCGATCCTTCCGTCCGGCGCGAACCTCCATTGCGCGGCGCCCGAATGATCGGTGCGTACCACCGGGATGCCGAGTGCGGCATAGCGTGCAAGCACCTCCGCGCTGGGATGGCCAAAGCGGTTGCGGTAGCCCGCCTGCGCCAGCGCGACCGTCGGCCGCACCGCTGCGAGCAGCGCCGGCGTCGACGACGATCGGCTGCCATGGTGCGGCACCATCAGCCAGTCCGCACGCAACTCGGCTTCGCGCTCGACCAGCGCCACTTCTTCGCGCGCCGGCAGATCGCCCGTCAGCAGCACGATGATCGGACCGAGTCGCGCCTGCACTACGCAGCTCATCGCGTTGGTCGACATCCGGCGGCGGTAGTCACTCTCCTGCGGATGCAGTATGCGCCAGTGCAGGTCGTTCGACGTCCATTCGAGCCCGGCGGCGCAGCGCTCGCTCGCCGCGCCGCCGAGGGCCGGATCGCCCGAAGCAATCGACGAGATCAGGCGCGACACCTCGATCCCGCGCAGCACCGAGGCCGCTCCACCCGAATGATCCTGGTCGAGATGAGAGACGATCAGACCGTCGAGCCGACCGATGCCGCGACTGCGCAGGTAGGGCAGCACGACGCGCTCTCCTGCGTCCGATTCCTGCGAATAGCGCGGGCCGGCGTCATACAGCCACGCCTGCTCGCGGGTTTCGATGACTACCGCCGAACCCTGGCCGATGTCGAGCGCGGTGATCCACAACGCGCCCGCCTCGGGACGCTCGCCCGGCCACACCAGCAGCGGCAGCAGCGCGACCGCGCCGACCCAGCGCGCCGGCCAGCCCGGTGGCGCCAGGCACCACGCGATGCCGAGGGCAGCGAGCAGCACGACCGGCCACGGCGGCGCGGGCAGCGCGAGCGCGGCCCAGCTCGGCGCCGGAATCACCTTCAGCAGGGCAACCAGCGCGGCGAACACTGCGTCGGCCAGTGCGAGCAGCACGTCGGCGGGTGCCCCCAGTGGCCCCGGCAGTGCGGCGCAGGCCGCGCCGAGCAACGCCAGCGGCGTGACGATCCAGCTGACGAGCGGGATGGCCACTGAATTGGCCAGCGGCGAGACCAGCGACACCTGGTGGAACAGCAGCACCGTTGCGGGAAGAAGCGCCAGAGTCACCGCGATCTGCACCCGGGCCGCCGTTTTCACGGCGCTCATCGGTCCCTTTCCGTCCTCCGGACGCCCCTGCACGACCCACGCGATGGCGGCGACGGCGCCGAACGAGAGCCAGAAGCCCGCTGCGGTCACTGCCCAGGGATCGAAAACGCAGACCGCCGCGGCGGCGAGTGCGAGCGCGCCGCCGAGTCCGATGCGACGGCGACCGATCCAGGCCCCGCAGCCGTCGCCAGCATCAGCACGGTCCGTTGCGCCGGCACGCCCCAGCCGGCCAGTAGCGCGTACAGCCCTGCAGCGATGACGCTGATGACGATCGCTGCCGACTGCGCTGGCGCGCGCCGCAGCAGCCGCGGCGACCTGCGCCAGAGCGCGGCGACGACCCCGCCGGCGAGCGCTGCAATCATCGTGATGTGCAGGCCGGAAATGCTGACCAGATGCGAAATGCCGGTCCGGTTGAAGAGCGTCCAGTCGCGATCGGTAATCGCGTTCTGCTCGCCGAACACCAGGGCCTGCAACACTCCGCCGTAGCGGCGACCCTCGACGTGCGGCGCGAGACGCTCGCGCAGCCAGGCACGGGCACGCTCGACCGCCGTTTCGGTCGACCACACCATCGCGTCGGCGCGCGCCGGGTGCGGCGACGGACGCACTGTGCCGGTTGCACGCAGGTCGCGTTCCAGCAGCCAGGCCTCGAAGTCGAATCCCGCCGGGTTATGCACGCCGTGCGGGCGGCGTAGCCGCACGACGAACGTCCAGCGTTCCCCGGGAAGGATCGGCTCGACCGCGCTGTACCAGCCGAGCAGTATGCGACGCGGAACGGCGACTCCCGAGTCATGCGACTCGACCTCGAATTCGAAGCGCACACCGCGCTCGAGGCGTGCCGGGAGCGTCGCGATCACGCCGGTGACGCGCACGTCACGACCCTCGTCGGCGAAAGGCAGTTCCTCCGCGAGTCGCGCCTGCGCCCGCAGGCCTGCATAAGCGAAGCCGACCAGAAATGCGGCGACCACGGCCGCTGTCAGGGCGACACTACGCTGCGCCGCGCGCGCGCCCCAGGCCGCCGCTGCGACGCCGAGAACCACACCTCCGACCAGAACTGCGGTTGCCGGCAGTTGCGCCTGCAATTGCAGGAGACAGACGCCCAGCACGAACGCGGCGAGCGGAGCCACGCGAGCTCTAGGTCAGCAGCGCGCCAAGCCGCGGCAATGCCTCCACCGCGTTGCGCCGATTGCTGCGCGCGAGCGCCTCACGGTCGACGCCGCGGAGCACCGCGAGCCCTTCGGCGATGCGTGCGAGATCTGCCGGCTCGGTGCGCTCTACCACTTGCGGCGTACGCCGCCACGACGGCGCGATGTACGGCGCATCGGTTTCAAGCACCCACGCATGGTCGGGCAGTGTCGCGGCGTGCCTGCGAATCCGCATCGATCCCGAGTAGGTCAGCGCACCACCGAATCCGAGCTTGAAGCCGCGGTCGAGGAATCCGGCCGCCTGTTGCGCGCTGCCATTGAATGCGTGCACGATGCCGCCCGGAACTTCGATCCGGCGCAGGTACTTCAGCAGCAGGTCCGCCGAACGGCGCACGTGAACGATCACGGGCAGCGCCGCATCGCGCGCAACGCGCAGCTGCTCGCGGAAGAACCACTCCTGCCGCGCGACATCGCCGGATTCGTAGCAATCGATCCCGATCTCGCCGATAGCGACGAGATGCGGATCGTTGCGGACCCTCTGAACGATCTCGCGCAGCCGCTCGACGTCGTCCTCCTCGGCGGCGTCGATCCACAGCGGATGAACGCCCACGGCATAAGCGAAGCCGTGTCGGTGCGCAATCTCTGCGGTTTTCGGATGATCATCGACGCGCCCGGTCGGCATCACCAGCATGTCGACCCCGACCGCGCTGGCACGCTGAACCACCGCGTCGCGATCCGCGTCGAACTCATCTGCGTCCAGATGGCAATGGGTATCGATCCACATGCCGGCCTAGTCTACGCAGGCCGGGTCGACCCGTACCGCGACCGACTAGACTCGCACGATGCCGCGCAAGTTCTTCCGCCGGGTGATTCCCAGCGTCGAGAAGGTCCGTGAAGTCCGCGCGCTGTCGGTCTTCGGCGATCGCGTGTTCCATCCGGCACTCTGGCACCTGAATCGTCGCTCGGCCGCCGGCGGCGTCGCGGTCGGACTTTTCTGCGGGCTGATCCCAGGGCCGCTGCAGATGCTCGGCGCCGGCATCGTCTGCGTGATCCTGCGCGTCAATCTGCCGGTGTCGCTGGTCACGACGCTGTACACGAACCCGCTCACCATCGTGCCGCTGTATCTGATCGCCTACGAGATCGGCAGCTTCGTGCTGGGCGCCTCAGGCGCCTCTGCAACAGCGGTGCCTCCGGATTTCGACTGGTCCTCGCCGCTCGCTTCGGTCCGTGCGCTCGGTGCATGGGCACTAAGTCTCGGGCCGCCGCTCGCACTCGGCGTCTTCCTGCTCGCCTGCCTGCTGTCGGTGCTCGGATATCTCGTGGTTCGCGCGCTTTGGAGCGTCCACCTGCGGCGCGCGTGGCGTGCGCGCCGGCTCCGCTCCCGCCGTCCTGCCCTGCCTTAGGCAGCGCCGAGCCGGCCGTGCTCGAGCCGCAGCACGCGGTCGCAGCGCGCCGCCAATGCCGGATCGTGCGTGACGATCACGACCGCGGTGCGGTTGCGCTGGGCGAGTTCGACGAAGACGCCGAACACCGCACGCGCGGTGTCGCGGTCGAGATTGCCGGTGGGTTCGTCGGCCAGCACGCATGCGGGCCGCGTGACGATCGCGCGCGCGATCGCGGTGCGCTGACGTTCGCCGCCCGAGAGCTCGGCCGGGTGGTGCTGGATCCGATCCGCCAGTCCGACCGCCGCAAGCGATTCACTCGCACGCGCGTGCGCCGCACCGAGCTCCATCCGCCGGATTGCCAGCGGCATTGCGACGTTGTCGAGCGCCGTGAATTCCGGCAGCAGGTGGTGGAACTGGTAGACGAAACCGAGCTGCTCGTTGCGAAGCCGGCCGCGCTCCGCGTCGCTCATCTGCGCCAGGTTGCGGCCCCTTACCTGCACGATCCCATGATCTGTACCGTCCAGGCCACCGAGCACGTGCAGCAGCGTGCTCTTGCCCGACCCCGACGCACCGACGATTGCGACGATCTCGGCTGGCGCGACAGCGAGCTCGGCGCCGCGCAGCACCTCTACCGCGAGCCCGCCTTCGCGATACGACTTGTGCACATCCTGCGCGGAAAGGACCGGGGCGGAGGAAGCCTCCGCGCCTTGCGCTGCGGCGCTGAGCGCCTTCGGATCGGCCGGACGGCGCTCAGTCATAGCGCAGCGCCTCGGCAGGCCGGACACGCGCCGCGCGCCAGCTCGGGTACAGCGTGGCCACGAGCGACAGCAGGATCGAGATCACGGCAATCGGCACAACGTCGCTCGCGCGCGGGTCCGAAGGCAGCGAACTGATGAAGTAGATGTCCTTCGGAATCAGCGGGAAGCCTGCAATGCGCTCGATCGTCGGAAAGATCGAGTCGAGGTTGTTCGCGATGAACAGGCCGCCCGCCACCCCGATCAGTGTCCCGAGCACCCCGATCATGGCGCCCTGCACGATGAACACCGCCATCACGCTGCGCGGCGTCGCACCCAGCGTGCGCAATATTGCGATGTCAGCCTGCTTTTCGGTGACCGTCATCACAAGGGTCGAAACGAGATTGAAGGCCGCTACGGCGACGATCAGGGCCAGGATGATGAACATCATCCGCTTCTCGACCTGCACCGCCGCGAACCAGCTCCGGTTCTGGCGGGTCCAGTCGCGCACCAGCAAGCCGGACGGCAGCGACCTCGCAAGCTGCGCCGCCACCTCGGGCGCACGCTGCATGTCCTTGATCTTCAGGCGCACGCCGGTCGGGCCATCGACGCGGAACAGCCGCTGCGCGTCGCCGATATGCAAAAACGCGAGCGCGCTGTCGTACTCGAAGTGACCCGAATCGAACATTCCGGTGACGGTGAACTGCTTCAGCCGCGGCACGACACCGGCGGGCGTGACCTGTCCCTGCGGCGCGATCAGCGTGACCTTCTCACCGAGGGCAACTCCGAGCGCGCGCGCGAGTTCTCCGCCGAGCACGATCCCGAACTCGCCATCCTTGAGCGCCATCAGCGGCTGGCCGCGGATCTGCATCGCGACATCGGAGACATTGGGCTCGGCCGCCGGGTCGATGCCACGCACGACCACACCCCGCACCGTGTCGCCGCGCGTCAGCAGCGCCTGTGCGGCGACATAGGGAGCGGCGCCGACGACCTCCGGGTTGCGCCGCGCAGCGGCCTGGACCTCTCTCCAGTCGATCGCACCTTCGACCGAAAACACTTCGATGTGCGAGACGACTGAGAGCATTCGGTCGCGCACCTGCGAAACGAAACCGTTCATCACGGACAGCACGACGATCAGCGCCATGACACCGAGCGCGATACCGGCCATCGAAATGCCGGAAATGAACGAGATGAAGCCGTTACGCCGACGCGCACGCCGGCCTGCGCGCGTATAGCGCAGTCCGATGCGGAGCTCGTAGGGGAGATTCAAGGAACGGCACGACGGGTGGGTCGCAACGATTGTACGCAAGCACTTCGGCAACCCGACGCGAGTGCATGGCGGTGCGGCACTTAGAATCGCCCAAATGCATCTGACCGTGCTGCTGACCGGATCGCAGTTGCCCGCCGCCCTCGCCGCCTCCCTCGTCACACAGCTCGACGCGCCCGAGCTCGCACGCCTGCTTGCGCGCGGTCGCCGAATCGAACAGAACGTCGGCACGAGAGGCAGCGCAACGGAGGATTGGCTGGCGCGCAATGTTTTCGGCACCGACGCTCCTCCTACGGCGCCCTACGCCTGGGCCGACCTTACCGGAGAGCGAGTCACTGTGCAGACTCTCTGGCATGCCGAGGCGGTTCACATCGGCGTCGGACGCGACAGTCTGTTTGTCGAATCGCTTGCCGACGATCCGCCGACGGACGCGGAGGCCGACGCGCTGATCGCAGCCGCGAACGACTGCCTGGGCGAAGCCGCCACCCTGGTGCACGTCGGAGCGCGCTGGTTCCTGCGCACGCACGAGACCTGGCGCATCAGGGCATCCGCCTTGCCGGCCGCCGCTGCTCGACCGCTCCTGGCGACGGGCATGGAGGACGAGGAAGAGATGCGCTGGAACCGCCTGCACAATGCGGTCCAGATGGCGTGGCACGCGCACCCAGTCAACGCCGCGCGGGAAAGCCAGTCCCGCCGCACCGTCGGCGGCCTCTGGCTGCACGGAGGAGGAAAGTGGGCCGCGCGCGCACCGCTGCGCTGGGCTGGGGTGCACAGCGAGCGACCGGAACTGCGCGGAGTCGCGGCCGCAGCCGGATCGATCGCGCGCGCGGCATCGGCGGCGGTGAGCGATTCTGACGCACTGCTGGTCTGGGACGATGCGGCCGAGGCGCGTCGTCGGGAGGACTGGCCGGCGTGGCTGGGCGCGATGAACGCCGTCGACCGCAGACTGGCCGAGTTTCCTTCGACGCAGCTGACGCTGATCCTGGCCGGCGAAACCTCGACCCAGACCTGGCAGGTGCGCGACACGGACCGCCTGCGCTTCTGGCGGCATCACGACCTAGGTTCGATCCTCGGCGAAGCAACGCCATGACGCGTCTGGTCACGCGCGAATTCGATCCGATGGTCGCCAGCCGGCTGGCGGCGGGTGGCCTGCCGGCGGCGCTTGCGCGCGTGCTGGCGGCCCGCGGCATCACGCGCGAGGCGCAGTTGCAGCTCACGCTCGAGCGTCTGGTCGCGCCCGGCGAACTCGCGCACGTTCAGGAGGCCGCCGTGCTTCTCGCCGATGCGATCGAGGCCGATGCGCGGCTCCTGATCGTGGCCGACTACGACTGCGATGGCGCGACAGCAGCAGCGGTGGGACTGCGGGGCCTGCGTATGCTCGCGCAGGGTACGGGTGCCGAAATTGGCTACCTGGTGCCCAACCGCTTCGAGTACGGATACGGCCTGACGCCGGAGATCGTCGAGCTCGCGGCGCAGCGTCAGCCCGATCTGCTGATCACCGTCGACAACGGCATAGCGAGTGTCGAAGGGGTCGCGCGCGCAGCCGAGTTCGGCATCGAAGTCCTGGTCACCGACCATCACCTGCCCGGCCGGACGTTGCCTGCGGCGGCCTGCATCGTGAATCCGAACCAGCCCGGATGCGGTTTCCCGAGCAAGCACCTGGCTGGCGTCGGCGTGATGTTCTACGTGCTGCTCGCGCTGCGCGCCGAGTTGCGCGTCCGCGGCCGCTTCAGTGCCGAGACGCAGCCGCGCCTCGACTCACTGCTCGACCTCGTTGCGCTCGGCACCGTCGCCGATGTCGTCCGGCTCGACGACAACAACCGCGTGCTGGTGGCGCAGGGACTGCAACGGATTCGCAGCGGCCGGCTCCATCCGGGCATCGCAGCGCTGTTTCAGGTCGCGGGCGGCGATGCCCGCAGCGCGCGCGCCACCGACCTCGGCTTCAAGATCGGGCCCAGGATCAATGCCGCGGGACGCCTGACCGACATGACGGTCGGCATCGAATGCCTGACCACCGACAGCTTCGAGCGCGCGCTGCAGCTGGCGCGCCAGCTCGACGAGCTCAATCGCGAACGGCGCGAGATCGAGAGCGGCATGCAGCTCGACGCTCTGGCCGCGCTCGATGCCGGCGACATCGAGCGTCGCAGCACCATCTGCCTGTTCGACGACACCTGGCACCAGGGCGTCGTGGGACTGGTCGCTTCGCGCATCAAGGAAAGGTTTCACCGTCCGACGATCGCGTTCGCGCGCTCCGGCGATGCCGAGTTGCGGGGCTCCGGGCGCTCGATCGACGGCGTGCACCTGCGCGACACGCTCGACCTGGTGACGAAGGCCGCGCCCGACATGATCCGTCGCTTCGGTGGGCATGCGATGGCGGCGGGGCTCACGCTGTCGACCGAGCGCTACGAAGGATTTGTCGCCGCGTTCGAGCAGGCCACGCGCGTGTCGTCTGACCGTGCGCTCTTCGAGCGCACCGTGGCGACGGATGGGGCGCTGACACCGGCCGAGATCACGCTCGGCCTCGTCGAAGCCTGCGATCGACACATCTGGGGCCAGGGCTTTCCGCCACCTCTGTTTGCCAACAACTTCGAGATCGTCGAGCAGCGTCTCGTCAAGGACCGCCATCTCAAGCTGATGCTCGATCTTGATGGCCGACGCTATCCGGGCATGTATTTCCGCCAGACAGAGCCTTTGCCGCGGCGCGCCCGGCTGGCTTATCGCCCGGCAATTGACGACTACCAGGGCCAGCGCCGCTTGATGCTGATGATCGAGCACTGCGAATCTTCGGCTTGACCGCCAGCTTCATGGCGACGAAAGCGCGACTGCAGCCCGCGCGGTCGACCACACAAGAAGAGGAGAAGAGGATGAAACGTGTCGTTTATGCCGTGGCACTCGCGATCGTCGGCGTGGGTTGCGCGGTCAAGGCCCAACTCGGACCACCGAGCAACGAGCGGCCTCTCGTGACGCTGACGAACAACGATATCGCGGTACAGCCAGCAGAACTCGTGTTTGAACGGCGCGGCTCCGTGGTGATCCGCTGGCAGCTTCCTGACGGCGCCTCGTATGAGTTCCCGAACAATGGAATCGTGATCGCGCGCGAGGTCGCCAGTGCGAGCGATCTGCGCCCCGGCGGCAAGGGCGACAAACAGGACGAAGTGGTCCGCTGCGAGCGTGTCGCCAACGGGCGCGCCTTCCAGTGCCAGAACAACAATTCGCGCCCTGGCACCTACAAGTACACGGTCAATCTCGTGGATCGCGGCCGACCCGTCAGCAAGGATCCCGTGATCGTTAACCGCTAGCTGCTCCTCAACGCCGGCGCGGCCAGCGCCGCGCCGGCCTGCCGCAATGAATCATCATAGCTCCAGGACGCCCCGTCCGCCTGCTCGCGCGCGAACGCCTCGGCACCCAGCACCATGCGCGAACGCTCGATCCGCGGCACCAGAAATTCGGCATCGGCGTTATCGCGGCGGAAATTCGTACGCTCGCGCAGTGCCTCCGCCGCGCCGAAGAAGCGCGCACACGCGGTGTGCGATCCCGCGGATGACATGAGTCCAGCCAGCACGTCGAGAGAGGACTGCCCGACGAGTCGCGATCCGGTCTCCTTGGCAATGGCGAGCGCGTCTCCGAGCAGCGAGCTGGCGTCTTCGATGCGGTTGCGCTCGATGGCAACGATCGCAAGGTTGAGTCGGCTGATCGCCAAACTTTCCTGGTCGCCCAGCCCACGGGCGATCTTGCTTGCCTCCACGTACAGCTGCTCCGCACTGTCGAGATCGTCGCTCTGCCGCATCAGCTGACCCTTGCAGACCAGCGCAGACGCCAGCTGGCGCGGCTCGCCGACGGCGCGTGCGACCTCGACACCCTCGTCGAACAGCGCCCGCGCGCGCACGAGGTTCCCGGTGGCCTGGCAGGCGTAGCCCAGCGCCTGCAGGACAGCGGCGATCCGGTTCTGATCGCCGAGCTCGCGCGCGATCGACAGGCTTTCCTCGAGGTAAGTCTGAGCCTCAGACTCGCGCCCCATGAAGCTGCAGAACTGGCCGACGTCTGCGAGTCCGCGGCAGCGCAGCGAATTGCGCTCACCGGGCCGCGTACGCGCTAGCGCTTCGGCGGTCACGCGATGACCCAGCGTCAGCTGGCCGCCCTGGTACCAGTACATTTTGGTCAGGTGCGCCAGCTCCAGCCCGAGGCGGGTTCCGTCCTCGGCGTGATCGCACCAGCGATGCGCAACCAGCAGGTTTTCGCGCTCCAGGTCGAGCTCGTGCAGCCTTCTCCCGGAATCCGGGCCGACCAGGCCGTCCCGTGCGTCTTGAGCAAGTGTCAGGCACCACGCCAGATGGCGCGATCGCGTCGCGTCGGCCGTCCCTGCCTCGGCGAAGCGCGCAGCCGCGTACTGCAGCACCGTGTCCAGCATGCGATAGCGCTGGCTGTCGATTTCGAGTGCGACCAGCGATTTCTGCACCAGATTCGCGAGCAGTTCGACGACATCGGACGGGTCGATCGGCTCCCCGCCGCAGACCGACTCAGCCGCCTCGAGCGTGCAGCCGCCTGCGAAAACCGACAGGCGCTGGAACAGAGTGCGCTCGGCCGGGGGCAGCATGTCGTAGGACCAGTCGATCAGCGCGCGCAGGGTTTGCTGGCGCGGCAACAGCGTCCGGTCTCCTGACGTGAGCAGCCTGAAGCGGTCGTTCAGGCGCGCTGCAATCGTCTCGACCGGCATCGCACGCATCCGCGCGGCGGCCAGTTCCAACGCCAGCGGGATGCCATCCAGTCGACGGCAGATCTCCGCCACGGCGGACGCGTTCCGCTCGCTGAGCCGGAATGCGGGCTGCACGGCCGTCGCGCGGTCGACGAACAGCCGCACCGATTCGTTGCCGGCCAGCGCCTGCACAGTCGGCGACTCCGTCGCCTCCGGTGCCGACAGCGGCGCCACCTGGAACACAGTCTCTCCGGCGATGCGGAGCGAATCGCGGCTCGACGCCAGCACCCGCACCTGGGGTCCGGCCTGCAGCAAGCGCTTGGCGAGGTCCGCGCACGCCTGCACCACGTGCTCGCAGTTGTCGAGCACGATCAGCAGCTTGCGGTCAGGCACGAAGCGGCACAACGCGCCGATCACGGTACCGCCCGGCTCTTCGCGGACGCCCAGCACCGAAGCCGTCGCCTGAGGCACGAGGTTTGGGTCGGCGACCGGAGCGAGTTCGACGAACCAGACGCCGTCTGGATAGTCCTCCAGCACGATCGCCGCGACCTGCATCGACAGCCGTGACTTGCCCAGCCCGCCCATGCCCAGCAGTGTCAGCAGGCGGCTGTTCGCGAGCAGCTGCCGGACCTGCTCCATGTCGCGGTCGCGTCCGACGAATGAGTTCAGTTGTTGCGACAGATTGTTCGGCGCGCTGGCCATCGAGCGCAGCGGCGGAAACTCGGTGCGCAGACCCGGATATACGAGCTGGTACAGATGCTCGGGTGAGCCGAGGTCACGCAGCCGCACGAGGCCGACGTCGCGCAGCACCGTCTGCGGCGGCAGCCTGCTTCCGACGTTCTCTGCGACCGCGTGTGACAGCAGGACCTGTCCGCCGTGCGCCGCACTCATGATGCGCGCGGCCCGATTGACAGCTGGCCCGAAGAAGTCGTTGTCGCGCCGCTGGTCCGATCCAAGATGCAGTCCGCAGCGCACCGCGAGCGGTGCGTGCCCCGGCGCCGGGGCCGCAAGCGCCAGCTGCAGATCGATCGCCGCCTCGATCGCATCTGCCGGGTCGTCGAACGCGGCATGGAGCCCATCGCCGGTCATCTTGACGACGTTGCCGCGATGCCGCCCGACAACGGTACGCGAAAGCTCGTCGTGCCAGGCGAGCGTCTGCGCGGCGCGCGCGGCGTCTGACTCCCAAAGCTTCGTACTGCCCTCGATGTCCGAGAACAGGTAGGTCACCACAGCGGCAGTGGACTCGATCATCAAAGAAGGAAGGGCGCGGCACCGGATTGCCGGCGGCGAGAGTTTACGGGCGGCGGCCCGCAGCACGACGCCTCCTATAATCCTCGCCTTTCCCATCGAGAGTCGTCATGGAAGCCGAGCACCTAAACCAGATCGAAGGCACCATCGCGGACCTGCGGGCGCGCCTGGCCGAGCTGCGGAGGTATCTTTGACGTCGATGTGAAGGAAACGCGGCTGGAGGAGGTCAATCGCGCGCTCGAGGATCCGAAGGTCTGGGACGATCCGAAGCGCGCGCAGGATCTCGGGCGAGAAAAGAAGGCGCTCGACCTCGTCGTGCAGAAGATGCACGAGCTCGCCAACGGCGTGCGCGACGCCGGCGAGCTCTTCGAGATGGCCAGGGCCGACGATGACGATGCCACGCTGCGTTCCGTCGACTCCGACGTGGCGGAGCTCTCGAAACACGTCGCCGATCTCGAATTTCAGCGGATGTTCAACAATCCGCTCGATCCCAACAACTGCTTCATCGAGATCCAGGCCGGCGCCGGCGGCACCGAGGCGCAGGACTGGGCCGGGATGCTCGAGCGCATGTACCTGCGCTACGCCGAGCGCCGCGGCTTCAAGCCGGAGCTGCTCGACGAGTCCGAGGGCGAAGTCGCGGGCATCAAGGGCGCGACGATCAAGGTCAGCGGGGAATACGCGTACGGCATGTTGCGCACCGAGACCGGCATCCACCGGCTGGTGCGCAAGTCGCCGTTCGACTCGAACGCGCGGCGGCACACGTCGTTCGCCAGCGTGTTCGTCTATCCCGAAATCGACGAATCGGTCGAAGTCGAGATCAACCCGGCTGACTTGCGCATCGATGTCTACCGCGCCTCGGGCGCCGGCGGTCAGCATGTCAACAAGACGGAGTCGGCGGTGCGCATCACGCACCTGCCGACCAACATCGTCGTGCAGAGTCAGAACGACCGGTCGCAGCACCGCAACCGCGCCGAGGCGATGGCGATGCTGAAGTCACGCCTGTATGAGCTCGAACTGCGCAAGCGCCAGGCCGAGCAGAATAAGCTGGAAGAAGCCAAAACCGACATCGGCTGGGGTCATCAGATCCGCTCGTACGTGCTCGACCAGTCGCGCATCAAGGATCTGCGCACCAACGTCGAGATCGGCAACACACAGTCCGTGCTCGACGGCGACCTCGACGACTTCATCGAAGCCAGCCTCAAACAGGGAGTGTGACTCTGCGTCCGGCGATCGAGCACCCCGAGATGCTGCCGCTGGCCGAAGGGCTGGCGAGCGAGCGCGTGGTGCTGCGGCGGTATCGCTTCGGCGACGGGGCCGCGCTGTTCGCCGCGCTGGCCCCGCACCGCGAAGAGCTGATGGAGTGGATGGAGTGGCCGCGGAGGCACCAGCGCGTGGAGGACTCGGAGTCGTATGCGCGGCGCATGCACGCCGAGTTCATGCTGCGCCGGTCCATGCCGATGGCCATTCTCGACGCGACCAGTGGCGCCTATCTCGGGGGCGCCGGATTTCACACGCCCGACTGGGACACGCCGAAAGCTGAGATCGGCTACTTCCTGGTGCCGCCCGCGCGCGGCAGCGGAGTCGCGACCGACGTCGTGCGTCTGCAGGTGCATTACGCGTTCGACCAGATGCGAATGAACCGTGTCTGGGGAAGCTGCGACGCTGGCAACGACGCCAGCGCGGCCGTCATGCGACGCGCGGGCCTGCGCGAGGAAGGTGTGCTGCGCGCAGAGGCCCGTGACCATCATGGCCAGGTCTGCGACACACGCGTCTTTGCGCTGACGATCGATGACTACCCCGGCTGGACTGCGACCGCCGGCGTCAATGATTTCCGCTACCTTTCCGCGACCGAATGAAAACGCGAAGACTCTATATCGTCACCGGCGCCTCGCGCGGCCTTGGCGCCGCACTCGCCGAACAGTTGCTCGCGGACGACGTACTGCTGCTGACGCTGTCGCGGCGGCCCGATGCGGCCCTGGCCACGAGGGCTGCTGCGGGCGGTGCGAGACTCGAGCAGTGGGCGATCGATATCGGCCACGACATTGGCGCCGCCGCCCGGCTCGAGGCCTGGCTGCACGGACATTCCGCGACCGGGCTCCGCTCGGCTGCGCTGATCAACAATGCAGGCGTCGTCGGCCACGTCGGTTCGATCACCCTGTCGCGCGCCGACGAGCTGGCCGCGGTGCTTCGAATCAACCTCGAGGCGCCACTGTTGCTGACTGCCGCCTTCCTGCGTGCGACGCGCGGCTGGACCCTCGACAAGCGTGTGCTGAACATTTCCTCCGGCGCCGCGCAGCGGCCGATCACGGGCTGGACCGCCTACTGCGCGAGCAAGGCCGGGCTCGACATGTTCACGCGCACCGCTGCACAGGACGAGGCGCTGCTGCCCAACCCCGCGCGCCTCGTCGCACTCGCGCCCGGCGTCATCGACACCGACATGCAGGCGCAATTGCGCGCCGCTGACGGCAGCGGCTTTCCGGACCAGCCGCGCTTCGTCGAGTATCACTCGACCGGGCAGCTGGTAACGCCGGCATGGGCCGCCGAGCGCGTGCTCGCCTTTCTCGCAGACGCCGCCTTCGGTTCGGAACCTGTGGCGCGACTCCACACGTAGATGCCATGAGCAATCCCACGACGCCCTCCCCCGCGACGCCCGCGCCTGCCGCCGTCGACGAGAACCAGATCATCGCCGAGCGGCGGGCCAAGCTCACCGAGCTGCGCAGTCGCGGGCCCGCCTTTCCCAACAACTTTCGCCGCACGCACCAGGCGGCCGAACTGCACGAGGCCTATGGGGCGCTCGATCGCGAGGCGCTTGAGAGCGCGAACGCGGAGGTTGCCGTCGCCGGCCGCATGATGCTGAAGCGCGTGATGGGCAAGGTTGCGTTTGCCACTGTGCAGGACGGCAGCGGCCGCATCCAGTTCTTCGTCGCCCGCGACGATGCCGGCGAAGCGACACTAGAGGATTTCAAGCGCTGGGACATCGGCGACCTGATCGCAGCGCGCGGCACTGTCTTCAAGACGCAGAAAGGCGAGCTTTCGGTGCGGGTGAAGGAGCTGCGGCTGATGACGAAGGCGCTGCGTCCGCTGCCCGACAAGTTCCACGGCCTCGAGGACCGGGAGCAGCGCTACCGCCAGCGCTACGTCGACCTGATCATGAACGAAGACGCACGGACGGCTTTTCTCGTTCGCAGCCGTGCGATAGCCGCGATGCGCGAGTTCATGGTGGCCGAAGGCTTCCTCGAGGTCGAGACGCCGATGCTGCAGGTGATCCCGGGCGGCGCGGCGGCCAAGCCCTTCGTGACCCACCATAACGCGCTCGACATCGACATGTTCCTGCGCATCGCGCCCGAGCTGTACCTGAAGCGGCTGGTGGTCGGCGGCTTCGAGCGCGTGTTCGAGATCAACCGCAACTTCCGCAACGAGGGGGTGAGCCCGCGGCACAACCCCGAGTTCACGATGATGGAGTTCTACGCCGCGTACCAGGAGTACACGTGGCTGATGGACTTCACCGAACGGTTGCTGCGCCATGCCGCGATCGCGGCGGTCGGCTCGGCGGTGCTGCAGTATCAAGGGCAGACGATCGACCTCGCGCGGCCGTTTGCACGGATGACAATCGTGCAGGCGATCCGCGCGCATGCACCGCAGTTTTCAGACGCGCAACTTGCCGATCGCAGCTTCCTGCATCGCGAACTGCGCGCGAAAGGCAGTACGCATGCCGAGGAAGCCGGGCTCGGCGCGCTGCAGCTGGCGCTCTTCGAGGAGGTCGCCGAAGCAAAGCTGCTGCAGCCCACTTACATCGTCGACTACCCGGTCGAGGTGTCGCCGCTGGCGCGCGCTTCCGATGCGCGACCGCAGATCACCGAGCGCTTCGAACTCTTCATCGCCGGCCGCGAACTGGCCAACGGCTTCTCCGAGCTCAACGATCCCGAGGACCAGGCCGCACGTTTCAACGAACAGGCAAGGGCGAAGGCCGCGGGCGACGAGGAAGCGATGTACTACGACGCCGACTATGTGCGGGCGCTCGAGTACGGCATGCCGCCCGCGGCAGGCTGCGGTGTCGGCGTCGATCGGTTCATCATGCTCGTCACGGATTCACCCAGCATCCGCGACGTGATCCTGTTCCCGCATATGCGGCCCGAGAGCTGATGCCGTACGCGGCGCGACTGTATGCCCTGGCCGAGCGGCTACGGGCTCGCGCCCAGCCGCCGCGCCCGTCGGACCTCGTACCATTCGTCGTCGCTGACCATGCGGTCGGCTGGGTCGCCCCGGCCGTTTCCAGCTTCCTCGTCGAACAGGCTCACGGGTTCGAGCACCGGCACCAGACCCTTCGGCTGATCTCGTCGGACCCGGTGCACTGCGGCCGCCTGCTGAATGAAGCCGCCGCGAGGCTGCGCGATGCCGGCCTGCTGCGCGGCTGGCGCAACGAAGCGCTGGCGGTGCGCGCACAATGCGGTGGGCCCGTGCTTGCGACGGTCGAGCGTGCCGCGTTCAGGCCGCTGGGCATCACAACCGAGGCGGTTCACCTGAATGCCTTCGCCGACGATGGCACCCTGCTCGTCGCGCGCCGCGCCGCGCACAAGTCGATCGACCCGGGTCTGTGGGACAACCTGGTCGGCGGCATGGTGCCCGCGGACGAGACCCTCGAGCAGGCGCTCGAACGTGAAGCGTGGGAAGAAGCCGGCTTGTCGCTGGACCGGATCGAGGTTCACCACGGCCGCCGCTTCCACGTGCGCCGCTCGGTGCCCGAGGGCTATCAGTCGGAGGTGATCCACGTCTACGACGCCACGCTGGGCGCGGATACGATCTGCGCGAATCAGGACGGCGAAGTTGACGTGATCGAGCGGCGCGAACTGCCGGCGCTGCTGGAAGCCCTCGAGCGCGAGGAGTTCACCCTCGAGTCGGCGCTTGCGACACTCGAGACCCTCACGCGCCGTAGCGGCTGCGCCACCCCACCGGGCCTGTACGACTGATTCCCTGGTGCGCTTTCGCCTTGCGCCAACGTGGTCAGGCCGCTTCCTCGATCCACGCGGTCTGGATCGCCTCCAGGATCTTTTCCCCCGAGCGCTTGGGATCGTCGCTGAATCCCGGCAGATCGCAGACCCAGCGATGCAGGTCGGTAAACCGGATCGTGTGCGGATCAACCCCGGGATGCGTTTCCGCAAGCGCTATGGCGATGTCGGAAATATCTGTCCACTTCATGCGGCCCCCTGCTTGGCTGGCCATCGGATTCGCGTCGTGCGGCCGCGACCTCTCAACGGCCTTCCTTGGCGTAGTTGATGCTGTACTTCGGGATCTCGACCGTGAGATCGGCGGCCTGCACGATTGCCTGGCACGACAGGCGCGACACCGGCGTCAGGCCCCAGGCCCGATCGAGCAGGTCTTCCTCCTTGTCTTCGGCGGGCGGCAGCGACTCGAAGCCCTTGCGCACGATGCAGTGGCAGGTCGTGCAGGCGGCCACCTTGCCGCAGGCGTGCTCGATGTCGACGCCGTGATCGAGCAGCGCATCGGCCAGAGAAACCCCCGCATCGGCCTCGAATTCTTTGCCGGCAGGGCACAACTCCTCGTGCGGCAGGACGGTGATCTTCGGCATCCGGCACTCGCATCCTCAGCGCGCGAGTTCCTCGACGTTGCGGCCCGCAAGCGCGGCGCGGATCGACCGGTTCATCCTCCGGGATGCGAACTCGTCCGTGCCCTCGACCAGCGCTTCGCTCGCGCTGCGCAGCGCCGTGAGGTCCGAGCCCGGCAGGCGCGCCGACACGTCGGCCAGCAGCCGCTCGACGGCGTTGCGCTCCTCGGCAGACAGCAGATCGCCATCGGTTGCAAGCGCGGCAAGCGTCGCTTCCAGCAGCCGCTGCGCCTCCACCTGCTGCTCGCGTAGAGCCCGCACTTCGAGATCCTGCCCGGCAGCGCCAAAGGATTCTTCCAACATGCGCGCAATCTCGTCGTCGGTGAGACCATAGGACGGCTTGACCGTGATCGCGGCTTCGATCCCGCTGCCCATCTCGCGCGCCGCGACCGACAGCAGCCCGTCCGCGTCGACGGTGAAAGTCACGCGGATCCGCGCCGAGCCCGCGGCCATCGGCGGGATGCCGCGCAGTTCGAAGCGCGCCAGCGACCTGCAGTCGGAAACGAGCTCGCGCTCGCCCTGCACCACGTGGATCGCCATCGCGGTCTGCCCGTCGCGGAAAGTCGTGAAGTCCTGCGCGCGCACGACCGGGATCGTCGAATTGCGAGGAATGATCTTCTCGACGAGCCCGCCCATCGTTTCCAGTCCGAGCGAAAGCGGAATGACGTCGAGCAGCAGCCAGTCGTCTCCCGCGGCCCGGTTGCCCGCCAGCAGGTTGGCCTGCATCGCAGCGCCGAGCGCGACGACCTTGTCGGGATCGATGTTCGTCAGCGGGGTCTGGCCGAAGAAGCCCGCCACCGCCTTGCGCACATGCGGCATCCGCGTAGCACCGCCGACCATCACCACGCCGTCGATCTGCTGCGGTTTCAGCCCCGCATCGCTCAAGGCCCTGCGGCATGCCGTCAGTGTCTTTTCGACCAGCGGCTGAGTCATTTGCGCAAATTCTCGACTGGTGGTGGGCAGATCGACCACCTCTCCCGTCGACAGCACTGCGTTCGTGCGCAGATCGGGTTCGGCCGAGAGGCGCTCTTTGACCTCGCGTGCCTTCACCATCAGCGACCGTGCATCGTGCGGCGAAAGGGGCAGCAGCCGCGCCTGCTCGATGATCCAGCAGAACAGGCGATGGTCGAAGTCGTCGCCGCCGAGCGCCGAGTCGCCACCGGTCGACAGCACCTCGAACACTCCCTTCGAGAGCCGCAGGATCGAAATATCGAAGGTGCCGCCGCCGAGGTCGTAGACGGCGTAGGTTCCCTCGGCCGCCTGGTCCAGCCCGTAGGCGATCGCGGCCGCCGTCGGCTCGTTCAGCAGCCTCAGCACGTTGACGCCCGCGAGCCGCGCGGCATCCTTGGTCGCCTGGCGCTGCGCGTCATCGAAGTACGCCGGCACCGTAACCACCGCACCGACGAGTTCGCCACCCAGCGCGTCCTCGGCGCGTAGCCGCAGGACCTTCAGGATCTCCGCCGACACCTCGACCGGGCTCCTGGGCCCGGCAACGGTCCGTATCTGCAGCATGCCCGGTGCATTGTCGGCACGTTCGACAAAGTCGTACGGCATGCTTTCGATGTGCAGGACGTCGGAGCGGCTGCGACCCATGAAGCGCTTGACCGATACGATGGTGTTGCGCGGATCGATCGACTGATGCTTCTGTGCGTCGTAGCCGACTTCGACCGCACCGCCGGCGAGATAACGCACCACCGATGGCAGCAGCGAGCGCCCCTCGGCGTCGTCGATGACGGAGGGGATGCTGTTGCGCACCGTCGCGACCAGGGAGTTGGTGGTTCCCAGGTCGATGCCGACGGCCAGCCGGTGTTGATGCGGCGGCGTCGATTCGCCCGGCTCCGAGATCTGCAGCAGCGCCATTACGCGCGGGCCTCGCGCGGGTGCGCCAGCACGTCGGCCGCCATCCGGACTTCGTCGCCGAATTTCTCGATGAACATCAGCTGGCGTACCAGTCCCGCGGCTGCAATGTGGTCGGCGCGCTGATCGATCGCCCCGGCGATGTCCCCGATCAACCGGTCGCGCGCCCGCGACATCGAAGTTTCCAGCGCGACCAGACCATCGGTATCACGCGCGCGCCGCGCGTCATCGAGCAACTCGCGCCACTCCATCTGCTGCATCAGGAAGCCGGCCGGCATCGCGGTATTGGACTCGGCCTGAATCGGAACGCCCGCGCATTCGCACAGGTAGGCGGCGCGGGCGCGTGGCGACTTCAGGGTTCGATAGGCCTCGTTGGCGCGCGCCGCCCATTGCATCGCAACCCTGCGTTCGGCCGCCGTGCCGGAAGCAAAGCGGTCGGGATGGACGCGCGACTGGACGGCCTTGTAAGCCTCATCCAGCGCCGCCTCGTCAAGCGCAAAGCGCGCCGGCAAGGCGAACAGCGCGAAATGATCGGGATGTGACATCGTTCAATCCGCGCACAGAAATGGCCGCGCGCGCGGCCGGCGGCGGGACTAGACGTTAAACGACTCGCCGCAGCCGCAGCGGTTCTTCTCGTTCGGGTTGTTGAAGCGGAAACCCTCGTTCAGACCCTCGCGCACGAAGTCCAGCTCGGTGCCTTCGATGTAGGCGAGGCTCTTCGGATCAACGAAGATCTTCACGCCGTGAGACTCGAAAGTCTGGTCCTCAGGCCGTGCCGCATCGGCGTATTCGAGCTTGTACGCCATGCCGGAACATCCCGTTGTGCGCACGCCCACTCGCAGCCCCACTCCTTTGCCGCGCTTCTGCAGGAAACCGCTCACATGCCGGGCAGCGCGTTCCGTCATCGTGACTGCCATTGTCGATCTCCCATTCAGGCAGCCTTGGGTTCGGCCGGTTGCTCCAGCTGGCCATGCTTGCGCCGATAGTCTTCGACCGCTGCCTTGATCGCATCCTCGGCCAGGATCGAACAATGGATCTTGACCGGCGGCAGTGCGAGTTCCTCCGCGATCTGCGTATTGCGGATCTTCGCGGCCTCCTCCAGCGTCCGACCCTTGACCCATTCCGTCACCAGCGAAGACGAAGCGATCGCCGAGCCGCAGCCGTATGTCTTGAAGCGAGCGTCCTCGATGACGCCGCGCTCGTTGACCTTGATCTGCAGCTTCATCACGTCACCGCATGCCGGCGCACCCACCATGCCGGTGCCGACCGACTCGTCACCCTTCTCGAAGGAGCCGACGTTGCGCGGATTCTCGTAGTGGTCAATGACCTTACTGCTGTATGCCATCTTGTTCACCTGCCCTTTGCAAAAGGACGACCGGACGTGCCGGCGACTCTTCCTGTCTTGCTGCTCTGAAGCGGATGTGCGCTCCAATACCCGATATTCAATGCGCGGCCCACTGCACCGTGTTCAGGTCGACGCCGTCCTTGTACATCTCCCACAGCGGTGACATTTCGCGCAGCCGCGCGATCTGCCGTGTCACCAGATTGACCGTGTAGTCGATCTCCTCCTGCGTCGTGAAGCGGCCGACCGTGAAGCGGATCGAGCTGTGCGCCAGCTCGTCGGTGCGTCCGAGCGCACGCAGCACATACGACGGCTCGAGCGACGCCGAAGTGCAGGCCGACCCCGACGACACCGCAACGTCCTTGATCGCCATGATCAGGCTCTCGCCCTCGACGAAATTGAAGCTGACATTCAGGTTGTGCGGCACGCGCCGCTCCATATCGCCGTTCAGGAACACCTGCTCGATCTGCGACAGGCCCGCCCACAACCGGTCGCGCAGCATCCGGATGCGCTCGTTTTCGGTCGCCATCTCCTCGCGCGCGATGCGAAAGGCTTCGCCCATGCCGACGATCTGGTGAGTCGGCAAAGTGCCCGAGCGCAGGCCGCGCTCGTGTCCGCCGCCATGCATCTGCGCCTCGAGGCGTACGCGCGGCTTGCGCCGCACGTACAGAGCCCCGACGCCCTTCGGCCCATAGGTCTTGTGGGCCGAGAACGACATCAGGTCGACCTTCAGCCGTCCCAGGTCCACAACCACCTTGCCGGTCGCCTGCGCCGCATCGACATGAAAGATGATTCCTCTTGCGCGGCAGATCTCGCCGATCGCAGGAATGTCCTGGATTACGCCGATTTCGTTGTTCACGAACATCACCGACACCAGGATCGTGTCCGCGCGCAGCGTCGCCTCCAGCGCTTTCAGATCCAGCAGCCCGTCTGGCCCGACGTCCATGTAGGTAACTTCGAATCCCTCGCGCTCCAGTTCGCGCATCGTATCGAGCGTCGCCTTGTGCTCAGTCTTGACCGTGATCAGGTGCTTGCCCTTGTCCTTGTAGAAGTGGGCTACACCCTTCAGGGCCAGGTTCGTCGACTCCGTCGCGCCCGAGGTCCAGATCAGTTCGCGCGGATCACAGTTCACGAGGGCTGCGACCTGTTCACGCGCGGTCTCGACCGCCTTCTCGGCTTCCCAGCCGAAGGCATGGCTGCGCGATGCGGCGTTGCCGAAGTGCTCGCGCAGCCACGGGATCATCGCGTCGACGACGCGCGGATCGACCGGCGTCGTCGCCGAATAGTCGAGATAGATCGGTAGCTTCATCCCTTCCCCGTCACGTGAGCGCGGTCTCGTTCTTCTCGTCGGTTTCGCTCTTCGCGCGCGTGCGATTATCGTGCAACACCGCGTTTCCGGAAGGTTTGTCAGCGCGCGCCTTCTGCTGTTCGACAAGGTCCTGCAGGCTGACCGAGTCCAGGTAGTCGACCATGCGGGCGTTCAGGTTTGCCCAGAGGTCATGCGTCATGCAGCGCTGGTCATCGGCGCAGTTCTCCTTGCCGCCACACTGGGTCGCGTCGAGCGGCTCGTCGACGGCAAAGATGATGTCGGCGACCGTGATCTCCTTTGCGACACGGCCGAGCGTGTAGCCGCCGCCCGGACCGCGGGTACTCTCGACCAGCTCGTGCCGCCGCAGCTTGCCGAAAAGCTGCTCCAGGTACGAGAGCGAAATCCTCTGGCGCTGGCTGATCCCGGCGAGGGTGACCGGGCCGTTGTGTTCCCGCAGCGCCAGATCGATCATGGCAGTGACCGCAAAGCGGCCCTTGGTAGTCAGTCTCATCGCTGTCCTTTCGGTGAAAGCCGACCGGTGTGACCCGCGGCCTTCGCGAAGATTCCCGAGGAAATTTGTCGGAATCTTAGCAATCCCGACTAAATCGGTCAACTTTTGGCCCTGCCGGAGTCAGAAATGACAGCGGCGCCCGGAGGCGCCGCTAGCAATTCAAACCGAAGGGCCGGTCAGGTGCCGCGGCCGCTGCGGCGCCGAAGTGCGGCGGCCGAGACGAGCAGCAGGAGTCCAAAGCCCGGGTCGATGGCGCCGCCGCCACCGCCGACGTTCGACGGCGCCAGCGCCGATGACGCCACGGGCGCCGCCGGTGTCGTCGTCGCAGGGGTCGGCGACGTGCCGCCCGCGTTGGTCGCGACGGCAGCCATGCCCGTTCCGTCGAGCGCCACGGTCGACGTCCCGACACCATGGGTGACGACGATGCTCGCGCTCTTGCCACCCGACGACTGCGGCGTAAACGTGGCCTCGAGGTCGCACGAACTGTCCACCGCAAGCATGCCGACCGTGCCACAGGTCGTATTGCCGCCGACACCGAATTCTGCCGAGTTCGCGCCGCCCAGGGCGACGCTCGCAACCGAAAGCGGCGCATTGCCTGTGTTGGTCAGCGTGGTCTTCATCGCCGTGGCCGTCGTGCCCGCCGGTGTCGCAGGGAAGCTGAGCGCACTCGCTGCCAGCGTGGCGGCCCCGGTGGGCACCGTCACGCCCGGGCCAGAAAGCGCAATGCGGTGCGGTGAGCCGGTGGCATTTGACGTGATCGTCAGTGTCGCGCTGCGTGCGCCGGCCACTGAGGGCGTGAAGGTGATGTTGACCGAGCACGTCGCGCCGGCCGCCAGGTTTCCGACGCAATCCGTGGTCATCGCGAACTCGGTGTTCGCGCTCGAAGCCACCTGGGTGATCGAAATGTTCAGCGTGCCGTTGTTGGTCACCGCAATCTGTCGCACCGCACTCGGGGTTCCGACTGTCTGGCTGTTGAAGAGAAGCGACGCCGGGTTGATGACGATGCTCGGCGTCGCCGCCGCTGCCGCAGTGCCGGTCAGCGTGATGGTCGGGTTCGTCGTGGCATTGGATTGCACCGTCAGCGTCGCCGAACGGGTGCCTGCGACGAGCGGCGTAAAGGTGGCGCCGATCGTGCACGACGCGCCAGCGTTGACTGTGACCGATGTACCTGCGCAGGTACCCGTCACCGTGAACTCCGTCGCGTTCGCGCCGCTCTTGGCCAGACCGGTGATCGTCAGCGGTGCCGCACCCGTGTTCGTCAGCGTGATCGAAGCGGGTGTCGAAGTCGAGTTGGTGACTGCGATCTGCGTCGAGCCGAAGGTCAGCGTCGTAGCACTGGGCGTGATCGCCGGGGTGCCGTTGGCCGCGGCCGGGTTGGCGATATAGGCGGCGATGTCGGTCGCGTCAGTGGCATTGACGAACGGCATCAGCGCGCGCATGCCGCCCTTGTCGGTCGAGATCGCATTGAGAATCACGGTCGCGCTGGTGCCCTTGTTGACGCTGTTGCGGACGACCGAGGGAAAGCCGGCGTGACAGGAGGCGGCGACACAGCTTTGCGGAGCACCGTTGGTGCTGTTGAACAGAGCCTTACCGCGGACTGCGTTCTGCGCAGAGGCCGAAGTCGCCAGCAGGCCGATAGTCAGGCCGACTAGCAGGCGTCCGATCAAGGGGCGGTTATTGGCAGCATTCGTTGTCATGGTGGTTCGAGTGTTTTTGGCAAAGGCCCTGATGTAATAGCGATCTTTCGAGCGAACTCCTTATTCTTCCGAATGCAGCAGCAGACGAGCGGCCACGGAAGCGCAGCACGACTGTCCATCCTCGGTCGAAAACGCCGCCGCCCGCGCTCCGGGCGGATTGGCGGAAGAAAGTGCGATCAGCTGGCTGCGCTAGCCAAAGAATTTTCCCTGCATACCTCGGGGTTTTCGATCCGCCTTAGGTCCTAGCCGGGGCCTCAAGCGCAGTTCCGGGCTTCCTCCTTTTGCATTAGCCCGTGCCCACTTGAGGCCCCGCGCCCGCACCAAATCGACGGCCAAACTGAGACCGAACAAATGCGGCGCCCGTGGGCGCCGCCCCTGGGACAGATCGAAAGACGGCCTAGGCGTGGCTTGAGCGCCGCGGCCAACCGAGCAGAGCGCCTGGCGCAAGCAGCAGGAGCGCGGCCAGGTCGATTGCACCTCCGCCACCCGAGTTCGGAGCCTGCGCCGACGATCCGGTCGGTGTGGTCGGGGCCGGGGTCGTCGGCGTCGGCGCAGCAGGGGGCGGCGGCGGTGCCGTCGCGGTCCCGTCGAGCGCAACGGTAGAGGTGCCGGCGCCGTGGGTCACGACGAGGCTTCCGCTTCTAGCGCCCGTGGCCTGCGGCGTGAAGTCGGCCTCGAGGTCGCACGACTGGTCGACCGAGAGTGTCCCGACCGTAGTGCAGGTGGAACCCGCGCCGAGTTTGAACTCGGCCGCGTTCGTGCCATTGATTGCCGCACCCGCGACGGTAAGTGGCGCGTTGCCGGTATTTTTCAGCGTCGTCCGGAGCACGGTCGCAGTCGTGCCGGTCGGTGTAGACGGGAAGCTGAGCGTGTTTGCCGCCAGAGTGGCCGCACCGGTGGCCGTCATCACCCCCGGACCCGAAACGGTGATCCGGTGCGGCGTTCCCGAGGCGTTCGACGTAATGGTGATCATTCCCGTGCTGGTACCGGCGGCCGCGGGTGTGAAGGTCGTGTTGATCGTGCAGATGTCTCCCGCGGCCAGATTGGCGCAGTTAGCGGCCGGGGTGGTCACGAATTCGGGGTTGCTGCTCGTAACGCTCTGAATCATGACCGGCTGCGAGCCGTTATTG
Organism: Burkholderiaceae bacterium; assembly: GCA_035498175.1. Taxonomy (GTDB): domain Bacteria; phylum Pseudomonadota; class Gammaproteobacteria; order Burkholderiales; family Burkholderiaceae_F; genus JALORV01. The sequence goes on from DATKAJ010000039.1 coordinate 44,921, forward strand.
ACGACGGTAATCTGCCGCGTGCCACTGGGAGCCGCAACGGTTGTCGTGTTGAAGATGAGGTTCGTCGTGCTCAGGACGATGCTCGGGGTGGATGGCACGGTCGCCGTGCCGCTCACCGTAATACTCGGATTCGTGGCCGCGTTCGACAGCACGGTCAGCGTCGCAGAACGAGAACCGCCACTCAACGGCGTGAAGCTCGCATTGATCGTGCAGGTAGCGTTGGCGTTGACCGTTACCGGAGATCCATTGGGATCGCAGCTGCCTGAGACTTCGAACTCCGTCGCGTTCGCACCGCTCTTGGCAATGCTGCTGATCAGTAGCGGCCCAGTGCCCGAATTGGTCAGCGTGATCGTGGCCGTACTCGGCGTTGTCACGTAGATCGGCGTCGAGGCGAAGCTGAACGTCGTGCCACTGGCCGTGATGGCTGGTGCCTGGGCGGACGCAGTGCCCGCCGCCACGAGAAGTATTCCGCAAACTGTCTTACGCATGATGAGTCGCCTCGAACACTGAAGGTTCTGTTTCGTTGTCAATCGAGTGGCAACCGGCCGCAAGCTGGGTTGTTTCTTCGAAAATTGTTGCGCGATCTGCGCACGGCCATCGCGGCGAAAAGGCACGCCGCGACACCAGATTCAAGTGCGCCACCGCCTCCCGCGCTCGGCGGATTCGCCGCGCTGGTCGGAGGTGCTGTCGCGGCCTGCGCGACGACCGAGCCCGCGACCGGAATGAGCGAAACGCCGGTGGTCGTGGTCACTCCGATGGAAGCAGTCCTCGTCAGGGAGCTGCCGGCCTGCGGCTGGAACGTCACGCTGATGGTGCAGTTGCCGTTGCTCGGGCGCAGCGTGGCGCCCGGGCAGGTCGATGCGGTGACGCGAAAGTCGGCCGCGTCGCCGCCGCTCGCCATCGTGACCGCATTGTTGGTGGCGAAGACCAGGTCGCCGGTGCCGGCGTTCGTAACGGTGGCTGTGGACGATGTCGTCGCGCCGACCACCGTGGCGGCAAAGATCGGGCCGCTGCTGGGCGAATAGCGCAGCACCGGTGTCGGGCCGACGATCCCGGCGATGAATGCAGCCAGGTCGCCGCGCTGCGTCGTGCTCAGCATGAAGAGCCCGTTCATGCCAGTGACGGCGCCGCCGAGTGTCGTGCCGGTCAGCGCCTTGTCGAGGGCCTCGAGTGCCTTGGCAAAGCTCATCGTTGCGGCACCACCAGCAGGCGTCGCGCGGTTCGTGATCGCGTTGCGAATGCTGGTCAACGAGCGCGGATCGGTCGCATCCGCCGTAGTCGAATGACAGCTGGAGCACTGCGGGGACAATGTCGCCGTGAAAAGCTGCTGTCCGGCGTTTGGGTCTCCGGTCGTCTGCGCTTTGGCCGTCGGACAGATGGCGGCCAGCGCGAACGCGGCGATCGTCGCAAGCTCGCGGACTATTGCTGCGCGCAGAGGCAACCACAACTCTCCTGAGAGGGGCGGCCGCCTGGCCACGCCGTCGGGAGAATTTTGCTTGCCAGCCTCCGGAGATTCGATCCGCCTTACGTGCTAGCTCGCGTGCGCAGCGCGACGCGCACTCATCCGGACGCCTTAGCTCGTGCTGCCTGCAGTGCCGAGTGCCTGCGCCAGGTCGCGCTGGAGGTCGACGACCGATTCGAGGCCCACGGCGACCCGGATCAGCCCTTCGCGGATGCCCGCGCGCTCGCGCGCTTCAGCGCCGATGCGGCCGTGAGTGGTCGTGGCGGGATGCGTGATCGTCGTGCGCGTGTCGCCGAGATTGGCGGTGATCGACATGAGCCGCACGCGGTCGATCACAGCCCACGCACGGGCACGCGCCTCCGCGGGGGAAGCTCCCGGCACCTCGAAGCTTACGACCGCACCCGCCATCGCCTGCTGGCGGGCGCACAGCGTTGCCTGAGGGTGCGACGCGAGCCCGGGGAAGTGCACGCGCGCAACCCCGGCCTGGCGTTCGAGCCACTGCGCGAGTTCCTGCGCGGCGTTCGACTGCGCGCGCATGCGTACAGCCAACGTCTCCAATCCCTTCAGCAGCACCCAGGCATTGAATGGCGACAGCGACGGTCCAGTGGTGCGCAGAACCGGCAGCACCTGCTCGCGGATGAAGCGGCGGCTGCCGAGCACGGCACCGCCCAGCACGCGTCCCTGCCCGTCCAGATACTTGGTCGCCGAATGGATCACCGCGTCGACGCCGAATTCCAGTGGTCGCTGCAACACCGGCGTACAGAAGCAGTTGTCGACAACCGTTAAAGCACCGGTCTCGCGTCCCAGTGCAGCCAGCGCGTGCAGGTCGGTGATATCCATCAGCGGGTTCGAAGGCGTCTCGCAATAGAGAAGCTTCGTTCGACCATTGGTCGCCGCACGCCAGGCCTCGGGCGACGCAGCGTCGACATAGCTGACGTCGACACCGAAGCGCGCCAGCACTGTCGAGAACAGCTGCACGGATGCGCCGAAGACGCTGGCTGCGGAGACCACGTGGTCGCCCGACTTCAGCGTCGCCAGGCAGGTGGCCATGATCGCCGCCATACCTGATGACGTCGCGAGGCAGTCCTCGGCGCCCTCGAGCGACGCAAGGCGCTGCTCGAACATCCGCACCGTCGGATTGGTAAAGCGCGAGTAGACGTAGCCGTCTTCGCTGCCCGAAAAGCGCTCGGCCGCCTGGGCGGCGCTGTCGAAGACGAAACTCGACGTCAGGAAGATCGCTTCGCTGTGCTCGTTGAACGGCGTGCGCAGGGTGCCCGCGCGCACTGCACGAGTGTCGAAGTCGAACTGCTCGGAGGACTCGGTCATAAAAAAACCCGCCGGCACAAGCGCAGCGGGTTCTTCGAGCCCCTCGCTTTAGCCGCATTTGTTAAGCGCCCGCAAGCTGAGACCTCAAATCGGCGCGATAGATGAATTGTATACGAGCCAGACCTCGGCCCGGGAAATGGGCAGGAAGCTAGTCCGCCGACGCCAGGTTCAAGTTCAGCTGCGCACGCGGTTCGCCGTCGGCGCTGACGATCGCCTGCCGGCTCGCTTCCAGCCGGTCGAGGTACTCGGGTGTCACGTCTCCGGTGATGTAGTGGCCATCGAAGCAGCTCGCCTCGAAATTCGTCAGGTGCGGGCCGACTTCGGACACCGAGGTCTTCATCGCGGCGATGTCCTGGTAGACCAAGCCGTCGGCTTCGATCATGCGCCGGATCTCTTCATCCGAACGTCCATGGGCGATCAGTTCGCTGCGGGTCGGCATGTCGATGCCGTAGACGTTCGGAAAGCGCACCGGCGGCGCCGCCGAAGCGAAGATCACGCGGTTCGCTCCGGACTCGCGCGCCATGTGCACGATCTCACGCGACGTCGTGCCGCGCACAATCGAGTCATCGACCAGAAGCACGTTCTTGCCCTTGAACTCGGTCGGGAGCGCGTTGAGCTTCTGCCGCACGCTTTTCCGGCGCACCGACTGCCCCGGCATGATGAACGTGCGCCCGACATAGCGGTTCTTGAAGTAGCCCTCGCGGAACTCCAGTCCAAGCTTCATCGCGAGCTGCATCGCCGCCGGCCGCGAGGTGTCCGGGATCGGCATCACGACATCGATGTCCCCTGTCGGAAACTCCCGGCGGATCTTCTCCGCCAGATGCTCGCCCATCCTCAGCCGCGACGCATAGACGCTGACGCCGTCGATCACTGAGTCCGGGCGGGCGAAGTAGACGTACTCGAAAATGCAGGGATTGAGCGAATGATGCTCGGCGCACTGCTGCGCGTAGAAGTTGCCGTCGAGATCGATGAACACCGCCTCGCCCGGCCCGACGTCGCGCACGAACTTGAAGCCGAGACCCTCCAGCGCGACCGATTCGCTGGCGACCAGATACTCAGTGCCGCCGTCGGTCTCGTTGACTCCGTAGCACAGTGGGCGGATGCCGAACGGATCGCGGAACGCCAGGATTCCGTGGCCGGCCACATGCGCCACGCAGGCATAGGCGCCACGCACGCGACGATGCAGTCCGGCCACCGCCCGGAAAATGGTCGCGGGATCGAGCGTATAGCTCGAACTCTGTTCCTGCAGCTCGTGGGCCAGCACGTTCAGCAGTACCTCGGAATCAGACGTCGTATTGATGTGACGCCGATCAATGCGGAACATCTCGCTCTTCAGCTGCTCCGCGTTTGTCAGGTTGCCGTTATGTCCGAGCGTGATGCCGAATGGCGCGTTGACGTAGAACGGCTGCGCCTCCTCAGGGCTCGTCGCGGAACCGGCTGTCGGATAGCGCACGTGGGCGATGCCGGCGTTGCCGGTGAGGTTGCGCATGTTCCGGGTGCGGAAGATCTCCCGCACCAGACCGTTGCCCTTCCACATCGCGAAGGTGTTGCCTGCGCCGGTCGCAATCCCGGCTGCGTCCTGGCCGCGATGCTGCAGCAGTTGCAGCGAGTCGTAGAGCAGCTGATTGACCGGGGACGTCGCGACGACACCAACGATGCCGCACATGTCAGCGAGGCCGATGGCGCTGAACGGCCATTGAACGAGTGACGCGGGACATGCAGTTCTCCCCGTTACGAAGCGTTCGGGACATGGTGACGGCCCGGCAACCACAACTGCGGCGCAAATCGTACGCCGGCATGGGCCTGCGAAGGCCGGGCGGTGCACATTGCGCCGTGCGGCTCCATAAAAATACACCCGGAATGCGGGTCTTCAAGCACCATCATGCAGATACACCGCTTATAGTGCGGACAACATGAAGAACCCGCCTAGACCATGACCACATTGCCGTTGATTCCCATCCCTTTCAACCGTGCGCGCACCTTGTCGGCGTCCTCGCGGCTCGCATAGGGCCCAAGGCGGACGCGAAAACGCGTGCCGTCGGCCGTCTCGATCCGCTCGGTATACGGCGCCAGGCCGCCTTTTTTGAGCCGCTCGGCGAGGTCGCGGGCGGCTGATTCCGTCCCCGTCGCCGCGGCCTGCACCGCGAACTTGCCACCCTTGACCGGCGCCGGCAGCAGCATGTCGGCCGCCTTGCCCTCGAGGGTTGCGCGCGCACGCTGCTCTTCTGCTTTCGCCGCGTCGGCGTCGGCCTTGGTGGCGTCGGAGCGCGGCGCCTTGTCCGCCCCGACAGGCTTCTCACTCGCGGGTGTGGCCGCCGGCGCGGCAGGCGCCGCGGCAGGTGCGTCGGGGGGCGGTGCGACCGGAACCGTTTCGGGCGCGGGGACCGGCGGCAGCGCGAGGCGTGGTGCGAACTTCGACTTCTCGCTCGGAATATCGATGGGAATGTTGTCTGAAACCGGGCGCGGCTCCGAATCGAGCAGCATCGGCACGACAATCACGGCCAGCAGCAAAAGCGCCGCGGCTCCAATCAACCGGCGTCGCGCGCGTATTCGCATCGCGGCCGCCGGGTCGGCCCGACCGGAATCGTCGTGAGCGGAACGGGAAGAGCGTGGAGCAGCGTCAACGGCCGCGTTCTTGCGACGCCAGAAAGCCAGGGACATCCGCGCTCCAGCCGGAATCCTCAGCGCCCATGCGTGCGCGCACGTAGGACGCGCATCACCTCGGCGACCGTGAGGAAGGAACCGAAGGCGAGAATTCTATCATCGGGTCCCACGCATTCTCGTGCCGCGATGAAGGCCGCGCCGACATTCTCGTATGTCGAGATCGACGATGCGTGCCCGGCCGCCGCAGCGACGGTGCGCAGCACGGCGGCGACTTCCTCTGCAGTGCTGCCACGCGCGCCGGCCACGGTTCCGACATGCCAGTGATCGACGCGATCGCCGAGCTTGGCGGTGACGCCGGCGATGTCCTTGTCGCGCAGCATGCCGAACACCGCGTGCGTCGATGGAAAAAAGCCCATGCTGTCGAGGTTCTGCGCAAGGACCGCGGCCGCGTGCGGATTGTGCGCGACGTCCAGGATGGTCGTCGGACGCCCCGGCAGGACCTGGAAGCGCCCGGGAATCTCGACCGTCAGCAGTCCCTGCCGGACCGCCTGCTGTGAAACCGGCAGCCGCTCGGCAAGCGCCTCGAGCGCGGCCAGCGCTCCCGAGGCGTTCAACAACTGGTTCGCGCCACGCAGTGCCGGATACGGCAACCCGCCGCGGCGGACACGGCGTCCGCCGTAAGACCACTGTTGCCGGTCACCCTGGTAATTGAAGTCGCGACCGAACCGCCAGAAGTCCGCGCCGATGGCTGCAGCGTGTTCGACCAGCGCCTGCGGCGGCTGCGGATCGCTGCAGATGGCGGGTCGCCCGCAGCGATAGATGTGCGCCTTCTCGCGTCCGATCGCTTCACGGGTCGGGCCGAGATAGTCCATGTGATCGAGGTCGATCGACGTGACGATCGCCGCGTCGCCGTCGACGAGGTTCACCGCGTCGAGGCGCCCGCCGAGCCCGATTTCGAGCACGACCGCGTCAAGTTGTGCCGCGGCAAGAAGTCGCAGAATCGCCAGCGTCGTGAACTCGAAATAGGTGAGCGAAGTCGCTTTCCGCGCCGCCTCGACCGCCTCGAATTGCGCGACGAGTTGCGCATCGGTCGCCACGATGCCGTCGATGCGCACACGCTCGTTGAAGTCGAGCAGATGCGGCGAGGTGTACAGGCCCGTGCGGTAACCCGCTGCTCGCAGAATGCTGTCGAGCGTCGCGCAGGTGGAGCCCTTGCCGTTCGTGCCCCCGACGACGATCGTCGTCGCTGAAAGGCCGAAGCCGAGCCGGTCGGCGACCCGCCGAACGCGGTCGAGTCCGAGGTCGATCTCCTTCGGATGCAGCCGCTCGAGTCGCGCCAACCAGTCGGCCAGCAAAGGGGGGGCCACGTAAATGATCGGCCGGCCACGCCGGCCACGCTCAGGAAATGGCGTCGGCGGGCTGCTTCAGCAGCAGGGCAAGCAGGCGTGCCATCTCATCGCGCATCTCGCGCCGGTCGACGATCATGTCGATCGCGCCCTTTGAGAGCAGGAACTCGGACCGCTGGAATCCCTCCGGCAGCTTCTCGCGAACGGTCTGCTCGATCACGCGCGGGCCGGCAAAGCCGATCAGCGCCTTCGGTTCGGCGATCACCACGTCGCCCATGAACGCGAAGCTCGCCGACACGCCTCCCATGGTCGGATCCGCCAGCACCGAAATGAAAGGCAATTTCGCCTCGGCCAGGCGCGCGATCATCGCGGTCGTCTTGGCCATCTGGAAGAGCGACAGCAGCCCTTCCTGCATGCGCGCCCCTCCGGTGGACGTCACGCAGATGAACGGCACCTTCTGCTCGATCGCTGTCCCGACGCCGCGGACGAAGCGCTCGCCGACGACCGAGCCCATGGACCCGCCCATGAACTCGAACTCGAAACATGCAGCGACGACGGGCAGCGCACGGATCGAACCTCCCATGACGACCAGCGCATCGGTCTCGCCGGTTTCCTCCATCGCCTCCTGCAGGCGCTCGGGGTACTTGCGGCTGTCCCTGAACTTCAGCGCATCGACCGGCAGGACTTCCTGGCCGATTTCGTAGCGCCCCTCGGCATCCATCAGCGCGTCGAGCCGTGCCCGTGCTCCGATGCGCAGATGGTGCGCGCACTTCGGGCAGACCATCATGGTCTTTTCGAGTTCGGCGCTGTACAGCACCGCCTCGCACGCCGGGCACTTGGTCCAGAGCCCCTCAGGCACGACCTTTCGCGTCGATCCCTCTTCGCGCTTGATGCGCGGCGGAAGGATCTTGTCGATCCAGCTCATCGCAGTCCTCCCGTCGGTGTCGTCGACGTCGGCCATGTCACGCGGCCGCCCGGATGATGGGTGCGTCCAGCGCCGCGCGAATCTCGCGCACCAGCGCCTCGGTGGCTTCGACAGCGCGCTCGCGCGGCGTCGACTCGAGTTCCTGAATCAGCCGCGAGCCGATGACGACTGCATCGGCGACTGCAGCAACAGCGACGGCGCTTGCGGCATCGCGAATGCCGAAGCCGACGCCGATCGGAACCTGCGCGTGCTTGCGGATTAACGGGATCTTGGCGGCAACGCTCGCAATGTCGAGGTGGCCGGCGCCGGTAATGCCCTTGAGGCTCACGTAGTAGATGTAGCCCGCCGCGTGGCGAGCCACTGCTTCGATGCGCTGATCCGTGGACGTCGGTGCGAGCAGGAAGATCGGATCGATGCCCGCTGCGCGCATCTCGGCGGCGAACTCGGCGCACTCCTCCGGCGGATAGTCGACCACCAGCACGCCGTCGACGCCCGCGTCGCGCGTCGCGTCCGCGAATTCGCGCCGACCCATGCGTTCGATCGGATTCGCATAGCCCATCAGCACGACCGGCGTATCGCTGTCCGTGGTGCGGAACTCGCGTACGAATCCGATCGTCTGCCGCAGCCCGACGCCGTTGCGGATCGCCCGCTCGGTCGCGCGCTGGATCACCGGGCCGTCGGCCATCGGATCCGAGAACGGCACGCCGAGTTCGATGACGTCCGCGCCCGCCCGCGCCAGAGCACGCATCAGCGGAACCGTGAGGGCCGGGTCGGGGTCGCCGGCCGCGATGTACGGAATCAGGCCCTTGCGGCCCGCCGCCTTCAGTTGCGCGAAGCGTCGAGCAATGCGCGACATCAGGGCTTCTTCCGGTACGCCAGCGTCGCTTCGCGGCAGGACGCGCGACAGTAGAACTCGAGGCCGCCCGCCTCGGCAACGATGTGCAGATCCTTGTCGCCACGGCCGGACAAGTTCACCAGCAATAGGTGGTCCTTCGGCAGCGTCGGTGCGAGCTTCGTCGCGTAGGCGAGTGCGTGGCTCGATTCCAGCGCCGGGATGATGCCTTCGATACGGCAGCAGTCGTGGAAGGCCTTGAGCGCCTCTTCGTCAGTGGCGCCCACGTACTCGGCACGGCCCGTGTCCTTCAGCCACGCGTGCTCCGGTCCGACACCCGGATAGTCCAGGCCGGCCGACACCGAATGCGTTTCCATGATCTGGCCGTTTTCATCCTGCAGCAGGTAGGTGCGATTACCATGAAGCACGCCGGGCGAACCGCGCAGCAGGCTGGCTGCATGGCGCATCGTCGTCAGTCCTTCGCCCGCGGCCTCGACCCCGACCAGTTTCACCTTCTCGTGCCCGATGTAGTCGTAGAAGATGCCCATCGCGTTGCTGCCGCCACCGACACAGGCAATCACATAGTCCGGCTGACGCCCGGCGAGTTCGGGCATCTGCCGCAGGCACTCTTTGCCGACCACCGAGTTGAAGTCGCGCACCATCATCGGATACGGGTGCGGCCCCGCGACCGTGCCGATAATGTAAAAGGTGTTCTCGACGTTGGTCACCCAGTCGCGCATCGCCTCGTTCAGTGCGTCCTTCAGCGTGCGCGAGCCACTTTCCACCGGCACGACCTCGGCGCCGAGCAGCTTCATGCGGTAGACGTTCGCCGCCTGGCGCCCGACGTCTTCGGAGCCCATATAAACGACGCACTGCATGCCATAGCGGGCAGCGACCGTAGCCGTCGCCACGCCGTGCTGGCCGGCGCCGGTTTCCGCGATCACCCGCGGCTTGCCCATGCGCTTGGCAAGCAGCGCCTGCCCGATCGTGTTGTTGATCTTGTGCGCGCCGGTGTGATTCAGATCCTCGCGCTTCAGGTAGATCTGCGCGCCGCCCAGTTCGTCGCTCCAGCGCCTGGCGTGGTAGATCGGGCTCGGGCGGCCAACATAGTGCTTCAGCTCATCGCGGAATTCGGCGATGAAGTCCGGATCCTTCTGATAGCGCGCATAGGCGTCGCGCAACTCCCCCAGCGCGTGCATCAGCGTTTCGGCCACAAAGATGCCGCCGTAAGGGCCGAAGTGTCCGCGCGGATCCGGAAGGTCGTAGGGCTTCATGAAAGCGATTCGTCGGCGGCGCGTACCGCCGCGATGAACTCGTGGATGCGCGTACTGCTCTTGATTCCCGGCGACTCCTCGACACCGCTGCTGACGTCCACCGCGTAGGGACGCAGCCGCCGGATCGCGTCGCCCACGTTTTCTGACCTCAGCCCACCCGCCAGCACCAGCGGCTTCGAGCGCCGCAGGGGCACACGCCCCCAATCGAACGTCGCTCCACCGCCGCCTAAGGTCTCCGCCGGCGCATCGGCAAGCAGCGCAGCCGCCGAGTGAAACTGACGTTCCCAGTCTAACAAATCGACTCCCGCATCCATGGATACGGCGCGCAGGTACGGCCGACCGTAGCGACTGCAGGCGGGCTCGTGCTCGGCGCCGTGAAACTGCAGCAGCGCATCGGGCAATGAACCCAGTGCGTCCTCGACCAGGTCTGCTGGCGCGTTCACGAAGAGCAGCACTGGCGTCGCGAACGGCGGCAACTGTCGCGCGAGTGCGCGCAACCGCGCCGGCGGCACATGGCGGGGACTCTTCGGGAAGCAGACGAAGCCGATGGCATCGGCGCCCGCCGCCGCCGCGGCGGCCACGTCGGCCTCACGCGTCAGGCCACAGATCTTGATTCGTGTACGCATCGAATCGGTGCGGGGCGGCGGCTTCAGGGGCCGGCAACTCGAACCGTGGATCGTACTCGACCCGAGCAAGGTAAAGCCCTGCAGCGCCGAGTGTCGGTGCGGCGCGCGAACGATCGCGCGCTGCCAGCACTTCCGCCAGCCATTCTGGAGGGTAGCGGCCGAGTCCGACTGCGACGAGCGCCCCCGCGATGTTGCGCACCATATGATGCAGAAAGGCGTTGGCGCGGGCCCGCACACGCAACCAGCGGCCGAGGCGTTCGACTTCGAGCAGTTGCAGATCACGCACCGGCGACGCGGCCTGGCATTCGGCGGAGCGGAACGACGTGAAATCGTGCCGACCGACCAGGTATCGCGCAGAAACCTTCATCGGCGCGTCGTCGAGCGGCCGGAACACCCAGGTGGCTCGCCCATGGGTCAGCGGCGATCGCACCGGATCGTTGAATATCCAGTAGTCGTAGCCGCGGCGCACCGCGCTGTAGCGGGCGTGAAACTCGCCTTCGACCTGTCGCGCCCAGCGGACCGCGACCGACTCCGGCAGAAAGCGATTGGTCCCGCGCACCCATGCGGTCAGGGGACGCTCGACTGCCGTGTCGAAATGGACGACCTGATCGACGGCGTGAACGCCGGCGTCGGTGCGACCCGCGCAGATCGTCGAGATCGTCTCGCCGGCGAGTTGGCCGAGCGCGGACTCGAGTGCGTCCTGCACCGAACGGCCGTCCGGCTGCGTCTGCCAGCCATTGAAGCCGGCACCGTCGTACTCGATGCCGAGCGCAATGCGCACGGTGGTCCCCGGAGCGGACCGGGCGCAGCGGGCTGCGCCGGCTGCGATCAGCCCTCGATCTGCTTGATCAGTTCGACCGCGGCCTGACGCTGTTCGCGCGTGCCGTCGCGCATCACTTCGTCGAGCAATTCGCGCGCGCCGTCCTTGACGCCGAGGTCGATATAGCCGCGCGCCAGGTCGAGCTTCGTGGCCATCTGCTGCGCGAGCGCGCTGCCCGGCTCGGTCTCGCCGCGCTTCGTCGTCGGGTTGAGGCTGACCGCCGAGAGATCGAAGTCGATCAGCGGCACCGTCGCCTGGTCGGTATTCGCGGTCAGGCGTTGCGCCTGCTCGTCGGGCAGTGCACCCACTCCGGCGGTGGCCGGTTGCTTCTTGCCGATGACGGTTGGTCGCGACAGCGCTTCGGCCGCCACCGGCGCCGCCGGCGCTTTGCTCGGAGGAATATTCAGGTCCAGATCCGGAATCGCGCCGCCGAACGCCGTCGGCTGCAGTGCCGGGGTCGAATGCGGCATCGCGATGTCGAGGTCGGCCAGAGCCGGAGGCTCCGCACGACCGACCGGCGGCGTCGTCGGCCGAAAGCCGAAATCAACGTCCGACGCTTGCGCCGGCGCGGTATCCAGCGTCGGCATCTTGGTCGGCGGATTCAGGTTCATCTTCGTCGGGCCGAGGTCGAAATCGAGCGACGCGAAGTCGGGCTCGGCCGGAGGCGTCTGGCCGCCCTTGGTCGCAGGGCCACCCTTTGTCGCCGGGCCGCCCTTCGTGTTCGGGCCGCCGGGCAGCGTCGCATGGAACTGCGTGGTCGGCGCTGAGGTCGTCGTCGGACCGGACATCTTCGTATCCGCCGGCATCTTCGTGTCGCCGACCGACATCGTGGTGTCGGCTCCCGTCATGCGCGTGTCGACGACCATCTTGGTCAACGGCGGCGCGTTTCCGGTCTGCATTACCGAGTCGGCGCCGCGCAGGCCGCCGAGGTCGAGCCCGGACGTCGGACCACCGCCCAGCGTGGACGGGCCGCGGCTCTTCGTATTCGGATCGAGCCGGAACCCCGTCGTCGGACCACGGCCGACCGTGTCCGACATCGCAGCCGCCGCGAACATCGGATGCGCCGGATCGAGCGCGTGGCCGAGCTTGAGCGCCTTGTCCCACTCTTCGCCGGCGCTGCCGGTCCGGTCGCGCAGATCCTCGGCCATCGCCATGAAGGCCGCCTTGTCGCCGCGCCGCGAATAGATCTCAAGCAGCTTGACCCGCACGGCGTGGCGATCCGGCTGCATCCGCAGCGCTTCCTTCAGGATGTCCTCGGCCTGCTCCTCGCGGCCATAGGCGATATAGACGTCCGCCTCGGCCACCGGGTCGACCTCGTTGGAATCGAGCTGCGAGGCTGCCGGGATGAAGCTGGAATTGAACGTGCTCGTGCCCGTGTCGACGCTCTGGCCACCTGTGGCGCCGAAAAGCGAGTTCGCCTGCAGGCCCTCGCCCGTGTCCTTGAACTTGTCGCTTTTCTCCGCCTTGCGCTTGCGGTACCAACTCCAGCCGAACAGGCCGGCGAGCAAGGCGACGATGCCAGCGAGTCCGAGCTGAGTCGTTGTGTTCCCGAGCAGATCGCCGACGAAGCTCGGCTCTTCGGCCGGCGCCGGAGGCGGCGGAGCCGCCTTCTTCACTGGGGGCGCCGCCGCGGGCGGCGGAGCCGGCGCAGCTGTGGTCACGGCGGGCGGCGGGGCGGCAGCCGGTGCCGGCGCCGGGGCGGCTGCGGTTGGAGTGGCTGGCGCAGGTGTCGGCGCCGTCACGACCGGCGCCGGCGTCGGTGCCGGTGCAGCGACAGGAGGCGCAGCCTTCTTCTCTTCGGCCTGCTTCTGCGCCTGGGCGCCGGACTTGCTCTGGATCTCGAGCGCCTTCTGAATCGCTTCGTTGGTCTTCTTCAGCTGGGCCGCGCGATCCTGCTCTTCCTTCAGCGCCCGTTGCTTGGCGGCGGCCTCATCGGCCTTGGCCGCAGCAGCCGCTCCGGACGACGCCTTGTCTTCGGCACGGGCGATCTTCAGCTGGTCACCGCCCGGCTTGGCCGCGGCACTCTTGTCTTCAACCTTGGTCGTGACCTTACCGCCGCCGGCTGCGGCGCTCGGCGCCGCCGCGACTGGCGCCGCACCTGCGGCCTGTGCGAGCCGGCTGCGGTATTGCGCGAAGTCGGCGCTCTGGGCGGACACCTCCTTGCGCGTCTCGGCGCCGGAAAGTCCCGAGGCCTCGGCATCGGACGGAATCGTCAGCTGCGCACCTGCGCGCAGCAGGTTCATATTCTTTGAAATGAAGGCGTCCGGATTGGCCCGGAACAGCGCGACCAGCATCTGGTCGAGCGACGCCGCACTGCGGTTCTGGTTAGCGATCTTGCCCAGCGTGTCGCCGGGCTTGACGGTATAGGCGCCCTCCGAGGCCGTCGCCATCGACGGTGCCGAAGCGGTGCGCGGGGGCGGCAACGGCGCGGCGGCCTGGGCCGGCGGCGGAGCGGCCGCAGCAGCCGCGGCGGGCGGCGGCGTGACAGGAGCCGGAGCCGAAGCCCGCGGCAGCGGAACTGGCGCAGCCGCGAGAGGAGCCGGCGGTGCCGCCGGGGCAACCACGTCCGGCGTGCCCTTCAGGGCCGGCGGGTCCAGCAACACCGTGTATTCGCGGATCACCCGGCCGGTGGCCCAGGTGAGTTCGACCATCATGTCGAGGTAGGGCTCGTTAACCGGCTGCGCCGACGAAATGCGCACCAGATAGGTGCCGTCCTGACGCCGGTCCAGCGCAAAGCGGATGTTCGTAAGTGCCGGATTGAATTCGAGATTAGCGGCTCGGAACGCCGACAGCGGGGCCAGCTTGACCTGTAGCGTGGGCGCCTCGTCGCGCCCGACGGACGTGACCTCCAGTTCTGCCCGCAGCGGCTGCCCAAGGCCGGACTGCACCGAGAGGCGGCCAAGCCCCGCCGCATCGGCCTGGGCAGCAGCCAGCCCGAGGCTAAACGCGAGCGAAAGCGCGCACCAAATGGGCGCGCGCGAGAATTTTTCGGATGGCATTCAGCCCCCTGCCGAATCGGACATGTTTTTCGAACTTAACATCATGGACTTAGGGCGGCAAGCTTAGAAAAAGCCGTAACTCACGCCTTTATGTGAGAAATCCAACGCCGCGCCAGCAGCGCGTTGCGCGCCAGAACTACAGCTTGCCGAGCAGGATGCGCAGCATGCGGCGCAACGGTTCGGCCGCGCCCCACAGCAACTGGTCTCCCACCGTGAAGGCACCGACATAGTCGGCACCCAGCGCAAGCTTGCGCAGCCGTCCGACCGGGATTGACATAGTGCCGGTGACTGCGGCAGGCGTCAGCTCGCGGATGCTCGCATCCTTGGTGTTGGGCACGAGCTTCACCCACGGATTGTCGTCACGAATCATCTGCTCGATCTGCGCCAGAGGAACATCACGCCTGAGCTTGATGGTCAACGACTGCGAGTGGCAGCGCATCGCGCCGATGCGCACGCAGATCGAGTCGATCGGTACCGCCCCAGTGCCGAATCCGGGGCCGCGGCCGAGAATCTTGTTGGTCTCGGCGCCGCCCTTCCACTCTTCGAGGCTGGTGCCGTCGCCGCGATCGGCATCGATCCACGGGATCAGGTTCCCCGCCAGCGGGACGATGAAGTTCTGTGTCTCGTCGTCACCGAGCGCGCGCTGCTTGCCGATGACGCGGCGGTCGATCTCGAGAATGGCGCTCGACGGGTCCGCGAGCAGGTCGCGCACCTCGGCATTCAGAGTCCCGAACTGGGTCAGCAACTCGCGCATGTGCGGCGCGCCGCCGCCCGATGCGGCCTGGTAGGTGGTGCAGGTCATCCACTCGACCAGGTCCTGCTTGAACAGCGCCCCCACGCCGATCAGCATGCAGCTCACCGTGCAGTTGCCGCCGATGTAGTTCCTGATCCCCCGCTTTAGCGCCGCATCGATCACCGGGCGGTTCACCGGGTCGAGGATGATCACTGCATCGTCCTGCATGCGCAGCGTCTTGGCGGCGTCGATCCAGTAGCCGTTCCAGCCTGTCGCGCGGAGCTTCGGGTAAATCTCCTTCGTGTAATCGCTGCCCTGGCACGTGATGACGGTGTCCTGCTGAGCCAGCGCGGCGATGTCGTCGGCCCGTTTCAGCGTGCCTTGCGAGCGCGGCACCGCCGGAGCCGAACCACCCGCGTTGGACGTGCTGAAAAAGGTCGTGTCGACCAGTTCGAAGTCGCGTTCCGCGCTCATACGGTCCATCAGCACAGACCCGACCATTCCACGCCACCCGACGATCCCGACTTTCATTCCTGCCCTCTCGACTTTCGAACCCTGTGCGCCACGTCTCAGGAGAGCGCAGCGACGACCGCGTTGCCCATCGCGGCGGTTCCCACCGGCGTCGCGCCCGGCTCCGCGATGTCCATCGTCCGCAGACCCTGCGCGAGCACACGCCGCACTGCGGCTTCGATCCGGTCCGCCTGGTCGGCGCAATCCAGTGAGTAGCGCAGCATCATCGCCGCCGACAGGATCGTCGCGAGCGGGTTGGCCACGCCCTTGCCCGCGATATCGGGCGCACTACCATGCGACGGCTCGTACAGCCCCCGGTTGCGCTCGTTCAGCGACGCCGACGGCAGCATGCCGATCGATCCGGTCAGCATCGCCGCCTCGTCGGAGAGTATGTCGCCGAACATGTTCCCCGTCACGATCACGTCAAACTTCTTCGGCGCCTTCACGAGCTGCATCGCGGCGTTGTCGACGTACATGTGCTCCAGCTCGACATCCGCATAGGCCGTGTGGACCTCGGTCACGACGTCCTTCCAGAACTGGAAGGTCTCCAGCACGTTGGCCTTGTCGACGCTGGTGACCTTCTTCGACCGTTTGCGCGCGGCCCGGAACGCGACATGGGCGATGCGCTCGATCTCGGGGCGGCTGTAGCGCATCGTGTCGAAGGCTTCCGGCGCGCCCGCGAACGCGCCGTCGGGAGCGGCGCGTCGCCCGCGCGGCTGGCCGAAATAGATGTCGCCGGTGAGCTCGCGCACGATCAGCAGGTCGAGCCCCGCGATCAGCTCGGGCTTCAGGCTCGAGGCGCCGGTCAGTTCGGCATAGCAGATCGCCGGGCGCAGGTTGGCGAACAGGCCAAGGTGCCTGCGCAGGCCGAGGATCGCCTGCTCGGGACGCAATGCGCGCTCGAGCTTGTCGTATTTCCAGTCGCCAACGGCGCCGAACAGCACTGCATCGGCGGCCTGCGCGAGCTTCAGCGTGGCTTGCGGAAGCGGGTGCCCGTGCGCGTCATAGGCCGCGCCACCGACCTCGGCAAACTCGAACTCGAAGCGCTCACCCAGCGCCCTCAGCACCTTGACCGCCTCGGCCACGATCTCCTTGCCGATGCCGTCTCCCGGCAGTACGGCGATCTTCATTCGAACCGGTTGAGCCAGTCGACGATGACGCGCTCACAGAACTTGAATGCGAAATAGCAGGCGAGCGCGCCGTAGCCGGACAGCAGCAGCTCGATCAGTTGCCGCGCGGCGCCGTCGGCGAGCGCCTCGGTACCGTGCTCGGCGATCAGGTTCAGGTTCGCGGACAGCAGGTGAACGAGGTTCAGCGACAGCAACGCGAACCCTAAGAACGCCACACCGGCAGCGAGGAACACGAGCCAGGGCCGGCGCTTGAAGGCGGCGCCGAGCCCGGCGGTGGCCCGCCGCAGCGGCTCGTACGCCGCCATCACTTGCGACCCGCCACGAGCCACGGCTGCTGTGCCAGGCGCTGCTGCTCGAAAGCCGCGATCTTGTCCCTGTGCCGCAGCGTGAGCCCGATGTCGTCGAGGCCGTTGACGAGGCAGTACTTGCTGAAGGCCGCCACCTCGAACGAATGCTCGCGCCCATCCGGCTCAACCACGACTTGGCGGGGCAAATCGACTGTCAGCTGGTAGCCGACGTGCGCCGCAACCTCGTTGAAAAGCCGGTCGAGCACGATCTCGTGCAGAACCACCGCCAGCAAACCGTTCTTCAGGCTGTTGTTGTGGAAGATGTCGGCGAAACTCGGCGCGATCAGCACGCGAAAACCATTCTGCAGCAGTGCCCACGGCGCGTGCTCGCGCGACGATCCGCAGCCGAAGTTCCTGCGCGCCAGCAGGATCGAAGCGCCGCGATAGCGCGGCTGGTTGAGCACGAAGTCCGGGTTCAGCGGGCGGGCGGTATGGTCCATGCCGGGTTCGCCGTGATCGAGGTAGCGCCACTCGTCGAACAGATTCGGGCCGAAGCCCGTCCGCCTGATCGACTTCAGGAACTGCTTCGGAATGATCGCGTCCGTGTCGACGTTGGCGCGATCGAGCGGCGCAACGAGCCCGGTGTGGACGGTGAAGGCGTCCAAGATCGCTCCTTACATCTTCTTCTTGGTGTCGGTCGCGGCCTTGTCGACCGCACTGCCGGCGGCCTCGATGTCCTTGCCCATGCCAGCGATCGTGTTGCAGCCAGCGATAGCCAGGACGGCCGCCAAGAGGACGAGCACTTTCATTGGAGTCTCCTGACGTCGGCAAAATGGCCCTCGAGGGCGGCCACGGCCGCCATGGCGGGCGAGACGAGGTGGGTGCGTCCGCCGGCGCCCTGCCGTCCTTCGAAATTGCGGTTGCTCGTGGAAGCGCAGCGTTCACCCGGCTCCAGGCGATCGGCGTTCATCGCCAAGCACATCGAGCAGCCGGGCTCACGCCATTCGAAACCGGCCGCGCGGAAGATCTCGTGCAGCCCCTCGCGTTCGGCCTGCGCCTTTACGAGACCCGAGCCGGGCACCACCATCGCGAGCTTCACGGTCGGCGACACACGCTTGCCGAGCCGCTTCACCACCCAGGCGGCTTCGCGCAGATCCTCGATGCGCGAGTTCGTGCACGAACCGATAAAGACCTTGTCGACGCGGATGTCAGCGATCCGCGTCTTCGGCGCCAGGCCCATGTAATGCAGTGCGCGCTCGATGCTCTCGCGCTTGACCGGGTCCTTCTCGACATCGGGGTCCGGTACGGCGCCATCGATGGTCGTGACCATCTCGGGCGAGGTGCCCCAGGTCACCTGGGGTCTGATCTCTTCGGCGCGCAGTTCGACGACATGGTCGAAATGAGCCCCCGGGTCCGAGTGCAGCGTGCGCCAGTGCGCGGCCGCCTGCTCGAACATCGGCCCCTGCGGCGCGAACGGACGCCCGCGGACGTACTCGATCGTCTTCTCGTCGACCGCCACCATACCGGCCCGTGCACCGGCCTCGATTGCCATGTTGCAGACGGTCATGCGGCCCTCGACCGACAGCGCCTCGATCGCGCTCCCGGCGAATTCGATCGCATAGCCCGTGCCGCCCGCGGTACCGATGCGGCCGATGATCGCGAGCACGATGTCCTTCGCGGCGCATCCCGCGGGCAGAGTGCCATCCACCCGCACCTGCAGGTTCTTCGCCTTCCTGGTGAGCAGCGTCTGGGTGGCCAGCACGTGCTCGACCTCGCTGGTGCCTATGCCAAACGCCAGCGCCCCAAAGGCGCCGTGCGTGCTGGTGTGGGAATCGCCGCAGACCACCGTCATGCCCGGCAGCGTGGCGCCCTGCTCCGGCCCGATCACGTGCACGATGCCCTGCCGTCGATCGAGGAACGGGAAATAGGCGGCAGCCCCGAACTCGCGGATGTTGGCGTCCAGCGTCGTCACCTGCTCGCGCGACACGGGGTCGACGATGCCAGCGTAGCCTCGATCCCATCCGGTGGTCGGCGTGTTGTGATCCGCGGTGGCGACGATCGAGGTGATGCGAAAAGGCGTGCGCCCGGCATTGCGCAGACCCTCGAAGGCCTGCGGGCTGGTCACCTCATGGACCAGATGCCGGTCGATGTACAGCAGCGTCGTGCCGTCGTCCTCGACGTGCACCACGTGGTCATCCCAGAGCTTGTCGTACAGCGTGCGGACAGACATGGATCGGAAGCGGCGGGCGCCGGCTAGGCGCACGCGGAGAGGAGGCGCGCGGGGCGGTGAATTATGCCATTCGATGCTCGCGCTTCGGCGCGCTCCGGCACCTCAGGGTGCTCGCGTTCCGCCCATGGGAACGGCGGCGGCGCCGTACGGTCTCACCGCAACTGCCGAACCGCACAGGAGGCACCTTGGATCGACCCGACAATCGACGGACCCTGCGCCGCCGTCACTTCGTCGCGGCGCTCGCCGGCGCCACCGTGGCGCCGCTTGCGTCACGCGCCACGGCACAGGGGGGCACTCCGCCAACGCCGTCCCAGGCGCTCGGTCCGTTTTATCCGCGCGATGCGTCCGAGCGCCCGGACGCCACGGACGCGGACCTGCTCGTGGTCGAAGGCGATCGTGTCCTGACGCAGGGCATGCCAATCTTCCTGCGCGTCCGGGTCGTCGATCGCGACCTGCGCCCTATCGTGGGTGCGAGGGTCGAGATCTGGCAGTGCGACGCCATGTCGGTCTATCACCACCCCGCTGGCGGCGCGGAGGCCGAACGCGATCCGAACTTCCAGGGCTATGGTGTCGACCGCACCGATCCTTCCGGCATCTTCCGCTTCCGCACGATCCTGCCGGTGGCCTATCCGGGCCGCACTCCGCACATCCACGTACGGGTCCAACCGGAGGGAAGGCGCGGACTCGCGACTCAGCTTTACCTGCCGGGTGAGCCCGGCAACGCCCGCGACTTCCTGTTCAGCCACCTCGCTCCCGAGGAACAGAAAGCATTGCTGCTGAGGCTCGAGCCGAGCCACGGCAGCAGCGAGCCGCTGGCGCGGGCAACCCGCATGACCGCCAGCGCGCAACTCGTGCTGGCGTGATCGGCCGCACGCGCTACTTCGTCGCCACCTTCGCCTTTTCGTAGAGCGGCACCACCTTCGCCACATAGGTCTGCAGCTCACGCATGCGCGTTTCGTTGCTCGGGTGGGTGGAGAGCCACTCGGGCGGGCTGCCCGACGAAGCCTGCGCCATTTTCTGCCAGAGCGTCAGCGCGGCGCGCGGATCATAGCCGGCCCGCGCCGCGAGTTCGACGCCGATGATGTCGGCTTCCTGCTCGTTCTCGCGACTGTTCGGGAGCACGAAGACCGCCTGCGATACGGTGCCGGCCAGCTGCGGATCGATGTAGACGCCGGTGAAGATCCCGAGCGCGATCGCACCGACGGTCGTCGCCGTATCGGTCGCCATCTGCCGCCCCATCCGCTCGCGTGCGTGTTCGCGCAGGGCGTGGGCGATTTCGTGGCCCATCACCGCGGCGAGCTCGTCGTCGGTGAGGTTGAGCCGCTCGATCAGCGCCGTGTAGACGGCGATCTTGCCGCCCGGCATGCACCACGCGTTGATGTCCTTTGACGTCAGCACGTTCTCTTCCCACTTCCACTTGACCGCGTCCGGCCGGAACACCGCGACCTGCGGGATCAGCCTGGCCGCGACCGCACGCACGCGCTGCACCTGCTGCGGATTCTGGTTCAGCAGCCCCTTCTTCTGCGCCTGGGCCAGAACCTGCGCGTACGCCTGCGCCGCCTGCTTCTCGACCTGTTCGCTCGAGACCAGCGTGCTCATCGACTGCTTGCGGTTGATGCCGACTTCGCCGCCCTGCGTCGTCTGCACCGACTTGCAGGCGCCCAGCGCAACGGAGATCAACATGGCCGCGACAACCGGCCGCACCCATGGCGACGCATTCATCGTTCACACACTCCGGCTGTCGGCCAGTTCGATCTCGTGAGGGGCGGGATCGAGCCGCTGCGCGCGCCGCACGGCCCATGCGCCGAGCAGCGCCACCGCGCTGCAGGCACCGAAGGCCCACTGCGGTCCGCCGATCGTCCACAGGTAAGCCGCGACGAGGCTGCCGGCCGTGCCGCCGATTCCATAGGCAGCGCTGATGTACACGGCCTGGCCGCGCGCCGCCGCGCGTCCCGGAAACCAGCGCTGAATCGTCAAGACACAGGCACTGTGATGAACGGCGAACGTCATGGCGTGCAGCAGCTGCGCGAAGACCAGGACCCACCAGACTGTGGCCAACTGCGCAATCAGCAAGAAGCGTACCGCGGCGACGAGGAAGCTCGCCGACAGCAGCGCGTTCAGGCCGAAGCGCGCAAACCACCGCCCCTGCGTGAAGAAGAAGCCGATCTCGAACACCACACTGAGCACCCAGAACACGCCGATGGCAGTCTTGCTGTAGCCCAGTTGCGCCAGGTAGATCGACAGGTACGTATACAACGCCCCGTGCGCGAAGACCATTAGAGCAGCGGACAGCAGGAACCAGCGCACGCGCGGTTCGCGCAGGCGATTACGGACCGAAACGCGCTCGTGACCCGCCTCGTGAGCCGGCTGTTCCTCGATCCGCCACGCCGCTATCACCAGCAGCGCACAAAGAGCGGCGCCAAGCCACAGCGCGGCGCCGATGCCGAACCGGTCGAACACCGGGCCGGCCGCCATCACGACGACGACGAACCCCGCTGAGCCCCAGAGTCGCAGCCGGCCGTAGCGCGTGGCAGCGTCATCGCGGCCGCGCAGCCGCGCCGAGGCGAGTGCCTCGGCCACCGGCATCTGCGCGGTCTGGAACAGGTTCAGCAGCAGCATCACGCAGAACACGAAGGAGAAACCGCCCGGAGCGAACAGCAGACAGAACGACGCCATCAGCGCGATCGTCGTCGCCCGCAGGATCGGCGTGCGCCGCTCGGCGTGGTCCGCCAGGTAGCCCCACAGGTTCGGTCCGATCACGCGCATGGACTGCCCGAGCGCGACCAGCACGCCGATCTCGAACGCCCCGAGACCGCGCGACTGGAAGTACAGCGGCATGTACGGGGCCAGCACGCCGGCCAGCGCGAAATACGCCGCAAAGAGCGCCCCGAGGCGCCAGTGCGAGCGCTCGGGCTCAGCCGACAGCGGCATCAGCGCGGAGGCGCGGAGGCCGCGATCGGCGCGATGGCGTGATGCACGTTCGCGTTCTGCGCGCGTTGCAGCAGCGCGTGGTCCATCAGCACCAGCGCGAGCATCGCCTCGGCGATCGGCGTCGCACGGATGCCGACACAAGGGTCGTGCCGACCCTGGGTCTGGACGATGGTCGGCTCACCGGCGCGCGTGATCGACCTGCGCGGCAACCGGATGCTCGAGGTGGGCTTCACCGCGATGGAGACCTCGATGTCCTGACCGCTCGAAATTCCGCCGAGGACGCCGCCGGCCTGATTGCCGACGAACCCCGCCGGGGTGAGCTCGTCGCCGTGCTCCGAGCCTCTCTGGGTGACACAGCGGAAGCCGGCACCGATTTCGACCCCCTTGACCGCGTTGATGCCCATCATCGCGTACGCGATGTCGGCATCGAGCTTGTCGTACAGCGGCGCGCCGAGCCCCGGCGGAATGTGACTCGCAACGACGCGCAGGCGTGCGCCCACGGAGTCGCCGCTCCTGCGCAGTTCATCCATCGCCGCCTCGAGCTGCGGAACGACTGCCGCGTTCGGCGCGAAGAACGCGTTGTCGTCCACCTCGTCCCAGGAAACGAATGGAATCTCGATCTCACCAAGCTGCTGCATGCAGCCGCGGACACGCGTGCCGAACTGGGCGCGCAGCCACTTCCTGGCGACGGCGCCAGCTGCAACCATCGGTGCCGTCAGGCGCGCCGACGAACGCCCGCCACCGCGCGGGTCGCGCACTCCGTACTTACGCCAGTAGGTGTAGTCGGCATGCCCGGGACGGAAGGTGTCGGCCAGGTCGACATAGTCGCGCGACTTCGCGTCCTCGTTGCGGATCAGCAAGGCGATCGGGGTCCCCGTAGTGCAACCCTCGTAAACGCCCGACAGGATCTCGACCCGGTCGGATTCGCGTCGCTGTGTCACGTGCCGCGACGTGCCGGGTTTGCGACGATCGAGGTCCGGCTGCAGATCGGACTCCGCCAGCGCGAGCCCGGGCGGACAGCCGTCGATCACGCAACCGATCGCCGGCCCGTGCGATTCACCAAAGTTGGTGACCTGAAGGAGATGCCCGAAAGTGGAACCGGCCATGTGCTCGCAGCGGCTTGCCGAACGGTCAGCGGTCGCAAAGCACCGATTGTAAGTGCCGCTGCGCGGCCTCAGCGCTCGTCGCCGCGCAGCTCCGCCACGCGCGCCATAAGCAGATCCGGCGTGACATCCCCGGCCGGCACCGGCTCGCCGACGATCAACTCGAGCTTCGACCTGAAGCCGCGCCGCAAGCGCGCCTCGACCGGGCGCGAGAACGCCGCGCCACCAAATCGCGAGAAGACCGAGCCCCAGAGGCCACGCAGCGCCATCGGAATCACCGGCACCGGCGTCCGCTCGACGATCCTCTGCACCCCCTGCTTGAAAGGGCTCAATTCCCCGTCGTAGGTGATCTTGCCCTCCGGGAAAATGCAGACCAGGTCGCCGTCAGCGAGTGCCGCATCGATGCGCTCGTTCGCACCTTCGAACATCTTCGGGTCCTCGCGCGCCGGCGCGATGGCGATCGCCCGGGCATTGCGGAAGAACCAGTTCATCAGCGGAATCCTGAAGATGCGGTGATCCATGACGAAGCGGATCGGCCGCGGGCTCTCGCCCATGATCACGATGGCGTCGACGAAGCTGACGTGATTGCAGGCGAGCACCGCCGGACCTTCCACAGGAATGCGATCGGTGCCGAGCGAGCGCAGCCGGTAGAGGGTGTGCGTCAGCACCCAGGCGAGGAAGCGCAGCAGGAACTCCGGCACGAGGTGGTAGATGTACAGCGCGACGGCGGCGTTCATCAGTCCCGTGACCAGGAACAGCTGCGGGATCGTCAGGCCGGACCTGAGCAGCGCGGCGGCCATCAGCGAAGCCACCACCATGAACACCGCGTTGAGGATGTTGTTGGCGGCAACGATGCGCGCCACATGCGTCCGGTCCGCCCGGGTCTGGATCAGCGCGTACAGCGGGACCGAGTAGAGGCCACCGAACAGTGCCAGCAGCATGAGATCGACAACGATGCGCCAGGCGCCGGGGCTGCCGAGAAACACCTGCAGGCTGCCCTCCTGCATCGGCCGGAACGCCGTTGCAGCGAGATACAGATCGACCGCGAAGAGGGTCATTCCGATCGAACCCAGCGGCACCAGGCCGATCTCCACACGCCGCCGTGAAAGCCGTTCGCAGGCGAGCGATCCTATGCCGATGCCGACGGAGAACAACGCGAGCAGGAACGTGACCACCGCCTCGGTGCCGCCGAGGTTCTCGCGCGCAAATGGCGTGAAGCTGGTCAGAAATACCGAGCCGAAGAACCACAGCCACGAAATCCCGATGATCGAATTGAAGACCGCAGGATTGCCGTGCGCGATCTTCAGGTTGCGCCAGGTTTCGCTGAGCGGGTTCCAGTTGATCCGCAGCCTCGGGTCGGCCGAAGGCGTGTGCGGGACGAACTGTGCCGCGAGCCGCCCGAGCAGCGCGCACAGCAGCGAGGCCAGTGCCGCCGCGATGGCGCCGCGATCCCCGAACTGGCTGATCAGCAGTCCGCCGCCGATCGTTCCCAGCAGGATCGCGACGAAGGTTCCCATCTCGACCATGCCATTGCCGCCGGTGACTTCGTGCGCGTCGAGGTGCTGCGGCAGGTACGAGTACTTGACCGGGCCGAACACGGTGGCCTGCAGGCCGAGCAGGAACACGGCCGCGTAGACCAGCAGCGGCAGGTGCAGCGCAAGCCCGGTACCGCCAATGAGGATGACGCCGATCTCAGCGTCCTTGACGCGGCGGATGAACCACGACTTCTCCAGCTTGTCGGCCAGCTGGCCGCTGGTCGCTGAGAACAGCATGAATGGCGCGATGAAGAGCCCGCCGATCAGAAACCCGGCGATGCGCGGCTCGACCCCGCCCCAGCGCGACGCCGAATAGGTCGCGAGCAGGGTAAACGCGAACTTGAAGATGTTGTCGTTGGCGGCGCCGAGGAACTGGACCCAGAACAGAGGGGCAAACCTCCGCTCGCGCAGCAACGAGAACTGACTGGAGGCGCTCAAGGGTCGATGGCGGGCAGCGGAAGGTTGCGGTTCGGAGTCGCGCAATTATGTCAGCGGCCAAATGCCCAGACGGCCGCGACCCTTGCGGCTCGGGCTTCAGCGCTTGACTCCATCACCTCCTGACGTAACCTTGCCTGGCAAGGTCCACCGCGCCGGCGGGAGCCTTGGCAGGAGAGAGAACAGCGCACCGGCGGCGGCGCTGGTCCGCCCGCGACGGTCGCGCAGAGGAGGCAGACACCATGTCGGACACACTGCGCGACGACGCGCTCGAATATCACCGCCTGCCGACGCACGGCAAGATCTCCGTGGTACCGACCAAGGCGATGGTCACCCAGCGCGACCTGTCGCTCGCCTATTCGCCCGGAGTCGCAGAAGCCTGCAACGAGATCGTGCGCGATCCGCGCGAGGCGCACACGCTCACCGCGCGCGGCAACCTGGTCGCCGTGGTGACCAATGGCACCGCGGTACTCGGCCTCGGCAATATCGGCCCGCTGGCCGGCAAGCCGGTGATGGAAGGCAAGGGCTGCCTCTTCAAGAAGTTCGCCGGCATCGACGTATTCGACATCGAACTCGCCGAGCACGATCCGGACAAGCTGGTCGAGATCGTCGCCGCGCTAGAGCCCACCTTCGGCGGCATCAACCTCGAGGACATCAAGGCGCCCGAATGCTTCTACATCGAGCGCAAGCTGCGCGAGCGCATGAAGATCCCGGTGTTCCACGACGACCAGCACGGCACAGCGATCGTCGCGGCCGCCGCGGTGCTGAACGGGCTGCGTTGCGTCGGCAAGGACATCGGCCGTGCCAGACTGGTCTGCTCCGGCGCCGGCGCAGCAGCGATCGCCTGCCTCGACCTGCTGGTCAGCCTGGGGCTGTCACGCGATAACGTCCTCGTCGCCGACAGCAAGAGCGTGCTGCACAGCGGCCGCACCGGCCTCGACGAGAGCAAGCGGCGCTACGCACGCGAGACAAAGGCCCGCACGCTGGCCGACGCGATGCCGGGCGCCGACATCTTCATGGGCCTGTCGGGCCCGGGCGTGCTGACGCCGGAGATGGTGAAGACGATGGCACCGCAGCCGCTGATCCTGGCGATGGCCAATCCGACGCCCGAGATCATGCCGGAGCTAGCGCGCGCGGCCCGGCCGGACGTCATCATCGGCACAGGCCGCTCGGACTATCCGAACCAGGTCAACAACGTGCTGTGCTTCCCGTTCATCTTCCGCGGCGCGCTCGACGTCGGCGCCACGACGATCAACGAGGAGATGAAGCTCGCGACGGTCCGCGCGCTCGCGGATCTGACCCACGCCGAGATTCCGGACGAGGTGGCAAGCGCCTACGGGGCCGAGGGGCTGCGCTTCGGTCCGGAGTACCTGATCCCCAAGCCCTTCGATCCGCGTCTGATCGAGCGCATCGCGCCCGCCGTTGCACAGGCGGCTATGGCCAGCGGCGTCGCCACGCGGCCGCTCGATGACGTCGAAGCCTACCGCGGGCGTCTGCGCCGCTTCGTCTACCAGTCGGGCTCGACGATGGAGCCTGTGTTCGCCGCGGCCAAGAAGGCATCCAGGCGCCTCATCTACGCGGAGGGCGAAGAAGAGCGCGTGCTGCGCGCCGCGCAGGTCGTCGTCGACGAAGGCATCGCAAAGCCGATCCTGATCGGGCGCCCCGACGTGATCCAGACCCGGATCGAGCGTTACGGCCTGCGCCTGCGCCTGGGCTCGGACGTCGAGTGCGTCAATGTCCTCGACGACTCGCGCTTCCGCGAGACCTGGACGGAGTACTACCAGATCGGCAAGCGCAAGGGCGTGACGCGCTCACTGGCGCAGACCGAGATCCGGACGCGCACCACGCTGATCGGCGCAATGCTGGTGCGCAGAGGCGATGCCGATGCAATGCTCTGCGGCACGGTCGGCGCCTACCGCGATCACCTCCGCTACGTGCGCACGACGATCGGCCTGCGGCGCGGCGTCCACACATTCGCCGCGATGCAGCTGCTGATCCTGCCGAACCGGCAGCTCTTCATCTGCGACACGCATGTGAATCCGGACCCGACGCCGGAACAGGTCGCGGAGATGACGATGCTGGCGGCCGACGCGGCCACGCGGTTCGGCATCGCGCCGCGCGTCGCCCTGGTCTCGCACTCGGACTTCGGCAGTTCGGACCTGCCCTCGGCGCAGAAGATGCGCGATGCGCTCGAACTGATCCGGCAGCGCCATCCGGACTTCCCGGTCGACGGCGAGATGCAGGCCGACAGCGCGCTCTCTCACGCCGTGCTCGAGAGCTCGATGCCCGACTCGCCGCTGATCGCCGAGGCCAATCTGCTGATCATGCCCAACGTCGACGCGGCCAACATCACCTACAACGCACTGCGCGTGACCGCGG
This sequence comes from Burkholderiaceae bacterium, assembly GCA_035498175.1. Classification (GTDB taxonomy): domain Bacteria; phylum Pseudomonadota; class Gammaproteobacteria; order Burkholderiales; family Burkholderiaceae_F; genus JALORV01. Next base: position 72,408 of record DATKAJ010000039.1, read on the forward strand.
GTGGCGGGATCACCATCGGCGCCGTGCTCCTCGGCGCGGCCAAGCCGGTCCACATCCTGACGCCCGCCTCGACGGTCCGCCGCATCGTCAACATGTCGGCGGTCGCGGTAGTCGATGCCGCCTCGCGCGCGTGAGGTGAAGCGCCTCAACGTTGTGACGTCCGTCAAAAAAGTACACCGCGGCGACCCGAATCGGCTTCGCCTGTGACCGCAGTCGGGTTGCCGCCCGGGACTTCGGGCACGATCCACTGGCGGCCTGCCCGGCCGCCCCCAGAGGAGCGAGATCATGACGAAGCTGTTCGATCTTCTGAAAGGCCTCGTTGAACAGCTGGCCGAAGCACCCGGCCGCGCGCAGGCCCACGAACGCGATCGCTACGTCGACGCAGCCCTCAACGCGCGCGATGCGTCACAGCGGATCCACCGGCTCGAGTACGACAGCGGCTGCCTGCAGCCGTAACAGGCTTCCTTGTGCGAAGGAAGTGCCCTCCGGCGCGGTGCAACCGTGACAGCATGCTTGGCATGTCCGACGACAAGAGTCGGTAGAGATGGCATGGACACCGCCCTCCCTGCGGGGATGAAGGGCTAAGCAAGAAGGAAGAGGCCCTCCAGGACCGAACGGCATCGAAGTGCCAAAGTGGAGTTGTGACACAACCACTTGAGGAACGGAGGGCCCGAGATGGATGCTACGACGTACGGATTGGATGTTGCAAAGCGCGTATTCCAGCTGTACTGGGTCGATGCACCCACCGGTGAGATCCTGAACCGACGTTTTGGACGCGATGAGTTGATCGGTTTCCTGGCGCAGCGGCCGACTGGTCGGGTGGCGCTAGAAGCGTGCGGCAGCGGGCACTGGTGGGCACGCAAGATCCGGGCGCTCGGGCATGAGGTGGTGCTGTTGCACGCGAAGTTCATTCGCCCCTTTGTGCAGACGAACAAGACCGATGCGGCCGACGCGCGGGCGATCTGGACGGCGGTGCAGCAGCCGGAGATGCGCACGGTGGCGGCCAAGACCGAAGATCAGCAGGCGATGCTGGCTCTGCACCGGATGCGCGCCTTGCTGGTCAAGTTCCGGACCATGCAGGTGAACCAGCTGCGCGGGTTGCTGTACGAGTTCGGCGTGACCTTTCGGGCGGGGCGTGTGGCGGGTCTGGGCGAGATCCGTGCGCGCATGGGCGAGCTGGAGGAGGCGCTGCCGGCAAGCTTGATCGGCAGTCTGCAGGACCAGTTGCAGCGGATTGACGGACTCGAGCACGATATCGATCAGCTCGAGAAGCGGATCGGCGCCTGGCAGAAGCAGGAAGCCGCGTGCCGTGCGATCGCCGCAGTGCCCGGCATCGGCCGGCTCACCGCGACGGCGCTGGTGGCGATGATCGGGGATGCCACGACGTTCAAGTCGGGACGTGAGTTCGCCTCGTTTCTCGGATTGGTGCCGCGGCAAAGCGGTACCGGCGGCAGGATCCGACTGGGGTCGATCTCCAAGCGCGGCGACCCGTACCTGCGCACGCTGCTGATCCATGGCGCGCGATCCGTGATGCACCACGCCAAGGAGCCGACGCCATGGCTGACCGAGATCCAGGCGCGACGACCGGCCAACGTGGCGGCGGTGGCCCTGGCCCACAAGATGGCGCGCACCGCGTGGGCGATTCTGGCGCACGGTCGGGCGTATCAGAAGGAGTACGTGAGTGTGAAGCCGGCGTAGTCAACACGCCTTGAACAGGATGTCGATGAACCGATAGAGTTGCTGAGGTTGATCACCGTGTGATGGCAAGACAGGTCGGACCGCAAGAACGCAAACCTGAACATCTCGGTGTGCTTAAAAGCACGTGGTAGAGATGAGGACGTTCTTGGCGAATTCCATCAGGGCCCGCAGGCTAC
>DATKAJ010000040.1:0-3397 GCA_035498175.1 Burkholderiaceae bacterium
CACTGGCTGGAGATGCTTTCGCCTTCTGTGATCCATCGCCTCGGCAAGCCATCGCTTCCGGCGCAGGGCCGGTGATCGAGGCAGTCATCCCAAGCCGGCGGCTCGGATGCTTTGGATGTATGCTGCTAACTTCGTCTTTGATTACGATGGCATAGTCGTGAGACCGATTCGTATACGAACAACACCATTCCATTGACGCACCGATGGTCCTCCACCGTACGGTTTTCGATCTCTTCGCGCGCGGCCTGCTCGGAGCTGTAATATTGCTGATTGTCGGTATCGGTAGCGTGGTCTACGCGCAGCACGCGCTACGACGTGCTCAAACGATTGCCGCACGCATACGACGCGTGAGCGGCATCGCCTTTGCCATATCGGGCACACTATTGTTACTCTACATCGCACAGGCGTACAGCCGTGGGCCCGTAACGATCACAGCCAAGCTACTTACCGTCTTGCAAGATACCTGCGCACGTTCATCAAGGTGTTACGCTATTCAATTCGCCACAACGGAGCCGCTAGCGGTCCTTCCCGAGACAGCCATGCAGATGGCTGTTGGTCGCTGCTATCGCGTCACCTACTATCCCATCCTCATTCCATTCAGTCGTTTTGATCATTTGGTTCTGGAAGTGGAGCAACAAGAAAACAGCGCCTGTACTTGATGACCCGCCACTCCCCGCGCTCAGGGACTCCTTAGCCTTGAAGACTTTTTTCCCGTCTTGGTAGCTGGTCGCCTTCGCGTACCAGGCATCTGCGCCTGCTGATGGACGAGATCAAGCTTGACGGGAACGAGTTGGTCGTCCGCGGCAGCCATCGGCGGCTGGCGGACGCCATCGGCTTTATGGAAAAAAGAAAGCTGGGCGAAGTGCCCAGCTTCGTTAATGACTGGCGCGCCCGAGACGATTCGAACGTCCGACCCCTGCCTTCGGAGGGCAGTACTCTATCCAGCTGAGCTACGGGCGCGTACCGGGGCGACAGTTTAGCGGTTTTGCCCCACGGCGTACACGCCGCGGCTGCGCCCGCGCCGGGAAAGCCGGTATAATCCGCAGCTTGCCGCGCCTGCCCGCAGGGGAACCCGCATGAGCGAAGTCCACATCGAAGCGCACGAATCGCCGATCAAGACGCCGAAGCAGTTGATCGCGGTGGTGCTCGCCTCGTTCCTGATCCCGATTACGGTCATCGTGCTGCTGACGCAACTCGTCACCAGCGGCGGTCCGGGCACGGACAGCTCGGCGCTGTCGCCGGAAGCGGTCGCGCGCCGGATCAAGCCGGTCGGGGAAGTCGCCGTCGTCGACGCCAACGCCCCCAAGGTCGAGAAGACCGGCAAGGAAATCGTCGACGCCGTCTGCGGCAACTGCCACGGGCAGGGTCTGGCCGGTGCGCCGAAGATCGGCGACAAGTCCAAGTGGGGGCCACTGATCAAGGAGGGACACGACAAGCTGACCGCCATGGCGATCAAGGGCATCCGGGCGATGCCGCCGCGCGGAGGCAATCCCGATCTGTCGGACGTCGAGATCGCGCGCGCGGTCGCTTTCATGGCCAATCAGGCCGGCGCGAACTTCAAGGAGCCCGAGGCCAAAGCTGACGCCAAGGCAGCGCCGGCGAAGAAGTAACCTGCGCCGCGGCACGAAGCAAAAAGGCGCGGACTCTCGCGCCTCTTGCGTTTCTGCCGGCCCGGCATCGATCATCGCTCATCAGCCGTTACCCGTCAGTCGTCACGCCCTACTCTTCGCTCCTCACCCCTCACTCCTTGCCCCCTCCATGGCCACCTACGCGATCGGCGACATCCAGGGTTGCTTCGACGCGCTGCAGCGGCTGCTCGGCGTGATCGGCTTCGACGCAACGCGCGACCGCTTGTGGCTGGTCGGTGACCTGGTCAATCGCGGCACGCAGTCGCTCGCCACGCTGCGTTTCGCCAGGAGCCTCGGCGAGCGCGCGATCACCGTGCTCGGCAATCACGACCTGCATTTGCTCATGGTGGCGGAAGGACTGGCGCGCGCGCATCGCAGCGACACCATCGACGACGTGCTCGCTGCACCCGACCGCGACGAACTGATCGGCTGGCTGCGCAGCCAGCCGATGATGCATGTGGAAGGCGGGTACGCGATGGTCCACGCCGGGCTGCTGCCGCAGTGGAGCGTGCCGCGCGCGCTCGAGCTGGCGCGCGAAGTCGAGACGGCGTTGCGCGGGCCGCGCTACCGCGAGTTCATGGCGGCGATGTACGGCAATCGCCCCGATCGGTGGGACGAAGGCCTCACCGGCAACGACCGGCTGCGGGTGCTGGTCAATGCGATGACGCGCATGCGGCTGTGCACGTCCGACGGAGTCATGGAGTTTTCGCACAAGACCGGGCTCGACGGCGCACCGGCCGGGTTCGTGCCGTGGTTCGATGTGCCGAATCGCGCGAGCCTCGGCGCGACCGTCGTCTGCGGCCACTGGGCCGCGCTCGGTCTGCTGCAGCGGCCCGACCTGCTCGCGCTCGACTCCGGCTGCGTCTGGGGACGACAGCTCTCCGCGGTACGGCTGGAAGACCGCAGGCTGTACCAGATTACCTGCAAGGAGCTGGAGGGGCTCGCTTCCGAGCCGTGATCGGCGTTCAGCGGCCTACCACGGCCGCGTGCCGAACGCCGCGCGAAAGCGCTCTGCGATCTCGTCGCGGCTCGCGCGGTGGTTCTGGCCGCCGCGCTGCGCGATCTTGATCGCGCCGAGCACCGAGGCGAGCCGGCCGGTCAACTCCCAGTCGAGCCCGCTCGCGATGCCGTACAGCAACCCGGCGCGGTACGCGTCGCCGCAGCCGGTGGGATCGACCACCTGCTCGGCGGCCACGCAGGGAATCGCGATCTCGCGCCCGCCGCTGTAGATGACCGAGCCGGCGGCGCCGCGTGTGACGATCAACGCCTTCACGCGCTGCGCCAGCGCCTCGAGCCTGGTCCCGGTGCGCTCCTGCAGCAACTGCCCCTCGTAGTCGTTGACCGCGACGTACTCGGCCATGCGGATGAATTCGCCGAGCTCCGCGCCGTCGAACATCGGCAGGCCCTGTCCTGGATCGAACAGAAACGGAATGCCGGCCTGGTGGAACTCGCGCGCGTGCTTGAGCATGCCCTCGCGCCCGTCGGGCGCGACGATGCCGAGCGTCACGCCGCGCGCATCGCCGACCGCGTTCAGGTGCGAATGGTTCATCGCCCCCGGGTGGAACGCGGTGATCTGGTTGTCGTCGAGGTCGGTGGTGATGAACGCCTGCGCGGTATACGTGTCGGCCACCCGGCGCACGTGCGTACGCGCGAGCTCGAGCGCGTCGAGCCGGTCGAGGTAGGGCTGGCAGTCCTCGCCCACCGTCGCCATGATCAGCGGGTCGCCGCCGAGCATGCGCAGCGTGTACGCGATGTTGCCGGCGCAGCCG
>DATKAJ010000041.1:0-4132 GCA_035498175.1 Burkholderiaceae bacterium
TCCGATTCCTGACCTCATCCGCACGCCGGCCGGCACGACGCTGTACACCGGCGAACAGGTGCAGAACGGCCAGCGCGCCTGGCTCGCGGCCGGCGGCCAGCAGCTCGGCTCGGTGTGGGGGCACGGCGCCTACGTCGCGCCTGACTGGTCGGCGGACTGGCTGCACCGCGAGGCACTCGCATATCGCGACCTCAAGGCGCACGAGCTCTACCAGACCGAGTACGAGTTTCTGACTGCGACGCAGCGCGCCGCCGCAGATGCGCTCGTTCAAGAGGACTTGCGCGCCAACACCTTCGACCCTGCCGCTCGTACGCTGGTCGTTTCCGATGTACGTGCCGCGGCAATCCGGGAGGTCGAGCGACACTATGTCGATCTCTTCGGCACGGCAACCGCGCTCGAGGCACTTCGGGAGAAGTACGCGATGACGGCGAACACGCTCCCGCGCGAGGAAGACCGCAAGGCGCTCGCGGCGTTCTTCTTCTGGTCGGCGTGGTCGGCGAGCACCGATCGGCCCGGCGAGAAGGGGCTTTCCTACACCAGCAACTGGCCGCACGAGCCGCTTGTCGGCAACACGCTCACCGCAGGCTCGCTGTTGTGGTCGATCGCGAGCATCGTGCTGCTGATCGCCGGGATCGCCGCGATGGTCTGGTTCCACGCCCGGCACGCCGAAGGACCCGACCTTGCCGCGCCGGCGCGCGATCCGCTGCTGAACGCGGTGGTGACGCCGTCGATGCTGGCGGCGCGCAAGTACTTCTTCGTTGTCATCGCGCTGTTTCTCGCGCAGATCGGCATGGGCGGCGTCACCGCCCACTATGCGGTCGAGGGGACGAGCTTCTATGGCTTCCCGCTCGCCGAGCTGCTGCCGTATACGGCGAGCCGCACGATCCACACACAGTTGGGCGTGCTCTGGATCGCGACGGCCTGGCTCGCGACCGGGCTCTACATCGCGCCGCTGCTGTCGGGCCACGAGCCGAGATTCCAGAAGCTCGGAGTCAATGTGCTCTTCTATGCGCTAGTCGCCGTCGTCGCCGGCTCCACGGCGTTCGGCTGGCTCGGCATCCTGCAGCGGCAGGGCGTGGAGTTCGCCTTCTGGATCGGTAATCAGGGGCTCGAATACACGAGCATGGGGCGCGTCTGGCAGATTCTTCTGTTCGTCGGTCTGCTTGTTTGGCTGGTGCTGCTCGCGCGCGCGTTATGGCCGGCGCTCTCGAAGCCCTCGGAAAGCCGCGGCCTGATCGTGATGCTGTTCCTGTCGGCGGTTTGCATTGGCCTCTTCTATGCCGCGTCGCTCGTGTGGGGCCAGCACACCCATTACGCGATGATCGAGTACTGGCGCTGGTGGCTGGTGCACCTGTGGGTCGAGGGCTTCTTCGAGGTCTTCGCGACCGCCGTGATCGCGCTCGTCTTCGTCCGCCTGGGGCTTGTCGCCACGACGAGCGCTCACCGCGCGATCGTGCTCGAGACCATCGTGTTCCTATTCGGCGGAATCCTCGGCACGCTGCACCACCTGTACTTCACCGGCACGCCGACGTCGGTCATTGCTGTCGGTGCGATGTTCTCGGCGCTCGAGGTCGTGCCGCTCGCGCTGATCGGCGTGGAGGCTTATCGCAACTACCGGCGCACCTACGCTGCACCGTGGGTCAGCGCCTACCGGTGGCCGATTCTGTTCTTCGTCGCGGTCGCGTTCTGGAATGCGGTCGGCGCAGGCCTGCTCGGATTCCTGATCAACCCGCCGGCGTCGCTCTACTACCTCCAGGGGTTGAACACGACGCCCGCGCACGGCCACGGCGCGCTCTTCGGCGTGTACGGGATGCTGGGGATCGGGCTGATGCTCTTCTGCCTGCGCGGGCTCTACGAGTCGAACCGGCACGCCGACCGCCTGCTGCGGCCGGCGTACTGGGGCCTCAACATCGGTCTCGCGCTGATGGTCTTCATGTCGCTCGTTCCGGCTGGGATCTATCAGGCCTACCACAGCATCAACACCGGACTGTGGTACGCGCGCTCGCCGGAAATCGTGCGGTCAAGCCTGATGGAAACGCTGGTGTGGCTGCGCGTGCCGGGCGATATCGTGTTTGCGGCCGGCGCCGTGATCCTTGCGGCCTATGCGGTGCGCCTCTTGCTTCGCAGCCGCGGACCCGCGATGGCCTTCGCGCGCTCAGGCGCGGAGTAGCGCGCAATGGCACAAGCGCAAGCCGTAACCGGCCAGTCGGTGAACGTGGCCTTACCGGGCAAGACGACAGCGCCACTGAAGGCAGCGTCGCTGGAAGTCGTGAAAGTGTCGTTGCCCGCCGTGCCACAAAGGCGCGGCATTCCGGACGGCGAAAACCCGCCATCGCGGCCTGCTCCGGCGCGCGTGATCGAGATCGAAGTCGCCGACCTGCCGCTTGCCTGCCCGCGGCTGGGGGATCCTGTCTTCTTCGACCATCCGCGCGTGTATCTCGACATTCTGGAAAGCCGCGAAGCCCTTTGCCCGTACTGTGGGACGCTGTATCGGCTGAGTAGCGCCGCACACCTGCACGATCACCAGTTCGACGGCCTTGACCTGCACCAGCACCGGCCGCCACTGCGGCACGAGGTGACCGAGGCCCTGCACCACCAACCGGCCGCGAGACAGCCCAATCCTGCAGGTGTCGTCGACCGCTTCGGCCGTACCATGCTCGAGCAGCTCACGGACTGGCTGCACGGCATCCGCCGCTGATGGGTGACTCGATGTGGCGCACCATCGAACGCATCCGTGCACGGTTGCTGGGCGAGTCTTGCTAAGGCCGCGCGCCGATGGCCAGCGAACATGGGCGGATCGGATTCCTGCTGCAAAGGGACGGCGCGGCCGCCACAATCGAGTGGGTGCGGCGCACGCTCTGCATCTACCGTCACGCGCTGCGCGACCGCGCCGGATACGGCGGCGAGTTCCGCCGACCGATCATCGAATCGTGCTGCGAGTTCAGGCACTGGCTGCGGCGCCACGACCTGCACCCGCTGCGATCGGAGAATCAGATCGAAGCCTGATCAGCAACCGCGGATACCGCTCGAGCCCCGGAGGCGCGGTCGGGCCAGCCCCGCGTTGATCCACCGACGGCTAAGCGCCCATTAGCCATGAAAGGAATGCTCCCCATGGACAAGAACTTGTACCCCACCGCCTCGAGGGCCACTGCTCAGAAGAGACGTGAGCTCGCCCCCGAGGTCTTTGGCGCGTTCCGTGCGTTCAGCGAGCGCGTCTTTGCCGATGGTGCGCTCGCTTCGAAGACCAAGGAACTCATCGCCGTCGCCGTTGCGCATGTGACGCAGTGTCCGTATTGCATTCGCGGCCACACGGCGCTCGCCCTGAAGAAAGGCGCTTCGGAACAGGAGATCATGGAAGCGATCTGGGTGGCGGCGGAAATGCGGGCCGGTGGCGCGTTCGCCCATTCGCTCCTTGCCATCGAGGTCATGAACGAAGCTGCGCAATCCCACGCTGCTGCGCAGCCCGCAGGAGACTAGCCATGGCCCAGCCGCATGCTGACAGTGGTCAGGTAGTGAACCTTCTGGCCGACTGGCCTGCCAGCACCAGCGCTGTGCTGAAGGCCGAGTGCCTTGAAGTGATCAGGCTGGCGCTGCCGGCCGGAACGCGCATGCCCCGGCACGCCGCGCCGGGGGAAATCACGCTGCTCGGAGTCAGCGGTCGCATGAGGCTGGTTCTCGACGACCGGTCGATAGCGATTGGGCCGGGCGACTTTGTCCACCTGAAGGCGGGCGAGCCGCACGCCGTAGAAGCGCATGACGATGTGCGAGTGCTGCTGACGCGGTGCCTACGCCGACCAGATCAGCTTCCAAGTTGAGATCTGGTTGTGAGCCAAATTTTGATCCAAACCGTGGGCTCGGTCGAACGTCTGTCCCTCGACGCCCATCCGACCCGCCTCAATCTTCGAGAAGTCGAGGATGTCGTCAATGATAGTGGACAGCGCGTCGCCGGAGTCGCGGATGGTCTTTGCGCATCTGCGGCCAGGTGGATCGCCCCTTGAGGAGCCGAGGATGATCGCTTATCGCTGATCTCTGAGCACTCCAACGCGCCGCGGTCCGCGGATCTGGTAAACGTCAGCATTCAGCTTGAAGTCAGCGACCGCTTTCGGAAGTCACTAAGGACCGCTGTGGGTCG
>DATKAJ010000042.1:0-22287 GCA_035498175.1 Burkholderiaceae bacterium
CGATAAAGGGCATGACGCAGAACGCGAACAGCAGCAGCGCGCCCATGAACCAACGGTCCTGCACGATCGGCAGGATCTGCTGGTCCTGGGCGTACGTGACCTTGAACTGGCCGTTTTCGCGATAAAGCATCGTGGCCTTGCTATCGCCTAAACGCGATCGATGTGCTTTTCACCGAAAAGCCCTTCCGGCCGCACCAGCAGGAACAGCAGCGCCAGCACGTACGCAAACCAGTTCTCGATGCCGCCGCCGGCGAGATCGAACTCGCGCACGAGCACCGGGCCCAGGAAGACTTCGGCGAATTTCTCGCCGACGCCGATGATCAGCCCGCCGAGGATCGCACCCGGCACCGACGTGAAGCCGCCGAGGATCACGACCGGCAGCGCCTTCAGCGCGATCAGCGACAGCGAGAACTGCACGCCGAGTTTCGAGCCCCAGATCATGCCGGCAACCAGCGCGACGAAGCCGGCCACGGTCCAGACGATGACCCAGATGCGGTTCAGCGGAATGCCGATCGACTGCGCCGCCTGGTGGTCATCCGCCACGGCGCGGAGCGCGCGGCCGGTTGGCGTTTTCTGGAAGAACAGCGCCAGCCCGATCACCAGCAACGCTGCGATGCCCGCAGCGACCAGATCCTCAGTGTTGATCAGGATGCCGCCGTCGAAGAGCTTCTCGGCCACCATCATCGGCGTCTTGGGCAGGCCGGTATCGATCTTGTAGATGTCGCTGCCCCACACGGTCTGGCCGAATCCGTCGAGGAAGTACGCGGCGCCGAGCGTCGCCATCAGCAGTACGACCGCGTCCTGGTTGACCAGATGGCGCAGCACGAGCCGCTCGATCAGCCAGGCGAGCACCGCCATGATGCCGACCGCGAGGACGAAGGCGACCGGAAGCGGCACCACTTCGGCAATGCGTGCGACCGAGAGCGCGGCGAACAGCACCATCGCGCCCTGCGCGAAATTGAAGACGCCAGAGGCCTTGAAGATCAGCACGAAGCCGAGCGCCACCAGCGAGTACATGACACCCGACATCAGCCCGCCGAGCAGCACCTCGACGTAGAAGCCCGGTGCCGCCGCTCCGGTTGCGAGCGGGCCGACGAGGCCGGCGGCCAGCAGCAGCACCAGCACGAAGACCGGCCAGTTGCGCGTCAGCGTCTGCATCGATCCGCCTCAGTGGGCCACGCCGAGATAGGCGGCGATGACCTGCTCGTTGCTTCGGACTTCATCGGGCGTGCCATCGCCGATCTTGCGACCGTAGTCGAGCACCACGACGCGGTCTGAGACGTCCATCACGACGCCCATGTCGTGCTCGATCAGCACGATCGTGGTGCCGAACTCGTCGTTGACGTCGAGAACGAAGCGCGACATGTCCTGCTTCTCCTCGAGATTCATGCCGGCCATCGGCTCGTCGAGCAGAAGGATCGTCGGTTCCATCGCCAGCGCGCGTGCCAGGTCGACGCGCTTCTGCAAGCCATACGGCAGCCGCCCCACCGGCGTCTTGCGATAGGCCTGGATCTCGAGGAAGTCGATGATGTTCTCGACGAACGCGCGGTGCCGCAACTCCTCGCTCCGGGCCGGACCGATATTGACCGCCTGCGCCAGCAGGCCGGTGCGCATGCGCAGGTTGCGGCCGGTCATGATGTTGTCCAGAACGCTCATGCCCTTGAACAGCGCCAGGTTCTGGAATGTGCGCCCGAACCCCTGGGCCGCGGCATGGTGCGGGTCCATCGCAGCGCGCACTTCACCGCGGTAAGTGATGCGTCCCTGCTGCGGGTGATAGACGCCGTTGATGACGTTCAGCATCGAGCTCTTGCCGGCGCCGTTGGGACCGATGATGGCGCGGATCTCGTGTTTCCGGACGTCGAAGGACACTCCCTGAATCGCCTTCACGCCGCCAAACGACAGCCACACGTCCTCGACGCCCAGGAGCACCTCGCCGATCTCGCGCCGGCTCATAGCGTTGTCCCGTCACTGCGACGCGCCCCAGGCGCGGGCTGATCCTTCATGTCCCAGGCCGGCGTCTCGGATTTCGGAATGACGGGCTTCGGCTTCGACGCCTGGTTGATCGCCTCGATGACCAGGTAGACGAAGACCAGCACCGCGGCAAGCCCCGCCATTCCGATCAGCAGTGACCCATTGGCGAGGCCCCACGCGGCGACCGGCACGCCGACGACGAGGCACGCGACCGCGACCCAGACACGCCCGTTCATCTCAGGCTGCCTTCTGCATTGCCGCGAAGGTCTTCGCATCGCGGACCTTCAGCGTCGCCGCGATCTTGCCGGTACGCCCATCCTCGAACTTGACCATGGTCTCGATGAACTGCTCGATGCGGCCGCCATACATCGCATCGACCAGCACGCCGTACTTGTCCTGGATGAAACGCCGCCGCACCTTGCGCGTGCGGGTCAGCTCCTCGTCGTCGGCATCGAGCTCCTTGTGCAGCACGATGAAGCGACGGATCTGCGCATTGGCGAGCTTGGGATCGTTCGCGAGATCGGCGTTGACCTTTTCCACCGACTCGCGGACGAGTTCGATGACTTCTGGCTTGCCGGCGAGGTCGGTGTAGCCGGTGTAGGGCAGGTTATGCCGCTCGGCCCAGTTGCCGACCGCTTCCATGTCGATGTTGATGAACGCGCACACCATCTCGCGGGAGTCGCCGAAGGCCACTGCCTCCTTGACGGTCGGGAAGAACTTCAGCTTGTTTTCGATGTATTTCGGCGCGAAGAGCGTGCCGTCGGCGAGCTTGCCGACATCCTTGGCGCGATCGATGATTTTCAGGTGGCCCTCGCCATCGAAGTAGCCGGCGTCACCGGTGTGGAACCAGCCTTCGCCGTCCTTGGCCTCGCGCGTCGCGTCGGGCGACTTGTAGTACTCGCGGAACAGGCCCGGCGAGCGGATCAGGATCTCACCGGCGTCGGTCAGCTTGATCTCGACGCCGTCCACAGGCGGGCCGACCGTATCGGGCTTGACGCCGCCATTGGGCTGGACGCAGACGAACACCGAGGTCTCGGTCGAGCCGTATAGCTGCTTGAGGTTGATGCCGAGCGAGCGGTAGAAAGTGAAAAGGTCCGGGCCGATTGCCTCGCCCGCCGTGTAGGCCACCCGGATACGGCTCATGCCCAGCGCGTTTCGCAGCGGGGCGTAGACCAGCCAGTCGCCCAGCGCATAGGCCAGCCGGTCGCCGATGCCGACGGGCTGCTTGTCCAGCAATCGGCCACCGACCGCTCGGGCAACGTCCATGAAACGATGGAACATGCCCCGCTTGATCGCCGACGCGTCTTCCATGCGGATCATCACCTGCGTCAGGAGCGCTTCCAGCACGCGCGGCGGGGCGAAGTAATAGGTGGGCCCGATTTCGCGCATGTCCGCCATCACCGTGGCGGCCGACTCGGGGCAGTTGACTGTGAAGCCGCAGACCAGCCACTGCGTGTACGAGAAGATGTTCTGGCCGATCCAGGCCATCGGCAGGTAGGCGAGAACCTCTTCGTGATCGCTCAGGCCTTCCATGGCTGCGCCCGCGCGACCGGCGGCCAGCAGGTTGGAGTAGCCGAGCACCACGCCCTTTGGATTTCCGGTCGTGCCCGACGTGTAGAACATCGCGGCGACATCCTCTGGGCGGCCTTTCGCGATCTCGTCGTCAACGACCGAGGGGCGCTCCTTCAGGAACTGCTCGCCCAGCGCCCGGATCTGTTCATAGGACGCCAGCCCGGGCTGATCGTAGTTGCGCAGGCCGCGCGGGTCCTCGTAGATGATCCGCTTCAGGTGCGAAACTGACTCGCGTACCTCGAGCAGCTTGTCCACCTGCTCCTGGTCCTCGACCACCGCAAAGCGGATCTCCGCATTGGCGAAGACGAAAGCCATCTCGGAGGCGACTGCGTCCTGGTACATCGGCACGGGAATGCCGCCCAGGCACTGGGCCGCAATCATCGCGAAGTACAGCCGCGGACGGTTTTCGCCGACGATCGCCAGATGTTCGCCGTGCTGGAACCCCGCCTGATGCAGCCCCGCCGCGATCTGCTCGACTTCGCGCAGGGTCTCGGACCAGGTCCAGCTCTGCCAGATACCGAGGTCCTTTTCCCGGATCGCCGTCGCTTCCGGCCGTTGCCGGGCATGCAATTGCAACAGGCGCGGGAAGGTGTCCGCTGTCCCGGTCTCCGCCACGATCATGTCTCCGACTGTTGTCTTCCGTGCCTCGTGCGGGCCGGTAATCGTTTAGCTTACCCCACGGCCACGGATTTCACGCCATATCTCAAGTGGGCGCGACAGTAGGCCGACCGGCGTTTCATTGCTGTCGTCCGGACGACAGTCTTACGCCAGAATAGGCGTCCCTTGCCCGGACCCGGGGCCGCCGTCACGACATCCGGTCGACCTGCCGGCACTCGAGCGCTTCATGGCCGAACCCGATCCCCTGCAACTCGCCGACATGCTGGGCGCCAGCGCCTGGTGGCCACAGCTCGCGCCGGACGGGCAGCACAGGACGTTGGCCGAGACCGAGGAGCGGCGCTACTCCGGCGGATCGGTCGTGATGCGCAAGGGCGAGGTCGTCGACGCCTGGGTCGGCGTCATCGATGGACTGGTCAAGATCAACGTTGTCTCGCCCGTCGGCAAGACCGCGACCTTCACCGGCGTCGGGCCGGGGGGCTGGTTTGGCGAGGGCTCGATCCTGAAGAACGAGGCGCGGAAGTACGACGTGGTGGCCCTGCGCGACACGCGCATCGCCTGGATGCCGCGGCGGACCTTCGAGCATCTGATGGACACCAGCATCGCCTTCAACCGCTTCCTGCTGACCCAGCTCAACGAGCGGCTCGGCCAGTTCATCGGCATGGTCGAGTACGAGCGCCTGCTGGAACCGGACGCGCGCGTCGCGCGCTGTCTGGCGGAACTGTTCAACCCGCACCTGTATCCCGGGCACGGCGGCGAGCTCGAAATCTCGCAGGAGGAGATCGGCTACCTGTCCGGCGTCTCGCGCCAGCGGGTCAACCAGGCACTGCAGGTGCTCGCCCGCGCCGGGCTGCTGGAAGTCGCCTACGGTCGCGTGCGCATTCTCGACATTGCGCGCCTGCGGCGCTTCGGAGGCTGACGATGTTCGACGCCGGCCTGTGGGAAGTCGCCAGCTATGTCGTCACGGTGATCGGCCTGCCCCTGGCGATCTTCGTGTTCCTGTACGAACAGCGCAAGGAGCGCGCCACCGAGGAGGACGAGGTCTACCAGCTGCTTTCCAACGCCTACAACGATTTCCTCAAGGTCGTCATCGACAACCCGGACCTGCGCCTGCGCAGCGAACCGGCCACCAGGGACCTGAACGCCGAACAGCAGGAACGGATGCTGCTCATCCTCGACATGCTGGTTTCGTTGCTCGAGCGCGCGTACCTCACCGCTTACAGCGATGACATGACGCCGCTGCAGCGGCGTCGATGGAACTCGTGGGAGGACTTCATGCGCGAGTGGGTGCGGCGCGACGACTTCTACCATCGCCTGCCACGGCTGCTGAAGGGCGAGGATCCGGAATTCGCGGCGTACCTGCGGCGGATCGCTGAGGAAGAGCGGGGCCCGATGCCGAAAGTCGAGAGGGGCCCGGAGCATGAAGTTCGTTGAGCTTGGTTCGAATTCGGTGCGGGTGCCGCGACTCGGCCTCGGCACCTGGCGATTCGGCGAATCCGCCCGCTCGCGCGCGGCAGAAGTGGCGGCGGTACGACACGCGCTCGAGATCGGCTACCGGTTGATCGACACTGCCGAGATGTACGGCGACGGCGGCGCCGAGGAAGTCGTCGGCCAGGCGCTGGCGGACGTCATCGCCTCCGGTGAAGTGCGCCGCGATGAGGTTTTCGTCGTCACCAAGGTGCTGCCGCAGCACGCGAGTGCTCGTGGAGCCGAGCGGGCCTTTGCGGCGAGCCGGCGCAGGCTGCGAATCGACACCGTCGATCTGTACCTGCTGCACTGGCGCGGCGGCGTGCCGCTGGCGGAGACCATTTCCGCCTTCGAGCGGCTACAAGAATCGGGCGCGCTGCGCTTCTGGGGCGTATCCAATTTCGATGCCAGCGACATGGACGAGCTGTGGGCGCTCAGTGGCGGACCCGGCTGCGTCGCGAATCAGGTGTACTACTCGGCGAGCCACCGCGGCATCGAATACGACCTGCTGCCCTGGCAGCGCGCGCGCGGCGTCCGGACGATGGCATACTGCCCGATCGATCAGGGAACGCTCGCCTCCAATCAGGCATTGACCCGGCTCGCAGCGGAGCGCGGAGTCACGTCGGCTCAGCTCGCGCTGGCCTGGTCGATGCGCAGCGGCGATGTGATCGCCATTCCGAAAGCAGGTCGGCGCGAGCACTTGCGCGACAACCTGGCCGCAGCCGAGGTCGAGCTGGACGGGACGCTGCGCGAACGCATCGATCACGCGTTTCCGCCGCCGCGGCGCAAGCAGCCGCTGGCGATGACGTAGACGAGCCGCGGCTTCTGAGTGTCGCTGCTACTCGAGCGTCAGGCCGCGTCGCTTGATCAGCGCATGCCAGCGTTCGGTCTCCGCCTTCACGAACGCCGTCATCTGCTCGGGTGTGCTCGGTACCGGTTCGAGCCCGAAGTCCTGCAGCTTGCGGCTGACCTCGCCTGCGGACACGGCTCGCGACAGTTCGTTGCTCAGCCGCAGCACGATATCGCGCGACGTTGCCGCAGGCACCACCATGCCCTGCCACGCGTAGACCTCGGTGTCGCGGATCCCCTGCTCCTCCAGCGTCGGCACGTTCGGCAGCGCCGGCAACCGCTGCCGGGTCAGCACGCCCAGCGCGATCAGCTTGCCGCTGCGTATGTATGGCAGCCCCACCGCGGTATCGATCACCATGATCGGCACCTGGTTGCCGAGCACGTCCTGGGCCGCCGGTGCCGCGCCGCGATAAGGAATGTGCAGGACGAAGAGCTCGGCCTGCTGCTTGATCAGTTCCATCGCGAGATGATGCGGACTGCCGGCGCCGACCGACGCGTACGCGAGCTTGCCCGGCTGCGCGCGCGCGGCAGCGACCAGGTCCGCCGCGCTCCTGTAACCGGTGGCCGGGTTGGCGACGAGAATCAGCGGGAACCGCGCCATCAAGCCGACCGGAGCGAAGTCCTTCGCCGGGTCGTACGGCATCTTGCGGTACAACGCGGCGTTGAACACCAACGTGCCGTTGTCCGCCGTCAGGACAGTGTAGCCGTCTGCATTCGCCTTGGCGACCGCCTCGGCGCCGATCATCGTCGCGGCCCCGGGGCGGTTCTCGATGACGAAGGGCTGGCCGAGCTGCTTTTCGAGCTGGGCACCGACGGTGCGCGCAAGGAAGTCCGATCCGCCTCCGGCCGGATAGGGCACGATCCAGCGAACCGGTCGCGACGGAAACGAGGCCTGTGCGCGCAACGGCGGAAGCACCGCGAGTGCGCCGGCCGCGGCGAGCGCGCGGGTGAACGTTCTGCGCGGCAGGTGATCAGTCATTGCAGCCCCGGTTGACTTCGGACTCCACAAATGTACCGTCACCGATCATCGGGCACAGCAGGCGCTAAAGGACATTCAGCCCCGCCCGCGCGCCGGGCGCGGAGGCCTCGCGCGCTGGTGCTCGTGTGCACCGTGCTGCTGCATGCCTCCGCGCAGTCCACAACGACGACGACGAACAGCGAAGCGAACGTCGAGTCCCTGACGGCGCTGCTCGCGGTCCGGCGCAACGTGCTGCTCGGTGAGGTGCACGACAACGCCGCGCAGCACGCGCTGCGCCTCCGCGCCCTGCAGCAGCGTGTCGCCGCCGGCGAACGCCCGGCGCTGGCGTTCGAGCAGTTCGATCGCAACCAGCAGGCGGACATCGATCGAGTGCGCGCGGAGCAGCCCGGGAGTGCTGCTGCGATCGTTGCGCTCGGCGCTCCGGGCTGGAACTGGAGCTTTTACGCGCCGTTCGTGCAGCTGGCGGTGGACTACAAGCTGCCGATCGTTGCAACCAATCTGTCGCGCGCCGATGCGATGCGCGTCAGCACGAGCGGCTGGGATGCGGTGTTCGACGCCGCCGAACGCGAGCGCATCGGGCTCGATCGGCTGTCCCCGCAGGTGCTGGCCAGGCATGAGCACGCGGTCGCGCAGGGCCACTGCGACCTCCTGCCGCCGGAAGCGGTGGCTGCGCTCACACGCGCGCAGATTGCGCGCGACATCATGATGGCGCAGGCGATCGAACCGTACCTTGCGTCGGGCGTCGTGCTGCTCGCCGGCAATGGCCACGTGCGCCGCGACATCGGCGTGCCGATCTGGCTGGCTCCCGGCGAGCGTGCTGCGGTCGAGTCGATCGGCCTGCTTGAGAACAGCGGCGACACCGCAACCGAAGACCCCGCCGGACGCTACGACGCGGTGCTGTTCACCTCGCCCGCTGAGCGGCCGGACCCGTGCGAGTCGCTGCGCCGGCGGATGCCCGCGCGACCCTGAAGGCGGCGGTCAGGACGAGGCCGCCGCGACCACCGGACGGCGCTCGACCGGCGCTTCGCGGATCGGCAGGTTCACGAGCGCAGCACCGAGCGCGAGCAGCGCATCGGCGTACCACATCCACAGGTAGCTGCCCTGCGTGCTGACCGCGATGCCGCCGAGATAGGCCCCGAAGAAGCCGCCGATCTGGTGCGACAACAATGTCAGGCCGAAGAGCGTGGCGAGGTAGCGAATGCCGAAGAGCTTGGCGACCACCCCGGCCGTTGGCGGCACGGTGGCGAGCCAGGTCAGCCCAAGCCCGGCCGCGAATAGATAGAACGTCGCCGCGGTCTTCGGCATCGCCAGGTAGACAACGATGAGGAGTGCCCGCGAAAAGTACATCCAGAACAGGATGTACTTGCTGCGATAGCGATTCACGCACCAGCCCGCGGTCAGGCTGCCGACGATGTTCGCGAGGCCGATGATGGCTAGCGACCAGCTCGCCACTCCGGAAGGCAGTCCGCAGAGATCCACCTCTCCAGGCAGGTGAGTCACGAGGAAGGCGATGTGGAAGCCGCAGGTAAAGAAGCCGAGGTGCAGCAGCAGGTAGCTCCGATCCACCATCGCGCTGACGACGGCATGGCGCAGGCCGCGATCTCCCGGGGCGCCGAGTGCTCCCGGGCCTCCCGCCGCCCGTCCGCGCAGCGCGCGCGCCATCGGCAAGGTTCCCAGCGTGATCGCGGCGAGTGCCCACATGGCCCCCATCCAGCCCAGGACCGAAATCAGCGCCTGGGTCACGGGCGCGAACAGAAACTGGCCGAACGAACCACCCGCATTGATGACGCCGGACGCCGTCCCGCGCGATTCGGCCGGAACCCGCTGCCCCGCGGCCCCGATCAGCACCGAAAAGCTGCCGAAGCCCGACCCTGCAGCCGCCAGAACGCCGAGCGTGAGCAGCAACGACCACCCACTTGCGGCAAACGGCGTCAGAGCCATGCCGGCGGCGAGCACCACGATGCCGATGGCCAGCACGCGACCGGTGCCATAGCGATCCGCAAACGCCCCGGCTATTGGCTGCACCGCGCCCCAGACGAACTGCCCGACGCCGAGCGCCAGGCTGATCGTCACGATGCCGAGGCCGGTGCTCGTGTTCATCGGCGAAATGAACAGGCCCAGCGATTGCCGCGCGCCCATCGTCACCATCAGGACGGCCGCTGCGAGCAGCGTAACGCCCCACCACCGCTGGGGATGCGGGCTCACGCAGCCTCCGCCGGCTCCAGACACGCTGCGACCAACGCCCTATCCGCAGCATCGGCCGTGCGCTCCAGCATCACGCGCAGACGTGCGCCCAGCAGCTTGCCAACGTCGTGCTGCGCCCGACGCCATGCCGGAATCGCAGCGCTCAGCCGACGCCGCCCTTTCGGCGTCAACTGCAGCGGACGCGCGCGACCATCGCCGCGCGTCTTGCGCCCGTCGAGCCGCGCCAGCAGTCCGCTGGCCAGCAGCGGCGCCACCAGCCGGGTTGTCGTCGTGCGGTCCATCTGCAGGCGGCGCGCCAGCTCGGCGATCGGCAGTGCACCGGTCGCCCGCGCGACAGTCGCGAGCGCGGCGTACTGGGTCACCGTCAGCCCATGCGCCGACAGCGCGACGTCGTAAAGGCCTGTGAGCCGCCGCGCGAGGCCACGGACCTTCGTGCAGGTGCAGGCGCCGGCGGGCGGAAGCACGATCGGCGTCGGCGACGAGTTTGCGTGCATATGCACGGATCTTGCCGCAAGCGCGATTCGGCGTCCAGCCCGATCGCACGGACGGTCGAATGCTGCGACAATGGCCGGCCCCGCAGGACGAAATGCCATGAGCGCCATCCATCCTTTCCACCTTGCGTTTCCGGTCACTTCGCTTGCCAACGCCCGCGCTTTCTACGGCGACCTGCTCGGCTGCCGCGAGGGCCGGTCGAGCGCTGACTGGGTCGACTTCGATCTCTACGGCCACCAGATCGTTGCGCACCTCGCGCCCGACGAAGCGGGGCACCGCCGCACCAGCACGGTCGACGGCGACGACGTGCCAGTGCGGCACTTCGGCGTCGTGCTGCCAATGGGCGAGTGGACCGTGCTCGCCGACCGCCTGCGCGACCGCGGAGTGAAATTCGTCATCGAGCCGCACATCCGCTTCAAGGGCGAAGTCGGAGAGCAGTCGACGATGTTCTTTCTCGATCCCTGCGGCAATGCGCTCGAGTTCAAGGCTTTCTCGGATCCTTCCCGGCTGTTCGCGAGGTGACCCCGCCGCCGCGCCCGGCGCAGGGAGTGCGGCGCGCCGCGGCCTTGCCCGCAGCGGCGCATCCTCGATCGTCGCGTAACCGGGGGGCGCAATGAAGATCTTCATCTCCTATTCATCCCGTTATCGCGACCTCGTCGAGCGCCTGCGGCTCGCATTGCTGGCCGAGGGCCACGAAGCCTTCGTCGACCGCGCCGAGCTCGAGCCCGGCGAGACCTTTGACGCGGAACTGCGCGAGGCGATCGAGAACTGCGACCTGTTCATCTTCCTGCTGAGCCCCGAATCGGTCGCGCCCGCAAGCTATGCGCTGGCGGAGCTCGCCCTGGCACAGTCGCGCTGGCGCCATCCGCGCGGCCACGTGCTGCCGGTCAAGCTTGCGCCGACGCCGATCGAAACCGTGCCGCCCTACGTGCGCGCGGTGACCATACTGGAGCCGCAGGGCGACCCGGTGCCGGGCATCGTTGCCGCCGTTGCGCACCTCGGCCCGGACCGCCGTCGGCGACGCTGGATCCTGCTGGCCGTCGTGCTGCTGGCTGCAGCAATTGCGGCAGGATGGCTCTGGAAAGAACGTGCGCGCCAGGCTGCGGCTCTGGAGCAGTCGATCGCATCAGCAAGCGATCTCTGCCTCGGCGGCACGTACGGCGCCGGCTGGACCCGACTCGAAGAACTCGCGGCGGCCGCGCCGAAGTCGGAAGCGCTCGCGCCTGCACGTCAGGACTGCGCGATGGCGTGGCTGCGCAACGTCCGCATCCGTGCCGACAAGCAGACCTTCGGTGACGTCGTGGATCCACTGATGCCGGTTCTGGTGCAGGGTCTGGCGACGGCGCAGGGGGAGCGCGCGGCGGACCTGCGCGCCCACCTCGGCTGGGCCGACATGCTGCGCGGCCGGGACGGCGACGCCACCGATCCGGATGCGCACTTCCGGCGCGCACTGCAGGACAGCCCCGGAAACGTCTACGCTAACGCGATGCGCGCGCACTTCCTCGCGCAGCGCAATCGCGAGGAGGAGGCTGCCGCCCACTTCGCGACCGCGGTGGCATCCGGGCGCGATCGCGCGTTCGTGCGGGAACTTCAACTCGCAGCCTGGATGTGGCGTGCTGGCTATTCCCTGCGCGCACTGCGGACGGTCAACGAGATGCGCGTTCAGAACGAGCCGATGAGCGCAGAGTGGCGCAGCGCGCTGTGGAGCCGGCTCTACGTCGCTAACCTCTTCTCGGCCGAGGACGACCGTGCGTTCCTGGCAGCGCTGCCGGGCGTGGACCAGCTGGCGACGTTCGACTGGTTGTTTCCGAAACCCCGCAGCGACAGCGAAATGGCGCAGTGGCGCTATATCCGCGCGATCCTGCAACTGCAGGCCGGACACCGGCAGCAGGCCATTGCCGCGCTCGAAGCACTGCGCGCCGAACTCGTCGCGGCGAAGCAGCCCGGCCGCACGCTCGACCTGACGCAGCGCGCGCTGCTTCAGGCAGGAGTGAAGAAGAAGGGCCCGTGAGGCCCCGTCAGCCGCGCCCGACGAACGGCATCTTGCTCGCCATCACCGTCATGAAGAGCACGTTGGCGTCGAGCGGCAGCCCGGCCATGTGCAGGACCGCGTCGGCCACGACCTGGACATCCATCACCGGCTCGGGCGCCAGTGCACCATAGGGCTGCATCACGCCCTGACGCATGCGCTCCGTCATCGGCGTACCGGCATTGCCGATATCGATCTGCCCGACCGCGATATCGAATGCGCGACCGTCCAGCGAACCCGACTTGGTCAGACCGGTCACCGCGTGCTTGGTTGCGGTGTACGGCGCCGAATTGGGCCGCGGCGCATGCGCCGAGATCGATCCGTTGTTGATGATGCGGCCCCCGCGGGGGGTCTGTGCCTTCATCACACGAAACGCCTGCTGCATGCAGAAGAAGACGCCGGTCAAGTTGACGTCGACCACCGCCTGCCACTGGCCCGCCGTCAATTCGTCGAGCGGCACCGGCGGCGCGCCGCCGCCGGCATTGTTGAACAGAACGTCGAGCCGGCCGAAGCGCTCGATCGAGCGATCGAAGAGCGCGCGGACGGCCTCGGGCCGGCCCACGTCCGTCGGCACCACCAGCGCGCTGTCCCGATCGGCCCGCGACAAAGCGACCGTCTCCTCGAGCGCCTCGGCGCGCCGGCCGGCCAGCGTCACGCCGTAACCGGCGCGAAGGAACGCCGTCGCGACCGCACGGCCGATGCCGCTGCCCGCACCTGTGACCAGCGCATTCCTTCCCATGGCTCTCCTCGCAGCGGAACTCGTCGGGAACTCGTAACACAGCCGCGCGCAGCTTACTGCCGGCGCCGACCACTCGAACTCGGGTTCCTGAGACCGACCGGCAATGCCGCGGATGCGGGTGTGACTCCGCCTTTCGCGCTTTGGCGCATTAGGCACAATGCGGCGATCGTGGCGCGACCGAGACCGAACCTCTCCCTTGGCCGACACGCCGTCGCTGCGGCGCTGTGGGCATTTCTGCTCCCTGTTTGGGCGGAGACGCCTCAGGCACTGCTCGATCGAGCGCAGGCCGAGACCCGTGTCGACCCTGAAGCGGTGCGCCGCCACGCGGAGCAGGCGCTCACGCTCCTCGCCGTGGAGCCCGACCCCGATCAGCAGATTCGCGCCCATGCGCTCCTGTGCAGCTACTACTCCGAGAGCGACCGTGTCCAGGCGCAGCGTCATGTCGACGCAGGCCGCAGCCTGGTGCCGCGCGCGCGCCGGCCGGCGCTGCGCGCACTGATCGCCAACTGCGAGGGCGAGCTTTACGAATACGCCAACGAGAACGCGCGCGCGGCCGCGTTCTACCAGGAGGCGGTGACGGTCGCCGAGCAGTACGGCGAGCGCGAACTGCTCGCCGACTCGCTGTTCCTGCGCGGTTACCTCAGCGGAGTGCAGGGCGGATTCTCGGCGGGCCTCGACGACCTGCAACGGGCCCAGGAGATCTACGAGGAGCTTGGCCTGCAACAGCAGGTGCGCAATACGGTCAACGGCATCGCCAGCCTGTACAGCCGTGTCGGGGACTACCAGCAGGCGCGCGACTACTACGAGGCGTCACTGAAGCTGCAGCAGCAGGCGGGCCTGACGCGTGACCTGGTGGTGACCCGCTACAACCTCGGCCGCGTGCTGGAAAGACTGAAGGACTGGAACGGCGCCGAACAGGCATTCAACGAGGTGCTCCGCCTGAGCCGGCAGATCAGCTATGTGCGCGGCGAGGCCTACGCGTTGCGCGGCCTGGCCCAGGTGCAGAACGCGCGCGGCAACCACATCGACGCGTTGGCGCTGACCGATCGGGCCGTGCAGCAGCAGGGCGCGACGACCGATGAAATGCTGCGCGCGCAGATCCTGCTTCAGCGCGGCATTGCGCTGCTCGGCCTGCAGCGGCCACGCGAGAGCATCGACGTGCTGCGCACCGCGCTCGAGCTGTTCACGAAGGCCGAATCCATTCTCGACATCGGCAGCGCGCGCGCGGAGCTCGCCCGCGCTCTCGCGGCCGTCGGCGACTGGCAGGGCGCGTACGAGCAGCACGTGCAGTATCAGACGGCGCAGGACGCGCTGCAGCAGCGGCAGCTCGACCAGCGCTATGCCAGCCTGACGGCCGCCAAGGACCGGCAGAACGCGCTGCTGCAGCAGCAGAAGGACGCGACGGTGCACGCGCTGAACCAGGAGAAGCGCGCATCGAGGCTGCAGGAGGCGCTGATCCTGATGATCATCGTGCTGGCGGCGGTGCTCGCAACGCTGGCGTGGCGAGGGCGGACGACGAGCCGGGCGATGCGCGCGTTGGCGATGACCGATGAATTGACCGGCGTGCCGAACCGCCGCCAGGTGCTGGGGCAGCTCGAGCAGCTGCTGCGCGTCGGCCGGGGCTGCAGTGTGCTGATCGTCGACATCGATCATTTCAAGTCGATCAACGACGAGTACGGCCACCTGGTCGGCGACGACATCCTGCGCGCGGTGTCCGCCGCGCTGCGCTCGGTGGCGCAGGAGCCGGTGAAGCTCGGACGACTGGGCGGTGAGGAGTTCCTGATCGTCAGCCCCGACGCCCCGGAGATCGCGGCGCGCCGCCTGGCAGAACGTCTGCTGGCGCAGGTTCGAACGCTCGATCTCGGTCGCGATCTCCCGGGAAGACGGCTGACAGTCAGCGTCGGACTCACGGTCACTGTCGCCGGCGACACCATCACCCATCTGCTGCGCCGGGCCGACGAAGCCCTGTATGCCGCAAAAGCGAGCGGACGCGACTGCGTGGTCGCGCGCCTGGCGGGCGGCACACCGACGCCATCACGCTTCAGCGCCGCCTGAGCGTTGCAGGAGGACTAGCGGGGGGCCTCCGGCACCGCGGTCGACACGTGGACGACCAGCTTCCACTCACCGGCGCGCTGCTGCCACACGTTGAGATAGCTGAGTTCCCCTGACGCCGACGCGCCCCGGCGCTGCCAGCGGCCGCGTCCGTAGACAAAGCCGAAGTCGCCCGAGGCCGCAACCGCCGCGCCTTCCGGCACCCATTCCAGCGCCTGCCCGTTCGCTCCGATCAGCGCCAGGATCGCCGATCGTCCGACCGCGGGCTCGCTGCCGTCGTGATGCAGGCGCGCATCGTCCGCGATCACGCCGGCGAGAGCGCTTGCAGCCGAGCGGCCCGCGGCGGCGCCGGTACGCGCGTCGAGTTCGCGCAGCGCGGCGACGGCCGCGGCCTGATCGCCTGCCCCCAGCACGGACGCGGTTGCGGGAGCTTCGTGCAGCGACCAGTCGACGGCGTGCACAGCCGGCGCCGGATGATGGATGCCCGCGTCGATCAGCACGCGATAGCGGCCATCCGACTGCCGCCGCCAGACCGACGTGTAGTGGCCGTGGCGAGAGGGCGGGTCGGACGGAGAGCGGCGGTACTCCGACGGCCCGGTCGTGTATCCCATGTCGCCCGCACCCGAAATGCCTGCAGCCACGGGACGCCACTGGATGTTGACGTTCCAGTCCGGGCCTTCTCGCAGCGCAGGGAACGCCGGGCCTGCGAAGGGATCGAACACGATCGCGTCCGCGGCAAAGTATTCGACGAACGCCTGACGCGCATTCACCTGCTGCGCGCGCGCTGCAAATTCGCGTTCAGTCGCCACCAGCTGGACCAGTTCGGCCGAGCGATCCGCAGCCAGCACGCTGCAGGCGAGGAGGCTCAACACCATCGCGACGAGGATTCGCATCGTCATCCGTGCCTGTCAGCTGCGAACGGTAAAGGCATTCGCGTCGATGCCGCGGAGGCCTGCGACGAAACCGCCGGCCCGATTGCCAAGATGCCCCAGGCCGGAGCGAAAGGCGTTTCTAGGAAGCCTCCACCGGGCCCACGCCCGATGGGACCGTCGCGTCGTCCCTGACTCCAGGCAGCACGCGCGTCTCGCGGATCACCGGCTGGCGCCACGCCGCGAAAGCCAGCAGCAGCACCGTGATCCCCGAAAAGACAAGCGCCGCGCGCAGGCCGAGATGCTCGCCGAGCCAGCCGCCGAGCAGGGCGCCGGGACCCGCCGGCAGCAGGATCAGCCAGCGCATCGTGCTGGTCATGCGTCCGAGCATCGGCGCGGGCGTGACCGACTGGCGCAGCGCGAGGAAGGTGATGAAGATCAGCACCGCGCCGACGCCGAAGAGCATCAGCATCGCGCCGAACATCGCGATGCCGAGCTGAGAGGGCGGTGCGGCCGCGCCGAGCAACCAGCCACAGCCGCAGACGACGAAGCCGAGCACGAGCGTTGGCCCCGGCCCGAAGCGCTTCGAGATGCGATTACCGACCGTGCTGGTGACGATCGTCCCGACACCCAGCGCGACGTAGGCCAGGCCGACGCCGCCTTCGGACATGCCCAGCGTTCGCGTAGCAAACAGGATCTGCACGACGAGCGCGGCCTGATGGCACATCTGCCAGCCGCCGACGAAGGCCGCCATCGTCAACAGCAGTCGGTGTCCGGCGACGAAGCGCATTCCGGCGCGCAGGGCCGGCCAGAAATCGATGGCGACATGCAGTGGGCCTTCGGTCACGCGGATGCCGCGCAGGATCAGCGCCGAGACCATCAGCAACACGGCATCGGCGAGCAGCGCCAGCGGCGCACCGACCAGCTTGATCAGCGCCCCTGCTGCGCCAGGGCCCGCCACCTCCGCCGAGGAACTGGCCAGCGCATTCTTGGCGTGCGCCTCGACGAGGCGCTCGCGCGCCACGATCTGTGTCAGCACGATCTGCGCCGCGCTGCCGGCGATCGTGTAGACGCTGCCGATTGCGAAACCGACGACATAGAGCCAGGTCATCGAGAGCCAGCCGGCCCACCAGGCGAGCGGAACGCTGGCAACGAACAGCGCCAGCATCACTTCGCCCCAGACGTACACCGGCAGCTTGCGCACGCGGTCGAGCCACACCCCCGACGGCAGCGAGAACAGCACGAAGGGCACGACCTCCATCGCAGTCAGCACGCCCATCTGAGTTGGCGTGGCGTGCAGCAGCACCGCCGCCGTCAGCGGCAGAGCCAGCATCGTCACCTGCGCGCCGAACGAGCTGATGAAGATCGAAGTCCAAAGCCGGCGGTAGGTCGCGTCGCGCAGCAGATCGTCGGCGGCGAGCGACAGGCGCTGCAGCCACGTCTGCGGCAGAAAGAGGGTGAGCGACTTCACGGGGAAAAGAAAACCCGGTCTGCGCCGGGATCGAGGGCGAAGCGTAGCTGACGCTCACGCCCGGCGCAGCCACCAAAACGTGGCCCGCAGTGGGGACATCGAACGCCGCCGGCTGCTTACGCGAGCATGGCCAGCAGCACGGGCGTCGTTGCCGCCGCAAGGATTGTCGACAACACCATTCCAGCGGCCACCGCGCTCTCAATGGCGCGGAACTCGCGCGACATCAGGTACACATTGACGCCGACCGGCAGCGCCGCCAGCAGCACCACGACCTGCGTCTCGATTCGTGACAATCCCAACACCCGTGTGAGCACCCAGACCGCCATCGGCAGCGCCAGCAGCTTCAGCGTTGCGATGGCGGCGCCGGCCCGCCAGCCCTGCCGCACGCCGTACTCGGCAAGCCCCATGCCGAGGGCAATCAGGGCGAGCGGGCCGGCTGCCTCGCCGACCAGCCGCAGCGGCAGGTCGATGAGCGGCGGCAGCGACCCGAACGCAAAACCGTACGCGGTCCCCGCAAGGATCGAAGCGACGACAGGATTCGTCAGCACGCTGCGCAGGGTCGCGCCGAAACCGCGCAGCGAGAGTTCGCCGTGCCGCGCCCATTCGACCGACACGGTCACCAGCATCCACAGCAGCAGTGCATTGAAGACGAGGACGAGCGCAACTGCGGGCATCGCCGCTTCCCCCAGCGCAACGCGCACCAGCGGCACACCGAGCAGCACATTGTTCGAAAAGATACCTCCGAGCCCGAACACCGACTGCGAGACCCCGTCCAGTCCGAATACGGCGCGCGCCCACACTCGGCCGCACACAAAGACAACCAGGCAGCCACCGAAGTAGGCGAAGAGCAGACGGAAGTCCACGGACGGGAGCAGAGCCAGCCTGCTCATCAGACGGAAGAGCAGCGCCGGGATGGCGATCGTGAACACAAACCTCGAGAGGCCGGCGCTGACCTTCAGTGGCAAACGGCCGTAGCGGGACGCGAGATACCCGATCAGCACCAGCGCAAACAGCGGTGCAGCAAGCTGGAACTGTTGCAGGAAGAGTTGCACGGCGCGGTCCGGGCGGAACGCGCGCAGTCTAGAAGCTCGTCAGCGGGTAACGGTCGCGACCTCACTCTGCGCGATCGCTTCCCTCAGCACCTTGGCCGGCTGCGCGCCGGACACTGCGACGCGCTGATTGAAGATGAAAAGCGGGACTCCGCTGATGCCGAGCGCGTGCGCGCGACGCTCCGCCGCCGCAACTCCGGCCCGGCCTTCGTCCGAGGTCAGCATGGCCTTGGCGCGAAAGGCGTCGAGGCCCGCGACACCCGCGATGCGCGCCAACTCCTCGATGTTGCCAATGTCCACGCCCTGCGTGAAATAGCCGCGGAACAGATGCTCCACGAGTTCATTGGTGGTCGCCGGCCGCACGCTCTGCGACCAGGCGATCAGCCGGTGCGCGTCGAGCGTATTGGGCTGGCGGCGGATCCGCTCGAACTCGAACCAGACGCCGGCCTCGCGTCCGGCCGCCTCGATGCGCTGTTGCACTTCCTCCACGCGCTCGGGGCCGCCGAATTTGTTCTCGAGATAGCTGCGCCGTTCGGCGCCTCCGCGCGGAATATCGGGATTGAGCTGGAACGGATGCCAGCGCACCGTCGACTTCGCCCCGGCACCGCGGCCCGCGAGAGCGGCCTCGAGGCGTCGCTTGCCGATGTAGCACCACGGACAGACAACGTCCGAAACGACATCGACAACCAGCGGCTCGGTGAGACTGCTCATGCAGCGCAGGATAGCCACGCTGCACCGCCTGTCCAGTGGCGGACTCGCACGTGCAGCGCGAAAGCGCTCAGTCACGTACCGCAAGCGCGGGATTCAATCGATGGCTCCGGACCGCACGAGGCAGTGTCGAATGAATTCGTCTCGCGCAGTCGCTCATCGAGGCGAACATGTCGACTGCTGCTGCCTGATCTTGTGCCCCGGCATGTGGCCGCGCGCGGCGACCGCGCGCACGCTCGGCGCCAGCCGCATGTCGCCATCGAACGGCTTGAACCGCCCCGCGTCGACGTGGGGAGGCATCGATGTCATTGCTCCATCGAAGAACGACTTCGCATCGGCGGGAGCCATCTCGAGACTCTTCGCGCTCAGCCAGTAGTCCGCGTCGCGCTGATCGGCGCGCACGACGGCGTTCGGAGACACCGGCTTGCCGTCGGCGACGAGCCCGCCCACGTGATCGGCGTGCATGTGCGTGTGTGTGGATCTCGTCGGTCTGCTCGGGCCGATACCCCGCCGCGCGCAGGTTCGCCGTGAGCCTGCCGAGTGTGGGACCGAACGGTGTCCGGCAGCCGGCATCGGTCGGCACCAGCTTCGACCCAGTGTTGTCGAGGTGGGCACTGATCGAGGTTTCGACCGGATCCTGCAGGTACTGGCGCTTCAGGGCTCGGCCAACGCGCACCGGGGTTGTGCGGGTCAGCAATTCCGCGCCACGGTGAGATCCACGGTGCCATCGCGACAGCACGGTGACCTCGAGATCGCCCAGCATCGTGCGGAAGTAACCCGGCTGAGACTTGACCACCGGACCCGCCGCGGATGCCGGCCCAGTACCCAGACCGCCAGCAACGCGCCGGACAGAAAGATGAGTTTCCACAAAAGAGCAAGTGCTTACACGGCGGCGCGCCCCGGCCAGCTGGCGATTGAGGAGAGTGCGCGCGGGACAGGGCACCGGGCCGTACCCGCCGAGCGCTTGATCGGGTTCGGCGCCGGCGTGGGCTCGCCGATCGGGCGCGGTCCGATCCATGGGATCGGATCATCCATTCGGCCGCATCGTGTTACGACGTTCGTACGAGGGAAAAGCGGGCCGTTGCTCCATAGACTGCCGTCCACAAGACTCCCCTGTCCGAGAGCCTGCCATGTCGACCCGCAAATCGCTGTTTCGCCTCCGTTCCCTGCCACCGGCAGTTGCCGCCGTCGCTGCCGTCGGTATGAGCGGTTCCGCGTTGGCTCAGAACGCTGCGAACGGCGCAACGCTGTACAAGACACCGGTGGTGAATTCGGCCGGTACGCCTTTGACCTGCGAGAACTGCCACGCCGCAGCCAACATTTTCCAGGCGCGCGAAGGTACCGACGCCGCCGCGATTCTGGGCAGGATGAGCGCTGCAATCGCTTCGCCGGGCAACTCGAAGGGTATGGCCCAGTACGCCGTGTGGACAACGCAGATGCGCACTGATGTCGCGACATACATCGCGACTGCGACCGGCGCACCGCCGCCGCCACCACTGGCGCTTCCGCCAGGAACACCCGCACCGACACCCGCGCCAGCGCCTACGCCCGCCCCGGCGCCACCGAGCGCCACGCCGACGACCTCGCCAGACGTGGCCCGCTTCACCAGCGTGGAGATCGGCAAGGAAAGTGCCACCAGCGGCGTGCTCGTAACCAACAGCACGACCGTTGCCGTGAAGTTTTCGACCCCGGCGCTCGTGCCACCGGCGGGCAAGGTCAGCGAATTCGTCGCCACCATCGCTCCGACCGGCAGCACCAACTGCGTGCCGGGTTACACGCTCGAGCCCGGCACGAGTTGCTCGTTCGGCGTGCGCTTCGCTCCGCTCGCGATGGGCGTGCGCACCGAGACCTGGACCATCAAGTTCGAGGACAACGTACCCTCGCGTGATGTGACGCTGGAAGGCACCGCGATCGCCAGCACAGCCGCCGCCGGCAGCACGGGGACGACGGGAACCAGCTCGGCCAACTCGCCGGGCGGTGGCGGCGCGCTTGGCCTCGGCACGGTCTTCGGCATTGCCGGTCTGGCTGCCCTCGGGCGTCTGCGCCGCCGGTTCGGCCAGTAGCGTCAGTCTCTCCAGCAACGCGCCGGGCGCGGCCGTGCCCCGGCGCGTTTTCATTTCTGTGTCGCCCTCAGGGGGCTCGAGCTCGCCGAGCGAATTTGACCGCAAGGCGCGGAGTGTCGAAGGGCGCCTGGCGTCCTACGCTGCGTCCTTCGATAAGATGATCGGAGCAGCGAGTGAAAATGATGACGACCCAGCAGCACCGTGCAGCGCAGACGGCGAGTGACCCGCGCTGGTCTTCCGTGCTGTCGCGCGACGCCAGCGCCGACGGCCGCTTCGTCTATGCGGTGCGCACGACCGGCGTCTACTGCCGACCGTCATGTCCGTCGCGCCACGCGCGACCCGAGAACGTCGATTTCTATACGAGCCCGGCGGCAGCGGAGCAGGCAGGTTTCCGCGCGTGCCGGCGCTGCCGGCCAGATCGCTCCGATCGCAGCGATCCACGCGCCGACCTGGTGACTGCGCTGTGCCGTCACATCGAATCGGCGGAAACGCCACCGACGCTCGCCGCGCTCGCGCGCCGAGCCGGTATGAGTCCGTTCCACCTGCATCGGCTGTTCAAGTCCGCGACAGGCGTGACGCCGAAGCAGTACGCCGATGCCCATCGTTCACGCCGACTGCACGCGAAGCTCGGCGAGAGTGGCAGCGTGACAGAGGCCATGTTCGAAGCGGGCTTCAATTCCAGTGGCCGCTTTTACGATCATGCGCCGCACCTGCTTGGGATGACTCCAACCTGCTATCGGGCGGGCGGTGAGCGGACGCAGATCCGCTTCGCCATCGGCGAATGCTCGCTCGGATCGATCCTCGTCGCGGCCAGCGAGCGCGGCATCTGCTCGATCCAGCTGGGCGACGATCCCGACGCGCTCGTGCGCGCGCTGCAGGACCTTTTCCCGAAGGCCGAGCTGATCGGCGGTGATGCCGGCTTCGAGCGTGTCGTCGCGCGCGCAGTCGGTCTCGTCGAATCTCCTGGGCAGCCCTTCGAACTGCCGCTGGACGTGCGCGGCACGGCGTTCCAGCAGCGCGTGTGGCGGGCGCTGCGCGCGATCCCGGCGGGCCGAACGAACAGCTACTCGGAGATCGCGCGCCGGATCGGAGAGCCCAGGGCCGTTCGCGCCGTCGCCCATGCCATCGCGTCGAATCCGGTCGCGGTTGCGATCCCG
>DATKAJ010000043.1:0-15186 GCA_035498175.1 Burkholderiaceae bacterium
ATCTGCGCATCGGGGGGCAGGAACTGTTCATCGACGACGTCTGCTACCGCTGAACCGAGGAGAACGACATGCGCGATTCGACGCGACGCCTGTTCGGCGCAAGCGTGGCCGCAGCCGCCGCATGGCTGCTCGCCGGCTGCGCTACCCCGCGCCCCGAGCCGGGCCTGAGCTGCAACCTGCACGGGCAGGCGGTGCGGGCGCCGGTGCGGTTGCTGAAGGCGGTCCCACCGCGCTCGATCCCCGACTGGGACGAGGCGCAGACGCAGATCGCGGTCGATCTGCGCATCCGGATCCAGCAGAACTTTGCCGATCGCCAGGAGATCAAGCGCGTGCTGCGCCCCGTGCGGCCGGCGCCGCCGGGCGCGCCGCCGCCACCGCCGCCGCCATCACCCGGCTACGTGGTGCTCATGCTGTCGGCCGGTGGCCAGTTCGGCGCCTACGGCAGTGGCTTCCTCAAAGGCTGGGGCGACCGGTCCGCGCTGCAACCGCCGCGCGCCGACGTCGATATGATCACCGGTGTCAGCACCGGCGCCATGATGGCCACCTATGCGTATCTCGGCTCGTCCGAGAACGCCGCCACGCGCACTCGCTACGATGACCTGCTGAAGGCGCAGTACACGACGCTCACCAATGGCGACGTGTTCCGCCCGCGCAGCCCGATCGAGTACCTGTGGGCCAACTCGATCTACGACGCCAGCCCGCTGCATGCACGCCTCGAGGCGCAGATCACCGACGACCTGCTGGCTGCGGTGATCACGGAGGCGGATGACAGCAAACGTCTGCTGTACGTAGGCGCCGTCAACGCCGACACCGGCCTGTTCGAGTACTTCGACCTGATCGCCATCGCGCGCGACACCTCACACGACCGGCGCAAATGCTATGCGGCGGCGCTGCTCGCGTCGGCCGCGATTCCGGCGGCGTTTAATCCGGTGTTCATCAACGGACAGATGTATGTCGACGGCGGCGCACGGCAGAACGCGTTCTTCGTCGCCCAGGTGGCGGCCGCGCTGCCCGGTCAGCCGAAGACGCTGCTCGGCATCCTGCACGGCGACCTCAACGTGCCGCCGACCACCACGAAGAACAACCTGATCGGCGTGGTCGGGCGCACGACCACGATCGCCAGTGACCAGCTCGTCCTCGATGCCGCCTACTACGTCGACAGCGAGGCCCGGCGGCGCAACTTCGCCACGCGCTGGACTTCGGCCGCCAATACGGCCTGCGAGACGCAGGCGAACGACGACATGTTCAGCCCGGCGCTAGGGCTGTGCCTGTGGAACACCGGTCACGCCCGGGCGCGCGACGAGCCCGTGCCGTGGAAGGAGTTCTCGCAGATCAGGCAGCCGTGAAGCCGAACTGAAGGCAGGCGGCGGTCGACCACCGCAGCGCCTACAGCGCGACGCTCAGCAGCAGGCTGCCGAACACCGGGCGGTCGTTCTGACCGCTGTACTCGCGCGAGCGGAGGGCCCAGTGCACTGGGCGTACAGAAGAACTACGGGCGAGCGCGACCAAGAGAGGTGGTTTGGTCTGTCGCGCGGCGGCTTGTGACGAGCAAGGAGTGTTGCTTGTGCCCATTCCCTCTGTAGTCCGGGAACTCTCACGGCAGGGCTGGGATCGGGTCGCTGGCGCGATCTGCTGGGAGCGGACCGACGAAACGGTAGTCTGCTTTGAAGATTGGCCTGCGCACAGGAAGGACGATCTGACACGAGCGCGGAACCGCGTCTTGGCCAGCCAGACGCTGGGCTTGCCCGCAGCGCCCGCGCTGGCCGTGAACTTTCAAGACAGTGCGACTGCGCAGACCTGCCTGTCGCCTGGAATTGCGTGGCGGTACTTCATAGGACGCGTTCCTCAGTCGCTCGCCTTCCAGCATCGGCTAGACGCGGACGCTCCCCCTTCGACCGTTCACAGGAGGCCTTCTCCGGGTCACTCTAGGTAGGCCGACCGGCAGCTTCACGGCGCCGAGATCACGCCTGCGGATGTCTCTTCAGGGTCGGTACTGTGAGTTCGAACCAGAGAGTAGCAGTCGCTGGCGTGGCGCGAACTACCTCGAGCGAGCCCTACGGCCGCTGAACCTCAGATAGCCGACATTCGTGCCGCCCGCGGTCGCCAGGGCCAACGACTGCTGGGTGACGGTCAGCGCGAGTTCGCCCGCCGGTAGCCACCGGCGGCTCACGCTGCGGAGCGGATATCTGCACCTCTGCGGACGCGTGATCGGACGCTTGTCGAGACGGTTGAGCGAAGACCCAGCCGCTTTTGCCGGTTCATTGCCCTCCAACCGGGCGGGCTGGGCTACTCCGCCTCAGAGGTGGACCTCGTATCCACTGCCAACCTGGTTCCAGACAACAGGCGACAGCCGAAGAGACCGCTGGAGGCGTGCAATTCGCTGTGTGTGATGACCGCGCATCAACGACTCGATGCAGTGCGTCCCGCGCTCCACCAGGGGCTTCTTTGCTCGCTTCCGAGTCCATCGAGGTATTCGGCGCTGCGGCAGGTGAACCCAGACTTCCTCGCCGGCCGGAGGCTCGATCCACAAGCCCTCCGTGGCACCGGAATATGGAAGCAGGCGACGCGGCGCGATGTACGAAGCCCCACCATCCTCTGAGAACAGCGATTCGCTCAGCGCGTCCGGAAATTTCATTCGCCAATCGTCGACGACTTGGATGATCCCGTCGAACGACTCGGAATGGCAGAACTCACGACGGCGCAGCTGCGCAGGGTCGTAGCGTTTGTCACCGAAGCGGTCTACAAGCGCCTGTTCGAGTTCGTGGCGCAGCACCGGCGTTGCCGCGAGAATCACCCAGACCATCACGGGCGGCCTTGCGGGCTTGCGGCGTGGGCCGGTGCACGGAATCGCGATGCGCACACGGCGCTGAACGCCGCGCAAGAGCTCTGCGATGTCCTTGGACTGCACCTCGGTGGCACCCACCTTCAACAGCGTGCCGCAGGGGCTTGGCGAGTACGCGATGTAGACCGCACTGAGCCGATACGGTGGCGTTGCATAGTCGTGCGCCAGGGTGTTCGCGTTCTTGTCAAACAGACGGGCCATGGGTAGGTCCTTTCAAGTCAAGGGTTGCGGAATCACTTGCTTCGCTTCGCGCGCGCCCAGGCGCCGAAGCGCTTGACCGAGGTCGCACGTTCGATGTGGCGGTACTTCTCGGCGACTGTCTTGACCGTGTCGCCGAGCAGGTCGGCCACAGTTCCGTAGTCGCCGGGGTGTTCCGTCAGCCAAGCGGTCGCGAGCAAATGCCTCCAGCCGTGCCCGCGAAATCCAGCGCACTCGGGGATGTATCGCGCTGTCAGTAGCTGCAATCTGTCCTCCAAGTTCTCGCATGGGCGCGTTGGGTCCCAGCGCCATCCGCCGGCGAAGAACAGCTTGGATCGACGGCCGGCGAGCAGCACGTGGCGCCCCTCGTTGACGTAGCGGTCGAGTGCAGGCGTCACGCTCGCATCGAGTTCCACGCGCAGCCCCTTGGTCATCGTCGTGGTTCCGTTCTTGAACCTCTCGGCTTCACATTGGAGTCGCCAGCCATCGTCGTGTCGGCGCAGGTTATGGTCAGAACCAGCGCCGAACTCCAGCGCGCAAAGTTGTCCGATGCGCAGCGGGTTGGCCAGCAGCAGGGTGACGAGCGCAATGTCTCGCTGGTGCGTTGCACGCCTCACCGGCTGCGAGGGCGGAGGCATGTCGCGCTCCATCCGTGTGAGCATGTCGTACAACACGGCGACCGGGTTGCCCGTGTCCAGCAGCGGTCGCAGCGCCTCCTCGACGTCGCGAGTGGGCTTTGCCGATTGAAGGACGGTGCGCGTGAAGTCCTTCAAGCGCTCAAAGGTCTGCGCGCAGTGCTCGGCCCACGTCCGGCCTTCGGCCAGAAGGTCCGGTGCCGCTTTGGCAAGCGAAGGCGCCTGCGTCAGCCAACCACCCCGCGGGTGCAACAGCGAGTTGACCTGGTGCAGGAAGGTCACTGCACCCATGTTCAAGCCACCGGCGCGTTCGGCCCGCCAGCGAACGAAGGCAATGACGCGCTTGGCGTCCGCGAGCCGAGCCAACGTCTGCGTTTGCTCCTGAGAGAGTCCTCCTCCGCCCCGACGCTCGTCGAGTTGGAGCCAGCCCAGGTACTGCCTGACCTGAACCCATGCTGCATGTGCACTGGCGGACACACGCCCGTTGTCCAAGGTGCAGCACCATGCCGGCTGCATCGGCTTGCACATGCGCGTCGGCTTCGAGTTCCATTTCGCGCGACGCTCGCGATGCAGTCGCGGAATGTCCGCTGTCTTGAAGGTCAACAGCTCGCGCCATTCCGCACGGAGGGACTCCGTTGCCTCGCAAAGGCTGAATGGCGCCTCTGACATCCTCACTCGCAGACGCTCGCGGAATTCGGTGGTCCGCGCACGCCCCTCGACGCCGTATCCGACCGCCCTGACTGCGCGGATCGGCAGCGCATTCAAGAGGGCGCCTGCTTTGAGGCCGAGGCATGCCTCCAACTTCGGTAGGTGCTTGCGAAGGCTGCCGGGTGACGCGAGCCCGCGGCGCCACTGGCCTAGCGTGACCGCTCCGATACTGCTCTTCTGCGCCAGCCAAGTCAGCTCGCGGCCGCTGGCCTTGATTGCTTCGTCGAGCGCATGCGCGAACGAGCTCGGCGGGGCCCGGAAGCCGGCCAGAAGCCGCTGGGCATACCGCAGGTGCGAGCACCGCGACCGAACGGTTGGTCCGGCCGTGCCCTGAGTGGCTTCCCACTCGCGGTACGCGTTCACTGCGGCGACGAACCCCTCGGCGAATTCTTGTCCGACCGCGTCGCTCTCATGCTTGTCGAGCGCTCGCATGAAGCGGCGCAGCGCAGTCCGCCGATTGCGTGAGACTGCCGTGTCGGCGGCATCGGCTTCGCCGGTGGAGGTGCGAAGCCCTGCCAGCAGCGTGCCGTACGTCAGTGCCGATGTGCCCGACTGCGCAGCGGATGACGAGTCCTGCGCGTCGACGTGGTTGTAGTTGTCGCGGTCAAGCACAGTGGTTCCCCCCCAAAACCACGTCTAGCGAGATCGCTGGGGCTGTTGTTATTTCTGGGCGCCCGCGTAACAACGCGCGAGGCGTTTCCCCTCGACATCGGCCATGGCCGATGTCTCCATTGAATAGCTCCTTTCCGCAGGAAGAGCGGGGTTGTTGTTACGCCGCATGGTGCGGCATCAGGGGGCTCGTACTCGGCTCC
This sequence comes from Burkholderiaceae bacterium, assembly GCA_035498175.1. GTDB lineage: Bacteria > Pseudomonadota > Gammaproteobacteria > Burkholderiales > Burkholderiaceae_F > JALORV01. The sequence goes on from DATKAJ010000043.1 coordinate 5,196, forward strand.
GACGCGGGTTCGCGGGCGGCGGAAAGCCAGTCGCTACACGTGGTCCCGAAACCCTGGCGAGGAGCCACTGAATGAATCGAATCACCTATCTTCCCTACGGCCTGACCATCGTTCGCGAAGGCGACCAGGCCACGCTTTGCGGCAATCTGATGTACGAGCTGGTTGACCCCTGGCGAGCGCAGGACTCGTACAGCGAGCTCGCTGCATTCGTGCTTGAAACGCTGATACGGGAGTTCGCCGCCAGTGGCTTGGACGTCGACAGCATCGGTGGCAGCACAGCTATTGAGAACGCTGGCCCGAAGGTCCGTGACTACGTTCGCGAGCTCGACCGCCGGTGAGGCGACCCCCTCGCGCACGAGGCCCGGCACCTGCCGGGCCTTCGCTTTGGTCGCTGGCTATGCCGGACGTCTGAACTGAGTCGACCGGACCCAGACCTCTGCCTGCTTTTCGGTCAGTACGACGCTCGCGGGCAGCCAACGTAGACGATCTTCACCCCGGGGCACGACGGCTACTTCCACGTCCAATCCGCCAACGAGGCGGACACCGATGGCGCGACCCGCGCGAAGTGCGAGCGGACGTGTTGCCCACAGCGTGGTGGTGGGCCGCTGCGACGGCCTGCGGTTCTGAGGATGGAAATGGGTGTCGGCGGCGACCGCCGCACGAGACGTGCGAATGTGCATTTGAACCTCGAGCTGGTTGGCGCAGCGCGGACGCACCTAGGGCGTCGGTGGCTGCAATCGCTCGGGGTCCGGGGCTCGGCTACATGTCGCGGCTCAATTGACCGGCAAGCGTAGCACCGTTAGCGCGCCCGTTCAGGGTTGCCCGCTCGATCGTGGACGCGATTCACTTGATCACGTAGCCCAGTTGCCGGGCCACCTCAAGCACGTTCTGGATGTTGAAGCGGTTCCACTCCCGCGACACCACGACAGCGCAGTCGGCGAGTGCGATGCGTTACGCCTGGAACGGACATCCCCGGGGCGCCAGCGCGGAGGGGCCGCATCGGTGCTGTGACGCTGAAAAAGGCTAAACCCCTTGCATATACCAAGTCCTACCACTACGGCCTAGGAGCCATTCATGTCACGAAGGAAGACGCAGACCACTCATCTGCCCTACGGCATCATCATCGAGCGAGACAGCGAGGGCAACGCCTACCTGTCGAGCGACCTTCACGACGCCTTTGTCGATGAAGACGACGGCGAGGAGGCGCGCATGTATGGCCACATCGCCGCCGATGCAATGGAAGGGCTGCTGATGGCGCTTGTTGCTGCAGGTGTGGACCTCAACACGTCTGCTGCGCAGGTCGCAGTCGAGACGGCGGTCGAGGGTTTGGCCAACTACTTGGTGCATCTCGGCTGCTAGCAATCCGCGCTAGCAAGAAGCGGCCCGCAATCGCGGGCCGCTTTCCATTGTGCGTAGCACGGCCGGCCCACTCTGGGCAGCTAGGCCGGCGCGATGCCGCGAGCGGAACTGTGCCGCGGCTCGAACTGCGCGGCGGCCTTCGCACCACGGCTTTGTGACAGAGCCCCTCTCCTTTGCTGGTGTCGGGCTGGCTGTGGTGCTATGGCGCTTTCAGAATCCAGGCTCGACGACCAAAGTCGTACACGACCATCTCGAAGGAATGTGTGTCGCGGCATAGCCGAGCGCGGTTCTCGCCCAGGCGCGGCCGAGCCTGCCCGGCGGTGGGGGACTGGCGTAGGAAGGGCCTTGACATAGACGCGCGCAGCTTTGATCCCGGGTCAACCGGGACATCCTGTCCCTCGCGCACGCCCCCACCATGCGCGCGAGTCGCTGTCAACCACCATCTCCGCCCGAACGAACACCGGAACTATGTCCGGAGAGCCACTCTCCTGTGCCGAGCAAAGCGACAGTTTTCAACTTGAAGCGTGGGTGGCTGGACGCAGTATTCAGCGCCAGGGCTTGATGCGCCGCCGCTACCGGCTGCGTCAGTAGGTCAGTAGCCGTCGACCCCCATTGGTCTTGTCGACTTCGGGCCGCCGCAAAGCTGCCGGTCGTGGAGACCCGGACCCGGCCATGAGCGGTCCTCCGGATGGCGCTCGAAAATTCTGGGCGCTTAGCGCCTTCCAGCGACAGCTATCCGGCGGTCCATCTGGAGGCAGGGTCGGCTCGACCCGGCCATCAGCGGCCTTCCGGATCGCGCTCGAAAGTCTGGGCGCTGAACGCCTTCCACCGACAGCTTTCCGGAGGTCCACCGGGAGTCAGGGTCGGCTCGACCTGGCCATGAGCGGAAGTTCGCCAGAGGCAGCTTCGCAGCAGCGAGTCCTCCAGCCTGCGGTCCCTTGGGGCGAGGAGTGTCGCTCGAAGGCACGCTCAGGTCGCTTGCACGCGTCGCGTTCTACGACCTGCGCAAACTGTTCGATGAGGGCGGTCGACCGTTGGAGATCGGCCAACTCGATGACGACATCGCAATGGCGATGGAGGGCATTGAGGTCGTCGAGACCTGGACAGGATCGGGTGAAGGCCGAGGGTTGTGCAGTCTCTTGTGAGTCTACGTATCACTGCTTGCCGCAGCATAAGTACCAGTCCGTTCAAACGTGGCCTGACATGCTGAACAGATTGGCAAGATGCTGGTCCCACGGAGCCCGGTGACTATCACCATCACCGGGCAGAGGTCCCGCGCACGCTCAATTCGGGAGGGATGGCGTGCGCTCGCGCGCGCGCTCCCCCTCGACCCTGACGCCCTTTTCCTCGACGAGCCTTCCGCCGGACTGGACCCGCGGCGATCACCGGCGCATTGGTCGCCGTGCCGGCTCGGCTTCAAGACCGAGCGGAGCAGAGCGTCGGCGGGACCCGACTGCGCGGCATCGGCCTCGACGCCGTGTTCTGAATCCCCGCATTGAGGCTGTTCTTGCCCTTTGCGCTGAGGAAGGAATGGACGTTGGCCTCCAGCAACCGCGCGCCGGACTTCTCGTACAGCAGCCTGAGCGCCTCGCCGGGAATCGGCGTGAGCGCATAGTCGTAGTCGTCGCCCTCGCCGGGCACGGCGACGCAGGGCAGCCGCTGCGCAAGGGCCGGGCGCGCGAGGCGGGGCAAGACTTCGCCGCCTGAGCTGCGTAGGCCGCCCCACGACGCGACGGCATGGTGGCCAAATCCAAGCGCTCCAGCCCGCGGCAGATCGGTGCCGAGGCTGTTTCGGGCTTGCTGCAGCGGCGTCTGAACTGCTATGCCCGGGACAACCGCGAGGTGCACGATGAGATCCTGCGCGACTTCGAGGCGATGATCATTGAGGCCCGCGCAGCGCTCGGGCCCTGCGTTCGGCCGAGGTTACCGAAGCGGCCCGCCTCGCTCATCGGGTGAAGGGCTCCGCCCGCCAAGTCGGAGCCACGGCGCTCGCATTCGCGGTGCAAGTGCTGGAGGACGTCGCGCGCGCGCATCGCGCGGTGCGCTCTATGACGGCGCTTCGGCGCGTCGACGAAGAGACGGCTCGCTGCACGCTCTGGCTACAGGCTCGCCGGAGGGAGGGCGTGAGACCGAATCCGCGCCGGCACGGCGCATCCTGCCGCGCGACGCCGAACCCACGCTGCTCCATATCAAGCTCTTGCGAGCGTCCCTTCTGAGGGTTCAGCGCGCGGCGGAGAATGCCGAACGAAAGATCGGTCAGGGCATGACCCACTCGTCGTCCCGTCTGCCGTTGTCTCACAGGCGAACCTGCCGTCGGCGTTGAGGCATCTCCGTTGAGGCATCTCAAGCGGCGGCGCAAGGGCCAGCCTACTATGTAATAGAGCATCGTCGCATGGTCGGCACTTACAACCCCTGGCTGGTCGCGCTGTCCGTGGTCGTCGCCGTGGTGTCATCGTTCGTCGCGCGCGACATCAGCTCGCGACTGGATGCTGCGCGGTCGAGTGCGGCAAGACTGGCTTGGCACGCGCTCGGCGCAACGGCGCTGGGAAGCGGCATATGGGCTATGCACTTCGTGGGCATGCTCGCCTACGCGCTGCCGTTCGAGGTGCGGTATGACGTCGGCTTGATGCTGCTGTCGGTGTTGCTCGCTGCGGGCGGCGCCGCGCTCGCTCGTTCGGTCTTCTTGCACAGCCCTTGGAACCTCGGCCGCTTTGCCCCCGGGGCGCTTGCGCTCGGCGCCGCCATCATCGGCACGTACTACACGGCGATGGCGGCGATCCACATCGAGCCGCCGGTTCACTACCGACCGGGCTTCGTCGGCGCGTCGATGGCGCTCGCCACGGCCGCGTCGTTGCTCGCCCTGTGGAGCGCCTTCGGCGTGCGGGCCGAAACGCCGATTTCGGCCATGGGGCGCAAGGCGGGCAGCGCGCTAGTGCTGGGGAGCGCCATCGCGGGCTCGCACTACATCGCGATGGCGGGCGTGGTGTTCGATCCGCACTCGCGGGCGCTCGATGCCGCCGCGGGTGTCGACCGTACCGTGCTCGCGATGATGGTGGGCGGCCTGGCCCTGATCTTCGAAATCTCCGTCCTGCTGATCGACTCGTACGACGCCTTCCGCGCGAGCCGCGCCGAGCAGCGAGTGGGGCGGCTCTCGCAACGTCTGGTCGAACTGCGCGACGCCGAACGGCGCCGGATGTCGCAGGAACTGCACGATCGAATTGGTCAGAACCTGGCGGCGCTGCATTTGAACCTCGACATCTTGGAGCGTGACCTTGACGCCCCCGCGCGCGAGCGGCTCGGCGCGCGGCTGCGCGATTCGCAGCAGATCGTCGACGCGACCGTCGACGCGGTCGAGGACCTGACCACGCAGTTGCGCCCGCCTATGCTGGACGCGCACGGCTTGCCCGGCGCGCTGCGCGAGATCGGCACGCAGTTCGCTCGCCGCACCGGCATCGCCGTCGACGTGGAGGTGCGCAACCCGGCAGCGCGCTGTGCGCCCGCCGTTGAGCTCGAGATCGTGCGCATCGTGCTGGAGGCCCTGACGAACGTGGCGAAGCACGCCTGCGCCAACCGCGTCGGGATCCTGCTGTCGACCAGCGGCGACTCGCTCTCACTGGAGATCCGGGACAACGGCATTGGATTCGACCCCGCTTCCCAATCTGCTGTCGGTGGCGCAGCGCATTGGGGGCTACAGATCATGCGGGAGCGCGCCGACGCCATCGGCGCCGCGCTGGCCGTGCATTCGGAACCAGCCAGGGGAACGACGATCTCGTTGACGTTGGCGGGTTTGAAAGAATAGGGGTTCGAGTTGCTGATCACCGCTTCAATGCGAATCAAGGTACTGGTGGCCGACGACCATGAGCTCGTCGCCGAGGGCCTGTGCCACCTCATCGGGCGCGAGCCCGACATCGAAGTCGTCGGCCGCGCTGCCAGCAGCCAGGAGGCCTTGCGCGCAGTCGCCGAGCTGCATCCCGAGGTCGTGGTGATGGACGTCTCGATGCCTGACCTCGACGGCATCGAGGCGGCGGCCATCGTGCGGAAGCGCTGGCCGGGCACCCAAGTCGTGATCCTCACGATGCACTCCGAGCCCCACCAAGTCAGGCGAGCTCAGCGGGCGGGGGCGCTCGGCTACGTACTCAAGCGCTCGGCCTCGCGCGACCTTGTCAAGGCGATCCGCTCGGCGCACGCCGGGCTGCGGTGGATCAGCGAGCGTATCGACCCCGTGGCGGTCAGAGAGGCGGCACCTGCGAGCGCCGAGCTCGACCTGCTGAGCATGCGCGAACGACAGGTGCTGCAGCTGCTAGTCCAGGGACGCCGCTACGCCGAGATCGCGGAAATGCTGAGCTTGTCGCCGAAGACAGTCGAGACCTACCGCGGCCGGATCTTGAGCAAGCTTGGCCTCAAAGACTTGCCCAGTCTCGTGAAGTTTGCGATCCGCCACGGCCTTACGTCGGTAGGCTGACCCGCGTCTGTCGGGGTTTCCCGACAGACACCGGATCCCCGCGCGGCTACTGTGCTCGGTCGCATCTTTGCACTCCAAGCACTACATGACCCGCGAGTCGTCCGACGAGTATTTCCGTCGCGTGGAGATGGTCGCACTGCATACCACCAACATGGTCGTCGTGACCAATCGGCAGCGTGAGATCGAGTGGGTGAACCCGGCGTACACCACGGTCACAGGCTGGACGCTCGAGGAGGTCCGCGGCAAGAACCCGCGCGCCTTTCTCCACGGACCTCGAACCAGCGGAGAGGACTCAGAGCGCCTGCGCTGCCTGCTCGAAAGCGGGCAGGCGGTGAAGGACTTCGAGATCCTCAACTACAAGAAGTCTGGCGAGCCGTACTGGGTCTCTCTGAGCATCGAGGCCACTCGCGATGCACTCGGAGAGATCACGGAATACGTCGCGATCCAAACCGATGTGACCGAACGCAAGCGGCGCGAGCTCGAGACCGCACAGCTCCTGCAGCGCTTGGGCGAGGCGCAGCGCATCGCCAAACTTGGCTACGTCGAACACGATCTCGCGACCGGCACGCTGCACTGCTCCGCCGAGATCGACCGCCTCGTCGAGGGCCGGTGCAGCTCAAACCATACGAGTTACGAAGACCTGTTGGCCCGGACGCATCCCGACGACGTCGAGCTTGTGCGCCGGCACTACGATCAAGCTGTCAACGAAGGCGCGCCGTACGACCTGGAGCACCGAATCGTCAGCCGCAGCGGGCGCGTCAAATGGGTGCACGTCGCTGGCGAGCTCGATGGCTGGCACGACGGCATGCCCGCGGTCTTCCGGCTCGTGGTGCAAGACGTCACGCTACGCAAGGAGGCGCAGCAGCTCACCCGTGAGAAGGAGTTGCTCGAGCAGACCTCGCACGCCCAGGTCGAGGTGCTCGCGCGCATCAGCCATGACCTTCGCACGCCGTTGCACGCCATACACGGCTTCGCCGAGATGATCGAGCGGCAGGATGCCGGCCGGCTGTCAGAGCGGTCCGGCGCGCACCTGCGCCACATCCGGGACTCGGCTCGCCATCTGCTGGCACTCATTAACGACATCCTCGACCTGACCAGCCTTCGCCAGCGCCGCTTGGCGTTTCGGATTGAGCCGGTCGATCTCATGGGCACCGTGCGCGAGGTCGTGGCGCTGCTCGAGCCGTTGACTGCGGCGCGCGGCGTCAACGTCGAGGTCGTCGAGCCGGCATCGCCCGTCGCGGCGCTCGCCGACCGACAGCGTCTCGTGCAGGTGCTGGTGAACCTGATCGGCAACGCGATCAAGTACAACCGCATGGGCGGCAACGTGGCCGTACGCGTGCGAAGGCGGGGCGAACGGCAGGTCGTGGCCGAGGTGCAAGACGACGGCATCGGAATCGCAGCGGAGCACTTGAGGCGGCTGTTCGAGCCGTTCTACCGCGTCCCGGGCGCCGAGGGCACGGGCGCGGAGGGCAGCGGGCTGGGCCTGGCCATCGCCAAGACTCTGGCGCAGGGCATGCGCGGCGACATCACCGTCGATAGCGCGGTCGATCGAGGCTCGACCTTCGCGCTGACACTTCCCCCTGCGCGCACGGCCGAGGTGGCGGCGAACGAGTGCCGGCACACTTCGCCGCCGGCCCGGGCACCGGGCTGCGGCGCGATCCTCTACATCGAGGACAGCGACGTGAACTGCTTGTTGGTCGAAGGCTACCTTTGCGCCCGGCCGGGCACAAAGCTGATTTGCCGCTCGAGCGGCGTGGAAGGCTTGGAGGCGGCGCGCACGCTGCATCCAGACCTGATCCTGGTCGACATGCACTTGCCGGACATGAACGGGACGGAGGTCATGCGGCGGGTGCTCGCGGACCCGGAGCTTCGCCGCACACCGTGTATCGCGTTCTCGGCCGACGCGAGCGAAGCCGCGGTCGAAGCAGCGATCGTTGCCGGTTTTCGCGAATACCTGCACAAACCGATCGAGACAGCCGACTTTCTGGCGACGATCGATCGGCTACTCGAGGCGCAGGCGTTGGCGACGCGCTTCTGATCCGCGCACGCGGTGTTGCGGGACGTGCGCGGTGCCGTTGTCCGGTTTTCCTGACAACAGTCCATGCAAGCCGCGCCGAAAAGCCAGGGACACTCAGCAACGAAGGAGAGTCCCGATGAAGATGCAATCGATCGTACACAGCGCACTGCTCGCCGCTTCGTGCGCCTGCGCCATCAGCGCCTGGGCTGCCAACGCCACGGCTACCGAGGCCATCGCGATGGTCGGGAAGGGCGTCGCGTTCATCAAGTCCAATGGCAAGGACAAGGGCTTTGCCGAGATCAGCAACAAGCAGGGCCAGTTCGTCGACCGCGACCTCTACCTCACCGTCTACGGCCTTGACGGCGTAGTGCGCGCACACGGCGCGAACGAAAAGATGATCGGCAAGAACCTGATCGAGCTGAAGGACATCGACGGCAAGGCCTTCGTGCGCGAGCGCCTCGAGTTGGCGCAGTCCAAACGCTCGTTCTGGCAGGACTACAAGTTCACCAACCCGGTGAGCAAGAAGATCGAGCCCAAGGCCATGTACTGCGAGCGACTGGACGACGTCGTGATCTGCGGCGGCATCTACAAGTGACGCGATGAAGCTGCGCACCAAGCTGATGGTTTCGCCGGTCCTCGCCGGTGCGATGCTCGTCGGCGCGATCGCGTCGTCGCTATGGGTGCTGGGCGCCTTCAAGGAGCGCAGCGCGGTCAGCCATGGCGCCGTCCTCCAAGCGTATTCGCGCGTCGCAGACGAGCGTGCGCAGCTCGGTGAACTGCACGCGCGGCTTTACCGCACGATCACGATCATTGGGTCGATGGACGACGCGGCCGTCACCGCGATGCGGCAGCGCCAGGCGAAGGCACTCGACGAGATGCTCGCGGCGGTCGGGCGGCGGCAGGCCGAAGCGGCAGGCGACGAGCCGCTGCGCTCTGCGCTCGTGCGTTATGGCGGCGAGTTGCACAAGTACCGCAAGGCGGCCGACGACGCGATCGACCTTTCGACGGTCGACGCGAACACGGGCGCGGCGGCGCTGCAGACGGCCGACAGCGACTTTGCGGCGATGAGTCGCACGCTCGGAGACGTGATCGAGCGCGTCCGCGCGCGCGGCGCCGCCGAGGTGGCGGTGCTCGACGTGTCCGCGCGCCGCGCCTCGCTGCTGATCGCCGCGCTGGGCGCCGTGGCGCTTGCGCTGTCGATCGGCATCGCTTGGGCCACGCAGCGGCGCGTCGCAGCGCAGCTCGCGGCCGCATCGCGGGCTGCCGAGCGGGTCGCGCAGGGCCGGCTGGACGAGCAGCCGCGCAGCGATGCGAACGACGAGGTCGGCGACCTCGTGCGCACCCTGGGCACGATGGTGGAGCGACTGCGGCACTCGATCCACAGCGTGCGCAGCGCGGCCGAGTCGATCGGCGTCGCGTCGAATGAGATCGCACAGGGAAACGCCGACCTGTCTGTGCGCACAGAGCAGGCCGCGTCGAACCTGCAGGAAACCGCCAGCTCGATGGAGCAAATCACCGGCACCGTGAAGCAGTCGGCCGACTCGGCATTGACCGCAAACCAGCTCGCCGGCTCTGCACGCGAGGTCGCACAGCGCGGCGGCAATGTCGTCTCGGAAGTGGTCTCGACGATGGCCGAGATCAATGCCAGCTCGCGACGGATCGCCGAGATCGTCGGCGTAATCGATGGCTTGGCGTTCCAGACCAACTTGCTGGCGCTGAACGCCGCGGTCGAGGCAGCGCGTGCCGGCGCGCAAGGACGCGGCTTCGCGGTCGTGGCCGGGGAGGTGCGCACGCTTGCGCAGCGCTCGGCGCAGGCGGCCCGGGAGATCAAGATGCTGATCGACACCTCGGTCGAACGCGTCGAGACCGGGGCTAGGCTCGTCGGCGAGGCCGGCGCGACGATGAATGAAATCGTCGTTTCAGTCCAGCGGGTAACGGAAGTCATTGGCGAGATCACCGCCGCCGCCGCCGAGCAGAGCTGCGGCATCGGCCAAGTGAACGTCGCAGTGGCGCACTTAGACGAGATGACGCAGCAGAACGCGGCGCTGGCCGAAGAATCGACGGCCGCGGCCGAGAGCCTGCGCCAACAGGCGGTGGTACTGACTGCGGCGGTGGCGGCGTTCCGGCTCGAGGCGGCCTGAGGCGTTTGAGCT
>DATKAJ010000044.1:0-19638 GCA_035498175.1 Burkholderiaceae bacterium
CTGCTGCAGTCGCGGCCGCACACGCGGATCAAGGTCATCTACGGCGGGATCTGGCTCACCGAAGAGGGCCGGACCGACGATGTCTTTGCCGGCGACGGCGAAGAGGTTGCGCTGAAGTCGCGCGGACTGGCCGTTGTCGAAGGACTCGGCTATGCGCGTGTCCAGGTGATGGAGCCCGCGTTCAGCTGGCGCAGCCTCCTGCGAGCGGCGGAGCGCGCCGCGGCCGCGGTAACGGCGCGGGTGCAGGGGCCGACGACGCGCCGGCCCCAGACAGTCTGAAGAGCAGTGTCGGCGGGCGGCGCACGCCGCCTGCCCATGGCTAGCGGGGGAGGTTCAGACGCTGCCAGAGTGCCAGCGTGGCTTCCGACTGGTTCATCGTATAGAAATGAAGCCCCGGGGCGCCGCCCGTAAGCAGGCGGTCGCACAGGTGGGTGACGACGTCGAGGCCGAACGCGCGGATCGACTCGCGATCGTCGCCGAAGCTCTCGAGCCGGCGCCGCACCCAGCGCGGAATCTCCGCGCCGCAGGCATCGGAAAAACGGGCGAGCTGCGTGAAGTTCGTGATCGGCATGATGCCCGGGACGATCGGAACCGTGCAGCCGAGCTTGCCTGCCTCGGCGACGAAACGAAAGTAGGCGTCGGAGTTGTAGAAGTACTGGGTGATGGCAGAGTTCGCGCCAGCAGTGATCTTGCGGACGAAGTTGGTGAGGTCATCGGTCGGCGAACGCGCCTGCGGGTGGTACTCGGGGTACGCTGCCACTTCGACGTGGAACCAGTCAGCAGTTTCGGCCCGGATGAATTCGACCAGTTCATTGGCATAGCGGAAGTCGCCCGCGCCACCGGCGGCACCCGATGGAACGTCGCCGCGCAGCGCCACCAGACGGCGGATTCCCGCCAGCCGGTATCCCTTGAGGAGATCTCGCACCGATGCGCGGGTCGTGCCGATGCACGAGATGTGCGGCGCCACGGGCAGTCCTTCCGCGTGCATCGCCATCACCGTCTTCCAGGTGCCTTCCTTGGTCGAGCCCCCGGCACCGAACGTGACTGAGAAAAAGGCGGGCCTCACCGCGGCCAGCCGCGCACGCACCGCGCGCAGCTTGTCATCTCCCTCCGGCGTCTTCGGCGGAAAGAATTCGAAGCTATACGTGCGTTCCGCCACTATCGGCGATCCGGAAGGAGCTTCGACAGCAGCCAGCCGATGATGCTGTAGAGCAGCGCGCCGATGAGTGCGGCCCAGAAGCCGTCGACGTGGAAGCCCTTGACGACTTCTGAGACGCCCCAGAAGAGCAGCGCGTTCAGCACCAGCAGAAACAGGCCGAGCGTCACGATCGTGACCGGCAGCGTGAGCAGCACGAGGAATGGCTTTACCAGCGTATTGACCAGGCCGAGCACGAGCGCGGCGATCGCCGCCGACAGCCAGTCCTGCACCTGCACACCTGGGTAGATGTATGCGACGCCCAGCAGGGCAATCGCGTTGAGTATCCAGACCAGCACAAAGCGCATGGAAGTCCCCTGTTGGCTGCGGTTGCGTTCAGGCCGGGCGCCGGGGCCGTCCCGGGCCGACCTCTTGTTCAGACGTGACGAGCATCGTGCCCGGCGTACTCCGTCGGTCGCGAAACGTTTCGTCGATCAATACCTGTAGTGATCCGGCTTGTACGGTCCGTCGCGATGGACGCCGATGTAGCGCGCCTGTGCATCCGAGAGTTCGGTGAGTTGGGCACCGAGCTTGGTGAGCTGCAGCCGTGCCACCTTCTCGTCAAGGTGCTTGGGCAGCACGTAGACGCCGACCGGGTACTTGTCGGTGTTGGCGTAAAGCTCGATCTGCGCAATCACCTGGTTGGCGAACGATGAGCTCATTACGTAGCTCGGATGACCGGTGCCGCAGCCCAGGTTCACCAGCCGGCCCTGGGCCAGCAGGATGATCCGCTTGCCGTCGGGAAAGATGATGTGATCGACCTGCGGCTTGATCTCTTCCCAGGCGTACTGCTTCAGCGACGCGACATCGATCTCGTTGTCGAAGTGCCCGATGTTGCAGACGATCGCCTGGTTCTTCATCTTCTTCATGTGATCGTGCGTGATCACATGGAAGTTGCCGGTCGCGGTCACGAAGATGTCGGCCTTGTCGGCGGCATAGTCCATCGTCACCACGCGGAAGCCTTCCATCGACGCCTGCAGCGCGCAGATGGGATCGATCTCGGTGACCCACACCTGTGCCGAGAGCGCGCGCAGCGCCTGCGCGGAACCCTTGCCCACGTCGCCGTATCCGGCCACGACCGCGACCTTGCCGGCGACCATGACGTCGGTGGCGCGTTTGATGCCATCGACCAGCGACTCGCGGCAGCCGTAAAGGTTGTCGAACTTGCTCTTCGTGACCGAGTCGTTGACATTGATCGCCGGAAACGCGAGCCGCCCTTCCTTGGCCATCTGATAGAGCCGCTTGACGCCCGTCGTCGTTTCCTCGGTCACACCCTTGATTTTCCCCAGCCGGGTCGAGTACCACGACGGACTCGCCGCAAGCCGCTCCCTGATCGACTTGAAGAGCGCGACTTCCTCCTCGCTCGCCGCGTGCGCGATCACCGAGGCGTCCTTCTCGGCCTTGCTGCCCAGATGCAGCAGCAGCGTGGCGTCGCCGCCATCGTCGAGGATCATGTTGGAGTAGCCACCATCGGGCCATTCAAAGATGCGGTGGGTGTACTCCCAGTAGTCGTCCAGCGACTCGCCCTTGACCGCAAACACCGCAGTGCCCTTGGCAGCGATGGCCGCGGCCGCATGGTCCTGCGTCGAGTAGATGTTGCAGCTCGCCCAGCGCACCTCTGCACCGAGCGCCTGCAGCGTCTCGATCAGCACTGCCGTCTGGATCGTCATGTGCAGCGAGCCGGTGATCCGCGCTCCGCGCAGCGGCTGCTGGCTGGCGAACTCCTCGCGGATCGCCATCAATCCGGGCATCTCCGTTTCAGCGATGCGGATTTCCCTGCGGCCCCAGTCCGCGAGCTTGAGGTCGGCCACGACGAAGTCGGAGCCTTTGGGGTTCGATTTGAGTACGGCGCTCATCTCGCGCCCTCCTTTAGCAGTCAAAGAAGTGGGCGAGCGCCGTTGGCATCTCCGGCAGCCGCCGGACGCTCCGAGCCTGGCGAGGCGGCCAGTGGGCGGCCGCCTCCGTCGCAACGCTCCTCGGAGACTTCTCGTGCCGCGGTCAATCTCCCCGACCGCGGACGCGCATTATCCCTTGCACCCAGGCGTGGGGCAACCCGCGATCAGGCGGCTTTGCGCTTGATGCCCACCACGTCGGCGAGCAGAGCCGCCCTGTCCGTCCTTTCCCAGGTGAACTCGGGCTCGTCGCGGCCGAAGTGGCCATAGGCCGCGGTCTTCTGGTAGATCGGGCGCAGCAGATCGAGCATCTGCACGATGCCGCGCGGGCGCAGGTCGAAATGCTCGGCGACGAGCTTGCCGATCTGCTCATCGGGGATCACGCCGGTACCTTCGGTATACACGGTGATGTTCATCGGCCGCGCAACGCCGATCGCATAGGCGACCTGGACCTGGCACTGGCGTGCAATCCCGGCGGCCACGACGTTCTTTGCGACGTAGCGCGCAGCATAGGCGGCCGAGCGATCGACCTTCGACGGGTCCTTGCCGGAGAACGCACCACCCCCGTGCGGGCACGCGCCGCCATAGGTGTCCACGATGATCTTGCGCCCGGTCAGCCCGCAGTCGCCCTGCGGCCCACCGACCACGAAGCGACCCGTGGGGTTGATCAGATAGTTGGTGTTCTTCAGCCACTCCTTGGGCAGAACCGGCTTGATGATGTTCTCGATCACCGCCTCGGTGAACTCGGGCTTCATCTTGTCGCCGAGGCTCATCTCGGGTGCATGCTGGGTCGACAGCACCACCGTGTCGATCGAATGCGGCTTGCCGTCAACATAGCGCATCGTGATCTGGCTCTTGGCGTCGGGCCGCAGCCACGGCAGGCGCCCGTCGCGGCGCAGGTCGGCCTGGCGCTCGACCAAGCGGTGCGCGTAGTAAATCGGCGCCGGCATCAGTTCGGGCGTTTCATCGCAGGCGTAGCCGAACATCAGTCCCTGGTCACCGGCGCCCTGGTTCAGGAAGTCGTCGCTGGCGCGGTCCACGCCCTGCGCGATGTCGTTGCTCTGCTTGTCGTAGGCGACGAGAACCGCGCAGCCTTTGTAGTCGATTCCGAACTCGGTGTTGTCGTAACCGATGCGCTTGATCGTCTCGCGCGCGACCTCGATGTAGTCGACATGCGCATTGGTCGTGATTTCGCCCGCGAGCACGACCAATCCGGTGTTGACCAGCGTCTCGGCGGCGACGCGGGAGCGCGGGTCCTGCGTCAGGATTGCGTCGAGGATGCCGTCTGATATCTGGTCAGCGACCTTGTCCGGATGTCCCTCGGACACCGACTCTGAGGTGAAGAGAAAATCGCTGGACATATCCGCTCCTGAGGAAGATTTACGGGCGCGTTGCGCACTCCCGAGGAGCGGCGACGCTTTAGCGGCATTTGCCTCGGCTATGCTGTCGAGGATCGCCCCGCAAGTTGTCAGTTAACTCGGCGAAAGCGGATTATAGGTCAAGCTCCGCCGGAGGTCCGCGCCGCGCGCGGCGCCGGCCGTTCCACCACTTTCGTGCTCAGACTGCTGTTCAACTTCATTGCGCGCCTGCCGCTCGCCACGGTGCACGCGGTCGGCGGCGTGCTCGGCCGCGCCGTCTACTGGCTGTCGGCGAGCTACCGGGGCAGGCTGCGTGAAAACCTGCGGCAAGCCGGCTACAGCGATCCCGCGCTGGCAACGGCGGCTGCGGCCGAGGCAGGCAAGCAGGCGCTCGAAACCGCCTGGATCTGGATGCGGCCGCGCCAGGACATCGTCGCAAAGACGGAGGTCGCGGACATGTCGATCGCCGATGCGGCACTGGCGGACGGCCGCCCGGTGATGTTCCTGCCGCCGCATCTCGGCTGCTTCGAAGTGACGGCGCAGTTCTACGCGGCCTTCCGGCCCGAGGCGAAGGCCCGGCCGATGACGGTGCTCTACAGGATCCCGCGCAAGTCGGTGCTGCGGAGCATCGTCGAAAGCGGCCGCGCGGCGGAGGGCCTGAAGCTCGCTCCGGCGGAGATGAAGGGCGTGCGCATGCTGATGAAGGCGATGAAGCGGCGCGAGGTCGTCGGCATCCTGCCCGACCAGGTGCCTTCGCGCGGTGAGGGCGCATGGGCGCCGTTCTTCGGCAGGAACGCCTACACGATGACTCTGCCGGCGCGGCTCGCGCAACAGTTCGATGCGATCGTGCTCTTCGTCTATGGTGAGCGACTGCCCGCAGGGCAGGGTTACCGGATTCATCTGAAGCGGCTCGAGGAGCCCTTCACCGGTGACCCGGCGCATGACGCGGCCGTGATGAACCGCGGGCTCGAGGCCCTGATCCGCGAACGCCCTGAGCAGTACCTGTGGGGATACAACCGCTACAAGGTGCCGGCGGGTGCCGAGCCGCCGGGCGAGGCGGCCCCGTGAGCCTCTGGGCCGCCCGGCTCGGGATCGCACTGGTCAATCAGACGCGTCACTGGTCGCAGCGCACCCGCACGCGCGTCGCGCATTTTCTGGCGGACCTCGTGTGGTGGATTGCCTGGCCGCGGCGGCATGTCACGCTCGTCAACCTGCGCGCCTGTTTTCCAGAACTCTCTGAGGCCGAGCGCAGGCGCATGGGCCGCCTGACGTACCGCAACCTTGCGCGCGCAGCGCTCGATCACTCGGTGCTGTGGAATGCCGACCGTAAAGAGATTCTGGCCTACATCAAGGTCGAGGGGGAGCAGTACCTGCTGGACCCGGCAAACCGGCCGGTGATCGTGATCGCGCCGCACTTCGTCGGTCTCGACGCCGGCGGCGTGCGCGCCAACACGCTCGTGCGCGGCGCATCGATCTACTCCCGGCAGAGGAACCCGGTCTGGGACGAGTGGCTGCTGCGCGCCCGCAAGCGCTTCAGCGATCCAGTGCTGCTGCCGCGGCAGGGCATCGACATGCGTGCCGTGATTCGAACCGTCAAGCAAGGCCTGCCGCTCTACTACTTGCCGGACATGGATCTCGGGCCCACCAATTCCGTCTTCGTGCCGTTCTTCGGCGTCCGGGCCGCGACGATCCCGATGGTGTCGCGCATCGCGCGTATGACCGATGCCAGGGTCATGATGGCGGTGACCGAGATGACCGATGAGGGTTACACACTGCACTTCGAGCCGCCTTGGCAGGACTTCCCCGGAGCCTCGGTCGACGAAGACACCACGCGCATGAATCGCGAGTTGGAGCGCTGGGTCCTGCGCATGCCGACGCAATATTTCTGGACGCATAAGCGATTCAAGACGAGGCCGGAGGGCGAGCCGAGCCTCTATTAGCGCCTCGGCTGTACGCGATCGGCCGCGCCCTCGCGCGTGCACCCCGGCGGGAGCGCTCGCTGTGCTCGCGCCTGATTTGAGTCGGATGCGTCCGGAGCGGCCGCGCTGCGCCGAGCGGTAAAGGCACGATACCCACCCGGCCTCCCTCCAGCAGGGAGGAGATCGCCTCCGTATCCCTGCACCTTTCCCTCCGTGAGGAAAGGGAAAACAAAACGATGGATTGAGCATCGCGCCAGCTCGGGCGCTCGCAGGCTGCCCGCCCTGCACCCGCCTCTGGCGGAGAGGCGGGCCGGGGTGGAAAGCCCTCCACTCCTCGCATGGCGAGGAGCCAGGGCAGTGCCGTGCTCTCTCTTCGACGGAGCGCGCGGCCGCTCCGCAGCGCAGGCGGCTGACCAGTCCTGAGCGCGCGCGGCGCCCGTAGCCGGTGCGAGTGCACGTGCAAGGCCCGCGACGCATGCCTTGCGTACACTGGCGACGACTATGAGGTTGCGTTTCACCAAGATGCAGGGCGCGGGCAACGACTTCGTGATGCTCAACGCCATGGAGCAGAAGATCGAATTGACGCGCGAGCAGTTGCGTCGTCTAGCCGATCGGCGCTTCGGCGTCGGGGCCGATCAGATCCTGCTGGTCGAGCCGCCGCAATCCGTCGGTGTTGATTTTCGCTACCGCATCTTCAACGCCGACGGCGGCGAAGTGGAACAGTGCGGCAACGGCGCGCGGTGCTTCGTGCGCTTCGTGCGCGACGAGGGGCTGACGACGAAGTCGACGATCCGCGTGGAGACCCTGTCGGGCGTGATCGAGCCACGGCTTGACGCGTCGGGGGAAGTGACCGTCGACATGGGCGCGCCGGTGTTCGATCCGGCGCACGTGCCGTTCGACACCACCGGACTCGCTCCTCGGGTCGAGGGTGCAGAGGTGCTGTGGCCGATTGCGCTGCGGGGTCACGAGCGCTGGATTGCCGCGGTTTCGATGGGTAATCCGCACGCGGTCCATATGGTCGACGACGTCGACCGCGCGCCGGTGACTGAAGAAGGGCCTTTGCTCGAAGTGCACGCGCGCTTTCCGCAGCAGGTGAACGCCGGCTACATGCAGGTCGTCGATGCGCACTCGATCCGGCTGCGCGTCTGGGAGCGCGGTGCTGGAGAAACGCTGGCCTGTGGTACCGGCGCCTGCGCCGCGGCCGTCAGCGGCATCCGGCGCGGGCGGTTGCAATCACCGGTGGCGGTGGCGACCCGTGGCGGTACGCTGACGATTGCTTGGGACGGTGGGCCGGTCTGGATGACCGGTCCGGCGACCCCGGTGTTCCACGGCGAAATAGATCTTTGATGCGAGAACCATTCATGCAAGTCCAGGACATCGCGAACTACCTGAGCAACCATCCGGATTTCTTCGATGAGCATCCGGAACTGCTCGCTACGCTGCAGTTGCCGCATCCCCACAACGGACAGGCGATCTCTCTGATCGAGCGGCAGTCGCTGATGCTGCGCGAGCGCATCCGCACCCTCGAGACGCGAGTGGCCGAAATGGTGCGCAACGCGCAGGAAAACGACGCGATCTCGGCCCGGCTGGCCACCTGGACGCGGTCGTTGCTGTTGCAGGAAGACCCGGCGCGCCTGCCCGAAGCGGCGATCGCCACGATGAAGGAGGTGTTCAGCGTGCCGCATTGCGCGCTGCGCCTCTGGTCAGTGAAGCCGGAGTACGCCGCGCTGGAGTGCGCGAAGCCGGTCGCGGCCGACACGATCTCGCTCGCCAACAGCATGCGGGCGCCGTTCTGCGGTTCCAACGTCGGGTTTGAAGCGGCAACGTGGTTCGAAGACGCGGCGTCGGTGCAGAGCCTGGCGATGCTGCCGCTGCGTGTCGGTGCCGACCCGGCGACTTTCGGCCTGCTGGTGCTGGGATCGGCCGACAAGGATCGATTCCACATCACGATGGGAACGACCTTCCTCGAGCGCATTGCTGAACTTGCGAGCGCCGCGCTGGCGCGTTTGCGTGGCTAGCCGGCCCGGACTCGACCGCGACTGCCGGTCCGGCGTGGACGGGTGCGATGGCTGACGCGGGCTCGGTCCAGCGCTTCCTCGGCGAGCTCGAAAGTCAGCGCAGAGCGTCGCCGCATACACTGGCCGCGTACCGGCGCGACCTCGCGAAGCTGGAAGCCCTGGCCGCCGGGCGCGGCGCGGCTCAGCTCACCGTGCACGACGTCCGCAACTTCGTCGGACGCCTGCACGCTTCCGGACTTTCGGCGGCATCGCTCGCGCGCACGCTGTCCGCCTGGCGCTCGTATCTCGGCTGGCTGACCCAGCGCGGCGAACTGCCCGCGAATCCGGCGAGTGGCGTACGGCCGCCACGTCGTGAAAAGCGTCTGCCCAAGGCGCTCAGCGCGGACCAGGCGGTGAAGCTCGCTGCGCATCTGCCCGACGACTCCTGGCTGGCGCTGCGTGACCACGCGCTGATCGAACTTCTGTATTCCAGTGGGCTGCGGCTCGCCGAACTGGTGTCGCTCGACTGGCGGCACTTCGCTGTGGAACCCGGCCTGCCGGCCTCGAAGAGCTGGATCGACCTCGATGCCGGCGAAGCCACGGTCTTCGGCAAGGGCAGCAAGACGCGAACCGTGCCGGTGGGCGCGCACGCGCGGACCGCGCTCGCGCACTGGATCGAACGGCGCGCGATTGCGGGCGCGGACTCGCGCGCCCTGTTCATCTCGACCCGCGGCGGACGCCTGACCGCGCGCAGCGTGCAGGCGCGTCTGCAGCAGATCGCTCTGCGCCTGGGCCTCGGAGTGCATGTGCACCCGCACGTGCTGCGACACTCTTTCGCGTCGCACCTGCTGCAATCGAGCGGCGACCTGCGTGCGGTCCAGGAGTTGCTGGGACACGCGAATATCGCGACTACGCAGATCTATACACGGCTCGACTGGCAGCACTTGGCCAAGGCCTACGACGCCGCGCATCCGCGCGCAAAGCGCCGCCACTGAAATTTCCGCGACTCGAACGATGAGCCGCCTGGTGCTGCGACCCGGCAAGGAGAAGTCGCTGCTGCGACGCCACCCGTGGGTCTATGCGAGCGCAGTGGCTCGCGTCGAAGGCAGCCCCGACAGCGGCGCCACGATCGAGGTGCGAGGCGCAGACGGCCGCTTTCTGGCCTGGGCCGCGTTCTCGCCGGCCTCGACGATCCGGGCACGCGCCTGGTCGTTTGCCGAATCGGAGCGGGTCGACGCCGGACTCCTCACGGAGCGCGTCCGCGCAGCGATCGCGCGGCGGTCGCAGCTCGATGCCGACACCGACGCCGTGCGACTGGTGTTCGGTGAGGCAGATGGCCTCCCGGGCCTGATCGTCGACCGCTACGGCGGCTGGCTGGTCACGCAGTTTCAGGCGGCCGGTGTCGAGTCCTGGCGCTCCACGCTGGTCGCCGCGCTGGTCGACGCCACGGGCTGCGCCGGCGTCTTCGATCGCAGCGACGGCGCCACCCGCACGCGCGAAGGCCTGGGTGCGATGCGTGGGGTGCTGGCCGGCACGGAGCCGCCAGCCCGGATCGAGATCGTCGAGCACGGATTGCGCTTCGAGGTCGACGTCAGGCGTGGCCACAAGACCGGTTACTACATCGACCAGCGCGACAACCGGCGCATCGCGCGCGAACTCGTCGCGCAGAGCACCAAGGCTTCCCGAGCTGCGCCGCGCGGGCTCAACTGCTTCTGTTACACGGGCGGCTTCTCGATCGCGATGCTGGCGGGCGGCGCAGCCCACGTCGATTCGATCGACTCCTCGGCGGAAGCGCTGCACCTCGGTGCGGAGCATGTCAGCCTTAACGGGCTCCGGTCCGAGTGCGCCTCCTGGCGCGAAGCCGATGTCTTCGCGGCGCTGCGCGCGCTCAGGAACGAAGGTGCCTCATACGACCTGATCGTGCTCGATCCGCCGAAGTTCGCATCGAACCATCACCACGTCGATCGCGCTGCGCGCGCCTACAAGGACATCAACCTGAACGCGCTGCGGCTGCTGGCACCCGGCGGCCGGCTCCTGACGTTTTCGTGCTCGGGCGCAATCGACACCGATCTGTTCCAGAAGATCGTCGCCGGTGCCGTGATCGACTCCGGCGTCGATGCGTGGATGGTGGGCCGCCTCGGCGCCGGCGCCGACCACCCGCCGATGATGACCGTGCCCGAGTCGGAGTATCTGAAGGGACTGCATCTGGTGCGCCCGGCCTGACTTGACGCGCGCGTTCCACTAGAATCTCGCCCCTTCTTTTCAAAGGGCAGCCCGCCCGCGGGCAGGCTTGAGGGAATTCCCTGATGAGCGACGCCAACATGGTCCCGGTGACCGTCCTGACCGGTTTTCTCGGCGCGGGCAAGACGACCCTGCTGAACCGCATCCTGTCAGAGCAGCACGGCCACCGCATTGCGGTGATCGAGAACGAATTCGGGCCGCAAGGCGTCGACAACGAGCTGCTGGTCACTGACACGAACGAGCAGATCGTCGAGATGAACAACGGCTGCGTCTGCTGCACCGTGCGCGGCGATCTCGTGAGGATCCTGGCTGACCTGAAACGCAAGCGCGAGGCGAAGGAACTCGCGTTCGAGCGGGTAATTATTGAAACGACTGGCATGGCAAACCCCGGCCCGGTCACGCAGACCTTCTTCATCGAGGAAGATATCGCCTCGTATTACCTACTCGACAGCGTCATTACCGTGGTTGACGCCAAGCACGGGCATGACACGCTCGACGCCCAGGTCGAGGCGCAGAACCAGGTCGGTTTCGCAGACCGCATCTTCCTATCCAAGACCGACCTGGTCGACGCCGACGAGTTGGAATCGCTGCGTGATCGTCTAATCCGCATGAACCCGCGGGCGCCGATCAAGCAGGTCAACTTCGGTCAGGTCCCTCTGAAGGAGGTGCTCGACCTGCGCGGCTTCAACCTGAACGCGATCCTTGACATCGATCCGCAGTTCTTGGCGGCGGAACACCCGGACGCCGCCAAGTCGCGCGAGGGCAACGGGCACCATCACGCCGATCACGACCACGTACACGATGAGCACTGCGGCCATGATCAAGATCATGACCACGGCCATGGGCATCATCATCAGCATGACGATGCCATCAAGGCGTTTGTGTTCCAGTCCGGCAAGCCCTTTGATTCGGCGAAGCTGGAGGAATACATGAGCGCACTGACTCAGGTTTACGGCCCTGACATGCTCCGGTATAAAGGCGTGCTTTTCATCAACGGGACCAACCGTCGCATGATCTTCCAGGGCGTTCACATGCTCATGGGAGCTGATGTGGGACGGCCGTGGGGCAAGGACGAGAAGCCATCCACGAAGATGGTGTTCATCGGGCGCAACCTGCCGAAGGACACGATACTCAAGGGCCTAGAAGCGTGCCTGGCGCGCTGATTCCGGTCGGACATCCCCAGACACCACGAGGTACAGACAAGATGCCTGCAGCAAAGAAGGCGCCGGCCCGGAAAGCGGCGAAGACCGCTGCCAAGAAGGTCGCAGTGAAGAAAGTCGCCGTGAAGAAGTCCGTCGCGAAGAAAGTCGCGCCGAAGGCCAGGCCAGTGGCGAAGAAAGCCGCACCGAAGAAGGCGCCGGTAAAGGCGGTCAAGCCAGTCAAGCCGGTCGCCAAGGCCAAGGCGGTTCCCGTCAAGGCGGCTTTGAAGCCGGCGCCCGCTGCGAAGCCGATGCCGAAGGTGGAGAAGGCCGCACCGACGCGGGTGGCGCGGCCTGCGCGCGCGCCCGTCGTACCGGTGCCCGCGATGGTGGCGGCCGTGTCGCCCTCGCCGGTTGTTGCCAAGGCTTTACCCGCGCCCAGCCCGAAGGATCTCGCCGCCGCGCACGAGTACCTGCTCGCGCGCTCGGCGACCCGGAGCGAAGAACCGGTCACGGTCAACGGTCGGCGCCTGCCGACCGAGGGCGAACTGCTGAAGATGCCTGAGTCGTCTTACATGAACGATCAGCAGCTGGCGTTCTTCAAGTATCGCCTGCAGCAGATGGAGCAGGAACTGCTGCAGAACGCCGATGAAACGACCGAGCATCTGCGCGAAACCGTCATCGTGCCGGACCCGGCCGACCGAGCCACCATCGAGGAAGAACATGCCCTCGAGCTGCGTACGCGCGACCGCGAGCGCAAGCTGCTGAAGAAGGTGCAGCAGGCGCTCGGCCGGATCGAGAGCGGCGAATACGGCTACTGCGAGGAGACCGGCGACCCGATCGGGATTCCGCGGCTACTCGCGCGTCCGACGGCGACGCTGTCGCTGGAGGCGCAGCAGCGGCGCGAGATCAAGCAGAAGATGTACGGCGACTAGTCGGCTGCCCGGGTTGTCCAGCGGGGATTTCACCGCGACCGGTTGCCCGGCGCATCTCAGCGACGAGGAAAGTAATCCGCCCGGCTGGTGCAGTGGTAGCCGACAGGCGGGATAGTCCCCCAGATCAACGGTTTGGCGACGAACGAAAGTTGTTACTATCGGCCGAACTTGGGCTCCTGCGCCGCGGGCGTGCGGAAGCCGGAACGGAGCGCCGCCAGGCGCGGCGCGGGCGGGAAATGTAGCCGGCGTTCTCGCGCGTAAGGGGTATGGGTCTGATCTCCGATTGCACCCGCGCATGCCGTAACTCGGTCAACGGGGTGCACTGACGCGACGGACGGTTCCGGCGCTAACGACACTAGCGAGCAGCGTGGTTTTTTCCTTCTTCAAAAAGGACTCGAAGGACGCCGACACGCCGTCCGGCAAGGCGCAGTCGCGTCCGGCCAAGCCGACAAGCCGACCCCTCGCGGCTCCCGTCAATCGCAACGCGTCGGCTACCCAGCCGAAGCCCCAGAACACCGAGGGGGCGCTTCCCGACAAGGACCTCGCCCGTACTCTGGCGATGGAAACCGCGGCCAAGATCGACGCGATCGAGTCCGAGATGGCGCGGGACTTCATGCGGCCGTCGGGCGGCGGCCCGGTCTTCTCGAACTCGGCAGCCAATTCGACGCTCGGCCGGCTGTCGCAGCAGCCCGTAGAGCAGCCGATTCCCCCGCCCGCCGCAGTGCCCAAGGTGACCGCGCCTGAGGCCGACCTCAGCGTTGAGGAGTGGCAGGGCAACGCCAATGCGATCGAGATCCACGGCGAGGGCTCGGGGTCGGCGATCGACGAGGCCGCGATTCTCTTTGCCAACGGACTGGTAGAGCCGGCCGAGGCCGGACTGCGGGCGGCGATTCATACGGACTCGCTCGGTGACTCGGCGCAGCGCGCCTGGCTGATGCTGTTCGAATTGTTCCAGCAACGCGGCGACAAGGCCGCCTTCGACAATCTGACGATCGAATACGTCCTCCGCTTCGAAAGTTCGCCGCCGGCGTGGATCGACTACAAGGACGACGGCGGCACGGCCACCGCGGGCAAGACCGCCAGCGGGGCACCGATCGTGCGCCTCCCCGAAATGGTCGACGCCAATGTCGTCAAGGTGCTCGAGCAACTGAAGAATTACTCGGCGCAGCACCAGGCACTGACGCTCGACACGTCATCCGTGCGCGAGATCGACCTCGTGGGCGCCGAACTGCTGCTGCGGGTTGTCAACGCCTTTCGGCGGGCCAGCCATGAGTTGCTGGTGCTCGGCGCCGACCAGCTGATCACGCCGCTGCGCGCGGCGGTCGAGCCGGGCCGTCGCGACCAGAGTGACGCGGGTTGGATGCTGCTGCTCGAAGTGTTCCGGCTGCTGCATCGCCAGCACGATTTCGAGGAAACCGGTATCCAGTACTGCATCACCTATGAAGTCTCGCCGCCCTCGTGGGAGCCGCCGCCGCCGACGCTGAAGACGCGTGCCGCGACTCCCGCCGACCGTCCGGTCGAAATGGACGACGAGCTGCAGTGGCGCGGCACGGTCCGCGCCAACGGCGAGCCCCAGTTCGGTCGCCTGCTGACGGCGGCGAAGACGGAGAAGCGCCTGTCGGTTGACTGCACCTACCTCAAGCGCATTGAGTTCGCGACGGCCACCTCGCTGCTATCGCAGCTCACTAAATTGCGGCAGGGTGGCGTTACGGTCGAGTTCCGCAACCTCAACACACTCATCGCCGCGCTGTTCTCGTTGCTCGGCGTCGACATGGTGGCCGAGGTGCAGCTGCGCAGGCTGTAGGAGCCGCCGACCAGCCCGGGATGAGACCCCGGTCCCTTGGGTTGTTGGGCGGCCCCCAGCCCCCATCTAGACTCGCAGGCCTGTTCGGCCGGAGTCCACCATGGAAATCTTTCACGGTACGACCATTGTGTCCGTCCGGCGCGGCAGTACCGTTGCGCTGGGGGGCGATGGCCAGGTCACCCTCGGCAACATCGTCGTCAAGCAGACGGCGCGGAAGGTGCGGCGCTTGTACCACGACCGGATCCTGGCCGGATTTGCGGGAGCGACCGCGGACGCCTTCACGCTGTTCGAGCGCTTCGAGGCGAAACTGGAGAAGCATCAGGGCCATCTGGTCCGCTCTGCGGTCGAACTGGCGAAGGACTGGCGGACGGATCGCATCCTGCGTCGCCTCGAAGCGATGCTGGCCGTCGCGGACCGCGAAGCCTCTCTGATCATTACCGGCACTGGCGATGTGCTCGAACCCGAGTTCGGCCTGATCGCCATCGGTTCCGGCGGCCCCTACGCGCAGGCCGCTGCGCGCGCGCTGCTTGAGCACACTGAGATGCAGCCGGCCGATATCGTCAAAAAGGCCCTGACCATTGCCGGCGACCTCTGTATCTACACCAACCAGTCGCACACGATCGAGACTTTGGAATGAGTGGCGCAGGAATGATGCCGCCCGGTTGCTTTGTCGTGTGCGCCGTCGCCGAGCCGGCTCAAGGCGGCGCGCCTAATTCGAGGCCCGCGGGTGCACATGCGACCGCGCGGCGGTCGCGTACACGAGCGGCGGACCAACCATGATGACCCCCCGCGAAATCGTTCACGAACTGAACAAGCACATCGTCGGCCAGGACCGCGCGAAGCGCGCCGTCGCGGTGGCCCTGCGCAACCGCTGGCGGCGCCAGCAGGTTCCGGACCCGCTGCGCGCCGAAATCACGCCGAAGAACATCCTGATGATCGGTCCCACGGGCGTCGGCAAGACCGAAATCGCGCGCCGTCTCGCGCGGCTCGCCGATGCGCCTTTCATCAAGGTCGAGGCCACGAAGTTCACCGAAGTTGGCTACGTCGGCCGCGACGTCGACACGATCATCCGCGACCTCGTCGATATCTCGGTCAAGCAGACCCGCGAAAGCGAGATTCGCAAGGTCGCGACGCGTGCACAGGACGCGGCCGAGGATCGCGTGCTCGACATCCTGGTGCCGCCGGCGCGCGACGTCGGCTTCGCGTCGTCGGGGCGCGAGGACCATAGTGCGACGCGCCAGAAATTCCGCAAGAGACTGCGCGAGGGCGAACTCGACGACAGGGAGATCGACGTCGAGGTCAGCGCCGTGCCTGCTTCCTTCGAAGTGATGGCCCCGCCGGGAATGGAGGAACTCACGCAGCAGATACAGTCGATGTTCGCCAATATGGGGCGCGAGCGCCGCAAGACTCGGCGCATGCGTATCGCCGATGCGCTGAAAGCGCTGGCAGACGAAGAGGCCGCGCGCCTGGTCAACGACGAGGATCTGAAGACGCGCGCCGTCGCCAACGCGGAGTCGAACGGCATCGTCTTCATCGACGAGATCGACAAGATCGCATCGCGCGCCGAGCTGCAGGGTGCCGATGTGTCGCGCCAGGGCGTACAGCGCGACTTGCTGCCGCTGGTCGAGGGGACGACCGTCAACACCAAGTACGGCATGGTGAAGACTGACCACATCCTGTTCATCGCGTCGGGCGCGTTTCATCTGGCGCGCCCTTCGGACCTGATTCCCGAGCTGCAGGGGCGCTTTCCTATCCGGGTCGAACTTGACTCGCTGACGGTCGACGACTTCGAACGCATCCTGAAGAACACCGACGCGAGTCTCACCGAGCAATACCGGGCACTGCTGGGTACCGACGGCTGCGAGCTGAAGTTCACCGACGACGGCATCCACCGCATCGCCGAGATCGCCTACGCGGTCAACGAGAAGACCGAGAACATCGGCGCGCGGCGGCTGTACACGGTCATCGAAAAACTGCTGGAAGAGGTGTCGTTCGAAGCCGGCAGTGCGGTGACTTCGACGAATGGCGCGGTTGTGATCGATTCCGCGTACGTTGATTCGCGGCTCGCCGACCTCGCCCGCAACGAGGATCTCGCGCGTTACGTGCTGTAGCGGTAATCCGCGCGCTGCTCTGCCAGCGCGATGGCCGCGGGCAAATCCGCGGTCGCCGTGTGGACGGGCGAATCTATACTGCGTGGCCTCCGGGCGGCGCCCGGACGGCATCGACCGTCCATGACACCTGCTGACTTCCTCGAGGTCTTGCCTGCGGCCGACGGACTTCCGTCCATCGGCGGCGGTAGCAACGATCGCGTCTCCGGCAGAGCGCCACGTTGAGCTTGCGCCGATGAATCTGCTTCTGCTTGCCGCGCTGCCATTCGTGGGTGCCGCGGCCCTAGCGCCGATCAGGGAGCAGCAGCGCAGGGCGGCGACACTCATCACCGCGGCGGCTGTCGTGCTCGGGCTGGTACTGACGCTGTTGGCGGCCCCGGGGATTTTCGCCGGGCAGATCCCGCGCTGGCATATGGATTGGGTGTCGGCGATCGGCCTCACGCTGGGGCTACGGCTCGACGGCCTCGCGTGGCTGTTCGTGCTGCTCATCTATGCCATCGGCGCGCTCGTCGTGCTCTACGCCGCGTATTACCTCGATGCGGAAGATCCGGCAGTACGCTTCTTCCAGCAACTGCTGCTCTTCATGGGCGCGATGCTCGGCGTGGTGCTTGCGGACAACTTGCTGCTGCTGGTGGTCTTCTGGGAGGCGACCAGCCTGACGTCATTCCTGCTGATCGGTTTCCGCCACGTCCGGCCCGAGGCGCGGCAGGGAGCGCGCATGGCACTGACGGTCACTGCGGCGGGCGGCCTTGCGCTGCTCGGCGGTGTGGTGCTGATCGGCCGCGTGGTTGGCAGCTTTCAGCTGGACGCCGTGCTCGCCGCCGGACCGCTGCTGCGCGAGAGTCCGCTTTACCTGCCCGCGCTGGTGCTCGTACTGCTCGGTGTGTTCACGAAGAGCGCGCAGTTCCCCTTTCATTTCTGGCTGCCGCAGGCGATGGCGGCACCGACGCCGGTGTCGGCGTACCTGCATTCGGCCACGATGGTCAAGGCCGGCGTATTTCTGCTGGCGCGCCTGTATCCGGCCCTCGGGCACAGCGAACCGTGGTTCTGGATCGTCAGCGTCATCGGTCTGACGACCTTGCTGGTCGGGGCCTACCTCGCGATCTTCCAGCAGGATCTCAAGGGACTGCTCGCGTACTCGACGATCAGCCATCTGGGCCTGATCACGCTGCTCTTCGGCCTCGACGAAAGCCTCGCGGTGATCGCTGGTGTCTTCCACATCGTCAATCATGCGACGTTCAAGGCTTCGCTTTTCATGGCCGCCGGGATCATCGACCACGAGACCGGTACGCGCGACATGCGCAGGCTCAACGGACTCGCGCGCTACATGCCGTGGACGGCCGCGCTGGCGATCATCGCGAGTGCTGCGATGGCAGGTGTGCCGCTGCTCAATGGCTTCCTGTCGAAGGAGATGTTCTTCGGCATCGCGGTGGCCAAGCACGCGCCCGGAATCATGGAAGTGGCGCTACCGCTGGGCGCGGTCGTGGCGGGCGTCTTCAGCGTGGCCTACAGCGCGCGCTTCATCCATGACGTGTTTTTCAACGGCGAGCCGGTCGGGCTCGAGCGCGTTCCGCATGAACCGCCGCCGCTGATGCGGCTGCCGGTCGAAGTGCTGGTGTTCGTCTGCCTGGCCGTCGGCATCGTGCCGGCGCTCACGGTCGGCCCGACGCTCGCGAGCGCGGCCGCCGCCTCCCTGCAGGCACCACTGCCCGAATACAGCCTTGCGCTCTGGCACGGCGTCAATCTGCCGCTGCTGATGTCGGTCGTTGCACTACTCGGTGGCGCGGCGCTGTATGCGGGCCTGCAGTATTTCATCAACCTGCATCGCGTTGCGCGGCTGCCGTACGGAGGCGCCGAGGCGTTCGGCTTCCTGATTACACAAACGCTGGCCGCGGCCCGCGGTGTTACGACGTGGGTCGAGAACGCCGGCCTCCAGCGGTATCTCTCCGTTCTCGTGCTCGTGGCGCTCCTGGCCGGAGGTCTCCCCTTCGTCGGCGCGGACCTGGCGCTGCCTGCGTCCGGCCCACTCCGTCAGGGGCTTGCCTTGCTGCTGCTGGCGGGCGCCGTGTTCGCGCTGGCCGCCACGCTGGCGTTCCGGCAGCGGCTGGTTGCACTGCTGCTGATCGGCGCCGTCGGGTTGGTTGTGTCCTGGGCGTTCGTTCTGCTGTCGGCTCCGGATCTCGCGCTGACACAGCTGCTGGTCGAGATGGTGACGATCGTGCTGATGATGCTGGCGCTGCACGGATTGCCACAGGACAGTCCGACCGAGCGGTCCGCACCGCGGCGGACTGCGCATATCGCGCTGGCGGCTGCGGCGGGTCTCGGTACGGCAGCATTGCTCTATCTGACGCTGACGCAGCCGTTCGATTCGATCTCTCCGTATTACCTCGCGAACGCGGTACCGCTCGGCGGCGGAGCCAATGCCGTCAATGTGATCCTCGTCGACTTTCGTGGCTTCGATACGTTAGGTGAAATCACCGTGCTGGCCGTGGCCGCATTGACCGTCGCCGCGCTGCTGCGATCCTCCGTCGGCGACGTTGCGCCCGCACCTGCGCCCGACCTTCCGGCCACCGACGACCATCCACTGTCATTGCGGCTCGCCGCGGGCGCGCTGCTGCCGTTCGTGATACTGGTTGCCGCGTTCGTGTTTCTGCGCGGGCACAACGCGCCGGGCGGCGGGTTCATCGCTGCGCTCATCTTCGCGCTCGGCCTCATCCTCCAGTACGTCGCACACGGACAACGCTGGACCGAAGCGCGCCTGCCGCTGAACTTTTCCCGCTGGACTGCGACCGGTCTGCTGATTGCCGGTGTCACGGGGCTCGCAAGCGGAATCCTCGGCAGCCCGTTCCTCACCAGCACCTACGCGCACATCGACCTCCCGCTGCTGGGCGATGTGCCTCTGGCGAGCGCAGCTGCGTTTGACCTCGGCGTTTTCCTGACCGTCGCGGGCGCCGCCATGATCCTGCTGACCGCGATCGGCCGCGCTGCACCGGAAGGCCGCTGATGGAAGCGGGGTTCGCTCTCTTCGTCGGCGTGCTGATGGGGTGTGG
>DATKAJ010000045.1:0-50777 GCA_035498175.1 Burkholderiaceae bacterium
GCTATATGTCGCTGCGTACCAGAGCCGTCAGACCGAGCAGCTCGAGCACATGTCCGGCTCGATCTGGATGTCGCGCGAGGACTGGAAGCGGTCGTGGCCGGCGTGGTTGCGCGCGACCGCGATCGGCTTTCCGTTCGGCACGATTCCGGCGGGCGGCGCCGAGATCCCGACTTTCCTGTCCTATGCGCTGGAAAAGAAGCTCACGAAGTACCCGGAAGAATTCGGCAACGGTGCGATCGAAGGTGTGGCCGGGCCAGAAGCGGCGAACAACGCGTCGTCGGCTGGCGTGCTGGTACCGCTGCTGACGCTCGGCATCCCGACCTCGGCCACCGCGGCGATCCTGCTCGCCGCGTTCCAGAACTATGGCATCCAGCCCGGCCCGCTGCTGTTCCAGACGCAGGGCGCGCTGGTCTGGGGGCTGATCGCGAGCATGTACATCGGCAACATCCTGCTGCTGATCCTGAACCTGCCGCTGATCGGGATGTGGGTCAAGGTGCTGATGATTCCGCGCCCGCTGCTGTACGCGGGCATTCTGGTGTTCGCCACGCTCGGCGCCTACAGCCTGCACCAGTCGGTGGTCGATCTCGCCACGCTCTACGTGTTCGGGCTGCTCGGATTCATGATGCGGCGCTGGGGCTTTCCGGTGGCACCCGCCGTGATCGGGCTGATCCTGGGTCCGCTCGCGGAGTCGCAGTTCCGCCGCGCGCTGGCGATCAGCCAGGGCGATCCATCGGTGTTCTTCACCCACCCGATCTCGGTCGCGCTGCTCGCGCTGACGGCGGCGCTGGTGCTGGTGCCCTGGCTGATCCGCGTCGCCCGGGAGCGGCGCAGCGGCGCGGCGGCGTGAACGACGCCCCGCCTGCCGTTGCATCCGGCTCCACAGTCTCGTCCGCTGTGGCGACGCGCCCGTCGCTGCGGCGGATGCTGTTGGGGCTGGTCGTCGCGCTGTCCGGCGCGTTGCTTTGTGTCTGGATACACATACCGCTCCCGTGGCTGATCGGGCCGCTGGTGTTGGTGGCTCTCGTCTGCATGTTGTACCGCCAGTTGCCGCCGCCGCCGGCGGCGCGCCAGCTCGGCCAATGGGCGATCGGCGTCGCGCTCGGGCTGTACTTCTCGCCGGACGTGATGCGCGAGGTGCTCCGCCTTGCGCCGTGGCTCGCCGCCGCGGTGCTGTTCGCGGTGCTGCTCGGCGCCGTCGGCGCGTGGCTGCTGCAGCGCGCGACGGGCGTGGATCCGACGACCGCGTTCTTCGCGATGGCGATTGGCGGTGCGAGCGAGATGGCCGCACAGGCGCAGCGCCATCACGGGCGCATCGATCGCGTCGCGGCGGCGCACAGCCTGCGCATCATGCTGGTCGTGCTGATCGTGCCGCTCGCACTGAACGCGTCCGGCGTGCGGGGCGCCGATCCCTACGAGCCGCTGGCAGGCAGCTTCGATCCGGTCGGCTTCGCGGTGCTGTGCGCCGTCACGCTCGGCGCCGCCGCTGCGATGGTGCGCTTCGGGTCACCGAACAGCTGGATGCTCGGGCCCCTGCTTGCCGCCGCTGCGATCACTGCGACGGGGCACACTTTTTCCTCGCTGCCGACTCCGGTGATCAACGGCGGCCAGCTGCTGATCGGCATCTCGCTCGGTGCGCATTTCACGCGGGAATTCTTTCGTTCGGCGCCGAGATATCTCGCCTGCGTCGCCGCGATCACGCTTGTTTACCTCCTCTGCGGCGCGCTCTTCGGCGTCGCTCTCGGCTGGGGCGCCGGACTGTCATGGCCAACCGCCGTGGTGGCGACGACTCCGGGAGGGATCGGCGAGATGGCGCTTACCGCAAAGGCGCTGCAGCTCGGCGTGCCGATTGTCACGGCGTTCCACGCGATCAGAATGGCTGCGGTCGTGATCTCGGCCGGGCTCGTGTACGTGCTCTGGCAGCGCCGGCGGGCGGCGCGATGATCGAACTGCGCCCGCTGCTGCCCGCGAACGCTCCGCCGCCGGAGGCATTTCTCGCGGCCGTCGCGGAATCATCGGTCACGCTGTCGCGCTGGATGCCCTGGTATCGCGCGGGCTACGGACTGGCCGACGTCGAGCGCTGGTATGGCGAGGCGCAGCGCATGTGGACCGAAAGGCTGGCCTTCCCCATGCTGATCGTCGATGCTGGCGACGGAGGCTTTCTCGGCGGTATCGCGCTGCACGACATTCTGCTGTACGGCAAGCGCGAAGCCGAGATGGGTTACTGGGTGAGGCGCTCTGCACGTGGCCGCGGGGTCGCGGCCACCGCCATGCGATCGATGGCCGCATTCGGTGTCGCTGAGCTCGGCCTCGTCCGCGTGTCGATGCGGATCCGGCTCGACAATCGCTCGAGCCGACGCGCCGCAGAGCGTGCCGGCGCACGCTTCGAGGGTGTGGCCCGCCATGGCCTGCTCGCGGGCGAAGCACGCTTCGACGCGGCGGTGTACTCGCTGCTGCCGGCGGATCTGGCGCGGCCCTGGACGCCCTGACGCGCGATGCCCGATCCCGGGTTTCGGCGTCTGGATTTTTGAGGATCGCTGGTGTAGCGTGATCTCGCAGCCGATCTTTCGCTGTGGATTCGGAAAGTGGATTCGAAGCGTGAAGTTCAAGCTTGAGTTCATCGGTCAGCGCCAGCGGCCTGCGGGCCACTCCAGTCGCATTACCTCCTCCCGGTAATCCCAACAGCACCGTCGCTTGCGCGTCGCGGGCGCATCCCGTGTGAAATGGAGTGATTTAAATGCCGACAGGCACAGTAAAGTGGTTCAACGAGACGAAGGGCTTCGGTTTCATCAAGCCCGATGACGGCGGCGCGGATCTGTTCGCGCACTACAGTGGTATCAAGTCGAAGGGATTTCGCACTCTGAAAGAGAACCAGCGAGTGGAATACCAGGTACAGCAGGGACAGAAAGGCCCGCAAGCGGTCGAGATCAACGTGCTCGGCGCCTGACGGCCCCGAAAGCCATTGCGGGCCCGCGTTGCGGGCCTTTTTTTCGCCTCTCGAATTTGGCCGACGGTGCAGCGCAATGAGGTCCGAAATTTGCGTCGTCGCGTCGCGGGGCGCAGCCGCTAGAATCGAAAACTTTCCCGTTGCCGGCGCAACGCACGGCCATCCGCCGAATCGCCAGGCACTCGCGGCCACGATCCGCGACGAGGACAGAACGAGGAGCAGCGCGGCATAGCCGCGCGCCGAGCTGTAACAGGAGGCGCATTCATGAGCGCAGTGCTTGCGGGACAGTCGCGCAACGTCCCGGGCTACGTCCGTCACCGGAAACTGATCGCGTGGGTCGAGCAGATCGCGGCACTGACGCAACCGGACCGGATAGTCTGGTGTGACGGCTCGCAGGAGGAATACGATCGCCTCTGTGCCGACATGGTGGCCGCCGGGACGCTGAAGCGACTCAACCCGTCCAAGCGTCCCAACAGCTACCTGGCGCTGTCGGACCCCGGCGATGTCGCGCGCGTCGAGGATCGCACCTTCATCTGCAGCGAAAACAAGGAAGACGCGGGGCCGACCAACAACTGGATGGCGCCTGCCGAAATGCGCGGCACGCTGAACGGCGTGTTTGCCGGCTGCATGCGGGGCCGGACGATGTATGTGATCCCGTTCTCCATGGGCCCGCTGGGATCGCACATCAGCCAGATCGGAGTGGAGATCTCCGACAGCCCATATGTCGTCGTCAACATGCGCGTCATGACGCGCATGGGGCGCGCGGTGGTCGAATTGCTCGGCGCCGATGGCGCCTTCGTTCCGTGCGTCCACTCGGTCGGCAAGCCTCTGGCGGCGGGCGAGAGGGACGTGCCGTGGCCGTGCAGCGCGGCCAAGTACATCGTTCACTTTCCCGAAACACGCGAGATCTGGTCCTACGGATCGGGCTATGGCGGCAACGCGCTGCTGGGCAAGAAGTGCCTGGCGCTACGGATTGCGTCGACGATGGGGCGCGACGAAGGGTGGTTGGCCGAGCACATGCTGATCCTCGCGGTGACCTCGCCGCAGGGGCGCAAGTACCACGTGGCCGCCGCGTTCCCCTCGGCGTGCGGCAAGACGAATTTCGCGATGCTGATCCCGCCCCCCGCCTTCGCCG
The DNA here is from genome assembly GCA_035498175.1 of Burkholderiaceae bacterium. Lineage (GTDB taxonomy): Bacteria > Pseudomonadota > Gammaproteobacteria > Burkholderiales > Burkholderiaceae_F > JALORV01. The sequence goes on from DATKAJ010000045.1 coordinate 4,080, forward strand.
GATGGAAGGTGACAACGATCGGCGAGGACATCGCGTGGATCAAGCCGGGCAGGGACGGACGCCTCTACGCGATCAATCCGGAAGCGGGCTGCTTCGGCGTTGCGCCCGGCACGTCGGAGAAGACCAATCACAACGCGATGGCCATGCTGCATGAGAACGTCATCTTCACCAATGTCGCCCTCACGGACGACGGCGACGTCTGGTGGGAGGGTATGGGTCCTGCACCGGCGCATCTGACCGACTGGCAGGGCAAGGATTGGACGCCGGAGGACGGCAAGGCGGGCCGCAAGGCTGCGCATCCCAACGCCCGCTTCACGGTCGCGGCGACCCAGTGCCCGGTCATCGATGCAGACTGGGAGGACCCGAACGGTGTCGCGATCGACGCCTTCCTCTTCGGCGGGCGCCGCTCGACCACCGTGCCGCTCGTGACCGAGGCGCGCAACTGGGTCGAGGGCGTCTACATGGCCGCGACGATGGGCTCCGAGACGACTGCGGCGCAGGCCGGAGCGCAGGGCGTGCTGCGGCGGGACCCATTCGCGATGCTGCCATTTTGCGGCTACAACATGGGCGACCATTTCGGTCACTGGATCAAGCTCGGCCGCCAGCTCGAGTCGGGCGGTGCGCGGCTGCCGAAGGTCTTTACAGTCAACTGGTTCCGCACCGATGCGGACGGCAAGTTCGTCTGGCCCGGTTTTGGCGAAAACATGCGCGTGCTGCAGTGGATCGTCGACCGTATCGAAGGCCGTGCCGGCGGGGTCGATCATGTGTTTGGGATCAGCCCGCGCTATGACGATCTGCAGTGGTCCGGGCTCGCCTTTACGCGCGAGCAGTACGAACAGATCACGGCGATCCGCGTCGATGAATGGCGTAAGGAGCTCGCATCGCATGCGGACCTGTTCGGCAAGTTGCAGCCACGCCTTCCGGTCGAGCTCGAGCAGACGCGGACGGCACTCCAGGACCGCCTCACGGTCCAGTGACCTGACGGCGCGACGCGGCGGGCCGCGTTGGCGGCCCGTCGTCATTTCGGGCCGGCGGCAATTGCAACGCCGGTTGCGAGCCGACATACTGTCGGGCCGCATCGCTGAGCGCGATCGCCGGGAGCCCGCCATGGCGCTGATTTACTACATCACCCAGGTCCAGTTCGACTTTGGAGCGATCCGCCTTGCGGCGTCCGAGTGCGAGCGCAACAACATCCGCCGTCCTCTGATCTGCACCGACAAGGGCGTCGTCGCGGCTGGCCTGCTCGATCGCCTGCGCGAGGCTCTGAAAGATCTGCCCGCCGCGGTGTTCGACGGCACACCCTCGAACCCGACCGAGTCGGCCGTCATGGCGGCGACGCAGGCGTATCGGGGACATGGGGCCGATGGCCTGATCGCGCTCGGCGGTGGCAGCGCGATCGACCTGGCCAAGGGCGTCGCGATCATGGCAACTCACCCCGGTTCGCTGGCCGACTACGCGACGATCCTCGGCGGCAGTCCGCGCATCACGGCCGCCGTCGCGCCGCTCATTGCCATCCCTACGACAGCCGGCACCGGCAGCGAGGTCGCTCGCGGTGCGATCATCGTCCTCGATGACGGACGCAAGCTCGGGTTCCACTCCTGGCATCTCGTGCCAAAGACCGCGATCTGCGACCCCGAGTTGACCTACGGGCTGCCGTCGCGGCTGACGGCCGCCACAGGCATGGACGCGGTCGCGCACTGCATCGAGACCTTTCTGTCGAAGGCGGTCAATCCGCCTGCGGACGCAATCGCCTACGACGGGCTGGCGCGCGGACTGAAGTTCATCGAAAAAGCGACCCACGAGCCGCGCGACCCGGCAGCACGCTGGAACATGATGAGCGCATCGATGCAGGGCGCGATGGCGTTCCAGAAGGGCCTCGGTGCAGTGCACTCGCTGTCGCATGCACTCGGCGGCCTGAAGCTCGGCGCCGAGAAGATCGGCCCGCACCACGGCACGCTGAACGCGGTGCTGCTGCCCGAAGTCGTGAAGTTCAACGAGAAGACCGTGCCCGAGCGGGTGCAGTCGATCGCCAGCGTCTTCGATGTCCACGGCGGCGAGGAACTGGCGACCGCGATCCGCTCACTGAACCGGCGGCTCGAGCTTCCGTCCGGGCTCAACGAAATGGGCATCACGAGCGAGCTCTACGACCAGGTTGCCGATGCGGCGCTGAAGGACCATTGCCACGCCACCAATCCGCGCGTTGCCACACACTCGGATTACGTTGCTATGCTCGCCGCCTCCGCATGAGCGCAGCCGACATCATCCTCGAGACGCGTGGCCTGACGAAGGAGTTCAAGGGCTTCGTCGCGGTCAACGACGTCAATCTCAAGATCGGGCGCGGCACGATTCACGCCCTGATCGGCCCCAACGGCGCGGGCAAGACGACCTGCTTCAACCTGCTGACGAAATTCCTGACGCCGACGCGCGGAGCGATCCTGTTCAACGGTATCGACATCACGCGTGAGACGCCGGAGCGCGTCGCGCGGCGCGGCATCGTGCGCTCCTATCAGATCTCTTCGGTGTTTCCGCACCTGTCGGTGCTGGAGAACGTCCGCATCGCCCTGCAGCGCGTAACCGGACTCTCGTTCCAGTTCTGGCGGAGCGAGCACATCCTCGAATCGATGAATGCACGGGCGCTGGAGCTGCTCGACCAGGTGGACCTGCGCCCCTTTGCCGAACGGGAAACCGTGTCGCTGCCCTACGGCCGCAAGCGTGCGCTGGAAATCGCGACCACGCTCGCCACCGAGCCGGAGCTCATGCTGCTCGACGAGCCGACGCAGGGCATGGGGCACGAGGACGTGGCACGGGTCACCGACCTGATCAAGCGCGTCGCGGTCGGGCGCACCGTGCTGATGGTCGAGCACAACATGAACGTGGTGTCGAGCATCGCCGACACGATCACGGTGCTGGCGCGCGGCGCGGTCCTTGCCGAAGGGCCATATCGCACGGTCTCGGACAACGCCGCAGTCAAGGAAGCCTACATGGGCACCAGCGAGACCGAACTCGAGGGCCTCGGGCACTAGACGATGGCAAACGCGCTCGACATCCGCGAACTGCACGCCTGGTACGGCGAGTCGCACATCCTGCACGGAGTCGACCTGCACGTCGCGCGTGGCGAAGTCGTCACGCTGCTGGGCCGTAACGGGGCGGGGCGCACGACGACGTTGCGCGCGATCATGGGGCTGACCGGCGTACGCAAGGGCTCGATCCAAGTGAACGGCACCGAGACGATCAGCATGCCGACGCACCGGGTCGCCCACCTCGGTATCGGTTACTGCCCCGAGGAGCGCGGCATCTTCGCGAGCCTTTCGTGCGAGGAAAACCTGATGCTGCCGCCGCGCGTCGGCGAATCCGGCGGCATGAGCGTCGACGAGATCTATGCGATGTTCCCGAACCTGAAGGAGCGCGCGAAGAGCCAGGGCACGCGGCTGTCGGGCGGCGAGCAGCAGATGCTCGCGGTCGCACGCATCCTGCGGACCGGAGCGCACCTGCTGCTGCTCGACGAGATCTCGGAGGGACTGGCGCCGGTAATCGTCAAAAAGCTCGGCGAGATGATCCGCGCGCTGAAAGCGCGCGGCTACACGATCGTGATGGTCGAACAGAATTTCCGGTTCGCCGCGCCACTGGCGGACCGGTTCTATGTCATGGAGCATGGGCGCATCGTCGAATCCTTCACTGCCGCGGAACTGAAGGCGAAGGAAGAAACGCTGCATCAGTTGCTCGGTGTCTAGCAGTGCCCAACCCGTCCAAGAGGAGACGTCGATGAAGTTGAAGAGGATCGCTGCCTTGCTGGCAGCCTGTGGCCTGGCGCTCGGGGTCCCGGCCGCGCAGGCGCAGAAGCTTTCGGACGACAAGATCGTGATCGGTTTCATAACCGACATGTCGTCGCTGTACTCGGACATCGACGGGGCGGGCGGCGTCGAGGCCATCCGCATGGCCATCGCCGATATGGAAAAGCAGTTTCCAGGCAAGAAGATCGAACTGGTGTACGCCGATCACCAGAACAAGGCGGACATCGCGTCGTCGAAGGTGCGGGAGTGGATCGATCAGTCGGGCGCCGACGTCATCATCGGAGGAACCAATTCGGCGACGGCGCTGGCGAGCGCGAAGGTCGCGGCCGAAAAGAAGCGACCCTACATTTCAATCGGCGCCGCGTCATCCCGGCTGACCAACGAGGACTGCACGCCGTACACGATTCACTACGCTTACGACACGGTCGCGCTGGCCAACGGCACCGGCTCTGCAGTCGTGAAAGCCGGGGGCAAGACCTGGTTCTTCCTGACGGCCGACTATGCGTTCGGTCACTCGCTGGAAAAGGACACGAGCGATGTCGTCAAGGCCGCGGGAGGCACGGTGGTCGGCGCGGTCCGCGCCCCGCTGAACGCTTCGGACTTCTCGTCGTTCCTGCTGCAGGCCCAGAACAGCAAGGCGCAGATTCTGGGGCTGGCAAATGCCGGGGGTGACACGATCAACTCGATCAAGGCGGCCAACGAGTTTGGCGTTACCAAGTCAATGAAGCTCGCGGGTCTGCTGATGTTCATCAACGACATTCACTCGCTCGGCCTGAAGACCACCGAGGGCATGTATCTGACCACGGGCTGGTACTGGAATCTGAACGACGAAACCCGGGCGTGGGGCAATCGGTTCTTCGGCAAGATGAAGCGCATGCCATCGATGCTGCAGGCTGCCGACTACTCGGCCGTCGGCAACTATCTCGCAGCGGTCAAGGCCACCGGCACAGATGACGCCGATACGGTCATCGCATACATGAAGAAGACGCCTATCAACGACATGTTCGCAAAGGGCGGCAAGATCATGCCCAACGGGCGCATGGTGCACGACATGTATCTGATGCAGGTAAAGGGACCGGCCGAGTCGAAGACGCCGTGGGACTACTTCAAGGTCGCCCAGACGATTCCGGGGCCCGTCGCGTTCGCGCCTCCGGGCGGAACGAAGTGCGCGCTGAAGTAGGTTGGGCATGAGCAGGCGTACTCCTTCCGCTTCAGGAGCGCGCCTGCTCCGGTCCGCGCCGCCGTCGCGCATCCATGACTGAACTGTTTGGCCTACCGCTGTCGGCGCTGCTCAGCCAGCTGCTGCTCGGCCTCGTGAACGGCTCGTTCTACGCCATCCTGTCGCTCGGGCTGGCGGTGATCTTCGGCCTGCTGAACGTCATCAACTTCGCGCACGGCGCCCTGTACATGATGGGCGCGATCTTTGCGTGGATGGGGCTCACGTACTTCGGCATCAACTACTGGGTGATGCTGGTTATCGCGCCCCTGCTGGTGGGGCTCTTCGGCGTCATCATCGAGCGCTTGCTGCTGCGGCACCTCTACAAGCTCGACCATCTCTACGGACTGCTCCTGACCTTCGGCCTGACGTTGCTGATCGAAGGTTTCTTCCGCTCGTTCTACGGCGTGTCCGGCCTGCCGTATCAGGTACCTGAGGCGCTGCAGGGCGCCACCAATCTCGGCTTCATGATCATGCCGAACTATCGGGGCTGGGTCGTCGTCGCCTCGTTGGTGGTCTGCCTTGGCACCTGGTACGTGATCGAACGTACGAAGCTCGGCGCGCTGCTGCGGGCCGGCACCGAGAACGCGAAGCTGACCGAGGCCTTCGGCGTCAATGTGCCCCTGATGGTGACGCTGACCTACGGCTTCGGCGTTGCACTGGCCGCGTTCGCCGGCGTACTCGCGGCGCCGATCCTTCAGGTGCAGCCGCTGATGGGCAGCAACCTGATCATCGTCGTGTTCGCTGTGGTCGTGATCGGTGGTATGGGTTCGATCCTCGGCTCGATTGTCACCGGGCTCGGGCTCGGCGTGATCGAGGGCTTCACCAAGGTCTTCTATCCCGAGGCCTCGTCGACGGTCGTCTTCGTCATCATGGCGATCGTGCTGCTCCTGCGGCCTGCGGGCCTGTTCGGCAAGGAGAGGTGATGAAGCTGCCGCGCGAGTTCATCGTCTACGGCGTGCTGCTTTTCATCACGCTGCTGCTGCCGCTGCTCGGTGCCTATCCGGTCTTCGTCATGAAGGTGATGTGCTACGCGCTGTTCGCGTGCGCCTTCAACCTGCTGATCGGCTTTACCGGGCTGCTCTCCTTCGGGCACGCCGCGTTCCTGGGCGGCGCGGCATACGCGGCCGGGCACGCGCTCAAAGTCTGGGGGCTGCCTACCGAACTCGGTCTGCTCTTCGGCGTCGTTGCGGGAGCCCTGCTCGGGCTGATCATGGGCGCGCTGGCGATCCGACGTAGCGGGATCTATTTTTCGATGATCACGCTGGCGCTGGCCCAGATGCTCTACTTCTTCTTTCTGCAGGCGACCTTCACCGGCGGAGAGGACGGCCTGCAGTCTGTGCCGCGCGGCAAGCTGCTCGGGTTCGTGAATCTGGAAAACGACGTGACGCTGTACTACGTCGTACTTGCAATCTTCGTGGTGTCGTTCCTGCTCATCTATCGCACGGTGCACTCGCCGTTCGGTCAGGTGCTGAAGGCGATACGCGAGAACGAGGCCCGCGCGACCTCGCTCGGCTACGACACGGCGCGCTTCAAGCTGCTCGCCTTCGTGCTGTCCGCCGCCCTTGCCGGACTGGCCGGCGCCACCAAGACGCTGGTGCTCGGCTTTGCCACGCTGACGGATGCGCATTGGAGCACGTCCGGCCTCGTGATCCTGATGGTGCTGGTCGGCGGAATGGGCACGATGCTCGGGCCGATCCTCGGCGCCTTCATCGTTGTGGCGCTGGAGAACAAGGTCGGCGATATCGGGATGTTCCTTGGGCGCACGACTGGTATCGAGTGGTTCAATGGCCTCGGCGAGGCGGTCACGATTGTGATCGGCCTCATCTTCGTGATCTGCGTGATGGCCTTCCGCCGTGGCCTGGTCGGCGAACTCGGTGCATGGTGGTCCCATCGCCGTTCGGCACGGGCCGGCGCAGCCAGCTGAGTCGGAACCGTCGGGTCAATTGGCGCCAGAGAGGCGGCGCAGCGCCATTTAGGGCCACTTATCGACCGAACACTACAGTGCGATTTCGCACGGGTGGCCGATACAATCGATTGATCAGTGACCACGTCTCCGCCGCTCGAAGCCTGCACACGCTCATGGCGCTGAACGTCTCGATGATCTACCAGCGCACCGATCGCGGTGTGCGCGAGGTCTATGAGAAATCGCACCAGTTCACGCAGAGCGAGCGGCTGATCCTGATCCTGCTCGACGGTCGGCTCAATGTCGCGGGACTGAAGACGCGACTGCCCAGCCTGAACGACGAGCGCATCGAGCGCGCCCTGCGCAAGCTCCAGGACGCGGGCCTCGTCGAACCGATGGGCGCCGGCGACCCGTCCCGCGCCAATGGCTCAGGCGTCCGCGAAGGTCGGCTCGAACCAGAGGCGGTCGCCCAGTTCCTCGAGCAGAGCGATCTCGATCCGATAACGATCTTTGGCGACACTGAAGAGGCGGTCGCCAGCGAATTGGTTCGTGCCCGAGTCGAGCAGGCGGCAGCGCAACTCGCTCGCGAAGCCACGCAGCAACCTTCGCGCGCCACGGCTGCGCGCCGACAGGCCCAGAGCGCGCCGGTAGAATCGATAGTGAGCGTACGCTCACATCAGCCAAGCGTCGCGGAACGCACGACCCGCTCGCCGGAATGGGAGGCAGCGACTCACTTCGCGATCACGACCGTCAATGTTCCCGACCGCCTGGATCTGCAGGAAGAACGTGACCGCGCCGAGACGGACGAACTGACCGACGAGCGCCGGCGCCAGATGCTGCGGACGTGGATGAAGCGGCTGCTCGTCGTCGCCGCGATCGGCGTCGTGGTGACCGGTATCTACAGCACGCTGCAGCCGATCCAGCGCGAGGTCAGTGCCCCGAAAGTGGCTGAGGGGCTGACGCAGGTGTTCCGTCGTCCAGTGACAGTGTCCGACACGGAGTTCCGATTCACGCCTTCGCCTCGAATGGTGATCCGTGGGATCCAGGCGGGCGACATCAAGGTCGAAGAGGTGTCGCTTTTGATCAACTGGAAGGACCTCTGGAGCGCGCTGCGTGGCGGCCAATGGGTGTGGGGCGAGGCGACCGTCGCGCCATTGAGCCTGACGGCGTCGCAAGCCGAGATCATTGCGAGAGCCCTGCCTGCCGGAGCAAATTCGCTGTCGAGCAAGCTCTCGACCATACGTTTCGACTCGGTCCGTATTTCGGACACCGAACTGCTGCCCGGGCGCTACGAGGCCGTGTTGCGCAGAGGTGCCGATGGGCGTTTCGGCCCGCTCCTGATCCGCCAGCTCGATACGGACGGTGCGATGCGTTTGGCGCTGCGCCCGGCGCAGACGAGCGACGGCCGGCCGGTCCTGGACTTCCGACTCGATGCCGACCGCTGGGCCCTTCCTTTTGGCCCGAAGGTGAAATGGAACGAAGTGCGGGCGAATGGGCGTCTCGACGGAAGGCTGATCGAGATTTCGAGCTACTCCCTGGCGGGCTTCTACGGCGTCGCGAGTGGCATGCTGTACGCCGCCAGCGACGTCGAATGGGTGATCACGGGACGCACTGCCGCGACGAATCTCGACATCGAGTCGATCGTGCAGCATGTCCGGAAGGCGCCGGCGAACCAGGATGCCGCAGTGTCGCCGATGCAGGGCACGGCCTCCCTCGATCTGACTGTGGTGGGGCGCGGGTCCACGCTTGAGGAGGCGGTTCAGCAATCGGTCTTCGCTGGGCCGTTGCAGGTACGGTGGGCCGCGCTAAACGGAATCAACCTCGGCCTGGCAGCGACCCAGGGCGCGACGTCTGCGGGCATTACTCGCTTCACGGAGTTCGACGGGACACTCGGCGCTTCCTCGGCGGGAGTTCGCTTTGAGGACACCGGCGGACGAGCAGGGGCGCTCACGGCCCGAGGCGACTTCACGGTGGCACCCGACCAGGCGGTCGCGGGCACGATCCGCGTGGAGCTCGGCGGCTCGCGCATCCAGACGATGACCCTGCGGGTCCGCGGGAACGTGCTCGAGCCGCGGTTCGGGCCGTAGGAAGTGTTCCACGTGGAACCGCCGTTTCACGTGAAACAGGAGCACCAAGCGTAGCGCCGCAGGGCCAGCGCCTCTTATACTGCTGCCCCTCTCTTGCGGCGCCGCAATGGACTTTCCGGATTCCTTTGACGTTCTTGTGATCGGTGGCGGCCATGCTGGCACTGAGGCTGCGCTTGTCGCCGCGCGATCCGGAGCACGCACTGTGCTGCTGACACACAGCCTCGAAACGCTGGGGCAGATGTCCTGCAACCCCTCGATCGGGGGCATCGGCAAGGGCCATCTCGTCAAGGAGATCGATGCGCTCGGCGGAGCAATGGCCGCCGCGGCGGACGAGGCTGGCATCCAGTTTCGCATTCTCAATCGCTCGAAGGGCCCCGCGGTGCGCGCGACGCGCGCCCAGGCCGATCGCGTACTGTATCGACGTGCGATCCGGCGCCGGCTCGAGAACCAGTCCAACCTTCGGCTGTTCCAGCAGGCCGTCGACGACCTGCTGCTGGAGGGCGACCGGGTTGCCGGTGCGGTGAGCCAGTCGGGGATTCGCTTCCGAGCGCGCGCAGTTGTGCTGACGGCTGGGACATTCCTTGACGGGCGCATTCACATCGGCCTGCAGAACTATTCGGCCGGACGCGCCGGCGACCCACCGGCGATCTCGCTGGCGGAACGGCTACGGGAACTGAAGCTGCCGCAAGGTCGGCTGAAGACGGGTACGCCGCCGCGGATCGACGGACGCACGATCGATTTCGCGATCCTCGCGGAGCAGCCCGGCGATCTTGATCCGGTGCCGGTGTTCTCGTTTCTCGGCAGTGCTTCGCAGCATCCGCGCCAGCTCCCGTGCTGGATCACGCACACGAACGAACGCACGCACGCGGCGATCCGCGCCAATCTCGATCGAAGCCCGATGTACTCCGGTGTCATCCAGGGGATCGGTCCGCGCTATTGCCCGTCGATCGAAGACAAGATCCACCGCTTTGCCGACAAGAAGGCCCACCAGGTATTTCTCGAGCCGGAAGGGCTCGACACCCACGAGATCTATCCCAACGGCATTTCGACGAGCCTGCCGTTCGATGTCCAGGTCGAAATCGTCCGCTCGATGCGTGGGCTGGAGTCGGCTCATATCCTGCGGCCGGGCTATGCGATCGAGTACGACTACTTCGATCCACGCGCGCTCAAGGCGTCGCTCGAGACCAAAGCGATATCCGGGCTGTACTTTGCGGGCCAGATCAACGGCACAACCGGTTACGAGGAGGCCGCGGCGCAAGGCCTGCTGGCCGGACTGAACGCGGCCCGCGCGACCCGGGGCGAAGAGGCATGGGTTCCGCGCCGCGACCAGGCATATCTCGGCGTGCTGGTCGATGATCTGATCACGCGCGGCGTCTCGGAGCCTTACCGGATGTTCACCAGCCGCGCCGAGTATCGGCTGAGCCTGCGCGAGGACAACGCCGATCTGCGCCTGACCGAAACGGGTCGCCATCTAGGGTGCGTCGACGATGCGCGCTGGGAAGTCTTCAATCGCAAGCGCGATGCAGTTGCGAAGGTGGTCGATTGTCTCCACAAAACGTCGGTTAGTGCTCGCTCTGTCCCAGAGCACGATTTGGCGAGGCTCTTCGAGAACGGGCTGGAGCGCGACTATGCTGCGGCCGACCTGCTGAAGCGCCCGGGCGTGCGCCTTGCGGACGTCGAAACGTGGATATCGCATGCCGGCCGACGCGCGGAGCCCCTTGCTGAGGTGGATCCACTGGTCGCTGAGCAGGTTGAGATCCAGATCAAGTACGCCGGATACATCGCACGCCAGCGAGACGAAGTGGCGCGGCACGGCTCACACGAGTCAACCCGGATTCCAACCGACATTGATTACGCCTCGGTGCGCGGCCTGTCGATCGAAGTCAGGCAGAAGCTGGCTGCGCAACGTCCCGAGACAGTGGGGCAGGCTGCGCGCATCTCTGGAGTTACGCCGGCGGCCGTATCCCTGCTTTTGGTGCATCTCAAGCGGATGAGCCGTGCGGCGGGCGAGCGTGGGCGGATTGCCGCCTGACGCCGCGTCGCTGCAGCTTGCCGGACTCGTCGCGCTCGCCGACGAGCTCGGAGTTGCGCTTGAGGCAACCCAGCTTGCGCAGCTCTGGCAGTTCGTCGAGCTGTTGCTGCGCTGGAATCGGGTGCACAACCTGACTGCGATCGACAGTCCCGAGCAGGCGCTGAGCCACCACCTGCTCGACTCGCTTGCGATCGTGCCGACCCTGCGCACGCTCGCGCACGACGCACAAGCGCGCGTGCTGGATGTCGGTTCCGGCGGCGGGCTGCCGGGCCTGCCGCTCGCGATTGCTGTGCCGAGTTTCGACGTCACGGTGATCGACCGCGTGCAGAAGAAGGTGGCGTTCCTGCAGCAGGTGAAAGCGGAACTGCATCTGACCAATGTGCAGGTGGTGCACAGTCGCGTTGAGGACTACCGCGCTGCTGCGTTCGATCTCATCGTCGCTCGTGCTTTCTCCTCGCTGGTGCGGTTCGTTCGCCTGACGCGGCATCTGCTCGCATCGGGCGGGCGCTGGTGCGCGATGAAAGGAGCGATGCCACACAACGAGATCACGGAGCTCGAACGGTCGGGCCTCGGGGTGAGGGCGGCCAGCGTCGTTAAACTTCACGTTCCCCGCCTGGACGCCGAGCGTCATCTGGTGGTGATGGAGCCTTCCTGATGCTCGGCATCGACGATTTCGGAGCCTTCGTGGCCGCAGTGCTCATCTTTCTGATGCTGCCCGGCCCAGGCACGCTCGCACTGCTTACCGCAACAGGCAAGGGCGGATTTCGCGCCGGAGCGGCGGCCACTTTCGGACTGATCGTCGGCGACCAGATGCTGCTCTGGCTGGCGGTGGCCGGCATCGCGGCGATGCTGCAGGCCCATCCGCTGCTGTTCCGCGGACTGCAGTACGCGGGCGCCGCATACCTCGCTTTCCTCGGCCTGAAGTTGCTCCTCGGCGCACCGACGTCAACGCCGCCGCCCGCTGCCTCGCATTCCGGCGGCTATCTGCGGCAGGCGCTGCTGATCACGCTGCTCAATCCGAAGGCGATCGTGTTCTACATGGCCTTCTTTCCGCTGTTCATCCACCCGCAGACGCAGCAGGGCATCGTCACCTTTGCGGCGATGGCTGCGACGATAGCGGCGATGACACTGGCGTACTGCCTCACGCTGGTCGCGTGCGCGCACGCCGTGACAGAACGGCTGAGGGCGCATCGCCGCCTGGTCCGGGCGGCCGAGAGACTTGCGGGGGTAGCGCTGGTGGCCTTCGGAGCGCGACTGGCGCAATGAAAGCCGTGGCGCGTGCGGCACTCGAGCGCCGCAATCCGGGTGCGCGACAGCGCGCGATCGCCGTGCAGAGAGCGGCCTGATGGCGCGCATCTTCTGCGTCGCGAACCAGAAGGGTGGCGTCGGCAAGACGACGACGGCGGTAAACCTCGCTGCCGGAATCGCAGCGCACGGGCCGCGCGTGCTGCTGGTCGATCTCGACCCGCAGGGAAACGCGACGATGGGCAGCGGGGTCGACAAGCGTTCTTTGAGCGCCTCGGTGTACCAGGTGCTGGTGGGTCTCGCCGATGTGGCCACAGCGCGTCAGACTGCGACGCCGGGCGGCTACGACGTTCTCGGAGCCAACCGCGAACTCGCCGGCGCCGAGATCGAGCTGGTCGAGTTCGAAGGGCGCGAGACGCGTCTCAAGCAGGCGCTCGCCGCGATCGAGTCCGACTACGACTTCATCCTGATCGACTGTCCACCGTCACTGTCGCTGCTGACGCTCAACGGGCTCTGCGCGGCGCACGGCGTGATCATCCCGATGCAGTGCGAGTACTTCGCGCTCGAAGGGCTCGCGGATCTCGTCAACACGATCAAGCGCGTCGCGGCGAACCTGAACCCCGAGCTGCGCATCATCGGTCTGCTGCGCGTGATGTACGACCCGCGCATGACCCTGCAGCAGCAGGTCTCCGAGCAGCTCGTCGAGAAGTTCGGCGACAAGGTCTTTTCTACGATCATCCCGCGCAACGTCCGGCTTGCGGAGGCGCCGAGCTACGGCATGCCGGGCGTGTCCTACGACCGGGCCTCGAAGGGCGCCCAGGCTTACGTCGCCTTTGGCGCCGAGATGATCGACCGGATCCAGACGCTCTGATGTTCGATCCCACCGGCCTGCAGGTGAATCTCGTCCGCCGCGAGGATGCACTGGCTGCGCGGGTCGAGGACGCCGGACTCACCAGCTCGCAGCCGCCGCAGCAGACGATCTACGACGGCTGGCTGCTGCGCTACTCACCGGGCAAGGCCAAGCGCGCACGATCGGTCAACGCGGTGGGCGCAGGCCGCCTGCCGCTCGACGAGAAGATCGCGCATGTTGACGCGTTCTATAGCTCACACGGACTGCCGAGCCTGTATCGAATAACGCCGTTCACCGAACCGCCGGCTCTCGACCGCGCGCTGCAAGACGCCGGGTATGCCGCGTTCGACGAATCCCGCGTGATGACGGCCGAGTTGTCGCCGGCCGTGCATCCGAGCGATCCGCGTCGTCCCCTGCGGCAGCTCGGTGCCTCGGAGTTCGCGGGCATCGCCGGCGAACTGCGTGGCTCCGGTGCCGCCACGGTCGCCGCCGAGCGGCAGCGGATCGCCGGCATCGCGCTGCCGTCGCATTTTCTGGTCGCCGATGACGGTGATCGTGCCGTGGCGTGCGGCAGCATCGTGATCGACGGCGGGTTTGCCGGGATATTCAACATGGTCACTGCGGAGCAGCTGCGTGGCCGCGGATACGCCAGCGCGATCGTCAGCGAACTGCTGCGCCTTGCGGCGCAGGCTGGTGCGCGCCTTGCGTATCTGCAGGTCGACGCCGCCAACGCGGCGGCGCGTCGCGTCTATGCGAGGTTTGGTTTCGCCGATCGCTACGCCTACTGGTACCGCATGCAACAGCGCGATGGAAGGGCGGCAGAATGATCAAGCGACCCAAGGGCCTCGGCCGGGGACTCGACGCGCTGCTGGGCGGCGACACAGCAGCGCCGTCGTCGGCACCGGCAACGCTGCCCGTCGGCCGGCTGCGTCCCGGCAAGTATCAGCCCCGCACGAAGATGGATCCGCAGGCGCTCACGGAGCTCGCGGATTCAATCCGGGCACAGGGCATCATGCAGCCGATCCTCGTGCGGCCGGTCGACGCGGGCCAGTACGAGATCATCGCTGGCGAGCGGCGCTTTCGCGCCGCCCAGATCGCCGGGCTGGATGAAGTCCCGGTCCTGGTCAGGCCGGTGCCGGATACGGCGGCCCTGGCGATGGCGCTGATCGAGAACATTCAGCGCGAAGACCTGAATCCGCTCGAGGAAGCACAGGGCGTGCATCGCCTGATCCGCGAGTTCGACTTCACGCATGAGCAGGCAGCGGAGGCAATCGGGCGTTCGCGCAGCGCGACCACCAACCTGCTGCGACTGCTTAACCTGTCAGCCCCGGTGCAGGAACTGCTGCTCGGTGGACAGATCGATATGGGTCACGCACGGGCGCTGCTGGGCACTGACGCTGCCACGCAGGTGCAACTCGCGCATCGCATCGTCGCGCGCGGCCTGTCGGTGCGCGAGGCCGAAACGCTGGTCGCGCATCGTGGCCAGACTCCTGCCCGACGCAAGGCCGCGGCTGCGCGGAGCCGTGACGTTGTCCGCCTTGAAGAGGAACTGTCCGACTCGCTCGGCGCGACCGTACGCCTGGCAATGAAAGCCAAGGGCGGCGGCCGCCTGATCATCGAGTTCGCCAACCTCGACCAGCTCGACGGCATCGTCGCCCGCGTGCGGGGCGAGTAGCGTGTTTCGGCGCATGGCGCGTCGCAACACAAATTTGACCCCGGGTCGCCGCCCCTCGTAGAATCTCACGGTTTTGGCGAATACGAATTCAAGATCCCGCTGCAGGACGCTCGGAGCGGCACCGTGTTCCGGATCGTCCTGCTGCAGATACTCGCTACCGCTGCCATATCGCTGCTGAGCGGACTGGTTGGGGGGACGCCGGCGGCAGTATCTGCGTTGTTGGGTGGCGCAGCCTGCTTCATACCGAACGGCCTGTTCGCGCTGAAGCTCGCTGCGGCGAGCCGCCGACCGCAAGGCACGGATGCGGCGGTGTTCTTGATCGGCGAATTCGTCAAGGTCATCTCCACCGTGGCGCTTCTTGTCCTGGTCGTGGTGACCTACAAGAACCTGGTGTGGCTGTCGATGCTGGCGTCCATCATCGTCGTGCTCAAGAGCTACGTACTCGCGCTGCTGATCAGATAAGGACGGGTCTCTCAACATGGCTGCCTCGGGCCACGCTCCCACCGCCACCGAATACATCGTCCATCACCTGACGCACCGGTCGACGGCCAAGCAGACGTCGATCATCGACTTCACCGTGTTCAACATCGACACGATCGTCTTCTCGATCGCGATGATGTGCCTGGTCCTGTTTCTGCTCTGGCTGGCGGCGCGCAAGGTCACGTCCGGCGTGCCGGGCAGGTTCCAGGCGGCGGTTGAAACGCTGGTCGAACTGGTCGAAGAACAGAGCAAGTCGATCGTCCATGGTGACCGCACCTTCATCGCGCCGCTCGCGCTGACGGTGTTTTTGTGGATCATCCTGATGAACGCGATCGACCTGATCCCGGTGGAACTGCTCCCATGGATCGCGCACAACATATTCCATGTTGAATATCTGCGGCCGTTGCCCACCGCCGATCTCAACGGCACTCTCGGCATGTCGCTCAGCGTGCTTCTGCTGATGATCTACTACGGCATCAAGATCAAGGGCGCAGGCGGCTGGGTGCATGAACTGTTCACGGCACCCTTCGGAGCCAACCCGTTCCTCTGGCCCTTCAACTTCCTGCTCAATCTGATCGAGTACGCGGCCAAGGCCGTTTCGCTCGGCATGCGACTGTTTGGCAACATGTACGCGGGCGAGCTGCTGTTCTTCCTGATCGCGCTGCTCGGCGGGACCTGGGGTGCAGAAAAAAGCGCGACGAGCGCCTTCGCCTGGGCCCTGGTCCTCGGCGCCTATCTGCTCGGTCTGCTCTGGCTTGCGACCACCGGCCGCGGCAAGCAGGCGCTGGTGCTGCTCGTGGTGGGCGCGCTGGTCTTCTGGATCGTCCAGCCGAGTTTCTTCCTCGCGATCGGCCACGCGCTTGCGGGCGTCGCGTGGCTGCTGTTCCACATCCTGATCGTGCTGCTGCAGGCGTTCATCTTCATGATGCTGACGCTCGTCTACATCGGGCAGGCACACGAGGCCCATTGATTACCTCTTTTCGGCCATTACCTTTGTTATTGAGGAGCACTGAAAAATGACGAACGTCGCATTCGTTGCCCTGGCCACCGGCCTGATCATCGGGCTGGGCGCCATCGGGGCCTGCATCGGCATCGGCATCATGGGCGGTAAGTACATCGAGGCCGCCGCGCGCCAGCCCGAGCTGATGAACACGCTGCAGACGAAGATGTTCCTACTCGCCGGCCTGATCGACGCTGCGTTCCTGATCGGCGTCGGTATCGCAATGATGTTCGCGTTCGCCAACCCGTTCGCGGGCTGAGCGCCGAACGCTCCGGACCAAGACTGAAGTGGTCGGCGCGCCGCTAGGCGCTGTCGGCATTTTCCAGGTTGAAAGTCTATGAACATCAACGCCACGCTGTTCGTCCAGATGGTGGTGTTCTTCATCGGCGCGTGGGTCACGATGAAGTTCATCTGGCCGCCGCTGATCCGCGCGCTCGACGAGCGCCAGAAGAAGATCGCCGATGGCCTCGCCGCGGCTGACCGCGGCAACCGCAGCCTCGAAGAGGCGCAGAAAAAGATCGCTCAGCTCGATGCCGACGCGCGCGCTCGCTCTCAGGCCCTTATGGGCGAGACCGAGAAGCGCGCGCAGGCGGTGATCGAAGAAGCCAAGGTCCAGGCCAAGGCCGAAGGCGATCGGCTGATCGCCGCGGCGAAGGCGGATGCGGAGCAGGAAGTGGTGCGTGCGAAGGATTCGCTACGCGACCAGGTCGCCGTGCTCGCAGTCGCCGGTGCCGAGCAGATCCTCAAGCGCGAGGTGAACGCCCAGGTCCACGCCGAGCTGTTGAACCAGCTAAAGGCGAGGCTGTAGCCATGGCCGAGCTCTCGACCGTCGCCCGGCCGTATGCCGAAGCTCTGTTCGCGGTGGCCCGCGGCTCGGGCGAGAAACTCGACGGCTGGCTCGCTGCCGTCGAGGATCTCGCCGCGCTGATGGCACACCCGCAGGTGGCCGAGGTGGTCAGCGACCCGAACCTCGACCATGCCCAGGTCTTCGGCCTTCTGACCGGCATGATGAAGGTATCGCTGCCGGCCGCCGGCGCCAACTTCCTCAAGCTGCTGATCGAGAATCAGCGCCTCGCAGTGCTGCCCGAGGTCGCTCTACAGTTCCGTCAGCTGAAGAACCGGGCTGAAGGCGTGGCCGACTGCGTGATCGAATCGGCGTTCCCGCTGAGCGACGCCCAGGTGACCGAACTGCTGGCCGCGCTGGCGAAAAAGTTCGGCCAGACGCTCAAGCCGGAGGTCCGCATCAATCCGGATCTTATCGGCGGCGTCCGCGCGACGGTCGGCGATCAGGTTCTCGACAGTTCGGTGCGCTCGCGCCTCACAGACATGCAGACGGCGCTGACCGCCGCCTGAAATCTTCGGAGTTGAACCATGCAACTCAATCCCAGTGAAATCAGCGAGCTGCTGAAGAGCCGCATCCAGGGTCTCGGCGTCTCGACCGAGCTGCGCACGCAGGGCACCGTCGTCACGGTGACCGACGGCATCTGCCGCATCCACGGCCTGTCGGACGTGATGCAGGGCGAGATGCTGGAGTTCCCCAACAACACGTTCGGCCTGGCGCTTAATCTGGAGCGCGACTCGGTCGGCTCGGTGGTGCTCGGCGACTACGAACAGATCCGCGAGGGCGATCCGGTCAAGGCCACCGGCCGCATCCTGGAAGTACCGGTCGGCCCGGAACTGATTGGCCGCGTCGTCAATTCGCTCGGTCAGCCGATCGACGGCAAGGGGCCGATCAATGCCAAGATGACCGACGTCATCGAAAAGGTCGCGCCGGGCGTCATCCAGCGCCAGTCGGTGTCTCAGCCGGTACAGACGGGCCTGAAGGCGATCGACGCGATGGTGCCGATCGGCCGCGGTCAGCGCGAGCTGATCATCGGCGACCGCCAGACCGGCAAGACGGCGGTCGCGGTCGACACGATCATCAACCAGAAGGGCAAGGACCTGATCTGTGTGTACGTCGCGATCGGGCAAAAGGCCTCGAACATCGCCAACGTCGTGCGCAAGCTCGAGGAATTCGGCGCAATGGCGTACACGATCATCGTGGCCGCGACAGCGTCGGAGTCGGCGGCGATGCAGTACATCGCACCATACTCGGGCTGCACGATGGGCGAGTACTTCCGCGATCGTGGCCAGGACGCGCTGATCATCTACGACGATCTGACCAAGCAGGCGTGGGCCTATCGACAGGTCTCGCTGCTGCTGCGCCGCCCGCCCGGCCGCGAAGCGTATCCGGGCGACGTGTTTTACCTGCATTCTCGCCTGCTGGAGCGCGCGGCGCGCGTGAACGCCGATTACGTCGAGAAGTTCACCAAAGGCGCCGTCAAGGGTAAGACCGGGTCGCTGACAGCGCTGCCGATCATCGAGACGCAGGCTGGCGACGTGACGGCGTTCGTCCCGACCAACGTGATCTCGATCACCGACGGCCAGATCTTCCTGGAGACGGACCTGTTCAACGCCGGCATCCGCCCGGCGATCAACCCCGGGATTTCTGTGTCGCGGGTCGGCGGCGCCGCGCAGACCAAGGTCATCAAGAGGCTGGGCGGCGGCGTGCGTCTGGCGCTTGCGCAGTACCGCGAACTCGCTGCGTTTTCGCAGTTCGCGTCCGATCTCGATGAGGCGACCCGCAATCAGCTCGAGCGCGGCCGCCGCGTCACTGAACTGATGAAGCAGCCGCAGTACCAGCCGCTGCAGGTCTGGGAAATGGCCATCACGCTCTTTGCGGTGAGCGCCGGCGCCTTCGACGGTATCGAGCTGAAGGACTGCCTGACGGCCGAGAAGGCGCTGCGTGAATACGTGAAGGCCAAACACGCCGCGCTGGTCGAGCGCATCGAAAGCACGAAGGATCTATCGAAGGAAGACGAGGCCGAGCTGACAAAGGCAATCGAGGCCTTCAAGAAGTCGGGCGGTTATTGATTTTCCTGTAGTTGGAATGAGTTCGAGCGCCGGGCCGTTCGCAAGCTCGAACACCTAACTGGAGTCGGAGGGATGCATGTGCGGCGCGGGGCGCCGCGTACATCCCGGCGAATGTGAACATGGCTGGTACCAAAGAAATCCGCCTGAAGATCAAGAGCATTCAGAACACTCGCAAGATCACCAAGGCGATGGAGATGGTCGCGGCCTCCAAGATGCGCAAGGCGCAGGACCGGATGCGCCAGTTCCGGCCGTACGGCGACAAGATCCGCAACATCGTGGCGCATCTGGCGCTGGCCAATCCCGAGTACCGGCCGCCGTTCCTGCAGAAGCGCGAGTCGATGCACGGCGTCGGCATCATTCTGGTGACGACCGACAAGGGGTTGTGCGGCGGGCTCAACACCAATGTCCAGCGTGCGGTTCTGGGCCGCATCAAGGAACTCGATTCTCAGGGCGTCAAGGTGCACACCACCGCGATCGGCAACCGCGGCTTCGGCTTTTTGCAGCGGCTCAATGCCAGCATCATTTCGCATTACGTGCAGATCGGCGACCGCCCGCACCTGGAAAAACTGATCGGCCCGGTCAAGGCTCTGATCGACATGTACGCCGACGGGCGCATCGACGCGGTGTACGTGGCCTATTCGCGCTTCATCAACACGATGAAGCAGGAACCGGTGATCGAGCAGTTGTTGCCGCTGTCGTACGAGCATCTGGTGCAGACCGAGGAAGAAAAGCGCGCGTACTCGTGGGACTACATCTACGAGCCCGACGCGCCGGCCGTGATCGACGCGCTGCTCGTCCGCTACGCCGAGGCGCTGATCTACCAGGCGGTTGCGGAAAACATGGCGTCCGAGCAGAGCGCGCGCATGGTGGCGATGAAGGCGGCGTCGGACAACGCGAAGAAGCTGATCGAGGAGCTGCAGCTGATCTACAACAAGACGCGGCAGGCCGGCATCACGAAAGAGATCTCAGAGATAGTGGGCGGCGCCGCTGCGGTGTCGTGATCGCAACCGAATTGACGAGAAGAACTGAGGAAATGCTATGAGCACCGGAGCCACCGGGACCATCGTTCAGTGTATCGGCGCAGTCGTGGACATCGAGTTCCCGCGCGACCAGATGCCGGAGATCTATGACGCGCTCGTCCTCGATGCGGACCCGACCAACAAGCTGGTCGAGCAAGGGCTGACCTTCGAGGTGCAGCAGCAACTCGGTGACGGCATCGTGCGCACGATCGCGATGGGATCGTCCGACGGCCTGCGGCGTGGCATGAAGGCCAAGAACACCGGCGCCGGAATCACGGTGCCAGTCGGGCCCGGCACTCTGGGCCGCATCATGGACGTGCTCGGCCGGCCGATCGACGACGCAGGTCCGATCAAGTCGGACCAGAAGCGCGCGATCCACCAGCCCGCGCCGAAGTTCGACGAACTCTCACCGTCGGTCGAACTGCTCGAGACCGGCATCAAGGTCGTCGACCTGATCTGCCCCTTCGCCAAGGGCGGCAAGATCGGTCTGTTCGGCGGCGCCGGCGTCGGCAAGACGGTCACGATGATGGAACTCATCAACAACATCGCCAAGCAGTATGGCGGCTACTCGGTGTTTGCCGGCGTCGGCGAGCGGACACGCGAGGGCAACGACTTCTATCACGAGATGAAGGATTCGAACGTCCTCGACAAAGTCGCGATGGTGTTCGGCCAGATGAACGAGCCCCCGGGCAATCGCCTGCGCGTCGGCCTGACCGGGCTGTCGATGGCAGAGGCGTTCCGCGACGAAGGCAAGGACATCCTGCTCTTCATCGACAATATCTACCGGTACACGTTGGCGGGCACCGAAGTGTCGGCGCTGCTCGGGCGGATGCCGTCGGCGGTGGGGTACCAGCCCACACTGGCCGAGGAGATGGGCAAGCTGCAGGAACGCATCACGTCGACGAAGACCGGCTCGATTACTTCGATCCAGGCCGTGTACGTGCCGGCTGACGACCTGACGGACCCGAGCCCGGCGACCACCTTCGGTCACCTCGACGCCACGGTCGTGCTGAGCCGCGAGATCGCATCGCTCGGTATCTATCCTTCGGTCGACCCGCTCGACTCGACGTCGCGCCAGATCGACCCCAACGTGGTCGGCGAAGACCACTACACGACGACGCGCCGCGTGCAGGCCACGCTGCAGCGCTACAAGGAACTGCGCGACATCATCGCGATCCTCGGCATGGACGAACTGTCGCCCGAGGACAAGCTGGCAGTGTCGCGCGCGCGCAAGATCCAGCGCTTCCTGTCGCAGCCGTTCCACGTTGCCGAAGTGTTCACCGGTTCGCCCGGGAAGCACGTGCCGCTGAAGGAAACGATCCGCGGTTTCAAGATGATCGTCGACGGCGAGTGCGATGCGTTCCCCGAGCAGGCGTTCTACATGGTCGGCAGCATCGATGAAGCGCACGAAAAGTTCGAGAAGATGCGCAAGGAAGACGAGGCCAAGAAAGAGGAACCCAGGAAGGAGGAAGTCAGGAAGGACGAGGGCAAGAAGGCGGAAGCCAAGACGGCCGCCGCGTAAGCGCCGTCGTCCTGAGGAAGGAACCATCATGGCCACAACGATCCAGGTCGACGTCGTCAGCGCCGAGGAATCGATCTTCGCCGGCGAGGCGGAGTTCGTGGCGCTGCCCGGCGAGGCCGGCGAACTCGGCATCTACCCGCGCCACACGCCGCTGATCACCCGCATCAAGCCCGGGGTCGTCCGCATCAAGGTGCCGGGCAAGGACGAGCAGGAACAGATCTTCGTCGCCGGCGGCATCCTGGAGGTGCAGCCGCACGTGGTGACGGTGCTCGCCGACACCGCGATCCGCGGCAAGGACCTCGACGAGGCCAAGGCGCGCGAGGCACTGCAGCGGGCCGAAGAAGCGCGCCGCAACGCCAACAGCGATATGGAGATCGCCAAAGCCGAAGCCGAACTATCATCAATGGCGGCCCAGATCGCGGCCATCCGCAAGATCCGCGGCAGGTAAGCCGTTGGTCTAGCGTGTATCGGGGGCAGCCGCGGCTGCCCCTTTCTCATTCTGTTGCCGTAAAACCAAGGGAGGAGCTTTCATGTTCAATGGCAAGGTTTTGGTCGCCACAGACGGCTCCTCGATGTCCGAGCGCGCTCTGGAGACCGCCGCGCAGCTGGCAGCGCGGATTGGTGCGGTACTGACCGCGGTCACGGTGGTCGAGCCGTATCCGTACTCCGGGGTCGGCGAGTCGAGTGCAGTGGCGGGCGTCGACCATCAGGCGCAGGTGGGCGCTGAAGCCAGCGCCCGCCTGGCCCGGGCAAGGGAACTGACAGGCAAGGCGGGCGTCGATTGCCGCACGTCGATGCAGGAGGCGTCGGAGGTGCACCGCGGGATCCTGACCGCGGCGGACCAAACGGGCGCGGGCCTCATTGTGATGGCCTCGCACGGCCGGAGCGGACTGTCGGCGTTGGTGCTGGGATCGGAGGCCCAGAAGGTGCTAGCGCACAGTGGGGTTCCGGTCTTGATCGTTCGATGAAGCGTGGGGAGGTTGGCCATGAGGCTGGCAAAGGGGAGAAGCCGAAGAGTCCTGACGGTTCTTGCCACCGGCGCCTGGATGCTTCTGACCGCATGCAGCGCCCCGCCGCCTGCTCCGAGTCGTGAGTCGTCGACGGCTGCCGCACCGGTCGCTTCCGTGTCTTCGAGTGTCGATCCCTCGGCCTATGGAAGCCGCAGCACGAACCCGCTGAAGCTGGCCCCGCGCGATCCGACGCTGGAGGCCTGGAAGGTGAGCGCCGCGCAGCGCATCCACCAGACCAACCAGAAGTCGCTGTTCGAAGGCAGGCCGCACCACCTGCTGCAGGCCGTAATCGTGGTCGAGGCCACTGTCGACAGGGGCGGAAACGTCGTTGCCTCCAAGGTCACCCGGTCGCCTCACATCAAGCGTCTGGACGACATGGCGCTCGCTTCTCTCAAGGCCGCATCGCCGTTGCCGGCGCCGCCGCCGGTGCTGCTCGTACGGGGCAATCTAGTGTTTTCGGAGACCTGGCTGGTCCAGAACGACAACACCTTCCGGGTCCGGACGCTGACGCTGCCTCAGGAGTAGCGAAAATGCATCAATCCGGGCAAATACGGAGGCCCGGAAGCTGCATTTGCCACGGTTTTGCGTGATCCGACCCCCGTTTCGTGTCAACCTTGTCGCCGGCTGCGCGTTGTCTATCGCGGAGCCTGGGCGCCCTTTGGGGCCTGGCCCATCCGCTCTCACTTTCTTTAACCGTTCCAGGAACCATTGAAATGAAGAAACTGCTTGCTGCCATGATCGCCGCCTCGTTCGCGTGCGGCGTTGCTTATGCCGCTGACGCTCCCAAGGACGCGAAGAAGCCGACCGCCGAGGAGTGCAAGAAGGCCGCCGACGCCAAGAAGGATCTGGCTGGCTGCGAAAAGCCGAAGGCGGACGCCCCGAAGAAGTAATTCGGACGTTTTCGAGCGAATCGGGCAGGCCTTGCGCCTGCCCTTTTTATTTGGGCCACAGGCAACGGAGAATTTCGTCAGCCCCCATCGAGCCGCGCGGCGCAGCCACGCGTTTGTCGCGACTTGCAATGCCGGAAGCGATGCGCAGCGACGAAGGCGGCTGCTTCAGGGCTTCGGCGATCACCTTGATCAAGGCCGCATTCGCGTGGCCATCGGTCGCGCGTGCCTGGACCGCGACCTTGAGACGTTCGCCATGCAGGCCGACGATGGCAGTGCGACGCGCGCCGGGCTGCACGTGTACTGCGATGCTGAGTTCCAGCTCTGTGAGGCGCAGCCAGGGCGGCATATCCGGCATGACAGAATCGCGCTTTGACCGCGCGTGGCCCGCTCTGTGAGACCTGTGAACGATACCTTTCTGCGCGCGCTACTGCGGCAACCGACCGACTACACACCGGTCTGGCTGATGCGACAGGCCGGCCGCTACATGGCGGAGTACAACGCGACCCGCAAGCGCGCCGGCAGCTTCCTGAACCTGGCAAAGACGCCGGCGCTCGCCACGGAAGTGACGCTGCAGCCCGTGGACCGCTTCCCGCTGGATGCGGCCATCCTCTTCTCGGACATTCTCACCGTGCCCGACGCGATGGGGCTGGGGCTGTACTTCGCCGAAGGGGAGGGACCGAAGTTCGAAAGGCCGCTGCGGAGCGAAGATGCGATCGTGCAACTGGCTGCCCCCGACCCCGAATTGAGCCTGGGCTACGTGATGGACGCGGTGCGCGAGATCCGGCGCGCGCTGCGCGATCGGATTCCGTTGATCGGTTTCTCCGGCAGCCCTTTCACGCTGGCGTGCTACATGGTCGAGGGCGGCGGCTCGGATGACTTTAGGCACATCAAGACGATGCTGTACGCGCGGCCCGAACTGCTGCACCGCATCCTCTCGGTCAATGCACGGGCAGTTGCCGACTACCTGAATGCCCAGATCGGGGCGGGAGCACAAGCGGTGATGCTCTTCGATACCTGGGGCGGTTCGCTGGCCGATGGGGCCTATCAGCAGTTTTCGCTGGCGTACCTGAAGGAAGTCGTCGCGCGCTTGCACCGGGAACACGACGGCGAGCGCGTCCCGAGCATCGTCTTCACGAAAGGCGGGGGCCTCTGGCTCGAAGACATCGCTGCAATCGGCTGCGACGCGGTGGGGCTCGACTGGACGGTCAATCTGCATCGCGCGCGCCAACGCATCGACGACGCCTGCGCGCTGCAGGGAAATCTCGATCCGATGGCGCTCTTCGCGCCCGAGTCTCAATTGCGGGCGCAGGTGCGTCGCGTCGTGGAGGACTTCGGCGCGCCCCGCCGCCCGGATGGCCGATATGGGGGTCATGTCTTCAACCTCGGCCACGGAATCTCGCAGTTCACGCCGCCTGAGGCCGTCGGGATCCTGGTCGACGAAGTGCATCGGCACAGCCGCTCGATGAGAACTTGAGCCGTCACCTGAGCCGGCCGAAAAAGGTCAGCCGCGCTTGACTTATTCACAAAAGCGCGCTCAACCAATATTCATGCGGGTCGCGGCGGGATCTGCCCCGGTTAGGCTCGATTTAGTTCTGTAAGTGATTGATTTGCTGGATAGATGTCAGCCGCGTGACGAAGCGGTGGCCGGCGTAGATCCAATTCCGCCGCGGGTTTGCGCGCGCGACTCACCGCTTGTCCACAAAGTTATCCACATGCCTCGCGACTTTCCTTGGGCGCATAAATGAATCAAGCAGTTAGGACAGTATCCTCAAGTGCAAGCTGATGAAGTGAGCGACTTTGGAGAGATGGCTTCGCCCATCATGCAGGTCCTAGTCGATGGACCTTTCGACTCGCCACTCGACTACGTCGCGCCGCTGCATCACTCGTCACCTGCAATCGGTGTTCGCTGCATCGTGCCCCTCGGGCGGCGCAAGGCGCTGGGTCTGATTGCCGGAGTCTCGCCGACCAGTGCGATCGAACCGCTGCGCATCAAGCGTGTGGAGAGGCTGCTCGACGAAGTCTCGGCGCTCGATGAACACTGGCTGGCCTTCACACGCTTCGCCGCGGACTATTACCAGCATGGCTGGGGCGAGGTTGCGATCCCTGCGCTGCCGCCGGCGCTGCGGCAGCTGCCTGGTCCGCGTCATGCGCGCGCGCTCGAGCGCTTGCGCCAAGCGCCGTTGGGTACCGCGGGATCGCCGACGCGCGGTGCGGAACTCAATGAAGAGCAACGAGCGGCCCTGGCCGGAATCGCGAATGACGAGGGCTTCACGGCCAACCTCCTTTTTGGCGTGACGGGTAGCGGCAAGACCGAGGTCTACCTCGCCTCGATCGAGCGCGTGCTCGCGGTGCGGCGGGACGCGCAGGCCTTACTGCTCGTGCCCGAGATCAACCTGACACCCCAGCTCGAGGCGCGCGTCCGCTCGCACTTTCCGGGCGAAACGGTGATGGCGATGCACAGCGGGCTGGCCGCTGCCGAACGCACGCGCGCCTGGCTCGCGGCACACGAAGGGCGAGCGCGCGTGATCATCGGGACGCGCCTCGCGATCTTCGCCTCGCTCCCGCGACTCGCGGTCATTGTCGTCGACGAAGAGCACGATCCGTCCTACAAGGCGGGAGAAGGCGTGCGCTACTCGGCGCGAGATCTCGCCGTCAAGCGCGCGCAGATGCTGCGCATTCCGGTGGTGCTGGGATCCGCGACGCCGTCGCTGGAAACCTGGTCGCATGCGCGTTCAGGGCGCTATCGCCTGCTGCGACTGACGCGCCGTATTTCCAATGAGTTCCCGCAGCCACGCATCGAGCTCGTTGAGCCTAAGTCCGAGGCCACGTCAGGTATCGCGGCTGCGATCGAGAACGCGATAGGCGATGGCCTCGGACGTGGCGAACAGTCGCTCGTGTTCCTGAATCGGCGCGGCTATGCCACCGTCGTGGCCTGTGACGCCTGCGGCTGGCTCTCGCATTGCCCGCATTGCGCAGCGTACGCCGTGTTCCACAAGCCCGACGGGGCACTGCACTGCCATCACTGCGGCTGGACGCAGCCTGTGCCGCGGACCTGCCCGACCTGTGGCAACAGCGCGCTGCGCGGCGTTGGTCGCGGCACGCAGCGCATCGAAGAATGGGTGCGAGAGCGCTGGCCGCAAGCGCGCGTCGCACGCGTCGACCGGGATACCGCACGCCGCCGGAATGCGGCGTCGAATGCACTGGACGCCGTCCATCGCGGCGAGGTCGATGTGCTGGTCGGGACGCAGATGATCGCCAAGGGTCACGACTTCCGTCGCATCGCCCTCGTTGTGGTCCTCAATGCGGACGGGCAACTCATGGCGCAGGACTTCCGCGCGTCCGAGCGACTATTCGCCACGCTGGTCCAGGTGATAGGACGCGCCGGGCGCAGCGGCGGTGCGAGTCGGGCGCTGGTGCAGACGCGGTACCCTGCTCATCCGCTGTTTGCAGCACTGGCCGGCCTCGACTACGCCGCATTCGCAGACGCGCTCCTGGCCGAGCGCGAACGCGCGGCCATGCCGCCGTACAGCCACCAAGCGCTGCTGACTGCCGAGGCTGCGCGCCTCGGCGACGCGCTGGCCTTCCTGCGCAATGCGGCCGAGCTGGCGGCGGCTGCGTCGGCCGTGCGAGTGTTCGATCCGGTGCCGATGACGCTCGCGCGGCGCGCGGGTATCGAGCGGGCGCAGTTGCTTGTCGAAGCGGCGCAGCGGCCGCCGCTGCACCGCTTCCTGCGCGCGTGGCTGGCCCGCCTGCGGGAACTGAAGGCGCGGGTCCGCTGGAACATCGAGGTCGACCCCGCGGAAATCTGACCGCGACACGGAATAATCGCGCGGCGCAGGGTGTTTACCTCCTGTTGCAACCACCCGGAGGAGAAGAGAATGGAGAGGCTTGTCGCAGTGCTGGCGCTCGTGGCCGCAATCGGTCTCGCGGGGTGTTCGTCGATGGGGTATGGCAGCTCAGCGGCGGCGCCGCCGACCAAAGTCGCAGACGGCGCCCTGACCAACACCGCCGGAATGACCCTGTACACCTTCGACAAGGACGCGGCGGGAAGCGGCAAGAGCGAGTGCAACGGGGCCTGCGCCGCCAACTGGCCGCCGCTGCTGGCCGACGGCGATGCGAAGGCGAGCGGCGACTACACGATCATCACGCGCGCAGACGGCGCGCGGCAGTGGGCGTACAAGGGCAAGCCGCTGTATCTCTGGAGCAAGGACGGCAAGCCCGGCGATCGCAGCGGCGACGGCTTCAACAACGTCTGGCGGGTGGCGCGCACCTGATGAACAGAAGATGGCGATCGGCTTCAGCGCTGCAGACGCGGAACGGCTGATTCCGCGGCTGCGGCGTTATGCGCTGGCGCTGACGGGAACGCGTGAGGCGGCTGACGACCTGACGCAGGACACGCTGGAACGCGCCTGGCGCAAGCGCGCGCTGTGGCAGCCCGGCAGCGACCTGCGGGCCTGGTTGTTCACCGTGATGCATAACGTCTATGTCAACGGCGTGCGCACCGCACGCCCCGTCGAATCGCTGGACGACGAACGTTTCAGCGCAGATCATGACCGGTCGTGGACACAGCCCGATGCGGTCGAAGCGCAGCTGGCGCTCTCCGACGTCAAGGCGGCCTTTGGCCGGCTTTCGGACGACCATCGGGAAGTCCTGCTGCTGGTCGGCGTCGAGCAACTGAGCTATGTGGAGGCCGCCGCGGTGCTGGAGGTTCCGATTGGAACCGTCATGTCTCGCCTTGCGCGCGGCCGCGAGCAGTTGCGGCGCCTGCTGTCCTCGGAGGCGACCGCTGCTGTGCCGCCAGCACTGC
Source organism: Burkholderiaceae bacterium (assembly GCA_035498175.1). Classification (GTDB taxonomy): domain Bacteria; phylum Pseudomonadota; class Gammaproteobacteria; order Burkholderiales; family Burkholderiaceae_F; genus JALORV01. The sequence continues at coordinate 32,523 of DATKAJ010000045.1, forward strand.
GCCGGGTGAAGTGAAATGAACGAAGACAAGCTTCACGCTTACGTCGATGGTCACGCGAGTTCTGCCGAGCGCCTCGAGATCGAGGCGGAGCTGGCGCACGATCCCGAGGCCGCGGCGCGTGTCGCTGATTACAAGCGGCAGAACGAAGCGTTGCGCGCGCTGCTGGATCCGATGCTTGACGAGCCACACTCGCTCGGCATCGCGTCACGTAGCCGGTCGCGCTGGCAACGCTGGGGCGGCCTCGCGGCGACCCTCGCGCTGGGCTTCGTCGGAGGCTATCTCGCTCGCGGCGACCTGCTCGGCGGGCCCCGCCTCGAACCGATTGCGCGACAGGCGATGCTGGCGCACGCGGCCTATGTGCCGGAGGTGCGCCATCCGGTCGAGGTCGGTGCTACCGAAGAACAGCATCTGTTGGCGTGGCTGTCGAAACGCCTGTCCACGCCACTGCGCGCACCGGCACTCGATGCGGCTGGCTATCACTTGCTCGGCGGGCGCCTGCTGCCGGCGACGCAGGCGAGCGACCCCGCCCCAATGGCGCTGCTGATGTACGAGAACGCACGCGGGCAGCGTCTTTCACTGCTGATCAAGCGCGAGTCCACGAACACCGAGACGGCGTTCCGCTATGCCGACGACCGCGGTACCTGTGTGTTCTACTGGATCGACGGGCCGCTGGGGTATGCGCTCGCGGGCGACATGGACCGCAACGAGCTGCAGAAAGTCGCGCGTCTGGTCTATCGCCAGCTCAACCCCTGACGACCTCGCGCAGGCCGTGCAGAACGAAACGGGCGCGAGAGCGCCCGCTTGCTTGTTCTCGAACGAGCCGCTACTTGGCCGCCGCCAGCAGGTACTCAACTGCAGCGCGGATCTCGGCGTCACTTGCCGCCGCCTGTCCACCCTTCGGCGGCATCGCTCCCTTGCCCTTCAGGACCGAGGCGACTAGCGCATCGACGCCGGCCTTGCTGCGCGGGGCCCATGCAACTTTGTCGCCGTACTTGGGTGCGCCGGCGACGCCGGTGGCGTGGCACGCGTTGCAACCTCTTGCATAGACCTGTGCACCGTCCGGCTTGCTTGCCGGTGCTGCTGCAGTGGCTGCTGTCGTAGTTGCTGCGGCCACCGGCGCCGCGCTCGTCGCAGCAGCCGGGCCGACGGACTTCGAAAACATGTACTGCACCGCGGACTTCAGCTCGGCGTCCGTCAGATCCGCCATGCCGCCGCGCGCCGGCATGCCGCCGTGGCCCTTGATCGCCGCCGCGGCGACCGCGTCGACGCCGTTGGACACGCGTTTGGTCCACGCTGCGCGATCGCCGATCTTCGGTGCGCCGTGCAGACCGGTGTTGTGACAGTTGCCACAGGTGGTCTGCACGATCTGCTCGCCGCTGCGGGCCGTGCCTTTGGCTGGCGCGGCAGCAGGCGCATCCGGCTCCTTGAACTTCGCGCCGGCCTGATTCGCGATGAAAGCGACTCCGCGCGCCACCTCGATCGGATCCAGATCGGGGTTGCCGCCCTTGGCTGGCATGCCCTTGTAGCCTTCGACCGCGTGCTTGACGAGCGTGTCGTAACCCTGCTTGATGCGGGCCGACCATGCGCCCGTATCGCCTGCCTTCGGAGCGCCCGCCGCACCGGTGGCGTGGCACGCGCTGCAGGCGAGCTTGTACACGGCCTCTCCGCTCTGCAGCGGGCGTGGACCCGAGGGCGTGCTCGCGAAGGCGACATATCCGACGGGGCGCAGCCGTTCGGCGATGGCCTCCGGTGTCATTGCGTCGGAGCCGGCGCCGCCCACCTTCTGGCTGGCGACATAACTCGCCAGCAGAATGATCAGGACCACCGGCACCAGGAACGCGAGTATCACGACCGTGATCAACTGGCGCGGGGTCTTGATCAGCGCGGTGTGTTTATCGCTCGACATAAGGCTCCTGGCGACTGAACGAGGACGTTGCGCGAGGCGCGGATGGATGCAGGTGCAGGCAGCTGCGCACGGCCGAGGCGCGCAAAGCACGGAAGTATAGCCCGCAGCATCACTCGGACCGTGCGGCCTGCAATGGCGAAGGCATCGCAGCGCCTGTGAGGGAAACCCGCTACCATCGCGCCTCGTGCGCGCCATCGCACCTGCCGGCAGCGCAGGGCGCTCCGGGCGGCGCGAAGCTTGCGTGCCTGGCACGCGCCTGTAGCTCAGTGGATAGAGTACTGGCCTCCGAAGCCAGGGGTCGTGGGTTCGAGTCCCGCCAGGCGCGCCATCTTCCACCAGACTGCGTCGTCGTCTTTCCGTGGAACCAAGCTTTCGCTGAATTGGCAGAGATGCGGTTCTAGGCTGTCACCGCCGAGACATCGTTGCTTGATTCCGCGGTGTTGCAGTCTCCGGCGGCGCTCCACGACGAATCGTCGCGGCAGATGCCCGACGCGCTGCTTGCGCGGAGTTGAGCGTTGGAGACGCTCAGGTCGCAGCAGTAGCCGGCGGCCTCACTTGACCGGCCAGATGTTGGCCGCTGCGAGCCGGTTGTTCATGCCGTCGGGCTCGAGGAAATTCACCTGGACGCGGTCGCCCGGCTTCAATTTCGACAGGTCATACACGTTGGAGTTGACAAAGACGTCAGCGGTCTGGCCATCGGCGCCTTTAAGGCGGACCGTCTGCGCATACGAGTCCGTCGAGACCACGACGAATACTCCCGGCTGCGGCGCGTAATTGATGCCGCCGCCCTGCATGCGCCGGCCACCGCCCTCGCCTTCGCGCTGTGCCAGCGCCGGGGCCGCCGCACACGCCGCGGCCACTGCGAGCGCCAGGATCTTCGTGCTCGTGCTCATCGTATCCTCCCGTCGTCGGCTCTACGCATTGACCCGCGCGCGGAAAGCGTAGTCGATCCGCGTCACCCCGGCGGCGGCGCGGCCGCCCGTTCGTCAGCCGAGCAGGACGTTGACGATGGCGTTGCCGATGCCCATCAGCGCGGAGCCCGAGATCAGTCCTGCACAGATCGGCTCGAGGCCCTCGACCCAGAATTCATTGCCGCGCGTGCCTGCAGCCGGATAGCGGCGGCCCATCAGCCAGAAGATCGTCGCGCCGACGAACATTGCAAACGTGGCCTCAGGGGGCAGCACGACGCCGAGCCCGATCGACACCGCCGACAGAGCGAAGCGGCCCTTCGTGAGCATCTTCGCGATCTCGATCGCCGCCGCACTGATCGCCGCGACGATCATCGAGACGACCGCCGAGTACGGGAGCGCGCTGACGCCCTTGGCGATGATCTCCGCCACGCCCTTCCACTGCAGCGCGGCGGGAAACGCGAACTGATCCGAGACGATCGTCGTGACCGAGCGCACGCCGCTGGCGTCGGGCTGCAGGAACAGCAGGAAGAACAGCGGCACGCACGCGATCGCGCCGGCGAAGATGCCGATCACGTGGCCGATCGCCTGTTGCCGCGGCTTGGCCCCGAGCATGTAGCCTGGCTTGATGTCGGACAGCAGGTTGGCCGAGTTGGCCGCAATCTCGGCAGTCATCGCCGCCGGGATCAGGTTGCTCGCCGGGTTGGTCCGGTCGATCGCGCCCATCGTGAACTGCGTGATCTTCGACATCGAGCCGGTCGGCGTCCACGACGTCAGCGCCATGGAGTTCGTGCAGATCACCGAGAGCACGAAGATGAGCGGCAGCGAAATGAATGCGAGCAGCCAGGGCACGCCGAAGAACTCGTGCGTGACCGTCGCCCCCAGCACGCTGAACACCGGGATGCCGATCACCGAGATCCACACCGGAAACTCGATGTGCTTAACGACGTCGATGCCCTTGGTGGTTTCGCCGCGCTTGAAAAGCCCCTTGAAGATCTCGGGTCGCCCGAGCAGGCTGACCAGCGATCCCACGACCATCATCGTCACGCCCCACCAGAGCGACCACTGGTTGACGATCTCGGCGCGCGAGATCGGCACCACTGCGCCGGTCGGCCCCACGCGCGCGACGATGTCGCCAGCCTGGATCATGATCGGCGCGAGGATCACAAAGTTGATGAACGCACCGAGCAGGCAGCTCGTCGCGACTGCCATGCCCATCAGGCCGCCGACGCCGAGCATGGCCGCGTCGAGCGTCAGGCGCAGCCCGAGCTGGCGGATGTCGGTCCCGAGGATCGTCGGAATCCAGCCGTGGGCCCTGCTTGCCCAGGCGTAGTAGTAGGTGTCGAGGCGCTCGTGGAAGGTCCAGGGCTCCTTCATGCCGGCCCAGTCGTCCATGCGCAGGATCTTGAACTGCAGCACCTTCATCCAGCCGTCGCTGATCACCGCCTGATAGGCGGCGGTGATGGCTGCAGTGACGCCGAGCAGCCGGGCCTTGAACATGCCGGCGTGCGCCGCGCCGGTGTAGAGCGCGTCCAGCACCACGCCACTGGCGCGGCCCTCCGGAAACGGCAACTGCTCGTCGTTGATGAAGCGCCGCTTCATCGGGAACGCGAGCAGCACGCCGATGATGGACACGATGCACATCCACACCACCATGTGCCACCAGGGAATGATCCTCTCGGTGACGAGCATGTACGCGGTCAGGCTGGCGATCATCGGCCCGATCATGTAGCCGGCTGCGGTGGCGATCGACTGCGTGCAGTTGTTCTCGAGAATCGTGAAGTCCTGCGCGAACCCGGCGCCGGCCATGATGCGGTAGATCGCGAAGGCCAGGATCACCGCGGTGAGGCCGACGCCGATGCTGATGCCGGTCTTGGCACCGATGTACATCGCCGTCGCCGCCAGCACACCGCCGAGCAGGAAGCCGGTCAGTGCAGAACGCAGCGTCAGCTGCGGCATCTCGCCGCGGTAGACGTTCTCGAGCCACCACGCATCCTTCTGCGCGCGCGTCCAGGTGCGGATCTGGTCGTCGTGGAGCTGTATCAGAGCCATGTCGTGGGCGCCCGGAGTTTGTGCGGGCGCTATCTTCGCAGAGCCGGTGCCGCTGCGCGGCCGCGCCCTTGCTGCGGTGTACGATCGAAATCCGTCTTCGTCCGCTCGCGTCCGCGCATGCCCGCCCGCACACCCAGCCCCACGAGCATCGTGCTGCACACCGCATCACGTGTGCTCGAGATCGCCTACGACGATGGCGCGAGTTTCCGCCTGCCTTTCGAGTTTCTGCGCGTGTACTCGCCGTCGGCCGAGGTGCGCGGTCACGGCGCGGGCCAGGAGGTGCTGCAGGTCGGCAAGCGCGACGTGACGATCGACACGCTGGAGCCGGTCGGCCACTACGCGCTCCGGCCGTCGTTCTCCGACGGCCACGACACCGGCATCTACGCCTGGGACTACCTGTACGAACTCGGCGCGCGGCAGGACAGCCTCTGGAGCGACTACCTGCAGCGCCTCGAGGATGCCGGCGCGAGCCGCGACGGCGATGCGGCGCCACCGCCGGCGGCGCGCTCCTGCGGCCATCACTGAGACACGTCGATGAGCGAGTCGCCCAAGTCGACCCACTTCGGTTTCGAGCGGGTGGCCGAGCAGGACAAGGCGGTCCGCGTCGCCGGCGTGTTCGACTCGGTGGCGCGCCGCTACGACCTGATGAACGACGTGATGTCAGCCGGCCTGCATCGCGTCTGGAAGGCGTTCACCGTCCGCCAGGCCGGTGTGCGGCCGGGCATGAAGGTCCTCGACATCGCCGGCGGCACCGGCGACCTCGCGCGCGCCTTCGCGCGGCGCGTTGGCGCAAGCGGCGAGGTGTGGCTTACCGACATCAATGGCTCGATGCTCGCCGAGGGCCGCGACCGCCTGCTCGACGCCGGGCTCGACTTGCCGATCGCGCAGTGCGACGCCGAGTACCTGCCCTTTGCGAGCGGGCGTTTCGATCGCGTGTCGGTGGCCTTCGGCCTGCGCAACATGACTCACAAGGACGCTGCGCTCGCCGAAATGGCGCGCGTGCTGCGTCCGGGCGGGCGCCTGCTCGTGCTGGAGTTTTCCCGCATTTGGCAGCCGCTTGCACCTTTGTACGATGCGTACTCGTTCAACGTGCTGCCGTGGCTCGGCAGCAAGCTCGCGGGCGACAGCGAGAGCTATCGATATCTCGCGGAATCGATCCGCATGCATCCGCCGCAGCAGGAGCTCGCGCAGATGATGGAACGCGCGGGCCTCGAAGACGTCCAATGGTTCAACCTCACCGCCGGCGTCTGCGCGTTGCATGTCGGCACGAGGTACTAGGAGGACGGATGAACAAGTGGTTCGCTGCGGCGATCGTCGGTGCGATCGCAGTCACATGCACCTTCGATGCCGATGCGCAGCGCCGGTTCGGCGGCGGCGGCAACCTCGGCCGCCAGTCGGCGCCGGTCCAGCAGCGACAGGCGGCACCACCGTCGCAATCGCCGCAGTCCGCGCCGACGCAGAGCGGCCCGCAGCAGGCTGCGCCTGCGCAGACACCGAACACCGCGGCGCCTGTGCCGATGCGGCCCGCGAGCCCATGGCGCGGCGCGCTGATGGGCCTGGCCGCCGGACTCGGCATCGCCGCATTGGCGCAATGGCTCGGCTTCGGCGAAGCACTGACGCTGTTCCTGACCGTGATGCTGATCGGCGTCGCGCTGATGATGCTTGCGGCATTCGTGCTCCGGCGCATGCGTGGACCGCAGCCGGTAGCGGCCACGCCTGACCGCGGCCCCGGCACCTACTCGCACGTCGGTTACGAGACGGCACCGGCGCCTTTGCCGCAAACCGCGCTGCCGGCCGCGGCCCGGCCCGGCTCGGCGATGGACCAGTTCGCCCGCGGGGCGACGGAGCCCTGGGGCATCCCGGCGGGATTCGACACCGCGAGCTTCCTCGCGCACGCAAAGAGCAACTACGGTCGTCTGCAGCGCGCCTGGGACAGCAGCGACCTCGACGCGATCGCCGAGTTCACGACGCACGAAATGTTCGTCGCACTGACGCACGAGCTGCGCGCACGTGTCGGTGAGACGAAGACCGAGGTGGCCGCGATGGACGCCGAGCTGCTCGGGATCGAAACGAGTGCGGACGAGCATGTTGCGAGCGTCAAGTTCGACGGCACGCTGCGGGTCGACGGCCAGATCGAGCGCGTTTCTGAAGTCTGGAACCTGGTGAAGCCGACGCGTGGGGGCGGATGGCTGCTGGCGGGAATCCAGCAGCTCGCTTAGCTCTCCGCGCGCCAGGCAGGCGCGTTGCCGCCGGTGGTGGCTGCGGCCTGCGTAAACTCGCGGCGTGATCGAACAGCTCGCCACCTCCGCGGCGCTCGCGGTGCTCAACCGCATGCTCGCCCGCGAAAGCTGGGCCCGTGAACGCCTGGCTCCTTTCGCCGGACGCAGCGCGCGCTTCGAAGCCGCGCCTCTGTCGTTCAACCTGAAGATTGCCGAGGGCGGGCTGGTGACCGAAGCGGGCGCCGACATGCCCGTGGTGACGGTGGGCCTCAGCCTCGCTTCGCTGCCGCTCGCGCTCGCCGACCCGCAGGCAGCTCTGCGTGATGTGTCGCTGCAGGGCGATGCGGACTTCGCGCGGTCGCTCGGCGATGTTCTGCAGAATCTGCGGCCCGAGCCCGAGGAGGAGTTGTCGCGCTTCGTAGGCGATGTCGCCGCGCGACGCATCGTCGGGCTGCTGAAACTGAGCGCGACCCACTGGCGCCAGCTTGCAGAGAACATGCTCGAATCCGGAGCGCACTACCTCGTCACCGAGAACCCGATGCTGGTCTCGCAGGACGAGGCGGCCGAGTTCAGCGCCGCCGTGACGCGCCTGCGCGATGACGTCGCGCGGCTCGAAAAACGCATCGAGCTGCAGGAACGCGCCTAGGTTCCCCGGGGCGTCCACGCTCGGACGCTCGATGCGCGCTCGTACAATCCGCGCCCATGCGCCTGCTGCGCCTGTTTCTCATTTTGACGGTCGTCTGGCGCTACCGCCTCGACGAGATCGTCGTTTCGAGCCTGAAGAACCCGACACTGGTCCGCCTGGTGCAGTGGACGACGTTCGGCGTGCACCGCGAGCCGCGTGGAGTGCGCCTGCGCCGCGCGCTCGAGGACCTCGGTCCGATCTTCGTCAAGTTCGGCCAGCTGCTGTCGACGCGCCGCGACCTGCTGCCGACCGACGTCGCCGACGAACTCGCCAAGCTGCAGGATCGCGTGCCGCCGTTTCCGTCGGCCACGGCGCGCCGCGAGATCGAGCGCGGCCTCGGCCGACCGATCGACTCGGTGTTCGCGACTTTCGAGGACACGCCGGTCGCCTCCGCATCGATCGCGCAGGTGCACTTCGCAACGCTGCGCGATCCGCCGCACACGGGACGCGAGGTCGCCGTCAAGGTGCTGCGCCCGAACATGCTTGCCGCGATCGACAAGGACCTGTCGCTGCTCGAGACCGGCGCGACCCTCGTCGAGCGTCTGTGGCGCGACGGCAAGCGGCTGCGCCCGCGCGACGTGGTGCGCGAGTTCGACATGGTGCTGCACGACGAACTCGACCTGGTGCGCGAGGCCGCGAACGCGTCGCAACTGCGGCGCAACTTTGCCGGTTCGCCGCTGCTGGTCGTGCCCGAGATGTACTTCGACTACTGCGCCGAGAACGTGCTCGTGATGGAGCGGATGGACGGCATTCCGGTGAGCCAGATCGAGCGCCTGAAGGAAGCCGGCATCGACATCAAGAAACTATCGCGCGACGGCGTGACGCTTTTCTTCACGCAGGTGTTCGACCATGCGTTCTTCCATGCCGACATGCACCCGGGCAACATTCTCGTCGGGCAGCACGGCGACCAGTTCAACAAGTACATCGGGCTCGATTACGGCATCGTCGGGTCGCTGACCGAGACCGACAAGAACTATCTCGCCCAGAACTTCCTGGCGTTCTTCCGCCGCGACTACCGCCGCATCGCCGAGCTGCACGTCGAGTCCGGCTGGGTGCCCGCCGACGTGCGTGTCAACGAGCTGGAAAACGCCGTGCGCGCGGTGCTTGAACCCGTATTCGACAAGCCGCTGAAGGACATCTCGCTCGGACTGGTGCTGCTGCGCCTGTTCCAGGCCTCGCGTCGCTTCAACGTCGAGATCCAGCCGCAGCTGGTGCTGCTGCAGAAGACGCTGCTGAACGTCGAAGGCCTCGGGCGCCAGCTGGACCCCGAGCTCGACCTGTGGAAGACCGCCAAGCCGTTCCTCGAGCGCTGGATGGACCAGCAGGTCGGGATGCGCGGCATGGAAGCGAAGCTGCGGCAGGAGGCGATGCAGTGGAGCTTCCTGCTGCCGCAACTGCCGCGGCTGCTGCACGGGGCGCTGACGCGCCACAACGACGCGGACCGGCTGATCGACGAAGTGCGCCAGCTGCGGCACGAGCAGCGGCTGACCAACCGCTGGTACGCGGCGGCCACTTTATTGCTGTGCGTGGTCGTCGGGCTGGCACTCTGGGCCGCATTGCGTGTCTAACCCCGCCCTTTCCTCTCCGAAAAGCCCCGCTTCATTAGGCCATACGCGGCATTGACGGGCGCGGTTCTGCGACTATCTTCGCGCCATTCGGGCGCCCTTCGATTCCATGACCAGTTCCTTACGCACTTCTGTTCCGGCGGCGCTGTTCGCTTGTGCGCTGCTCGTCGCCTGTGGCGGCGGTGGCTCGTCGAACAGCGCCGCGCCAGCGCCCGCACCAGCGCCTCCTTCAGCCGGCGGGCCGACTCCGACCTGCACCGTCGCGGGTGCCACATTCAGCCTCGTCGCCGATACATCGGTAGCGGTGGGACGCACCGCGGGCGCCGTGATCGCCGGCTGTACCGGACCACTGCAAAGCGTCTCGTGGCAGCAAACCGGCGGCCCGCCGGTGACACTGATGTCAGCGCGCACGCAGGCGATCAGCTTCGACCCGGTGACCGCAGGCACGTATTCCTTCAGCGTGTCGTTCGTCGATTCGACCGGGACGCAGCGCACCGCAAGCACGTCGATTAGTGCGACCACGGCCGGCACGGTCGGCGTGGTCGCGCGCGGCGACCAGGCGGTCCGCATGGGGGGCTCAGTGTCGGTGCGCGCCTATCCGACCATTGCCTCCGGCGAAACCGTGACGTGGACCCAGACCGCGGGGCCGCGGGTCACGCTGGATACCAGCGATCCGAATCGCATCATTTTCACCGCGCCGACGGTGACGCAGGACACGGCGCTTGTCTTTCGCGTCACAAGGACTTCAGCCTCGGGCGCGGACAGCGACGATGTGATGGTGTTGGTCGAGCACTACATCCAGGCACCGCCGGATCCGAGCAACACGGGGCCGTACATATTCAGCGGCTTGCATGTGTCGCGCGTCTATCCGTACAAGTCCACGGGTCCGTACGCAGGGGTGATGGTCGCCTGTGTCTACAACGCGCAGCTGCAGTACACCGGCACCGCTACGAACACCTGCCCGCTCGCGACGCTGCCGTACCTGGACCAAGACACCCACGGCAGCGTGCCGACCGTGGCCCAGGTGATGGACCGCGTGCTGGTCTCGCACGACTGGATGGGCAAGGCGTTCGAGGAACTGCTGACCGCCAATCAGAACAATGCCGACCTGATGCGGCTGTTCAACGGCATTACTGCGGTCATCATCGGAGCGCACGTACGGCCCAGCCTGTACTACGTGCTGACTGGCGCGATACACCTCGATGCCGAGCATTTCTGGCGCACGGCCGACGAGCGTGACGTCATCGACGAAGCGCCGGACTTCCGCTCGGATTTCGGTCGCGATCTGCAGTTCTCGGGGTTGTGGCGTTATACAGCCAACAACCAGAGCATCTTCCTGCCGTTTCCCCGATCGTCCAGGATCTCGCGTGACGTCGGCTACCTGATGCAGGAATCGGGCTGGCTGCTGTATCACGAACTCGGGCACGCATCGGATTTCCTGCCCATAACGGCGCGCGGCGCGCTGAATCCGGCGCTGTCTCCGTGGGGGAACATTTCGCCACGCTACCAGGCAAGGCTATTGGCTTCGGACCTGTTGGCCAGCAACTTTCCGCTGGCATCGGCACAGATGCGCGCTTTGGCGCAGGTCTTGTTCACCACCGGCCCCGTCGACGATGCGACACTGGTCAATGGCATTCCGTACGCGACGCTGAAGACCTATACGCCGAATGACGTTGCCGGCTTCTTCGCTGCCGACCTTGCCACCGACGAGTACAACTACCACGTGAATACCCGCGAAGATATCGCGATGACGTTTGAGGAAACGATGATGGCCCGCATCCATGGCTGGCGCCGCGACATCGCGTTCACCGACAAGGTCACGGCGAGTTCGACTGGCAACACGGTCATCGTGCGCTGGGGTCAGCGCGGCCGGGTCGGTGATCCGAACATCAAGCCGCGCGCGCAGTTCGTCGTCTCGCAGCTGGCGCCGTGGGTCAACCTGGCCGATGTCGCAGCCCTACCGGCGCCGATCCAGATGCGTCCCGGCGACACGTGGAACGGAAACCTGGTGTTGCCGGCACCGCCGTCGGGCCTGGCGAGCGCGCAGGCGTTTACTGGTCCGCGGCTGACGACCGAAGAGGAACAGATCATGCTGAGGCGCGCGCTGGCACGCGAGGGAATCGGAATATCGGGTCCGGCCGTAACTCACTCGACGCTCAACGAGCGCTGGCTCAAGCGCATCCAGCGCTGACGACTCGACGCGCCGTGCCGGTCGCGCTTGTCGCATAATCGCGCGAACCTTCGCGCGCCCGCGCCATGATCCTGATCGCCTTTGTCGCCCTCTACCTGATTGCCTCGGTGGCGATTGGCCTGTACGCGGCCACCCGCGTCAGGAACACCTCGGACTACGCGGTCGCGGGCCGTTCTCTGCCGCTGATCATGATCGTCACCACGACGTTCGCGACGTGGTTCGGCTCCGAGACGGTGCTCGGCATTCCGTCCAAGTTCGTGGAGGGCGGAATGCAGAAGACGGTCGAGGATCCATTCGGTGCGTCGTTCTGTCTGATCCTTGTCGGCCTGTTCTTCGCGCGCAAGCTCTACACGATGAACCTGCTGACGATCGGCGACTTCTACCGGCAGCGCTACGGCAAGGGCGTCGAGATCTTCAGCGCGACGGTGATCCTGATCTCCTATCTCGGCTGGGTCGCCGCCCAGATCACCGCACTCGGCCTGGTGTTCAACCTGCTCTCCGCAGGCGCCATCTCGACGTCGACGGGCATGGCGCTCGGCACCGCGATCGTCTTCATCTACACCGTGTTCGGCGGCATGTGGTCGGTGGCGCTGACCGACTTCCTGCAGATGATCATCATCGTCGTTGGGCTGACGCTGATTGCCTGGTTCGCGGCCGACCTGGCCGGCGGGGCCGGCAAGGTCGTCGAGTACGCCGCCAGCAAGGACATGTTCAGGTTCTTCCCCGAGGCGTCGGCGCACGCCTGGCTCTTCTGGCTGGGGTCCGCCATCACGATCATGATCGGCTCGATTCCGCAACAGGACGTGTTCCAGCGCGTGATGTCGGCCAAGGACGCCGATACCGCCGTGCGCGGACCGGTGATCGGCGGCCTGTCCTACCTCGCGTTCGCGTTCGTGCCGATCTTCATCGGCGTCGCGGCGTTCGTCGTGATGCCTGAGGTCGCGGCGAAGCTGGCGCAGGAAGACACGCAGAAGATCCTGCCGACGCTGGTCATGGAGCGCATGCCGGTGTGGCTGCAGGTGTTGTTCTTCGGCGCACTGCTTTCAGCGATCATGTCCACGGCCTCGGCGACGCTGCTGGCGCCGTCGACCACGTTCGTTGAAAACATCCTGAAGAACTTCCACGCGCTGTCGGACAAGCGCGAGCTGCGCGCGATGCGATTGACGGTCTTCGTGTTCACCCTGTGCGTGCTGGCGTATTCGATCATCATGGAAGGCACGCCGATCTACGAACTGGTCGCGATGGCCTACCAGTTCCCGGTCGTGGGCGCGTTCTGGCCGCTGGTGTGCGGCCTGTACTGGAAGCGCTCGACGACGCAGGGCGCGATCTGGTCGATCGTCCTCGGGATGAGCGGATGGGCGATCCTGGCGGCGACGCCGCTCGGCGAGGTGTTTCCGTCGGTGCTCGGCGGTTTCCTGCTCGCGGGGCTCGGGATGTTGACGGGCTCGCTGCTGCCGACCCAGGGCAACGTGGCCCATCGGGCCCGAACCACGTCCCACGGGCCGCATTCTCACGCCGGCCACGGCCACCACTCGACGCGGCCGGCGGCGCACTCACGCGCCGGCTGAACCGCAACGCTGCGGTCAGCCGGGCGCTGCCCCGCCGGAGCGCTCGCTGGCAAGCGCCGCGAAATCGTCGGCAAAGCTGCCGAGCCGGCGCGACAGTGTCGCCCGCTGTTCCGGGGTCGCGGCGTTGATCAGCCGCGCGATCAGCTCTGCAGTGGCCGCGCGAACCTGTTCAGTGGCACGGCGCCGTTCGGGATCGGAAGGGGCCTGCAGCTGAGCAAAGTAGTCGCGCAGCCAGCGCGCCGCGGCGTCCTCCCCGGGGCGCTCGCTCTGGATGCGCTGGAGCACGGCCACGAACTCGCGTTGGCGGCGCTCGCGCTCCTCGATCCACCACGCGCCGGAATCGGGCCGGCCGGCGAGCGTCGTGCGGACGATGTCAAGCTGCTCTGGCGTCAGGCTGCCGAACCAGTAATCGGCGCGCTGCGCCACCTTGTGCACACGCTCCTCGAGCGTCCCCTTGCCCGCCAGCTGCACGAGTTCGCGCCGCGCCTTCGAGTTGTCGCTGGCCAGTTTGCGCTCCAGGCGCGCCAGCTGCTCGGGGCTGAGCGTCAGCGCAAGCTGCGCGAGATCCGGTGCGGCGCGCTCGCCCAGCGTGGCCAGGCGGACGTTCACTGCGCGGTTGAAGGCCAGCACGTCGCCGGCGGACACGGGACCGTCGAGCTTGCGGCGGGCCTCCTGGATGAACTGCGCGTAGTCGCGCAGCTGCGTCGAGCGGTGCCAGGCAACGAGCGCGGATGAGCGCTCCCTGACGAGCTGCTCCTGCTCGGGCGTCAGGCCGACGTAGCCGTCGATCGTGTACAGCAGCAACGTGTCCGCGTAGCTGTATCCGATGCGGACGCCGCTGCTGCAGGCCGCAAGCAGCAGCGCCACCGCGGCGGCGAACAGCCAGACGCGGGACACAACGGACCGTGACTTAGAATCGCAGCGCACTGATGATCTCCTGCGCGCCATGAACATCGTGATTCTCGCGGCCGGGCTGGGCAAGCGCATGCGCTCGTCGCTGCCCAAGGTGCTGCATCCGATCGCGGGCCGGCCGATGTTAGCTCACGTGATCGACACGGCGCGGATCGTTTCGGCGTGGCAGCCCAATCCCCGCATCGTCGTCGTGGTCGGTCATGGGGCCGACGCCGTGCGATCGGCATTTGCGGCCGAGCGCGATGTCAGCTTCGTGCTGCAGGAGCCGCAGCTCGGCACCGGCCACGCCGTGATGCAGGCGATGCCGCTGCTGGCCGACGACACGCATACGCTGGTGCTCTACGGCGACGTGCCGCTGGTGTCCGCGGCCACACTCGAGCGGCTCCTGATCGCCGCCGGTCGCGACGTCGGCCTGCTGACGGTCGTGCTCGACGACCCGCACGGATACGGCCGAATCGTGCGAGGCGATGGCGGCGTCCGGCGCATCGTCGAGGAGAAGGACGCAACGCCGGCCGAGCGCGCGCTGCGCGAGGTGAACACCGGAATCCTGGTCGCACCCACGCATCGGCTGCGGCAGTGGCTCGCGCGCCTGTCGGACAACAACGCCCAGCGCGAGTACTACCTGACCGACGTGGTCGCGCACGCGGTCGCCGAAGGCGTCGCCGTGAACGCCGCGCATCCCGGCGCGCCAGCCGAGACGCTGGGCGTGAACTCGAAGGCCCAGCTGGCCCAGCTCGAGCGGCTCTACCAGCAGCGGCACGCCGAGGCGCTGCTCGAGCGCGGTGCGACGATTGCCGATCCTGCGCGCATCGACGTCCGCGGCCAGTTGAGCGTCGGCAGCGACGTCTTCATCGATGTCAATTGTGTCTTCGAGGGCCGGGTTGTGCTCGGCGATGGCGTGCGCATCGGTCCGAACAACGTGCTGCGGGACTGCACGGTCGGCAACGGCACGGAAGTGCTCGGCTTCTGCTACCTCGAGGATGCCCGCATCGGCGCGCGCGCCCGCATCGGGCCGTTCGCGCGCATGCGTCCGAGCGCGACGCTGGCGGACGAGGTGCACATCGGCAACTTCGTCGAAGTGAAGAACTCGGCGATGGGCGCCGGTTCGAAAGCGAATCACCTCGCGTACGTCGGCGACGCGACCGTCGGCCAGCGCGTCAATATCGGCGCCGGGACGATCGTTGCGAACTACGACGGCGCGAACAAGCATCGCACCCTGATCGGCGACGACGCGCAGACCGGATCGAACTCGGTTCTCGTCGCGCCGGTCGAGATCGGTGCAGGGGCGACGATCGCCGCGGGTTCCACCATCAGCAAGAACGCGCCGGCGGGCAAGCTCACCGTCGCGCGCGCCAGGCAGTTCACCGTCGACGGCTGGAAGCGGCCGACCAAGAAGCGCAGCTGACGCCGCCCGACGCCGGCCGCCGCGCTACAGCGGCAGCACAGGAGCGAACTTGCTGCGGCGGACCGAGAAGAAGCTGCGCACGTTACGCACGTTGCGCTCGGCTGTCAGGGCCCGATGCACGAAGGCGTGGTACGCGGGCATGTCGGCGACGTACACGACCAGCACGAAGTCGGGCCCGCTCGACACGCGGTAGCACTGCTGCACGGCGCCCTCGGATTCAGCGGTCATCTCGAAGGCAGACAGCGCCTCGGCGCTCTGCACATCCAGAGTGACTTCGAGGATCGCCGTCAGGCCGGCGCCCAGACGATCCGGCGACAGGATTGCCATCTGCCGTTCGATGACGCCGTCCGCGACCAGTCGCCGGATACGGCGCAGGCATGTGGCGGGCGACACATGCGCGCGGGCCGCCAGTTCCTGGTTCGTCAGCGCGTTGTCCATCTGAAGCAGGCCCAGCAGGCGACGATCGGTCGTATCCAGTTCCTTCATCGTCAGAAGATCTACGCTATTAGTATCGATCTATCGCAATATTATTGCAGCAAACAGTACACGTGCAATAAACAGCCGAATTGTCGCTGACCACGAAAGCCTAATTCTCACCGGGACACGTACGATCCCACCCGGCTTTCGGAGGTCCCATGTGCGGCATCGTCGGTGCAGTGTCCCAGCGCAACATCGTTCCGGTCCTGATCGAAGGACTGCGGCGGCTCGAATACCGCGGCTACGACTCGTGCGGGGTGGCGGTTCACGCCGAGGGCGGCCTGAAGCGCGCGCGCAGCGTGGCGCGAGTTTCGGAGCTCGACGCCCAGGCGAGCGCGCTCGCGGCCTATACGGGCATCGCCCACACGCGCTGGGCCACGCACGGAGCGCCGAGCACCGTCAACGCTCACCCGCATTTCTCGGCGGGTCCCGTGCCGGTCCGCGGCGGGCTCGGCAAGTCCGCACGCAGTGCGCGTGTGGCACTGGTTCACAACGGCATCATCGAGAACTATGAGGAACTTCGGGCACGGCTGAAGCAGCAGGGGTATGTCTTCGAAAGCCAGACCGACACCGAAGTCATTGCCCATCTGGTCGACAGCCACTACGACGGCGATCTTCTGGACGCCGTGCAGCGATCGGTGCGCGAGCTGCGCGGTGCTTACGCCATTGCCGTGTTCTGCCGCGACGAGCCGCATCGCGTCGTCGGCGCGCGCGCCGGGTCGCCGCTGGTCGTCGGCCTCGGCCGGGACGAGAACTTTCTCGCCTCCGATGCGATGGCGCTCGCCGGCACGACCGACCAGATCATCTACCTCGAGGAAGGCGACGTCGTCGACGTGCAGCTCGCGCGCGTCTGGATCGTCGACCGCAGCGGTCGTCCGGTGACGCGCGAGGTCAAGACCGTGCAGGCCGGCCTGGGCGTGGTCGAACTTGGACCGTACCGGCACTACATGCAGAAGGAAATCTTCGAGCAGCCGCGTGCGATCGGCGACACGCTCGAAGCGGTGGCGGCGATCGATGCCTCGCTGTTCGGCGAGGCCGCCGCCGACGTGCTGCCGCGCGTGCGCTCGGTGCTGATCCTGGCCTGCGGCACCAGCTACTACGCGGGCTGCGTCGCGCGCTACTGGATCGAGGCGACCGCGCAGTTGCCGGTGACGGTCGAGATCGCGAGCGAGTACCGCTACCGGACCTCGGTACCCCATCCCGACGCGCTGGTCGTCGTCGTCTCGCAGTCGGGCGAGACCGCCGACACGCTGGCCGCGCTGCGGCATGCCAAGGGGCTCGGCATGCATCGCACGCTTGCCGTGTGCAACGTACCGACCAGCGCGATGGTGCGGGAGACGGCGCTGCAGTTCCTGACACGCGCCGGTGCCGAGATCGGCGTGGCCTCGACCAAGGCCTTTACGACGCAGCTGGTCGCGCTGTACCTGCTCGCCCATGCACTGGCCAAGGCGCAGGGCCGGCTGTCGCCCGAGCGGGAACAGGCGGCGATCCGCCGGCTGCGCCATCTTCCGTCCGCGGTCGGCAGCGTGCTCGCGCTCGAGCCGCACATCATCGCCTGGAGCGAGACCTTCGCGCGTGTCGAGGACGCGCTCTTCCTCGGCCGCGGACTGCACTATCCGATAGCCCTCGAAGGCGCTCTCAAGCTGAAGGAGATCAGCTACATCCACGCCGAGGCCTATCCGGCCGGTGAACTCAAGCACGGGCCGCTCGCGCTGGTGACCGAAGCGATGCCGGTGGTCACCGTCGCGCCGAACGACGAACTGCTGGAGAAGTTGAAGAGCAACATGCAGGAGGTACGCGCGCGCGGCGGCCAGCTCTACGTCTTCGCCGACGCCGACACGCAGATCGAGTCGAGCGAAGGCATTCACGTGATCCGCCTGCCGGAGCATTACGGCGACCTCTCGCCGATCCTGCACGTCGTGCCGCTGCAGCTGCTCGCGTACCACACCGCCGTCGCGCGCGGCACCGACGTCGACAAGCCGCGCAATCTCGCCAAGTCGGTCACCGTGGAGTGAGCGGCTGTGAGCGGTGGTAGAGAGCGTAATTAAGTTCGGAACATGTTTCAGAGGCAAGGCCTTCGGTTAGTGGGGGCAGCAAAGTTCGGAATTCGCGCTGGCCTCCGGCTTTTAACGCGAATGCCGACGGAACTAAGTTCGGAATGCTGGGTAGCCGCTGTTCTTGAGTAGTCCCCATAGGCAATAGTCGACCCCTAGCTGCCATCCGCGTCGCCCGAGAGTTGCCATCGAAACCACGCGCAAAGCGGACGTCGGCGCGACCGGCAGAGTTCGACTCCTAAGCCGTCGTCTGCTGCCACCGAAATCAGTGGGAAACCTTACTGCAAAGCATGGAATCAAGGCATTTGCGTGT
>DATKAJ010000046.1:0-101721 GCA_035498175.1 Burkholderiaceae bacterium
GTTGGCGGTCTGCTTGCTGGCGTCATTGAGTTGCGCCTGCGACACCGACACTGCCTTCAGTCCTCCGGCCGCAGCGCCGCCCTTCTGGCCCGAGACCTCCTGTGCAACCGCTGCGGACAATGCTGCGGTCAGCGCGACGCCGACCGCGACGGCCCCGACTGAGATGGCCTGTTGTTTCATTCTTCCTCCGCTTTCCTGGTTCGAGGCCCAGTACGCAGGCGCCTCATTGTCGCGGTGTCGGGAGGCGCCGCAAGGAGCGGCTCCGGCCTGGCACTGGCGTTCTCTGCCCGGGACCGGTTCGACCGGTCTCGGAGCCGGCAGATAATAGGCGCCGTTGCCACGCGGCGAAACACCTCGCCCCGAAAATAAGTGAGCCCGCGCGACGCCCGACGGAGACCGGCATGAATCGGATTCGCTGCATTGCAACAGTCGTCTTATGCCTGATGTCTGCGAGCGCGTGGACGCAACAGCTCAACATCAACTTCGAGCTGCTGCAGGCGGCTCGCTCCGGATCCGTCGCGGACGTGCGCGCCCTGCTCGATCGGGATGCCAATCCCAACTCGCGCAACCGGCTTGGCGATACGCCGCTCAACACAGCGGCGCGCAATGGCAATGCTGAAATGGTGCGCCTGCTGCTCGATCGCGGCGCCGATGTCAACCTGGCCAACCTCGCCCGCGTCACGCCGCTGATGGGCGCGGTCTACGGCGGGCACGCGGAGATCGCGCGCATGCTGATCGCAGCGAAGGCAAAGCTGGACCCGACCGACCGCACCGAGAAGACGGCGATGGTCTACGCAGCCGGCAACGGCAACGCGGAATGCGTGGCAGCGCTGCTTGCCGCGGGGGTCGGCGTCAATGATCGCTATGCCAACGACGCGACGGCGCTGATGTGGGCGGCGGCCTATGGCAAGGACGACAGCGTCAAGTTGCTGCTCGAGCGCGGCGCCGATGTTTCCGCGCGCGACGCGCGCGGCGAAACCGCGCTGTCGCTGGCCGTGGCGGAGAAACATCCCGAGACTGCAGACCTGCTGCGCGCAGCCGGGGCCAAATGATGCCTTTCCCGCGCGCTCACCGTGCCACGCACGACGCTTGTCGCAACAGCCTCGCATGGTGAGTTCGTCGCAGCGTCGGTCTTCAGCGTTGCCGCGCTACGACGGCGTGGCGATCGCGCTGCACTGGCTGATGGCCGTTGCGATCGTCGCGGAGATCGCTCTGGGCTGGTGGATGCTCGACATCCCGAAACTTCCCGCCGGTGTTCGTGCCGGCTGGTTCAACCTGCACAAGTCAGTCGGCCTGACCCTCGGGGTGCTACTGATACTGCGGCTGCTCTGGCGTTTGAAGCATTCCGCTCCGCCGCTGCCGGCGAGCGTGCCGCAGTGGCAGATCCGCGCCGCACACATCAACCACGCGTTGATGTATCTGTGTTTGGTGACGCTCGTCCTTGCGGGTTATCTGGGTTCGAGCTTTTCCGGTTATCCGATCCGCTGGTTCGGCGTGCTCGTTCCCGGCTGGGGTTGGAGGGACGACACCATCAAGGAAGCGATGAGCGTCCTGCATTACTGGGCATCATGGCTGTTGATGACGCTCCTGGTACTTCATCTCACGGCAACGCTGAAACACGCGCTCTTCGACCGCGACGGCACCCTCGCTCGCATGCTGCCGGCGCGGCGCGGCACCCGGCATGCGATCGCCAGGGGTCAGGGCGCGTAGCCGTCGGTCAGCGTCTGCAGGAAGGCGACGATGTCGTCGATCTCCTCGTCGTTCAACGCGGGGCGCTGCCCAGGCTTGCGGTGATATGGGCGCGTCTCGAGATCGACGTTGCCGCGCAGTTCGAGCGGCAGATCGTCGAACTTGTCTGCCGGGTACCAGCGCTCGGGGTTTGTATCACGCGTGGCGTAAAACGCGACCGCCTCGCGCAGGTTCGCGAAGCGGCCGTTGTGCATGTAGGGCGCGGTCAGCGCGACATTGCGCAGCGTCGGCGTCTTGAACCAGCCGCACCAGCGCGTGCGCCCCGGCGCGTCGGCCGGAAGC
Organism: Burkholderiaceae bacterium; assembly: GCA_035498175.1. Classification (GTDB taxonomy): domain Bacteria; phylum Pseudomonadota; class Gammaproteobacteria; order Burkholderiales; family Burkholderiaceae_F; genus JALORV01. The sequence goes on from DATKAJ010000046.1 coordinate 2,032, forward strand.
GCGTCGCAACGTCCGAGATCCATCACGCCGGGTTTCGCAATGTCGCCGTTGCGCGGCACGCCGGGCGCGTGGAAGGCAAAATCCGTGAACAGCGAATCGCGCGGATCGCGGCTGTCGGGGTTGATGCTGTGGCACGACGCGCAGTTGCCCTTCTGCGCAATCACGAACAGGCTGCGGCCACGCTCCTCCTGCTCGGTCAGGCGGACCTGGCCACGCAGGGCAGCGTCGAACCTGGAAGTGAACGGCGACAAGGCGGGGCTCTGTTCGAACGCTGCCAGCGCCGCCGTGATCGCCCGACCCGCGCTCGCGGTGTCGGCGAAGACCGCGGCACCGTAGGCGCGTTTCAAAGGAGCTGCCGCTTCGGACGTCGCAACCTTGGCGACCAGCGCACCCATGTCGCGGTTGTTCATCTCATGCGCCGAGAACAGCGGTCCCAGCGTCTGTTCTGCCAGCGTCGCAGCGCGGCCGTCCCAGAAGAATCCGCCGCTCGGCACCGCCTTGCCGTCCTTCTCCGACATCCCCGGTCCCGGGCTCGTCGCGAGGTACATGACGGTCGGCGCATTGCGCGTTCCGAGCGTGCCCGGACGGCTGCCCCGCGGAACCGCGAGGCCCGAGCCGTTGTCACCGGTGAAGGCGCGTCCGGGGTCGTGGCACGATGCGCAGGCCGTGCCTGGAGGCTCCGACAGCCTGACATCGAAGAACAGGAGACGACCCGCCTCTATCATCAGCTGCTGTCGCTCGGGCTCGGATCCGGCATCGGCGCCCCACGCCGCGCCTAACGCTCCGGCAAGCAGCAATGCGAGCGCGAACGGACTCAGCGGCCGGCAACGCAACTTTGGAGAAGACTTGTCCATCTCTCGGCACATCATCGCAAATGGACTGCGCGCCTGCACGGCGGCGCTGATCGCGTGTTGCAGCCTGGCGCTGGCGCAGGGCGACCCGGCACGCGCCGCCTACGAGCGGGAAGACTACGCCGTCGCGGTTCAGCTCAACGCGCCGCGCGCGGCGGCCGGTGATGCAGAAGCGCAGTACCGCATGGGCATGATGGCGCGCTTTGGCTGGGGCATGGACAAGGACACCGCTGCCGCCGCCAAGTGGCTCGCTGCCGCGGCCCGGCAGAACCATGCGCAGGCGCAGGCCGAACTCGGCACGATGTACCGCCTCGGCCGCGGCGTGCCCGAGGATCCGAAGGAAGCAGCGCGCCTGCTGACTGCGGCCGCAAGCGCAGGCGTCGGCATCGCGCAGCTGTCGATCGGGCGGATGTACCGGGATGGCATCGGGGTGGATCGCGACCTCGTCGAGGCCTATGCCTGGTTCAGCGCCGCCGGCGAAAACAACGTGATGGACGGATTCGCGTACCGCAGCGAAATCGTCAAGGATATGAGCCCCGAGCAGGTTGCCGAAGGAAAGCGCCGCGCCGCCCAGCGCAGCCGAAAAGAGAGCGAGACGAAATGAACAAGCTGATCCCGATAGCGCTGGTGACCGCGCTGCTGTTGCCTCTGACCGCCTCCGCGCAGCTGGCCTACGCATCCAACGAGAAGGATGGGACGATCTCCGTGATCGACACCACGAAGGACGAGGTGGTCGGATCGATCAAAGCCGGCAAGACGCCCCGCGGCATGGCACCGAGCCTGGACGGCAAGCAGCTCTATGTCAGCGACCAGAAGAGCAATGCCCTGCGCATCATCGACCTGGCGAGCCGGCAGCAGGCGGGCAGCGTCGATCTCGGCGAATCGCCCGAGGGCGTTGGCCGCTCGCCGGACGGGAAGTGGATTGCAGTGGCGGTCGAGGAAGACAACCAGGTGCTGTTCGTCGATACCGCGACCGGCAAGGTGGCGTTCAAGGTCAAGGTCGAGGGGGAGAATCCTGAGCATGCAGTGTTCAGTCCCGACAGCAATTGGGTGTTCGTCAGCGCCGAAGAGTCGCAGGTCGTCGACGTGATCGACGTGGCGGGACGCAAGCTGGCCGAGTCGATCCGGGTCGGCAAGCGGCCGCGCGGCATCGGGTTCACGCCCGATGGGACACGCGCCTACGTCGCGTGCGAGATCGCGGCTACGGTCTATTCGATCGACGTGGCGAAACGCAAGGTGCTTGCCACGATTCCCGCCGGCGTACGCTCGAACGGCATCAAGGTGCATCCGTCGGGGCGCGAGGTCTATGTGTCCAACGGCGCCGACGGGACCGTCATGGTGATCGACACCGCGACCGACAAGGTGACCGCGACGATCAAGGTGGGCAACCGCCCGTGGAACATGGGCCTGACCGCGGATGGCGCGAAGCTCTACGTCGCCAACGGACGCTCGAACACCGTGTCGGTCATCGACACCGCCGCGAAGAAGGAACTCAAGCAGATCAAGGTCGGCGAACAGCCCTGGGGCGTCGTCATTCCCGGCGGATACTGAGCCCGCGTCGCGCCTGTCCGACCCCCGAGTCAGCCTACGCCGGATGCGACCAGCTCCAGCGTGCGCTCGTCGCGCCGGCCGCCGTAATAGCGGTCGATCACCCGGCGGAAGACCGAATCGGGTTCGGCGACGAGCCCGAAGAGCGTCGCGCTCGACTGGAGCTTCAGGTCGTCGGGCGATCCCAGAATCTCTTGGGCCGATCGCCCCTGCAGTCCGAGCAGCGCGGAGCAACAAGCGCGCAGCCGCGGCCCGAGGACGGGGTGTGCGAGAAATGCGCGGGCCTCGTCCAGGCCCCCGATCGCGTACAACTCCGACATTGCGCTCGCCCCTAAGCCGACAAACTGGGGGAAGATGAACCACATCCAGTGCGAGCGCTTCCGGCCTTCATGCAACTCGGCGAGCGCCGTCTCGTAGATGCCCTCCTGCGCATCCACGAACCGTCGGAGCCGATACGGATCCTCGCCCAACGCAAGCCTCATCCGATTGCGCACCAGGCCCGATAACCGGCCGTCTGTGCACGTTTGCCGCTAATGTGCGCGCGAGCGCGCCACTTGTCATCGCCTCCGGAGCTGAGCCATGCAGGGTCCGATCCACCGCAGTGACTGGGACAGCCTCGTGCGGAGAATCGGCGGCGACTTCGGTACGTCCGCCTGGATGACGATCACGCAGGCGATGATCGACGCCTTTGCCGAGGTAACCGAAGATCACTATTTCCTGCACATCGACCTCGGGCGCGCCGCCGCGACGGCATTTTCCGGCACCATCGCGCACGGCATGCTGACGCTGTCGCTGCTGCCCGCCATGGGCTAAGGTCTGCCCGTTCGTCGAGGGCGCGCAGTACCCGCTGAACTACGGCTTCAACCGCGTGCGCTTCGTCGCGCCGGTGCCCAGCGGCGCGCGAGTGCGCGGCCGCTTCGTGCTGCGTCAGGCTGAGATCATTAATGAGCGGCAGCGGCAGTTGCGCTACGACGCGACCGTCGAAATCGAGGGCGCGGAACGCCCGGCGCTGGTCGCGGACTGGCTGACCCGGTTCGTGACGTAAGTCGCCGATGCCCTGGATCGGCGTGTGCAACGGTGCGCGACAGGCCTGCGAAGGCCAATCGCACGGTCGCGGTTGTTCGAATGCCACAGCCCGCGGCGCAACATTGAATTCCTCGATGACTCCGCCTTACGATCCCTCGTCGCGCGCGCTTCAGGGCGCGCGTCGGCGGGACCAAAAAGAGACGGCGCAGCCGCCACCACAGGGAGACAACGATGTTTCATCAGAACTACGACCCGATGGGGAACGTGTTCCTGTCGACGGTCGTCGCCGCGATTCCGATATTGACGCTGCTGTACTTCATCGCGCTGCACCCGCATCGCGACCAGAACGGCGTGCGACACCTGGGCATCTCCGCCCCGTGGGCGGCCTTCTACGGCGTGATTGCCGCATTCGCCGTCTCCTGCATCGCCTTCGGGATGCCGGCCACCGCAGCGGTCTCCGCCTTCGGGCTCGGCACGCTGTCGGGGTTCCTGGGAATCATCTGGATCGTGCTGGCCGCGATGTTCCTGTACACGATGACGCTGGTGTCGGGTCAGTTCGAGGTCGTGAAGGAGTCGATCATTCACATTTCGTTCGACCGGCGCCTGCAGGCCGTGCTGATCGCGTTCTCGTTCGGCGCGATCATCGAAGGAACGTCTGGATTCGGCACGCCGGTCGCGATCGCCGGCGCAGTCATGGTGGGGCTGGGATTCAGGCCGTTCCAGTCCGCCGTGCTGAACCTGCTCGCCAATACGGCTCCGGTGGCCTGGGGCGCGATCGGCACGCCGATCGTGACGCTGGCGGCAGTCAGCGGTCTCGACCAGCTGACGTTGTCCGCAATGGCAGGCCGCCAGCTGCCGTTCGTGTCGATCATGGTTCCGTTCTGGCTGGTCGCGACTTTCGTCAAGATGGAAGGCGGCACGTGGAAGGAGGTCTTCGAAGTGTGGCCAGCGGCGCTCGTCGCCGGCGCGTCCTTCGCGGCGATGCAGTGGTTCGCATCGGGAACGGCGGAACTGCACCTGATGACGGACGTCGTTTCCGGCGTCTTCTCCGTGATCTGCACTGCGCTGTTCCTGCGTTTCGTCTGGCACCCGAAGACGCGGTTCCTGCTGCGTTCCGAGCGCGAGGCGCTGGCACGCGCTGGCAAGAGCACGGCAACAGCGACGACCGACGCGCACGAGTGGACCTACAAGTACACGACGCGTCAGACGATCTATGCGTGGCTGCCGTGGGTGATCCTGATCCTGTGCTGCGCGCTTTGGGGCGCCCCCGAGTTCAAGAAAACGCTGAACGCGCTCTTTGCCGATATCAAGATCAACACGACGCTTCTCGGCTCGACGCTGAGCGGCACGCTGTCGCTGCCGGTCTGGGACATGCCGGCGCTGCACAACATGGTGCAGCGCATGCCGCCGATCGCGCCGGTCAACGCCAAGCCGGAGGCCGCCCGCTTTGCGATCAACTGGCTCTCGGCTGCGGGCACCGGTGTGTTCGTCGCTGCGCTGTTGTCCGGCCTGGTGCTGAAGCTCAACGGGTCGCAGTGGCGGTCGGCCTTCGGACAGACCATGCACCGGATGAAGATACCGGTGCTGGTGATCGCGCAAGTGCTGGGGCTCGGCTTCCTGACCCGCTATTCCGGGACCGACGCAGTGCTTGGGCTCGCGTTCACCGGGGCCGGGTGGCTGTACCCGTTCTTCGCTGCGTACCTGGGCTGGCTGGGCGTGTTCCTCACCGGATCGGACACCGCGTCGAACGCGCTGTTCGGCAGCCTGCAGCGCATTACGGCGCAGCAGTTGCACCTGAATGAAATCCTGATCGTCGCGACTAACTCGACCGGCGGCGTGATGGGCAAGATGATCGACGCCCAATCGATCATGGTCGCCTGCGCGGCGTGCTATGACGAACCGAAGGAACGGGCCACGGCGCTGGGCCCGATCTTCCGCACGGTCTTCTGGCACTCGATCGCGGGCGCCGCCGTGATCGGCCTGATCGCGCTGCTGCAGGCCTACGTGTTCCCCGGCGTGATACCCATCCCGCCGCTGAAGTGAGCCGATCCGCCGCTGGAAGCCCCTCGAGATCAGATCGCTGGAGGGCCGCCCGGCCCTCCAGCGGTCCCATCAGGTGTTGGTCACCTGAGTGGGAGCAGTCCGCCGAATTCGGAGCGATCACATCACAAGTACCTTGCGCGCAACGAAGTAAAGCGTCCCACAGAATGCGAGGGGCGGGGTCAGCCGGGTCAGCAGCCGCGGCGTCTGTTCCCAATGATCCAAACCCATTTGACCCAGGATTCGCTCCCAGATGAAGGTGTGATAGCCCTCGTCGACTGGGTAGAAGCCGGCGCGCTTCAGCAACTGCCTTGTTTCCCTCTTGCTGTACAGGCGCCGGTGAAAGTCCCGCTTCAGGATCACGCGGCGCCGCCACTCCTGCAGCGAGAGCCAGTTCGGCAGATGCGAGATCACCACAACGCCTTCGGGCTTGAGGACGCGATGCAGTTGCTTGAGCGCCTCGTAGTCCATCGCCGTGTGCTCCAGCACTCCCGAACCGATCACGGCGTCGAAGAAGTTGTCCGGGTACGGCAACGACCCGCCGCCAACGAGCTGCGCATGGGACACACGCGCATAGTCATGAAAGACCGGATAGCGGCCGGATTCGACGAAGTCACAGCTATGAAGGTCGAAACGGTTCCCGAACCAAGCCCGGAGCATGCAGCTGTCCGGCGCATGGTTGCAGCCCCATTCGAGCACCGCCCCGGACTTCGGGAGGTGGGGTCGGTAAAGGTGAAAGGTCCGGATCTGCCCATCGATCCACCTTGGCTGTCCATGTTCCAGCAGATAGGCATTGCCGGGCTCGCGCGCCAGCGCCTCCCGGTAAAGGTCTTGCATCAACCGCCGCAGCGAGCGATCGTCCGCGGCGGGCGCACGTTCAACCCCACTTTCTGACGCTTCCAGCACTACGCCCCCGATAATGGCCGCCTTGAGCGGACCGGTCTCCCGGCAAGTTGAACCGCGCGCGCACATCGGTTCGAACGCGCCGGGATATTCCGGCGGCAGGGCCGCCCCGAATATTAGGTGTTGGTCACCTTGATCGTCGGCATCTTCAGCGACATGTCCTTCGCTTTGTCCGCGATGCGCACGGCGACCTTGCGCGCGATCTCCTTGTAGCTGGCAGTGATCGCACTGTCGGGTTCAGCCACCACCGTCGGCCGTCCAGAGTCGGTCTGCTCACGTATGCGGATGTCAAGCGGCAGGCTGCCGAGCAGGTCGACGCCGTACTGCTCCGCCATCCTGCTCCCGCCTTCGGAACCGAAGATGTGCTCGGCGTGGCCGCAGTTCGAGCAAACATGCACCGCCATGTTCTCAACGATGCCGAGAATCGGGATGCCGACCTTCTCGAACATCCTGAGCCCTTTCTTGGCATCGATCAGCGCGATGTCCTGCGGCGTGGTGACGATCACCGCGCCGGTCACGGGCACCTGTTGCGCCAGCGTCAGCTGGATGTCACCGGTGCCGGGCGGCAAGTCGACCACCAGATAGTCGAGATCCTTCCAGTTGGTCTGGCCAAGCAGCTGCTGCAGTGCCTGCGTCACCATCGGTCCGCGCCACACCATCGGCTGGTCCGCGTCGACCAGCAGCCCGATCGAGCTCACCTGCACGCCGTGGTTTTCCTTCGGTTCGAGCGTGCGGCCGTCGTGGCTCTCGGGCGCGCCCGAAACGCCAAGCATGGTCGGTTGGCTCGGGCCATAGATATCGGCGTCAAGCATCCCGACGCGAGCACCCTCGGCGGCCAATGCCAGCGCCAGGTTGGCAGCCACGGTGCTCTTGCCGACGCCGCCCTTGCCCGAAGCGACCGCGATGATGTTCTTGACGTTGGGCATCACCTTGACCCCGCGCTGCACCGCATGCGCGACGATCTTCATCGTGACGTTGGCGCTGACGTTTGCCGCTCCGGTCGCCCTGAGCGCATCGATCACCTTGCGTCGCATCGGATCGATCTGGCTGGCGGCGGGGTAGCCGAGTTCGACATCGACGCTGACGTCGCTGCCGTCAACGCGCACGTTGCGCGCCGAGCGGGAGCTGACAAGATCCTTGCCGGTGTTGGGGTCGATGATGCCGGCGAGCGCCTGATTCACGCGGTCGACAGTGAGGGTCATAGCGAGGCGTCCTATGGGCGCGAGGAACCATTCAGTCTAGCCGAGGCGTGCCGTCCGAGACCGCGTTGCTAGAATGCCCTTGCCTCGCTCCAATCAGATCTGCAGATGCGCCGCCCCGATCCCCACGACGACCCGACCGAACCGACCGGGCCCCGGGCGCGCGCGCGAATGTGCCCGCTGTCGCGTTGACAGCCCGCCGCGATCGCGATCGCGGCCCTTCGCACATCCGATGATCACGCCATGAACCGCCGCCTCTTTGTCACGACCGCCCTGCCGTACGCCAACGGACCACTGCACGTCGGCCACATCATGGAGTACATCCAGGCCGACATCTGGGTGCGTTTCCAGCGCATGCGCGGAAACGCGGTGCATTTCGTCGGTGCCGAGGACGCGCACGGCGCGCCGATCATGATCGCCGCCGAGCGGGCCGGGAAGACGCCGCACCAGTTCATCGACGACATGCGGGCGACCCGCCCGCGTTACCTCGACGGGTTCCTGATCAGCTTCGATCACTGGCATTCGACCGACTCGCCGGAGAACGTCGAGCTCTCGCAGTCGATCTACCGCGCGCTGAAGCAGGAAGGCCTGGTCGACACGCGCACGATCGAGCAGTTCTACGACCCGGTGAAGGGCATGTTCCTCCCGGACCGCTACATCAAGGGGATCTGCCCGAAGTGCGGCGCGAAGGATCAGTACGGCGACAGCTGCGAGGTGTGCGGTTCGACCTACGCGCCGACTGACCTGATCGATCCGTATTCGGTGCTCTCCGGTGCGCGGCCCGAGCTCCGCACTTCGGAGCATCGCTTCTTCCGCCTGTCGGATCCGCGCTGCGTCAATTTCCTGCGCGCCTGGACTGCCGGGCGCAATCGCCGCGGTGAGCTGCACCTGCAGCCCGAAGTCTTCTTGAAGACCCAGGAGTGGCTGGGCCCGGACGGCAAGGGACTGGCCGACTGGGACATCTCACGCGATGCGCCCTACTTCGGCATTCCGATTCCCGATGCGCCTGGAAAATTCTTCTACGTCTGGCTCGATGCGCCGATCGGATACCTCGCGTCGCTGAAGGCGTACTTCGAGGCCGGCAAGGCGAAAGCCAACGGCGAGTCGCGCAGCTTCGAGGCCTTCGTGACCGCCGACGACGTCGAGCAGATCCACTTCATCGGCAAGGACATCATCTATCACCACACGCTGTTCTGGCCGGCGATGCTGCGCTTCTCGGGCCGCAGGGCACCGGACAACATCTACGTGCACGGCTGGATCACCGTCAGCGGCGAAAAGATGAGCAAGAGCCGCGGCACCGGCATCGATCCGCTGCGCTACCTGGAACTCGGCATGAACGCCGAGTGGTTCCGCTACTACGTTGCGGCGAAACTCAACGGCCGCGTGGAGGACGTCGACTTCAATCCGGACGACTTCGTGCAGCGGGTCAACAGCGACCTGATCGGCAAGTACGTCAACATCGCAAGCCGCGCGGCGAGCTTCCTGAACCGCAGCTTCGAGGGTCGATTGTCGCCGGCCACGAAGGAAGGCGGCAGTCTCGCGGCCGCTCTCGCGTCGAGCGAGGACATCGCGACGTTCCTCGAGCAGCGCGAATTCGGCAAGGCGCTGCGCGAGGTCATGCGCCTCGCGGACTTTGCGAACGAGCATTTCGACCGCATGAAGCCGTGGGAACTGGCGAAGGATCCAGCCAGCCGCGAACTGCTGCAGAGTGTCTGCAGCGATGCGATGCGCGCGTTCCGCGTGCTGACGATCTACCTCGCGCCGATCCTGCCCGCGACGGCCGAGCGGGTCGCGCGCGAACTGTTCGGCATGCCTCGCGCCTTCCAATGGTCCGACCTGGCGGGTTCGCCGGAGCGCCTTGCGCCGTACAAGCACCTGATGACACGTGTGGAAACGAAGCGGATCGACGCCCTGTTCGAGCCACCCGTCGAACCCGAAGCGCAGAAGCCGCTGCCCGGAGGCGCCGCGATCGCCGACACGATCACGATCGATGACTTCGCCAAGATCGACTTTCGCATTGCGAAGATCTTGGCCGCGACGCACGTCGACGGCAGCGACAAGCTGCTGAAGCTGACGCTCGACGCGGGGGAAGGGCGCGAGCGGACCGTCCTGTCGGGCATCAAGTCGGCCTACAAGCCCGAGGACCTCGTCGGGCGGTTGACGGTGCTGGTGGCGAACCTGGCGCCGCGCAAGATGAAGTTCGGCGTCAGCGAGGGGATGGTGCTGGCTGCCAGCCACGCGGACGAGAAGTCCAACCCGGGCATCTTCCTGCTCGATCCGGACGCGGGCGCCCAGCCCGGCATGCGCGTCAAATAGCACGTTCCGCTCTGCGACCGGGGTCCGCCGCCGCGTCCCGGTCGCACCTCCCGTTGACACGGATCAAGCGCCGACGGCGCAGGGCTTTCCATGGTCTGTCAATGTGCGCATTCTATTAACATATGATGTGAATTCGATCTGAATGTCGAGACGATGTCCGCCAAGACCGAGTCCAAGACTGCCCGTCTGACCCTGCTGCTCGACCCGCGCAAGAAGGCGATGTTCGAGGAGATCTGCGCGGCGCAGGACCTGACACCGTCCCAGGTCGTGCGGCAGCTGATCCGCGAATACATCATCAAGAACGCCGGCGACCGGCCGCTGCCCGCCTGGCTGCTGACGGCCTCGCGCGGAAAGTCGTCCTCGCGATGACTGCTCTGGCCGACTGGCTCGCCATCGACTGGCTGCTGGCGGCCATCGCCATGTGGATCGCGATCGGCGCGCTCGGCGTGCTCCGGCCGCACAACTTCTACATCGTCGCGCGCGTGCTGTTCCCGTTGGGCGCACTCGTGGCGCTGCTGCTCGCCGCGGCGGCATTCGCCGGAGTATTTGCCGGCCCCGAATCTGCGGTGCTCCCGCTGGGACTGCCAGGCCTGCCGTTCCACCTGCGGCTCGACGCGCTGTCAGCATTTTTCCTGCTGCTGCTCGGCGCGGCCAGCGCGGGCGTATCGGCATTCGCCGCGGGCTATTTCCGCCAGGGCGAGGGCACGCCGCCGGGCCTGCTGTGCCTGCTGTACCACGTGTTCCTCGCGAGCATGGCGCTGGTGCTGCTGGCCGACGACGCGTACGCCTTCATGGTCATGTGGGAGACGATGGCGCTGTCTTCGTTCTTCCTGGTCACGGCCAACCACGTGATCCCGGAGATTCGCCGGGCCGGGTTTCTCTACCTGCTTGTCGCGCACATCGGTGCACTGACGATCCTGCTGTGCTTCGGCGTACTTCAGGCCAATACCGGCGACTACACCTTTGCCAACATGCGTGCGCAACAGCTGACGCCGTTCTGGGCGTCGGTCGCGTTTCTGCTCGCGTTCTTCGGGTTCGGCGCCAAGGCAGGCGTCCTGCCGCTGCACATCTGGCTGCCCGAGGCGCACCCGGCAGCGCCGTCGCCCGTGTCGGCGCTGATGAGCGGCGTGATGCTGAAGACCGCGGTTTACGGCCTGCTGCGCGTGAGCTTCGAGATCCTGCAGACACAGCTCTGGTGGTGGGGCGTGCTGGCGCTCGTGGTCGGACTCGTCACTGCCCTTTTCGGCGTGGTGTTCGCCGCGATCCAGACCGACATGAAGCGCCTGCTCGCGTACTCGTCGATCGAGAACATCGGCCTGATCATCGTCGGCATCGGGCTCGCGCTGCTCTTCGTCGGCTATGGCATGGCACCGATGGCCGCGCTGGCTCTGACCGCGGTCCTGTTCCACGCATTGAATCACGCATTCTTCAAGAGCCTGCTGTTTGTCGGCACCGGAGCAGTGCTGCACGCGACCGGCGAGCGCAACCTCGGCAAACTCGGCGGCCTGCTGCGCTTCATGCCATGGGTCGGCTGGCTGGCGCTGGTCGGTGCGCTGGCGGCGGCCGGACTGCCGCCGCTGAACGGATTCGTTTCCGAGTGGCTGCTGCTGCAGAGTTTTCTCTTCACGCTGGGTCTGAAGAGCACCTTTGTCAACAACCTTGTGCCTGTCGTTGCAGCCGGAATCGCGCTGGTGGCGGCCCTCGGCGGCTACGTCATGGTGAAGTTCTTCGGCGTGATCTTCCTCGGTCAGCCACGCGAGCCCCGGCTCGCCGCCTCGCACGATGCGGCAACGTGGGAGCGCGTCGGACTCGTCTGGCTCGGCGCCGGCTGCGTGCTGCTCGGGCTGCTGCCCGCGCAGGTGATCGCGGTACTCGATCCAGTAACGCGCGTGCTCGTCGGCGACGGCATCGGCCCGCAGGTCGCGGCCAATGGCTGGCTGTTGCTCGCCCCGGTGTCGCCCGAGCGGGCCACCTACAGTCCGCTGCTGTTCCTGCTGATGCTCGCGCTGTGCTTCGCGCTCGCGTTCGTGCTCGTGCGCAAGCTCTACCACGGGCGGCTGCGACGTGCCGCGCCGTGGGACTGCGGCTACCCGCTGCTCAACGCGCGCATGCAGGACACGGCCGAAGGTTTCGGCCAGCCGATCCGTCAGGTGTTCGAGCCATTCTTCCGGATCGAACGCCATTTGCCGAGTCCATTCGACACGCAGCCCACTTACCGGCTGGTCGCCAGCGACCACTTCTGGAACTGGTTGTATCTCCCGGTCGCGCGCGGCATCGAAGCCATATCGCGCGTCGTCGGCATGCTGCAGCAAGGCCGCATCGCAACCTACCTGATGTACAGCTTCGTGACACTGCTCGTCATGCTGGTGCTGGTGTTCCGATGAACTGGTACGGACTGACTGCACAGCTGCTCGCGATCCTGGTCGCCGTCCTCGGCGCGCCGCTGCTGACCGGCTGGATCAACATGTGCCGGGCGTGGCTGCAGAACAAGAGCGCGCCGCCGCTGTTGCTGCCGTATCACACACTGCACAAGCTCTTCTGGAAGGAATCGGTCGTCGCCCAAAGCGCGAGCCCGCTGTTCCGCTTCGCACCCTACATCGTCTTCGGCGCGATGGTGCTCGCCTGCGGCATCGTGCCGACGCTGTCGACCGATCTGCCGCTCGCTTCGGCTGCCGACGCGATCGCACTGGTCGGCGTGTTCGCGCTGGCACGCGCCTTCATCGCGCTGGCCGCCATGGACGTCGGCACCGCCTTCGGCACGCTCGGCGCGCGGCGCGAGATGCTGATCGGTTTCCTCGCCGAGCCGGCGCTGCTGATGGTGCTGTTCACCGCCGCGTTCCTGACCGGGTCGACGTCTCTCGCCAACATCGTCGAGACGATCGGCGATCAGGACTTCGCGATCTATCCGAGCCTCGCCGTCGCCGGCGTGGCGTTCACGATGGTCTCGCTGGCGGAGAACGCCCGAGTCCCCGTCGACAATCCGGCGACGCACCTCGAGCTGACGATGATCCACGAGGCGCTGATCCTCGAATACTCGGGACGCCACCTTGCGCTGCTCGAATGGGCGGCCAGCCTGAAGTTGTTCGCCTACTCCTGCATCGGCGTGGCGATCTTCTTCCCGTGGGGCATCGCGCGGGTCAACGAACCCATCGGCATGCTGCTGGCCGCGCCGGTGCTGGTCGGCAAGCTCGCGCTCGGCGGAGCCATCCTGGCGCTGATCGAGTCGGCATCGGCCAAGATGCGAATCTTCCGCGTACCCGAATTCCTTGCGAGCGCCTTTTTGCTCGCCGTGATCGGCATCCTCGTGCACTTCCTGCTCGGAGCCTGATGCCTAACCTCGCCACACAATTGGTCAACCTGTTCGCGGCGATCCTGCTGCTGCTGTCGTTCGGGCTGCTGGCGCAGCGACGCGTGCTGTCGCTGATCCATCTGTTCACGCTGCAGGGGCTGGCGCTGGCGGCATCGACGACGGTCATGGCGCATTTCACCGGGCAGCCCCACCTGTACTGGTCGGCGGCGATCACCTTCGCACTGAAGGTCATCCTGATGCCGTGGCTGCTGCACCGGATGATCGAGCGCCTCAACGTCCGCTGGGACGTCGAGACACTGATCAACATCCCCACGACGATGCTGCTTGGCATCGTGCTGGTGATCTTCGCGTTCAACCTCGCGCAGCCGATCTCCGGCCTGTCGCAGTCGGTGGCACGCGGCACGCTCGGCATCGCGCTCGCCTGCGTGCTGTTGTCCTTTCTGATGATGATCACGCGGACCAAGGCGATTCCCCAGGTCATTGGCTTCCTCGCCATGGAGAACGCGCTGTTCTTTGCGGCGACCAGCGCGACCTACGGCATGCCGATGGTGGTCGAGCTCGGCATCGCGCTCGACGTGCTGGTCGCGCTGATCATCCTCGGCGTGTTCATGTTCCAGATCCGCGAGCAGTTCGACAGCCTGGACATCCGGCATCTCGAGCGGCTGAAGGAGGAATGAGCAATGAGCCCTCCGCGCGGCCGCTCCGAGGAAGGGCTCGCTCCCGCCCGGCGGGACGGCGCGTCAGCGCCAAGGGTGCACCAATGAGCGCCGCCCGGCCGCGCCAAAGGCGCTCGCGTCCCCCTCGGCGGGACCGCCCGCAGGGCGAGGGAGCGGCATGATTGCGCTGCTTGCCGTCCTCGCACTTCCGCTCACCGGTGCCGCCGTGCTGGGCCTCGTTGGCCAGCGCGAGCGGGCGCCCGAGGTCAACGTCGCGTTCAGCCTGGCGACCTTTCTGGCTGCGGCGGTCCTGACCGCCCAGATCATTGCCGATGGACCAATCCTCGTGATGCACGAGCAGTTCTTCGTCGACTCGCTCAACGTATTCCTGGTGGCGCTGACCGCGCTGGTCGCGTTCACGACGGCGCTGTTCGCGCGCCCGTACATGCGCATCGAGCGCGACCACGGGAAGATGACTCCGCCGCGCATGCGGCTGTTCCACAGCATGTACCAGCTGTTCTCGTTCACGATGCTGCTGGCTCTGACCACCAACAACATGGGGCTGCTGTGGGTCGCGCTCGAGGCCGCCACGCTCGCCACGGTGCTGCTGGTCGCCGTCTACCGCACGCCGGCGAGCCTGGAAGCGGCGTGGAAGTACTTCATCCTGTGCGGCGTCGGCATCGCGCAGGCGCTGTTCGGCACCATTCTGCTGTACCTCGCCTCTGAACGCATCATCGGCGCCGAGGGCAGCGGTCTGCTCTGGACCTACCTGGCCGCTGCCAAGTCGGACCTCGAGCCGACCGTCATCGCCCTCGCCTTCGTCTTCCTGCTGATCGGCTACGGCACAAAGGTCGGGCTGGCGCCTCTGCACAACTGGCTGCCCGATGCGCACGCCGAGGGGCCGACGCCGATTTCCGCGGTGCTATCCGGCCTGCTCCTCAATGTTGCGCTCTACGCGGTGCTCCGCTGCAAGGTGCTGGCCGACGGCGCGCTCGGATCGCGCTTCGCCGGCGAACTCATGATGGGCTTCGGCCTGCTCTCGGTGGTGCTCGCAGCCTTCTTCATCTCGCGCCAGCGCGACATCAAGCGCATGTTTGCGTATTCGTCGATCGAGCACATGGGGCTGATGACCTTCGCATTCGGCATGGGCGGGCCGATCGCGAGCTTCGCCGGCCTGCTGCACATGACGGTGCACTCGCTGACGAAGTCGGCGATCTTCTTCACGGTCGGCCATGCAGCGCAGAAGGCGGGTACGCAGGTGATGGACCAGATTCGCGGCCTGATCCGAGTGAACCCCACGGTCGGCTGGGGGCTGATGATCGGCACGCTGGCGATCCTAGGCATGCCGCCGTTCGGCGTGTTCGCGAGCGAGTTCCTGATCCTGACCACCGCGATGCGTGAGTTCCCGTGGACCACGCCGTTCCTGCTGCTGGCGCTCGGGGTGGCCTTCGCTGCGGTGCTCGCGCGCGTGCAGCCGATGGTGTTCGGCGAGACCACCGCGAAGCGCCTCGCGCATCCGCCGGCGCTGGTCCCGGTGTTCGTGCACCTCGGTCTCGCCCTGCTGCTGGGCCTGTACATCCCGCAATATCTCCGGGATTGGTACCAGCAGGCCGCGCGACTGGTCTCGGGCGGATGATGCGCATCGACGAGACCTCTCTCACTTTCGCGCGACGGTCCGGGGCGATGCCGGTCGCGTTCACCGATGTCGACAGTGCGCAATGGGTGGCCGTCGCACGCGCCTTCGCACAGGCGGGCCACCACCTCGTCGCACTGTGGGGATCGGATCGTCGCGATCTGGGCGAGGGCTTTGTGGTACAGGCTGCGTACGCCGCGGACGACGGCCTTGCCTGCGTACGACTGCCCGCGCGTGCCGACCCACCGGAGGTTCCGGACCTTTCCCCGCACTTTCCCGCGGCCAGCCGCATGCAGCGTGCGGTGTTCGACCTGCTCGGGGTCCGCGCCCGCGGAGCGCAGGACGCGCGCCCCTGGCTACGGCACGGCGCGTGGCCCGCGGACTTCTTCCCGCTGCGGCGCGACGCCGACGGCGCTCGCGCGTTCGATGTGCAGCAGGAGCACTACCCCTTCGTCACCGTCGGCGGCGACGGGGTGCACGAAATCCCGGTCGGGCCGATTCACGCCGGCATCATCGAGCCGGGCCACTTCCGCTTCTCGATCGTCGGCGAAAAGGTGCTGCGGCTCGAAGAGCGCCTCGGCTACGTGCACAAGGGCATAGAGAAGCGCTTCGAAGGCATGCCGCTCGCACAAGGGCATCGGCTCGCCGGCCGCGTCTCCGGCGACTCGACGGTCGCGTATGCCTGGGCGTATTCGATGGCCGTCGAGGCCGCGACGGGAACCGAGATACCGCCGCGCGCCGCCTGGCTGCGCGCGCTGTTGCTGGAGCGCGAGCGCGTCGCTAATCATCTCGGAGACCTCGGCGCGCTCGGCAACGACGCCGCGCTGGCGTTCGGCCTCGCACAATTCTCGCGCCTGCGCGAAGACTGGCTGCGCCTGAACGACGCGGTGTTCGGCCATCGCCTGCTGATGGACCGGATCGTTCCCGGCGGCACTCTGGGCGACGCGGATCGCGACGCCCTCGAGCGCATCGCCAGACAATGCACGGAGCTTTCCGCTGAAGTGAACGTCCTGCGCAGCATCTACGACGAGCACGCCGGGCTGCAGGACCGGTTTCAGAGCACAGGCTTCGTCACGCCAGAACTCGCGGCCCAGCTCGGGCTGTGCGGGCTGGCCGCGCGCGCCAGCGGGCAGGCGCGCGATCTGCGCGTCGACCTGCCCTGCGCGCCATACGACGCGCTGAGCGTGCGCATCGCGACGCAGGACCGCGGCGATGTCGCGGCGCGCGTCGCAGTCCGCTTCGACGAGCTCGCGGAGTCACTGCGGCTGATCGGTGAGATCGTACGGCGTATCCCGCCGGGCGAAACGCAGCGCCCGCTGGCGGCGGTCGGCGGCGACGGACGAGGCATCGGCTGGATCGAGGGCTGGCGCGGCGATGTGCTGGTAGCGATCGAGGCGGACGCCGATGGGCGGGTGCGCCGCTGTCACTGCCATGACCCGTCCTGGCAGAACTGGCCGCTGCTCGAGCACGCGGTGATCGGCAACATCGTTCCCGACTTCCCACTGATCAACAAGTCGTTCAACCTCAGCTACTCCGGCCAGGACCTCTGATGCTCTTCATGATGCGACAGGTGCTGAAGGCGGGGCTCTGCACCGAGCCCGCGCCGCAGCCCGAGGCGGCCTGGCGCGTCGAGGCCGAACGCATCCAGGCCGACGTGCTGGCGCTGCTCGGTCGCGCGCTGACGATCCGCCAGGTCGACGCGGGATCGTGCAACGGCTGCGAACTCGAGATCCACGCGCTGAACAACCCGTACTACAACCTCGAGGGCCGTGGCATCCGCTTCGTCGCCAGCCCGCGCCACGCAGACCTGCTGCTCGTCACGGGACCGGTGGCACGCAACATGGAAATCGCGGTCAAGCGCGCCTATGAGGCCACACCGGAACCGAAGCTCGTCGTTGCCGTCGGCGACTGCGGCTGCAGCGGCGGGATCTTCGGCGAGAGTTACGCGAGCTGCGGCCGTGTCGCGAACGTGATCCCGGTCGACGTCGCGGTTCCGGGCTGCCCGCCGCCTCCGCTGGAAATCCTGCGCGGCATCCTGACGGCGGTCTCGGCCGCTCGGTGAACCGCCGCGCTCGCGTAAAATCCTCGGCGGTCTGATCCCGTAGCCGCATCATCCATGTCGAGCCCATACATCTCCGAGCTGGGACAGTTCCTGCGCGAAATGAAGCAGCGCGATCCCACTATCGAGACCGGCCAGAAGCAGGGCCGCGCGATCTGGTGGGACAAGAACCTCGACCCCGACATGTACGCGCGCTTCCGCCAGTCCGCCGTTGCTCAGCCCGCATACGTCTATCAGCCGAAGGCGCGGCGTTGAATCCGTTCCCGGCGCAGGCGCAGGGGCCAGGCGCAACCGGCGATGACGAGGGCGTGCTGGCGGCGGCAGCCGACATGACGCCGGACACTGTCGACGGTGTCGCGCTGGCTCGCCTTTATGGCGAGCCGCTGTTCCGCCTGCCGGACGACCTGTACATCCCGCCGGATGCGCTCGAGATTTTCCTCGAAGCCTTCGAGGGCCCGCTCGACCTGCTGCTGTACCTGATCCGCAAGCAGCACTTCAACGTGCTCGACATCCCGATGGCGCCGCTCACGGTCCAGTACCTGGCGTACATCGACCAGATCCGCGAAAAGAACCTCGAGCTCGCCGCCGAGTATCTGTTGATGGCGGCGCTGCTGATCGAGATCAAGTCGCGCATGCTGCTGCCGCTGCGCAAGTCCGAGGGCAGCGAGGACGTCGAGGATCCGCGCGCCGAACTCGTGCGGCGGCTGCTCGAATACGAGCGCATCAAGCTCGCGGCCCTGCAGATCGACCAGCTGCCACGCGTCGGGCGCGACTTCGTGCGCGCGATCGTGACGATCGAACAGTCGCTCGAGCGCCGCTTCCCGGACGTCAACGTGGTCGATCTGCGCGACGCATGGTCGGCGGTGCTGACGCGCGCGCGCCTGCACGCCCACCATCGGATCGCGCGCGAGGAACTGTCGGTGCGCGAGCACATGAGCCTGATCCTGCGCCGGTTGCAGAATGCCCGCTTTGTCGAGTTCGCCGACTTCTTCGATCCGGCCCGCGGTGCACCGGTCGCGATCGTGCATTTCCTGGCATTGCTGGAACTCGCGCGCGAGGCGCTGATCGAAATTACTCAGGCCACACCCTTCGCTCCGATCTACGTGCGGTTGGCGTATACGCCCACGTAACGCGGCGGCGCTGCGCCACTGCCTGCGGCGGAGCGTGACCTCTTCCCTGAAGGATCATCATGCACGCAAGAACCGCAATGCTCGTCCTGGCCTTCCTCTCCGGCGCGACCCAGGCCCAACTGAAGCCGCCAGCGGACATGACGACGCCGACGACCAGACCCGCGCCAGCAACGACTCCGGCTGTTGACCCCGTCATCGAGGCCAAGGAACAGGCAGCGGCCAAGGTCGCAGGCGAGTGGCTGAAGCTGATCGACAGCGGTGACTACGGCAAGGCGTGGGACGAGTGCTCCACCTTGTTCAAGGAGAAAGTGGGGCGGCAGCAGTGGGTGGACGGACTCCCGAAGAACCGCGCCGAAGTCGGCGCCTTCAAGGGCCGCAAGCTCGACGGCGCCGCCTATCGCAAATCGATGCCGGGAGCGCCGGAAGGTGAGTACGTGTCGCTACGTTTCTTCAGTGACTTCGAGAAGAATCCTTCCGCGCAGGAGATGGTGACGCTCGTCTACCAGGACGGAGCGTGGCGGCCGATCGGCTACCTGCTGCGTTGACCGGCCGGCGATTGGGGCAAGTTTGATCGCCGAAAGTCCGACGATCCGACGCGCCATACGCGCGACGCAATTCGGTCTCGGCAGCAGTCCGCCCCATGGCCTCGCACGGCCTCCGGCGATCGTCGTCTCCGCGGTCTGGAGGTAGCGCACGCGGTTAACGCCGACTGCCGGGCCGGCGTCGCGCAAGGCGGCGACGTGTCTGTCCGCCCCACAGGCAAGCCACGTTGTGTACACACCCGGCGGCGCCCGCGACGCCGGATACGGATCGCCCGCTCAGGCATCATGGTCCTCGTCATGTAGCCGAGAACTTATCGACTTTGACGCATTTCCCCATGCAAACTACCATTTCCATATCACCATGACTACATAGCGCTTGGATATGCGTGCCGTGAAGAACTTCTGCCTCGTTGCCTCCGCAGCGCTCGTCGCATGGAGCTCCGCCGCGTCATCGGCGGCCGACCTCACGGTCTCCGCCGCCGCGAGCCTGACCAACGCGTTCAAGGAGATCGGGCCGGGCTTCGAGGCGGCGCATCCGGGCACCAAGGTGCAGTTCAACTTCGGCGCGTCTGGGGCATTGCTTCAGCAGATCGCCAAGGGCGCGCCGGTCGATGTGTTCGCCAGCGCCGACCAGGAGACCATGGATCAGGCGCAGCAGCAGAAGCTGGTCGAAGCCGGCCAGCGACGCAACTTCGTTTCGAATTCGCTGGTGGTGATCGTTCCCGCCGGCGTAAGCAAGGTGCCGGCGGCGCTGGCCGACCTCGGCCAGGCGAGCGATGCGCGCATCGCGATCGGCCTTCCCGCCAGCGTACCGGTCGGGCGCTACACCAAAGGCGTGCTGGAAGCCGCCGGCCTGTGGTCGGCGATCGAGCCGAAGATGATCGGCGTCAACAACGTCCGGCAGGCGCTCGACTATGTCGCGCGCGGCGAGGTCGACGCCGGGTTTGTCTACGCGACCGATGCCGCGCTGATGCCAGACAAGGTCAAGGTCGCGTTCGCGGTGCCGACGAAGAGGCGGATTCTGTATCCCGTCACGCCGATCAGCTCGAGCCCGAACGCCGCGGCGGCGCGTGCGTTTGCCGAGTACCTGATTTCACCCGCGGCGCAGTCGGTGTTCGCGAAGTACGGATTCGGCAGGCCCTGACGCCGAGCCCAGCCGATGGAAGGCGCATGGATCGCCCTCGCGCTGACGCTGAAGGTAGCGGGCTGGGCGACAGCGTTGAACCTGGTCCTCGGCGTCGGTGCCGGATTCGCCGTTGCGCGCATGCGCTTCGTCGGGCGCGACCTGCTCGACGCGGTGTTCACGCTGCCGTTGGTGATGCCACCGACCGTGCTCGGCTACTACCTGCTCGTGCTGGTCGGCACGCACGGGCCGATGGGCAGCTGGCTGCTCGAGAACTTCGGTATCCGGCTGATCTTCACCTGGCAGGGTGCGGTGCTGGCAGCAACGGTGGTGTCGTTCCCTCTGGTCTTCAAGGCGGCGCGCGCGGCCTTCGAGACCGTCGATCCGCAACTCGAAGAGGTCGCGCGCACGCTCGGCATCAGCGAGCCCGGCGTGTTCTTCCGCGTTTCGCTTCCGCTCGCATGGCGCGGCGTACTGGCCGGGCTTCTGCTGGCGTTCGCGCGGGCGTTGGGGGAATTCGGTGCGACGCTGATGGTCGCCGGCAGCATCCCCGGCAAGACGCAGACGCTGTCGATCGCTGTCTATGAAGCGGTGCAGGCAGGCCAGAACGACACCGCCGACTTCCTCGTTGCGGTGACCTCGATCACCTGCGTCGCCGTGCTGCTGGCCGCGGGCCGGCTGGTGCCGGGGCGCGTGCCGCTGCGTGCTCAATGACGACGGTCTGGAACATCTCGTTGCGGAAGGTGCTGAGCCACCGGGAACGCCGCTTCGACCTCGACGTCAGCTTCGCGAGCGATGCCACCCGGCTTGCGCTCGTCGGCCCCTCGGGCGGCGGCAAGACCCAGACGCTGCGCATGATCGCGGGAATCACCCGGCCCGACCGTGGCCGCGTCGTGCTCGCCGGCCGGACGCTCTTCGACAGTGCCGCGGCAATCGAGGTCCCGCCACAACAGCGGCGCATGGGCCATGTCTTCCAGGACTACGCGCTCTTTCCGCATCTGACCGTTCGTCAGAACATCGCGTTCGGCCGCCGGAAGGGCTGGGTGAACCCGCTAGACGGCATTGAGGATGCGAGCGTCCGCCGATGGGTCGACGCCTTCCACCTGCACGATGTGATCGACCATTTTCCGGATCAGATCTCCGGTGGCCAGCGCCAGCGCACAGCGCTGGCGCGCGCGCTGGCGTCCGACCCGGCAGCGCTGCTACTCGACGAGCCCTTCGCCGCGCTGGATCGCGAACTGCGCAGGCGGCTGCGCAGGGAACTGCGCGATCTGCAGCGCGATATCTCGATCCCGACGCTGCTGGTCACGCACGACGACGAAGACGCAGCGGAACTGGCGACGCAGATCGTTCACATGCAGCAGGGCCGCGTCTCGAACGATGCCGGTGCTTCGGAAAGCCTAGCATGACACGTCCCCCGGATCGCCCGAGGACTCCGCGCGCGATGACCCGTACTGTCCGGCGCCCCGGTCGCCTCGCTCTCGACGGCAGTGTCTGGGTAACCGTGAGCGGAGAGAACCTCGCCGGACCGGCGCGCATGACGCTGCTGCGCGCGGTGGCCGACCTCGGCTCGATCTCGCGCGCGGCCACGGCGGTCGGGCTCAGCTACAAAGGTGCTTGGGAGGCGATCGAATCGATGAACCGGCTTGCCGGCGAGGCGCTGGTCGAGCGCAGCATCGGCGGCCGCGGCGGGGGCCATACGCGACTTACTGAACACGGCCTGCGACTGCTGGAGCGCTTCGAGCAGATCAACGCGGTCCATCAGCGCTTCCTGCGGGTGCTCGACGCCGAAGCATTCGATCTGTCTTCCGATTTCTCGCTGACGAGGATCGTTACCATGAAGACGAGCGCGCGCAACCAATTCGTGGGCAAGGTCACAGCGGTTCGCATGGGCGCCGTCAGCGACGAGATCGAGATCGCGGTTCCCGGTGGTCCGCGCATCGTCGCGATCGTCACCCGGGACAGCGCGCAATCGCTCGGGATACGGACGAACATGACCGCCATCGCACTGGTCAAGTCGTCCTCCGTGCTCATCGCGACCGGCCTCGACGGAACAAGACTCTCGGCGCGCAATCAGTTTGCGGGGGTCGTCAGGACGATCCAGCCCGGCGCGGTGAACTCGGAAGTGACCCTCGACCTCGACGGCGGCGGGTCGGTGACCGCGATCATCACGCAGGACAGCGCGAAATCGCTCGGCCTGAAGCCGGGTTCACGCGCGACCGCGTTCTTCAAGGCTTCGAGCGTGATCGTCGCCGTCACGGTCTGACAGCGCGTGATTCGGGTGCGCCGGCGCTAGTGCGCCTCGTCCCAGTTGGCGCCGACGCCGAGCTCGACCAGCAGCGGCACACGCAGTTCGGCGACGCCGGCCATCAGCGCCGGCACGCGCTGACGGACCAGATCTACCTCGGCATCGGGCACTTCGAGCACCAGTTCGTCGTGCACCTGCATCACGAGCCGTGTCCCCAGCGCGTCCTGCTGGATCCAGTGATCGACGGCGATCATCGCGAGCTTGATCAGGTCAGCCGCCGTGCCCTGCATCGGCGCGTTGATCGCCGCGCGCTCGGCCGCACCGCGCCGCGGCCCGTTCGGCGAGTTGATCTCCGGCAGCCAGAGACGCCTGCCGAAGACCGTCTCGACATAGCCCTGCCGCTTTGCCATCGCTCGCGTCGACTCCATGTAGCGGGCGACGCCCGGATAGCGCATGAAGTAGCGATCGATGTAGCTGCGTGCCGCATCGCGCTCGATGCCGAGGTTGGACGCCAGGCCGAAAGCACTCATGCCGTAGATCAGGCCGAAGTTGATGACCTTGGCATAGCGCCGATGCTCGCTCGTCACCTCGCCGACCGGCACGCCGAAGACCTCCGAAGCCGTCGCGCGATGGATGTCCTCACCTCGCGCGAAGGCGTCGAGCAGGCCAGCGTCTTCGGAGATGTGCGCCATGATGCGCAGTTCGATCTGCGAATAGTCGGCCGACACGATGCGATGTCCCGGCGGCGCGATGAAGGCCTCGCGGATGCGGCGCCCCTCCGCCGTGCGGATCGGGATGTTCTGCAGGTTCGGATCCGATGACGACAGGCGCCCGGTCACCGCAATCGCCTGGCCGTAGTTCGTGTGCACGCGGCCCTGCGCGTCGGCGCTCGCCGGAAGCTTGTCGCAGTAAGTAGATTTCAGCTTCGACAGGCCGCGGTGTTCGAGCAGCAGTTTCGGCAGCGGGTAGTCCTCAGCCAGTTTCTCCAATACTTCTTCATCGGTCGAGGGCGCGCCGCTGGCCGTCTTCTTGAGCACCGGCAGCTTCAGCAGGCCGAAGAGAATCTCCCCGATCTGTTTCGGGCTGCCCAGGTTGAAGGGCTGTCCCGCAATTTCGATCGACTCGCGCTCCAGGTCGGCGATGCGCTGCGCCAGTTCCCGGCTCTGCCGCTGCAGGCGCTCGCCGTCGATCAGCACGCCAGTGCGCTCCATCCGGTACAGCACCTGCGCGACCGGCAGTTCGATGTCCTCGTAGACCCGACGCAGCCCCGCATTGGTTTCGATCTGCGGCCACATCGCCGCATGCAGCGCCAGCGTTATCTCGGCGTCCTCGGCCGCGTACTCAGTGGCACGGTCGATCGCCACGTCGTCGAAACCCAGCTGGTTCGCACCCTTGCCGCAGACTTCGGCGTACGTGAGCGTCTTGCGTCCGAGGTGACGCTCGGCCAGCGAATCCATGTCGTGGCCGCGGTGGGCCTCGAGCACGTAGGACTCGAGCAGCGTGTCGTGCACGACTCCAGCCAGGCGGATGCCGTGGTTGGCGAATACGTGCATGTCGTACTTCAGATGCTGGCCGACCTTGCGGTGATGCGGGCTCTCGAGCCAGGGCCGCAGCGTGGCGAGCGTCGCGTCAAGCGGCAACTGCTCCGGAACGCCGGGATAGCGGTGCGCCAGCGGGACGTAGCAGGCCTTCAACGGCTCCACCGACAGCGACAGACCCACCAGCCGCGCGGCCATCGGATCGAGTGAAGTGGTTTCGGTGTCGATGCAGGTCAGGTCCGCCGCACCGATCTTCTGCAGCCACGTCTCGAGCTGTCCGAGTGTGGTCACCGTCTCGTACTCGGCTCGGCTGTCGCGCACAGGCACGCCGCTTGCGGCCGGCGCAGCGGCGGCAGCGCTCGCGACGGTATCCATCTCGCGCAGCCAGGACTTGAACTCGTAGCGCTCGTAGATCGAGCGCAGCTGCGCCGCATCCTCGTCACGCACCGCCAGCGCACTCATCGAGGGGACATGTTCAGACAGGTCGCAGTCCGTCCGGATCGTGACCAGCGTGCGCGCGGTCGGAATCCAGGGCAGCGCCTTGCGCAGGTTTTCGCCGACGGCCCCGCTCACCTGCCCGGCGTTCGCGACCAGCGCGTCGAGGGAGCCGTAGGTCTGAAGCCACTTGGCCGCCGTCTTCGGGCCCACCTTCTCGACACCCGGGACGTTGTCGACGCTGTCGCCGACCAGGGTCAGGTAGTCGACGATCCGCTCCGGCGGGACGCCGAACTTCTCCGACACTCCTTTCACGTCGAGCGTCTCCCCACTCATCGTGTTGACCAGCGTGGTGTGCTCGTCGACCAGCTGCGCGAGATCCTTGTCGCCCGTGGAGATGACCGTGCGCAGCCCATGCGCGCTGGCCGCGCGCGCCAGCGTGCCGATCACGTCGTCGGCTTCGATGCCCTCGATCTCGATCACCGGCCAGCCAAGCGCCCGCACTGCGGCATGAATTGGTCCGATCTGGGCCACCAGATCGGCCGGCATGGCGGCCCGATTGGCCTTGTATTCGGCGTAAAGCTCGTCGCGAAAGGTCTTACCCTTGGCATCGAACACGCACGCGATGTAATCCGCCGCGACCTGCTGGCGCAGGACGCGCAGCATGCCGATGAACCCGCGCAGCGCGCCGGTCGGCTCGCCCGCCGCCGTGCGCAGATCGGGCAGCGCGTGGAAGGCGCGATAAAGGTAGCTCGACCCATCGAGCAGCAATAGTGTTTTCATGGGAGTAACGCCGTGCTAGACCACCGCAAGAACATACCCAGCCTGCGCGCAGTCACCATGCCGGAGCGCGCCACCAGCCAGAAGGCAAGGGAGTCGTGGCAGCTCTGGGGGATTATTTCAGAGTTCGTCGAGGCGACCGAGCGCCTGTCGGAGATCCGGCCGGCGGTCTCGATCTTCGGCAGCGCACGCACGCTGCCGGGCACACCCAACTATGAGCTGGCGGTCGAGATCGCGCGCAAGCTCTCGGATGCCGGATTCGCCGTCATCAGCGGCGGCGGCCCCGGGATCATGGAAGCCGCCAACCGCGGCGCGTTCGAGGGGGCGTCGCCGTCGGTGGGACTCAACATCGAGCTGCCGTTCGAGCAGTACGGCAACGAATACCAGGACATTTCGCTGCGGTTCAGGCACTTCTTTGCGCGCAAGGTGGCGTTCGTGAAGTACGCGGCGGCCTATGTCGTAATGCCGGGCGGTTTCGGCACGCTCGACGAGCTTTCGGAGGCACTGACGCTGATCCAGACCGGCAAGGGCCGCAAGATGCCGGTCGTGCTGGTCGGGTCGGCATTCTGGAAGGGACTGCTCGACTGGCTGCGCGACGTCGTGGCGGCCGAGGGCATGATCAGCGACACCGATCTCGCGATGATGCGCGTCGTCGACGAGGCCGATGCGGTCGTCAACGCCCTCTTCGACTTCTACGATGCGCGCGGCTTCGAACAGAGCGCGACCGAGCGCGAGCAGCTTCTCTACCTTTGAGATAGCCCAATATCGGTGATTCGGGCGATAGGCGTCGCCTTGCACACGGTTAGAATTCCTCAAATGGAAGGTCGCCTGCTTCCTAACTCCCCGCCTCGTTGGCTGGCCGCGGCGATGCTGATATCGCTCGCCCTCGCAGCCCAGGCGCAGACCGCACCGCCACCGGCCACCCGGCCGGACACGGGCGCTTCCACTGCGGCGACCCCGGCGCGGCCGGCGGCCAAGCCGCCACAGCGCATCGACTTGCCCGCCGCGGAGAAGCAGGCGCTCGAAGCGGCTTCCGGTGGGACGGCCACCGACACGACACCCACCGCCGACGAGCTGGTGCCGACCGAGGCTGACACCAAGGCGCCGCTCCCCGAAGAGCCCAGGACGCGCATCGAGCAGATCCGAACCCGCAACGGCGTCAGCGAGGTCCGGGTCACGCCAGCCCTGACCGGTCGCACCTACACGATCACGAACCGTGAGGGCCAGCAACCGCTATCGGCGACCGAATCCCTCTCCGGTCTGTCGGTCCCGAAGTTCTTCACCTTCGAGTTCGGCCGACCTGCCGATCGCGCCGCTTCACCACCGCTGCCTCCTCCGCCCTCCTCCCAGTCTCGTTAGGCCCGGCCCGAGCCCATGGCCGTCTTCACCGCGATCACTCGCGCCGAAGCCGCGAGCTTCCTGACGCAGTTTGCAATTGGCGAACTGCTCGACCTGCACGGCATCGCCTCAGGCATCGAGAACACCAACTACTTCCTGACGACCTCGCAGGGACGCTTCGTCCTGACGATCTTCGAGCGGCTCACGTTCAAACAGCTGCCGTTCTATCTGGAGCTGATGCGGCACCTGTCGCGGCGGGGTCTGCCTGTGCCGGCGCCGCAGGAAAACCGCAGCGGCGCGCTGCTCTCGGAGATCAAGGGCAAGCCAGCCGCCATCGTCACGCGCCTCGAGGGCAAGGCCGTCGTCCATCCCTCCGCGGCCCAGTGTGCGCTCGTCGGTGATGTGCTCGCACGAATGCATCTGGCCGGCGCGGACTTTCCGCTGTTCCAGCCGCACCTGCGCGGTATCGGCTGGTGGAAGGACTCGGTCCCCAAGCTGGAGCCGCACATTCCTGACGAGGTGTTCCGGCGCCTGGCCGACGAACTCATCTATCAGGACACATTCTTTCGCAGCGCGCACTTCGAGCGGCTGCCCTCCGGGCCGATCCACGCAGACCTTTTCCGCGACAACGTACTCATCATTGGAACCCCGGCGGGCGACGCAATCGGCGGTCTAATCGACTTCTATTTCGCCGGCTGCTCGCTGTGGCTGTTCGACCTCGCGGTCACGATGAACGACTGGTGCATCGATCTCGCAACCGGTGCGTTCGACCCGGATCGCGCCCAGGCGATGCTCAGCGCCTACCACGCAGTGCGCCCGCTGACCGAGGAAGAGTATGAATGCTGGCGCACCGTGCTACGCGCAGCCGCGCTGCGATTCTGGATCTCCCGCCTGTACGACTACTACCTGCCGCGTCCGGCCGAGGTCCTGACTCCGCACGACCCCAGGCATTTCGAGCGCATCCTCGAGCGCCGCATTGCCGAAAAGACCCTGCCGTGGGTCGAGCCCGCGGATTCGGGCCGATAGAATTGCTGCATGCAAGTCAGAACGCTGCCGGCCGCCGCCGGCTGGGGCTGGTTGCGCGAAGGCCTCTCCCTCTACCGGCGCCAGGCCTTCGCTTTCACCGCGCTCGTGATCCTGTACTCGATGGCGCTGATGGTGATCGCGAACGTGCCACTCGTGGGTCTGCCGCTCGCGGCGATCCTGGTGCCGTTCGGAACGGTCGGCATCACCGCCGCCGGGCGTGACGCCGAACGCAACGTGGTACCGCTGCCATCATTGCTGCTCGCCGGATTCAAGGGGCCGCAGCGCAACGCGCTGCTGCGCCTTGGAATGATCCATGCGGGGCTCGTGGTGCTGATGTCGATGCTGACTGCGCTGTTCGCGCAGGACGAGCTCGCCAACTGGAAGGTCGTCGACGGCCAGCTCGACCCGGCCTCGGTGGCGGCAAACGTCCCGTGGGATGCGATCGCCGCGGCTGTGCTCGTCTATACGCCGATCCTGATGCTCACCTGGTTCTCGCCGCTGCTGATCGCCTGGCACCGCTATACGGTCGGGAAGGCCATGTTCTTCTCGCTCTTCGCCTGCTGGCGCAACCGCTGGCCGTTCCTCGTGCTCGGCGTTGCGCTTGCGGCGCTCGTGTTCTCGCTGTCGTGGCTCACGTCCATCATTCTCAACCTTCTGAGCGTTTCGGCGCAGGTCGGCTCGATGATGCTGGCGCCGGTGGCTCTGCTGCTCACCAGCGTCGCGTATTCCACGCAGTACCCGATCTACCGGACCGTGCTCGAACCAGCTCCGGAGCAGACGACCGCGGGGACGCAGCAGGCAGGGTAGACACAGGACGTCATGGCGCCGGGCGGTGGAAGACGACTCGGGGTCTAGCCGCTTCTCGTTCGAAGCAACCTAAGCAGACATGTGTGTCGCCGACAAGCGGACAGGAATCCTCTGCCGTCATCGCGCCGCTTCAGCGGCACGCCGCGCAGTGGACCGGCCGCTGCAACCGGTTAATGGGCGTCATTTCGCTAGGGTCGGCATCCTGTCGCTGCGAGACGATGACCGGTCGGAAAGGGTTGCTTCGCCTCCGCTCAGAATGTTGCAAGCTAGGCGGTATGTCTCGACAACCATCCGAGCGAAACTGGAGTGGCGGCTCGCCCTCACCAGTGCTCAAGAAGTCTCGTACCATCGTGTTGCAGCAGGGGAAGACAAACACTTCTGCGTAGCCTTCCGTAGCCCCCGTTGACGCGACGTGCTTTGCAGCGGACGGATGCCACCGGTTGCCAAGGAGGGATCTAACCCTTTCAAGTTCGACTTCCTGCTCCTTTCGAACGCCCGGATGGCTCGAGGGATCCTGCGTTTCGCGAACGCGAATCTCCGCCTCGAGCATGGGTCTCACTACCTCTATTAGTTCGAGGTACCGCTCGCGTTCTGCTTCAAGCATTGCAACTCGGTCTTCCTCCGCTTGCTGGCACGCCGCCAAGTAGGCTAGAACGAGTTCCGAATGGGTAGGCGCAGAGGCGGGGCGACTGGAAGCCCATCGTTGAAGTGCTTGCAGTTCAGTGCCCAGAACCAACGCCTCCTGACCGCGCCCGCGTGCATTCCATCGGTGTGCTGAAATCGAGACATCAGCGGCGGTCCGATGCCAAGCGACGTCCAGCTGGGCCACCGTGGCCAACTTCGCTAAAGACGAACCGTACTGCGGGTCATCGCCAATGCGGAAATGAATGGCGACGTTGAGCGCAGACAACCGCGGAGGTAGTGCCGCGACGTCGACCGCTCCAAATGTGATCGGTATTACGCGCTTCCCGTTGCTCAGCGCGAACGCCACTTCCTCATCGCAGACCTTCGAGCGCAATGACTGCGGCGACAAGACAAAGACAACCACGTGGGCGCGCGTCAGCATGTCTTGAATGCGTTTCCACCAGTCATCTTCAGGAGATATTCCCAGAAGAACGTTGTCTGGGTCCGTGTCCACAACGTCGTAGTCGCAGAGGCACCCTCGCGAGTTCAGGTCGTTGGCGAGGCTCTCGACAAAACCTAAGTCCCTGCGTGAGTACGACAGAAAGACCCGCGGGCGGCTGTCATCGTCAGAGTGAAGGCTCATTTCCCCGCCCGCTTGAACTGCATGTTCATCTCTCCGCAGCCGGGCAGTTATGCGCACAGGATTTGCGCGAAGGACTCAGGGTCTGCTTTCGGGTGATTCTCGCCGAGCGGCGCCACTTCTGCTACTGGCCGGAGCCGGTATGTGGGCCTCACAGCAACTCAGCGACCCGCGGAGGCGGCAGGGTCCGTACCCTGGCTGTCGGGACGCACCTTGAACATGGATGTACAGGCAAGCGAGGCGATCACATCCGACACAGTTGCCCGTACGGACCAAGGTTGACGTTCCGCCACCTCGGCTTTCGGGCGTTTCGGGTCACGGCTGCCGTGAAACGCTTCCTGACGCCGAACTCCCGGCGGCGTAAGTACAAGAGACGGCGTGCCAGCACTCTCGTACGCCTGCCACAGAGCTGTCGAATCGTCCCCTGCTCGAGCAGCGATCGGTTGCATGGCCAGCGCTAAGACGAGAACAATGAACAGTCTCATTAACGCGGAGCTTCGAAACACATAGCCCACTACGCTCGCTTGGGAGCAAATCTGCTTTGTAACCCACCGGCGGGGTGGTAACGCTGCCCTTTCCCCTAGTCTTTCAGCCGTTGGCTCAGGTATGTGAACTCCAGAGCCACGCGCTTTGCGCGTTCCCTTTGATCGCTCGCGGCCGCATGGCCACCGTCGATGTTCTCGTAATACCAAAAGGGATATCCCAACTCTTCCATCTTGGCTGCCATCTTGCGCGCGTGGCCGGGGTGCACACGATCATCCTTTGACGAGGTCACGAAGAAGGGCGCCGGATAGGCAACGCCGGCCTTCAGCCGGTGATAGGGAGAGATCGTCTCGAGGAACGCTCGTTCCTCAGGAACTGCCGGGCTTCCATACTCGTCGACCCACGAGGCACCCGCGAGCAGGCGGTCATAGCGCAACATGTCAAGCAGCGGCACCTGAAGGACCACGGCGTTCCACAGATCGGGCCGCTGGGTCAGCATCACTCCCATCAGCAGACCGCCGTTCGAGCCGCCCATGATGCCCAGCCGCCGCGGGGTCGTGATCTTCTTCGTGATGAGGTCTTCCGCCACGGCGACAAAGTCGTCGTAAATCAGTTGCCGCTTTGTCTTGAGGCCGGCCTGATGCCATTCCGGGCCAAACTCCCCGCCGCCGCGGATGTTGGCGAGCACATAGACACCACCACTTTCGAGCCACAGCTTGCCGACGGTGCCCGAATAGGCCGGTGTCATCGAAATCTGGAATCCGCCATAGCCGTAGAGCAGCGTGGGCGCAGTGCCGTCCGGTTTGAGATCGCGCGGCCGCACCACGAAGTAAGGGACCTTGGTCCCATCCTTGGACGTCGCCGTCTGCTGTTCGACCACAAGGCCACTGGCGTCGAACCTCTCGGGCGTTGCCTGCAGCTTGCGCAATGCGCCGTCACCCGAGGTCACGATAAGGCTTCGCGGACTGGTGAAACCTTCCGTATAGAAGAAGGCTCGATCGTTGTCCGGCGCCACATCGCCCGGCGTGACCTGTTCATTGGGCGCCGTTGGTAGCGTTCCTGAAGACCGCCAGACTCCTTCACGAAAGCTGTACCGGTACACGCGCGAAACAACGTCTTCGGCAGTGTCAACGTACGCCACCGACCGGCTGCCGTGGAACGACTGAAAGGAAGCGCGGGCGCCCGGCTCATACACGAGGTGCACGTCGAGTGAGCCCGCCTCGAGGAACTTCGCCACCGAAAAGCTCACCAGGCTGCCGTTCGCGTAGCGCCGCCCCCCGGTCTCCCATTCCTGCTGCAGCGCCACCACCAACTCGCCGCTCCAGAAGCCTTCGACCGACGACCGGCGCGGGATCGGCAATGGCACCAGCCGATCGGCCTGCAGCAACTGGAAGGTCGACTCGAAGAACGTCTCGTTACGGACCAGTACGTGCAGAACGGAGCCGTCGCGGTCGTGAAAACGCAGCGGGGTAACTCCGACGTCCTTCGGCGTACCCCGGAGAATCTCGGTTGCCGCAGCGAGCGGCGCGCCACGGCGCCAGCGCTTGATGATGAAGGGGTAGCCGGATTCGGTCAGTGTTCCCGGCCCCCAGTCGGTCGCCACGAGAAGCTGGTCGGCATCCAGCCACGTCACATCCTGCTTGGCCTGTGGCAGCACGAATCCGGAATCGACGAAGCGCTTTTCCACCAGGTCGAACTCGCGGACGAACGCCGAATCCTTGCCCCCGGGTGAAAGTCGCACAAGGCAGCGGCGATATGACGGCGCGAGGCAGTCCGGCATACCGGTCACCCATTTGACGCCGTCCTGCGCCGAGAGCGCGTCGACGTCGAGGACAGTCTCCCACTCGGGTTTGCCGGTCGAGTACTTGAGCCAATCCGTTCGCCGGAGAAGGCCACGGACGTTCCGATCGTCCTGCCAGAAGTTGTAAACCACACCACCGAGCAACACTGGATCGGCGATGCGATCGCCTGCCTCCAGGATCCGCAGCGCATCCGATTCGAAGCGCGGATAACGCGGGTCCGCCTGTAGTTCGTCAAGTGTTCGCTCGTTCTGCGCCCTTACCCATTCAAGGGCACGCGCCCCTTCGATTTCCTCAAGCCAG
Organism: Burkholderiaceae bacterium; assembly: GCA_035498175.1. GTDB lineage: Bacteria > Pseudomonadota > Gammaproteobacteria > Burkholderiales > Burkholderiaceae_F > JALORV01. The sequence goes on from DATKAJ010000046.1 coordinate 34,389, forward strand.
AGGTACTTGTCTTCGCGCTGCAGGTCCGCCGCTGCAGGCGCTTGAGCGCCGAAAAGGTTCATCGATTGAAGACCGACCAGTGTCGCGACGAATAGAAGAACGCGGTTGCAATGGGCCGGCATTTGCTTGAGCGAATCAAGAGAAGTCCGGTATTCGCTTCCACGCGCATTGAAACGGGCGTTCGGTTTGCGGTCAACCGGATTGTTGAAGTAAATGTCCCTAATTGACCCGCGCGCTGCCTTTGGGAAAGCTTGTCGCCCGCAGCGGGCTCTGGTGCTAATTTCTGCCTCGCAGCCCAAACGGCTGTAAGGGAGGACGTATGAAGAAGGCAATGGTGAAGGGATTGTTGGCTTTGATGTTCTGCTCGGCCTCCGTTGCGATCTCGCCGCGTGCATCGGCCAGCGACTGGCCGACGATCCCCGGGGATTTCTACGAAGTGACGGGGGTGCACCTCAAAGACGGAGGAGCGCTTGCCTACATGAATTTCCTGGCAACCGAGTGGAGGGCCGACCAGGAGTTCGCCAAGTCCAAGGGCTGGATCAAGAGCTACATGATCATGAGCAATGCTTACCCACGCAAGGGCGAGCCGGATATCTACCTGGTCATCATCTCCGAGCGCCTGCCGAGCGGGCCCGAGGCCGACAAACGAGACGACGAATACATGGCCTGGAAGAAGAAGACCCAAGCCCAAATGCAGAAGGAGATGGGCAACCGCCTCGAGATCCGGGAGCTCGGCAGCAACTCCCTGCTGCAAGAGCTCAAGTTCCGCAAGTGAGCGGCGTGGGCTGAGGCTGCGGCTCGTCAGCTCGGGTTGGCAGGGCGGCTTCAGACCGGGCTATGGCGTCAACAATGGCGGGGTGACAAGACCGCCGCTCTGCCTTAGCGAGCGGCATCTTTCCCTTGGGCCGTACCCGTCCGCGGCGGTGTGCTCATGCCGGAGTCAGCTTCGCGACCGCGAGAGCCAGCCACTTGACGCCCAGCGGCCCGAAGTTCACCTGCGCACGCGCATCATCGCCGCTGCCCTCGAGGTTGATGACGACGCCCTCGCCAAAGCGTGCATGCCGCACGGCCTGGCCGATCCGCATGCCGTGCGACGGGGTCAAACGCATCGGCGGCGCGCTGGCCGCAGTCGGCCGCACGCCGGTGTCGTGCCACTGGCCGAATCGCCCGCCGCCGCCAATCGTGGCGCGCGGCGTAAGCCACTTGACCGTGGGCTCCGGCAGTTCGTCGACGAAGCGCGACTTGGTGCCGTAGCGGGTCTGGCCGTGCAGCAACCGGCTTTGTGCGAAGCTGAGATAGAGCCGTCGGCGCGCACGCGTGATCGCGACGTACATCAGCCTCCGCTCTTCCTCGAGCCCATCCATCTCGGTCAGGCTGTTCTCGTGCGGAAACAGCCCTTCTTCCAGGCCGGTGATGAAAACGGCGTGGAATTCCAGGCCCTTTGCGGCGTGGACAGTCATCAGCTGCAGCGCGTCTTGTCCGGCCTCGGCCTGGTTCTCGCCGGCTTCGAGTGACGCGTGCGAGAGGAATGCGGCGAGCGGCGACGGGATCTGCGTCGCGCTTTCCTCCGCGCTCGCCTGCGTGGCCGGCACGTGCCGGCCATAGCCCTCCTCGGCCACGAAAGCCGCGGCCGCATTGACGAGCTCGTTCAGGTTCTCGATCCGCTCCTGGCCTTCCTTCTCCGCCTGGTAGTGCGTGGTAAGCCCGCTGCGTTGGATCACCGCATCGACGATCTCTGCCAGCGGCAGCTGCGCGGTTTCGAAGCGCAGGCTGTCGATCAGCTTGACGAACGCAGCGAGCTTCGTGCCCGCCGCACCCGCCATGCCGCCGACGGCCGCGTATAGGCTCGAATTGCTGGTTCGCGCCGCGTCGGCGAGCTGCTCGAGGGTGCGCGCGCCGATGCCGCGCGGCGGAAAGTTGACGACACGCAGGAACGCGGTGTCATCCGAGGGGTTCTCGATCAGCCTCAGGTATGCGAGCGCGTGCTTGATTTCGGCCCGCTCGAAGAAGCGCAGGCCGCCATAAACGCGATACGGGATGCCGGCGTTGAAGAGCCCATGCTCGATGACGCGTGACTGCGCGTTAGAGCGGTACAGGACCGCGACTTCCGAGCGGGTGTGACCTTCGGCGATCAGCCCCCGCACCTCGTCGACCAGCCACGCGGCTTCGTAGCCGTCGGTCTGCGCCTCGAAGATGCGCACCGGCTCGCCTTCGCCGGCGTCGGTCCAGAGGTTCTTGCCGAGCCGTTTGGCGTTGTGCGCGATCAACGCGTTGGCGGCATCCAGGATGTGCCCGACCGACCGGTAGTTCTGCTCGAGCTTGATCAGGTTCTGCACCCGGAACTCGCGTTCGAAGTCCGCCATGTTGCCGACGTTGGCGCCGCGGAATGCATAGATCGACTGGTCGTCGTCGCCGACTGCAAAGATCGCGTTCCTCGAACCGGCCAGCTGCTTCAGCCATGCGTACTGCAGCTTGTTGGTGTCCTGGAACTCGTCGACCAGGATGTGGCGGAACCGCTCCTGATAGTGCAGCCGCAGCAGTTCGTTGCGGTCGAGCAGTTCGTAGCAGCGCAGCAGCAGTTCGGCAAAGTCGGCAACGCCCTCGCGGTTGCACTGCGCGTCGTAGAGCGCATAGAGCTCGACGAACCTGCGGTTGTAGTCGTCGTTGACCTCAACGTCCTTCGCGCGCAGCCCGGCCTCCTTCGAGCTGTTGATGAACAGCTGCAGGTTGCGCGGCGGGTAGCGCTCGTCGTCGATGTTGTTGGCCTTCAGCAGCCGCTTGATCGCGCTGAGCTGGTCCGCGGTGTCGAGGATCTGGAACGTGGACGGCAGGCCGGCGTCGCGGTGATGCGCGCGCAGCATGCGGTTGCACAGTCCATGAAACGTGCCGATCCACATGCCGCGCACGTTGATCGGCAGCATTGCGCCGATGCGCGTCAGCATCTCCTTCGCGGCCTTGTTCGTGAAGGTCACCGCGAGCACGCCCTGCGGGGATACCTGACCGGTCTGGATCAGCCATGCGATCCGCGTCGTAAGCACGCGCGTCTTGCCGCTGCCGGCGCCGGCGAGGATCAGGGCGGACTGGTTGGGGAGGGTGACGGCAGCGAGCTGCTGCTCGTTGAGGTTCTGCAGCAGATTCATCATCGGCTGGGATTTTAGCGGCCCCTATAATCGTGTTTTTGAATCAAACACTTACGACCGCGATGGAAGCGAAGTACGACCCGCAGGCCGTGGAAAGTGCCGCGCAGGCCCACTGGGAGCGGACGCAGGCGTATCGCGCGGTCGAGCACGGACTGGACGCGCGCGGCCAGCCCAAGCCCAAGTTCTACCTCTGCTCGATGCTGCCCTACCCCAGCGGCAAGCTGCACATGGGGCACGTGCGCAACTACACGCTGAACGATGTGATGTACCGCATCCTGCGGATGCGCGGGTTCAACGTGATGACGCCGATGGGCTGGGACGCGTTCGGACTGCCCGCCGAGAACGCCGCGATCGAGAAGAAGGTCGCGCCGGCCGAGTGGACGTATTCCAATATCGCCGAGATGAAGGCACAGATGCAGCCGCTCGGGCTCGCCTTCGACTGGTCGCGCGAACTTGCGACCTGCAAGGCCGAGTATTACCGCTGGAACCAGTGGATGTTCCTCAAGATGCTCGAAAAGGGCATCGCCTACCGCAAGACGCAGATCGTCAACTGGGATCCGGTCGACCAGACCGTGCTCGCCAACGAGCAGGTCGTCGACGGCCGCGGCTGGCGCTCGAATGCCATCGTCGAGAAGCGCGAGATCCCCGGGTACTACCTCGGCATCACGCGGTACGCAGAAGAGCTGCTCGCGGACCTGGCCGACCTCGAGTGGCCGCCGCAGGTCAAGGCGATGCAGGAGAACTGGATCGGCAAGAGCGTCGGCGTCAACTTCGGCTTCCCATACGAGATCGACGGCAAGCGCAAGCTGCTGCGCGTTTTCACCACGCGCGCCGACACGATCATGGGCGTGACCTTCATGGCGATCGCCGCCGAGCATCCGCTCGCCGCGCGCCTGGCCCAGGGACGGCCGGACGTCGCGGCATTCATCGAGGAATGCAGGCGCGGCAGCTTCGCCGAGGCCGATCTCGCGACGATGGAGAAGAAAGGCGTCGCGACCGGCTTCTCGGTCAAGCATCCGCTGACCGGCGCTGAAGTGCCGGTGTGGGTCGGCAACTACGTGCTGATGGGTTACGGCGAAGGCGCGGTCATGGGCGTTCCGGCCCACGACGAGCGCGACTTCGCGTTCGCGAGGAGGTACGGCATTCCGATCAGGCAGGTCATTGCGGTCCCGGGCGAAGCCTTCTCGCTCGCCGGCTGGCAGGAGTGGTACGCCGACAAGACGCACGGCGTCTGCGTCAACTCAGGCCAGTACGACGGACTCGGCCACGAGGCGGCGACCGACGCGATCGCGGCCGACCTGAAGGCGAAGGACCTCGGCGACAAGCAGGTGCAGTACCGGTTGCGCGACTGGGGCATTTCGCGCCAGCGCTACTGGGGCACGCCGATCCCGATCATCCACTGTGAAGCGTGCGGGACAGTGCCGGTCCCCGAGAAGGACCTGCCGGTCGTGCTGCCCGAAAACCTCGTCCCGGATGGCAGCGGCAGCCCGCTCGCAAAATATGAACCGTTCCTGAAGTGCACCTGTCCAAATTGCGGCAAGCCGGCGCGGCGCGAGAGCGACACGATGGACACGTTCGTCGACTCGGCCTGGTACTACATGCGGTACTGCTCGCCCGACGCCCCGACGATGGTCGACGGCCGCAACGACTACTGGATGCCGATGGACCAGTACATCGGCGGCATCGAGCACGCAGTGCTGCACCTGCTGTACGCGCGCTTCTGGACGAAGGTGATGCGCGACATGGGGCTGGTGCACTTCGGCGAACCGTTCAAACGCCTGTTCACCCAGGGCATGCTGACGCACGACTGCTATTACCGCGAGGATGCATCAGGCAAGAAACGCTGGTTCTACCCCGCCGAAATCGACATCGAATACGACGACAAGGGGCGTCCGCGCACCGTGACGGCACGCGAAGACGGCCAGCCCGTGATCTTCGGCGGCGTAGAGAAGATGTCGAAGAGCAAGAACAACGTGGTCGAGCCGCGCGACATCATCGCGAAGTTCGGCGCCGACACTGCGCGCGCGTTCGTGATGTTCGCCGGGCCGCCGGACCAGAGCGCAGCGTGGAGCAATTCAGGCGCTGAGGGCACCTATCGCTTCCTGCGCCGGCTGTGGAACTTCTGCAGTGAGCGGCGCGACGCATTCACGAAGCGCTTGAGGCTCGATGCTGCGACGCTCGCATCCGAGGCAAGGTCCGCCCGGCGCGAGATCCACCTGAACCTGAAGCAGGCGGACTTTGACTACGCACGCCTGCAGTACAACACGGTGGTGTCGGCGGCGATGAAGATGCTTAACGCGCTCGAAGACGCGCGGCCCGGCACTTCGCCCGTCGAGACTGCACTGCTGCAGGAAAGCATCGGCATCCTGCTGCGCACGCTGTATCCGATCGCGCCGCATATCACACACGCGCTGTGGAACAACCTCGGCTACGCGGCCGAGTTCGGCGCCGAGATCATCGACGCGCCGTGGCCGCAGCCGGACGCCGCAGCGCTCGAGCAGGACGAGATCGAGCTGGTCGTACAGGTCAACGGCAAGCTGCGGGCATCGATCCGCGTTCCTGCGGCGGCGGATAAGCTGACGATCGAGCGCGCGGCGGTCGCAGACAGCAATGTGCAGAAGTTCGTCGCAGGCCAGGCCGTCAAGCGCGTGATCGTCGTGCCAGGCAAGCTCGTCAACGTCGTCGTCTGATGAGGCGGCGGCAATTCATCGTCGCGATCGGTGCCGTGCCGCTGGCCGGCTGCGGTTTCCATCTGCGGGGGACACAGACGCTGCCGGTGAGTTCGATCTACCTCGCACTGCCGGTGAACTCGCCGATCGGCGCTGAAATGACGCGGCTGCTGCGATCATCGACCAACGCGAAGGTGGTGGCCGACCGGCAGCAGGCGCAGGCGATCTTCGAGCTGCTCGGGGAAACCCGCGAACGCGAGGTCCTCGCGATCAACTCGCAGGGGCGCGCGACGGAGTACCAGATACGCCTGCGCATCCGCTTCCGGGTGCTCGACCACAACGCCGGCGAGCTGATCGAGCCGACCGACCTGATGACCCGCCGCGACATCACGTTCAACGAATCGGACCTGCTGGCGAAGGAATCCGAGGAAGGGCTGCTCTACCGCGACATGCAGAGTGACCTGGTGCGGCAGATGGTGAGCCGCCTGGCCGGCATGAAGATCGAGACGGGTTGATGCAGGCGCTCGGCGAACTACTGAGCCGCGCAAAGCGCGAGCAACGCATGCCGCGCCTCGTCACGGTCAGCAGCGACGAAGCGCTGCTGGCGCTCGAAGCGCAGGACGCCCTGCGTCAGGCCGCACGCGCGCTCGGATATGCCGAGCGCGAGGTACTCAACGCCGATGCCCGCTTCGACTGGTCGAGACTTGCGCAGGCGACTCAGGGGATGTCGCTGTTCTCCGAGCGGCGCATCGTCGAGGTCCGGCTGCCGACCGGCAAGCCCGGCGTGGCCGGCGCTGCGGCACTCGAGGCCCTGGCCGAAGCGCCACCGGAAGACACGATGGCGTTGATCGCGCTGCCGCGGCTCGACCGCAGGACGCGCGAGTCGCGCTGGGCCGGCGCGCTGGCGCGGACCGGGGCGTGGATCGACATCGACAGCATCGAGCGCGCGCGGCTGCCACAATGGATCGGGCAGCGACTTGCGCGGCAGCAACAGCACGCACCGGCAGAGGCGCTCGAATTCGTGGCCCATCGCGTCGAGGGCAACCTGCTGGCCGCGCACCAGGAAATTTCGAAACTCGCGCTGCTGTATCCGGCGGGCGAACTGTCGCTGGAGCAGGTGCGCGACGCGGTGCTCAACGTCGCGCGCTACGACCTGTCGCAGCTGCAGGCGGCGATGGTCGTCGGAGACACGGCGCGGGTCGCGAAGACGATGGCCGGACTGCGCGATGAAGGAGAGGCGCTGCCGCTCGTCGTCTGGGCGATCAGCGAGGAACTGCGCGCGCTGGCGCGGGTCAAGTCCCAGGTGGACGCTGGCCGCCCGTTTGCCGTCGCTGCGCGGGAAGGTGCGGTCTGGGGCGTGCGCCAGAAGCTGTTCGAACGCGCGCTTGGACGGGTGGATCTCGAGCGGCTGGAACGTACGTTGACGCGCGTCGCCGACATCGATCGGCTCGCGAAGGGCCTGCGCGCGCCGGGCTCCGACAGCGACGCTTGGCTAGAATTGACTGAAGCCGCCCTTGAGGTGGCGACGTAGAGCGACCACACGCCGGATCGGATCGTGAACGCCCCCAATGACCATCGCACGGTGAGGACCGCTGCGACCGTCGCCGCGGACGCAGGCGGCGATCTGCGCGCCTACATGGCAGAAGTCGGCCGCAGCGCACGGACGATGGCCGCGATGATGGCAAGGTCGTCGACTGCGCAGCGCAATCAGGCGCTGCACCAGCTCGCGCGCCGCGTGCGCGAGTCACGCACCGAGCTGATTGCGGCGAACCGGAAAGACGTCGAGCTCGCACTGGCCGAAGGCCTTGCTCCGGCGCTGGTCGACCGGCTGACGCTGACAGTAAGCGCGATCGAGCAGATGGCCGCCGGCGCCGAGCAGGTCGCGCAGTTGCCGGATCCGATCGGCGCCATCACGGACGTGCGGCCCCAGCCGAGCGGCATCCAGGTCGGTCGGATGCGCGTGCCGCTGGGTGTGATCGCCATCATCTACGAGAGCCGGCCCAATGTGACCGTCGACGCGGCGGCGCTGTGCATCAAGAGCGCCAATGCGGCCATCCTGCGCGGTGGCAGCGAGGCGATTGAATGCAACCGCCTGCTGGCGCGACTGACAGGCGACGCGCTGGAAGCAGCCGGGTTGCCGCGCGCGGCGGTGCAGCTCATTGACACGACCGACCGCGATGCCGTGGGCCTGCTGGTGACGATGCCCGAGTACGTCGATATCGTCGTGCCGCGCGGCGGCAAAGGCCTGATCGAGCGGTTGATGCGCGAGAGCCGCGTACCGATGATCAAGCACCTCGACGGCGTCTGCCACGTGTACGTCGACGCGGCGGCCGATCCGGACATGGCGGTGCGGATCGCCGACAACGCGAAGACGCAGCGCTATGGCACCTGCAACACGATGGAGACGCTGCTCGTTGCGGAAGGCATTGCCGCGCGCGTGCTGCCGCGGCTCGGCCGCATCTATGCCGACAAGGGCGTCGAGCTCCGCGGCGATCCGCGCTGCATCACGCTGCTGCGCGCGGCCGGAATCCGGTGCATCGCCGCAACCGAAGAGGACTGGCGCGCCGAATACCTCGCGCCGATCCTCGCCGTGCGCGTGGTCGCCGGTCTCGACGCGGCGATCGACCACATCAACACCTACAGCAGCAAGCACACTGACGCGATCGTCACCGCCGATCACGCGGCCGCGATGCGCTTCCTGCGCGAAGTCGACTCGGCGTCCGTGATGGTCAACGCCTCGACGCGCTTTGCTGACGGCTTCGAGTACGGCCTCGGCGCCGAGATCGGCATCAGTAACGACAAGCTGCACGCGCGTGGACCGGTCGGGCTTGAGGGGCTGACCTCGCAGAAGTTCGTGGTCTTTGGCCACGGCGAGGTGCGCGGCGCCAGCTCGCAGCCATCATGAGCGGCTACGCCTGGCTCAAGACCCTGCATCTGGTGTTCGTAATCAGCTGGTTCGCCGGACTCTTCTACCTGCCGCGCATCTACGTCAACCTCGCGGATACACAGGACGCGGCGACACGCGAGCGCTTGCTTGCGATGGCCCGCAGGCTGCTCCGCTTCATGTCCGGAATCGGCTTCCTCGCCTTGGGATTAGGCATGGCGCTCTGGGGAGATTACGGCGCGGGCAGGACGGGCGGCTGGATGAGTGTCAAACTCGCGCTGGTGCTCGGGCTGGTGGCCTATCACGCATGGTGTGCGGTGATCTGCCACCGCCTTGCAAACGGGGCCAACACGCGCTCGCGCGCGTGGTTCCGGTGGTTCGGTGAAGTGCCGGTACCGATGCTGTTTGCGATCGTCGCGCTCGCGGTCGGCAAACCCTTCTGAACCGGCGAGGACAACTGCAGATGGCCGCCACAGTCGACTACTACATGACCCCGGTGTCGCCGTTCACCTACATGGGACACGAGCGCTTCCGCACGATCTGCCGCAATCACGGCGCGCAGATCAGCCTGCGTGTGATGGACCTCGGCAAGGTGTTCCCGGCCTCGGGCGGACTGGCGCTGAAGGACCGCCCGCCTCAGCGGCGCGCCTATCGCATGATGGAACTGAAGCGCTGGCGCGAATTCCTCGGCGTCCAGCTGACGCTCGAGCCGAGGTTCTTTCCTGTACCAGCGGAGGCCGCGGCCACGCTGATCCTTGCGGTGCTCGAGCGCCACGGCACCGAGCAAGCACTCGACATCGCCGGCGACTGCCTTCGTGCCATCTGGGCCGAGGACCGCGACATCTCATCGCGTGACACGCTCAAAGAAATCGCCCGCGCTCGCGGACTCGATGCCGACGCGCTGCTGGCGCACGCTGCTTCGGCCGAGATCGCCGCGGTGTATGTCATGCAGTCGCAGGAAGCGATCGCGCGCGGCGTGTTCGGCTCGCCGACCTACATCTACGACGACGAGATCTTCTGGGGTCAGGACCGGCTCGACTTCCTCGAGCGCGCTCTGGCGCGCGGCTGACGTGCCCGACACGGCGGTCAGGCACACCACCCGGGGCGCCCAGCGCACGACCGTCACCACGTTCGACTCCGCGTCGTCCAGGTCGGGCGCGTTGTGAAAGAAGGCCTGTACGCGATACGGGCCCGTCTGCAGCTTCTTCTTGTCATCGAGCAGCCTCAGTGTCGGCGCGACCCGGCCGGTCGCATCGGTCTGCGCCTCGACCGAGCGATGCGTCTTCCCGTCCGGCAGTTCGACGTCGACCAATACGCGCTGGCCCGGCAGTGCCGGGGCGACGACCACGGCGAGGCCGTTGATGCTGACTTCGTTGTCTCCGCGCGCCGCAGCGAAACGTGTGCCGCGAATCGTCAGGATCGTTCCCCGCTGCCCGCCGGCGGGTTCGAGCGCGTCGATGCGTGGACCCACAAGCCAGGAATGTGCAGGTTGAGCCAGTCGCGCAGCCGCAGCGGCGACTTGCGGATCGCGGGCGCGATCTTCGCGAGATCAAAGCGCGATGGATAGCGCGCGGCCGACCTGCCTGCGCGCTTCATAGCGGCCTTGGCCCGCGTCGGAGACTTCGAGCTCGCTGTGGCTTTGCCTGCGCGACGTGCGACAGATCTTGTTGCGGGAGACTTGCGTGCCGGGCGCCGCTTCGTAGCCATCGATTCTCCTCTGCTCGGAGCGCCACCGCCGGAGTCTTCTTCGTCGTATTGCGGCGCCAGGGACAACGATTCTGGGCGCGGCACGGAGGTTGGGCAAGCACGGGCGCGGGGGACGCTCACGTCTCTGCTGAATCGACCGGTGCGCTCGCTGAAAGACGAGGAGGCGCGCCGTCGGGGCTACCGCCGATTCAAGGGATGCGGAGCGGTCCGGTGCCGAATATTCATGTAGCCAGTGTTCGCGGTCGGGGCCTAGGATGGTCGCGCCGCAGTGCCGGGCGGGTGTCAGCCCGCCGCACCGCGCGCGACCACCGGAAAGGAACCCACTTATGCCGAAGGGAAGAATCGACGCTTCGCAACTGAAGCTGCGTGGAACAGCGATGCGCCTGACGTTGGCCGCGGGCGTGGCCAATGACCTCAACCTGTTGAAGAAAGGTCTGAAGGATCTCGCCGAGCGCCTCGGGCATTCCGCCTGCGCCACCGGGTGCAACTCGCTGCACCTCAATCTCGAACGCGACTTTGCCGTGCGGCTGGACCACAACGCCGTGGCCCTGAATCCGCAACCGTTGCCACCCATCGCCACGGTTGCGCTGCCTCAGGACCCGATACCGCTACGCGTGACGGCGCCCGGCGCGGTGTTCGACAACATCGAAAACCTCAGTTCGGCCATCGAGAAGGTGGTTGGCCGGCTCGGCTGTGCAGCCTGCTGCTCGGGATTCGACATCTTCTTCCAGCGCGAACTGGACGGCTTCGCGTTCGACGCAAAGCTGGGCATGAAGGGCACCGGACGCTTCGGGTGACAGCCGCAGTCGATCGACCGGTTCCGGGCGTTGGTGTCACCTGGACCAGCGCCCTCGACCCGCTGCTGAATCAGGCCGGGCTGGTCGACTGGGTGGAATTCGAGCCACAGACCACGTGGCTCGTCGCGGGCCCGGGGGCGCCGCCCCGGGCCCCGCGAGCAGTGCTCGACCATCTGGTTCGCTTGCCGGCAAGAAAGCTCGTACACAGCGTCGCCGCGCCGGTCGGTGGCGACACACGCCCGACCGCACAACACCTTGCGCTGCTGCGTGAAGCGGTTCGCGCGCTCGGCGTGCCCTGGGCGAGCGAGCACCTGAGCTTCAACGCCGCGCACGGCGTCTGCACCGGATTCTTCATGCCCCCGCGGCAGACTTCTGCGCAGGTAAAGGCCATCGCCGACAACATTCGCCGTTTGCAGGACGCACTCGGCGTGCCCGTGGCCATCGAAAACGGCACGAGCTACCTGCGTCCGCGCAGCGACGAGATGCCGGACGGCGAGTTTGTCGCGGAGGTCGCCGAAGCTGCGGACTGCGGCCTGCTCCTGGACCTGCACAACGCGTATGCCAATGCCACCAACGGCCGTCAGGCGCTGACCGAATTCCTCAACGTCCTGCCGCTGCACCGGGTCTGGGAGATCCACCTGGCCGGCGGGATGCTGCGCGACGGCTTCTGGCTCGACGCACACTGTGGCGCGGTGCCCGGCGACCTGTGGCGCCTCGTCGACGGTCTGCCCCATCGACTGCCTGCACTGCGCGTCGTTAACTTCGAGATCTTCCCGACCTTCCTGCCCGAGGTCGGTACGGCCGCCATCGTTGAGGAGTTGCAGCGCATTCGAGCGTGGCTCGACGCCGGCTCCCCCGCCGGCGCGCGACCGACGCCCACAGCGCCGGCCCCGGTGCTCACGCTGCGAGATGTCGAGAGCGACCCGGCGCTCTCCGACAGGGGCGGTCCATGGGAAGCGGCGCTGACTGCTCTGGTCACGGGGCAGCCGCTGGCAGCCGACGATCCGGAGACAGTCGCAATTCAGGTGACGCTAGAGGACGAGGCCGGCGTGCCCTTGGTGCGCGACCTGGTGTTTTCGTTCCGTGCGTCGATGGTTGTGCAGGTATTGCGCCTCAGTTCGCGTCTGCTCCTGTGCAGCGTCGGTCCGGCGGTGTTCCGCCGGATGCTGCAGGACACCTTCGAGCACCACCCGCCTGCGCTTTATGCAAGCCTGGAAGCTCAGGCGTTTGCCAGCCAAGTGGAGCAGCGCGGCTGGCGCGTGCCGCATCTGGCAACGCTGCTGCGTTATGAGCTGGCGCTGGCGCAGACGCTGATCGACGGCCGGTCCCGGGTCGTGGAGTTCCCGTTCGAGCCGATGCCGATGTTGCGCGCGCTGGCGGACGGCCGGCTGCCGGACGAAATACCGCAGCAGGGACGCTTCGAGATCGAAATTCTGCCCGAGAGCGATGCCGTGCCGGGCTGACGACTCCGCGTCAGCCGCGACTCAGATTCAAGGCTGGCCGCGGTGCTGTGCCGGTGCGCAAGCACTCTTGCGGCACCACCCCGACGGCCCGCGCCTGCGCGCTGCATGCGAGTTCGATCACCGGATCCCACCGAACCCGCGTCCCGTAGCACTCATCACTCGCCGCCGGGCAACCCCCCCGACACAGATCGCGCATGGGATGCTCGCAATCGACACACTCTGCGGGATGAGGTGCCCAGAAGGCACGTGCCGTTGCGCCTTCCGTAAGTTCCGCGAACGGCTGCAGGCGCAGATCGCCGAGGACGCGCGATGAATGGTTGCACGGCCGCAGCTTGCCGTCGTGGCTGACCGTGTAATAGGCATCCTTGCCTCCGCGCGGACACCAGCCGAAATGCAGGTGCGGAAACCGGGCTGGATTCACCAGGCACGCCGGAATCGGCACTGAGACGGAAATCGCCGCGTCGTATTGCTGGGCCGCCGCCTCCGCGCTTGCCAGCATCTGTTCCAGCTGATCCTGGCTCATGACAAGCCCGCCGGCACGCATCGTCTGCGGTGTCAGGTTCATGCGATTCAGCAGGAACCCTTCCGCGCCGAGCGCAATGCCCAGTTCGAGTGCACGCCCGACCTCATGCACGTTGAGTGCGCTGACAACGACGCTGACGACAAGGCCGCAGCCGTGCGATCGCGCGCGCGCGACACCCTCGATGACCCGTTTCAGGGTTCCTTTGCGCCCGACAATCTGGTCGTGCAGCTCCGCATCCGCACCGAACAGGGTCACTTCCAGCACAGTCTCAGGCGGCAGGCGCTTGACGCGGGTCGGAGTCAGCAGCGCGCCGCTGGTGATGACGACCGGGGTCACCCCTTCGGCGAGCAGGTCCTGCAGGATGCCGGGCAGATCGGATCTCAGCAGCGGCTCCCCGCCTGACAGAGCGACCTGCTCCAGTGCTGTGGCTTGTTTGATGCGCTGGACCAGCGCGCGGATTTCGCGGCGGCTCAGCGTCTCCGGGGTGACCGTCTTGGCCCGGTCATTCCGCCAGTAGTTGTAGCAGTGCCTGCACTGGTGCGGGCACTGCTCGGTCAGTTCCAAAACGACCGTTCGATACGGCAGCATCAACGCTGCAACTGCAGTTCAGACTGGAGTTGCGCCGAGATGACGCCCTGCTTCACGAACTGTTGCAGCACCGCCGCGCGGACCTCGGGACGGATGCTCTTGACCAGATCCGGCACAGGGATGTAGCAAACAATCCAGGGCTTCCGTGGTGGCCGGCCGATTGCGACGATGGTGCGGCCGGACACGACAACCGCCACCGGCCCGACCAGCCCCTTGACCTCCACCGCGGGGGTCGTATCGCCCACCACGACTTCCTTCTTGAGTGCCCCTACCTTGATGAAATACTTGCCACGCACCGCCGAAACGACGCCCTCTTTGACGGTTGCTCCGAGCTTCTGGCTCAGTTCCTTGACATCGACACCCACCAACATCGTGCGCTTCTTCGCAGTTGCCATTCGGTCCCCCCATAGGACACAGTGAACACTCTTTATTACTTATAGGCGGCATCCGCGTTCGCGTAGTGTCAAAGATCAACGCTCGCTCCGGTCACGGCAGGCGAGTCACGTCGGCGGACTGGCAGATGCGTTTGTCGGCCTTGTGAAGGCCTCTTTGTCTTGACATACTCGGTCGACTTTCGGGGCCTTCGCGCTGGAACGCGAGGTCGCTCGGCCGTCAACCCAGATCAACATCCGGCAGCATTCGTCCTGCACATCTTCCTTTGTCGCATGCTCCTGTCGGAACGTCTACGGCCGTCTTGAGGCAACTTGTGCTTTGGCGGCGCTCGTCTTGACTGGTTGTGCTGTTCCTGAGTTGCCGGTAGCGACGTCTGCCTCCCTCGAAGTCGCACGCCCACTTGGGACTCTCGCCGAGATGTTCGATCGCGTAATTCAGGCTGCCTCGAACGTCGTCGCCCAGGGTGCTGCCGGCGACGCGCACGACGACTAGGTCGTTCGGCGCCTCGTTGAATATCCCTTCGATCGGAACCCGCGCGTCAGCGCAGCCGAGCACCGCGGCGAAGGGTCGCTGTTGGAGAGCTCCGGCGTCAGCTCGTTGGAGGCCAAGATCCCGCGCATCGATCGGGACAACTCGACGCGAGATTCCCGACTCCGACTCGAGTCCAACGAACAAAATCCGCAAAAGCGCGACCACCTGTGTTTAGTCGGCGTCGCGCCGCATCGGCGTTCACTGGCCGCCCTGTGAACTTGCGACTGCAGGCCGGAGGCGGCCCCGCGGTGCAATTGCGGTCGGCGCTGGCCGAGAGGCCGTCCTGTTTCCAAGTCGCTGAACGAAAAGGGCCGCTAGTGCGGCCCAGGAGATTTGGTGGAGAAGAGGAGGATCGAACTCCCGACCTCTGCATTGCGAACGCAGCGCTCTCCCAGCTGAGCTACTTCCCCGAAAGACATACTTCCGCGCCAATTTTCGAACGCGGCCGCTTCGTGAGCCCTGCCGGGGCAGGTCATCCATAGCGGGACACTAATTATAGAGCGGGCCGACACACGCTTCAATGGATCGGGGCGACCCGAGGGCTACACTCTTCGCACCCAGGGAGGGGCGATGAAGAATGACGCCGCGTTCTACGAACGCGAGTACAACGCGCGGGCGGCCATCCCCGAGCATCCGCAGATCTTTGCCGGCTGGGCCGAACGCGGCGCGATTACGCGGCGGCTGCGCGCCTGTCTGATCGACCTGCCGTACGGCGACACGCCGCCCGAGCGGCTGGACCTCTTTCCCACACGGCAGGACGCGGCGCCCCTGCTGGTCTACATCCATGGCGGCTACTGGCGCTCGCTCGACAAGTCGGATTTCTCGTGGCTCGCGCCACCCTATGTCCAGCACGGCATCTCCGTGGCTCTGCTCAACTACGGGCTGGCTCCTGCGACGCCGATCGAGGACATGGTGCGCCAGCAGCTCAAGGCGCTGGCCTGGCTGTATCGCAACGGCGATCGACTCGGCTTCGATCCGGAGCGGATCGTGGTCACCGGTCACTCGGCGGGTGCGCACCTGACCGCGATGATGATGGCGGCGCAGTGGCCGGCCTACGCTTCGGACCTGCCGCCGACCCTGGTCAAGGCCGGGCTGGCGATCAGCGGCATCTACGACGTGGCGCCGCTGGTGGAGGCGCCGTTCATCAATGTGGACCTGAGGCTCGACCGCGCGCGTGCGCGCAGGCTTTCGCCGGCACTGATGCCGCCGGCGACGGCGGCGCCGCTCATCACAGCAGTCGGCGCGCTCGAATCGAGCGAGTTCCATCGGCAGACGGCGCTGCTTGCGCGCACATGGAAGGGCGTAGTCCGGCGCTCGATGAATCTCGCCGGGGCGCATCACCTGGGTGTCGTCGAGGAACTGGCGAGTCCGGCCTCGGTGCTGTTCGACGCCGCGCTCGAACTGGTCCGCGCCAGCAAGCGCTAGGCGCAGACTCAGCTCGAGGCGCTACGCGATGCCGAGCGCCCGCGCGCGCGCCAGCGTCAGCGCATGCACGTGCCGGATCGTCGGCACCGGAATGTCGGCCATCCCGGCCAGCTCAATTACCGCTCCGACGATCGCGGCGAGCTCCAGCGGCCGTCGCTGCTCCAGGTCCTGCAGCATCGAGATCTTTGCCGCACCGAGTTGCCGTGCGATGTCGATGCGCTGGTCCGGTGTCAGTGGCATCACGTAGCCGTAGTGGCGCGAGACCGCCATGCCTTCGCGCATCATCGCGCGGATCACGTCGAGCACGTCCGCGTCGGCGATGATCTGGTTCATCAGGTAGCCGGTCAGCGCCGCGATCGGATTGAAGGACAGGTTGCCCAGCAGCTTGATCCAGACGTCGAGCCGGATGTCGCGCGAGCGCTCGGTCTCGAAGCCGGCGTCGTCGAGCGCCTCGCCGATGGAAGAGAGCCTCGACGACAGCGTGCGGTCCGGTTCACCGAGGATCAGCCGGCGCCCGCCGGTGTGATGCACCTCGCCGGGTGCGCGCACCTCGGCGGCGAAGTGCACGACGCAGCCAAGGATGCGCGCCGGGTCGAGCGCGTCGAACATCGTGCCGTCCGGATCGAGCGCACGCAGCGAGCGGCCGCTGAGCGCACTGCCTTCGGCATGGAAGTACCACCACGGCAGGCCGTTGATCCCCGGCACCACCGTCGTCTCCGGACCGACAAGCGCTGCCAGGCGCGGCAACATGGCTGGAATCGCATGCGCCTTCAACCCGATCACGACGAGATCCTGGCGCCCGAACTCCGCCGGGTCGTCGCTGGCCGGAAGATGGTAGGTCCCGCTCGCGACGCCGACGTGGTCGACCAGCCTGAGGCCGGCGCGGCGGATGGTTTCGAGATGGGCCCCGCGTGCGACCAGGATCACATCGTGGCCGGACGCGGCGAGCCGCGCCCCGACCACCCCGCCGATCGAGCCCGCACCGACGATGGCGACCTTCATCGTCCGGGCGCCCTGCTCAGGCGCGGAACGCCTCTTCGATGCGCCGCTTGTCCCAGCCCGGCACCAGCATCTCGACGAAGGAGTAGACGAAGCCGCGCAGGTAGGTGCCTTCCTTGACCGCAAGCCGCGTGACGTTGCGGCCGAACAGATGGCCGCACGGCAGCATGACCAGCCCGTCGCGGCGCGCGTCGACCGCAACGCCGGCGACGATACCGACGCCCATGCCGATCTGTACGTAGGTCTTGATCACGTCGGCGTCGATCGCCTCGAGCACGATCGAGGGCTCGATGCCGACCTGCGCGAAGGCGTCGTCGATCTTGCCGCGGCCCGCGAACTGGTGTTCATAAGTGACGAGCGGATTGCGCGCAAGATCCTTCAGCGTCAGCTTGCCGGGCGTCGTCGCGAATTTCGCCAGCGGATGATCGGGCTTCACGATCGCGACGTGCTGCCAGTCATACACCGGGATCGTCAGCAGACCAGGCGTGTCGGCGAGCGATTCGGTGGCAACGCCCAGATCCGCCTGGCCATGGACCAGCATCGAGGCGATCTGCGGCGGATTCGCCTGCAGCAGCTTCAGCCGGACCTGCGGGAACTTCTGCGCGAACTGCTGGATCACCTGCGGCAGCACGTAGCGCGCCTGGGTGTGTGTCGTGGCGACGCGCAGCGTGCCTTCGGGGCTGCCGGCGTAGTCGCGCGCCAGCTTCTTCAGGTTATCGACCTCGAGCATGATGCGCTCGGCGGCGTCGAGCACGACCTGGCCGGGAGCGGTCAGGCCCTTCACCCGCTTGCCGTGGCGCGCGAGGATCGGGACACCGAGCTCTTCCTCGAGGTCGATGATGGCCTTGGAGATGCCGGGCTGCGAGGTGTGCAGCGCCCGGGCGGCGTCCGTCAGGCTGAACTTGTGACGCGAAGCCTCTCGCAGGAAGCGAAACTGCTGCAGATTCATCCGCATCCCCGTAATATGGAGGGCGGATTTTATAGCGACGGCTTATATGCCGCACGTCTTTGCATAGCCGGGACCGGAATACCTCTTCCGGTACGTGGCCGACCGCGGGCTCGACGACGTCGGCTGCCTATAATTTTCGTTTCGCTTCGGCACCGTGATGGACTCACGCGTCGACTGAAGCTACTTTTCCGAGGCACGGATGAAACTTGACAAGGCGCAGGCGCTGCTCGACGAGCAGCCGATCTCCATCGACGTTCTGCTGGAGAAATACGCCAAGGGGAACGAGACCAGCATCGACGAAGTGCGCCGCCGCGTCGCGCGCGGGCTGGCGCATGTCGAGAGACCCGAGCTACGCGAGCTCTGGGAGAAGCGCTTCTACGACGCGATGGTCGACGGCTTCATCCCGGGTGGTCGCGTCAATTCGGCCGCGGGCACCGGGATCGCTGCGACGCTGATCAATTGCTTCGTGCAACCGGTCGGGGACGCGATCAGCGGCACCCGCGACGGCGTGCCGTCGATCTACCTGGCGCTGAACCAGGCTGCCGAGACCATGCGGCGCGGCGGCGGCGTCGGCTACGACTTTTCGCCGATCCGGCCGCGCGGCGCGCTGGTGCACGGCACGCACTCGCGCGCGAGCGGGCCGATCTCGTACATGCGCGTGTTCGACAAGAGCTGCGAGACGCTCGAGTCGGCGGGCGCCCGGCGCGGCGCGCAGATGGGGATGATGCGCTGCGACCACCCCGACATCGAGGACTTCATCCACGCGAAGCGCGACGGCTCGCTCGCGAACTTCAACATGTCGGTGGCCGTGACCGACGAGTTCATGCGCGCGGTCGAAAGCGACGGCGAAGTCGAGCTCTGGCACGCGGCCGAGCCGTACGACAAGTCGACCGCGGCACAGCAGGCGGACGGCACCTGGACCTATCGCCGCGCGCGGGCGCGCGACCTGTTCGAGCAGATCATGCAGTCGACCTACAACCACGCCGAACCCGGCGTGGTGTTCATCGACCGCGTCAACGGCGACAACAACCTCTCGTACTGCGAGACGATCGCGGCGACCAACCCCTGCGGCGAGCAGCCACTTCCGCCCTACGGCTGCTGCTGCCTCGGCTCGATCAACCTGACGCGCTTCGTCATCGACCCATTCGGCACGCAGACCGCGTTCGACTGGGAGCGCTTCCGCGAGGTGACCAGAGTCTCGATCCGCGCGCTCGACAATGTGCTCGACGCGACGCTGTGGCCGCTCGCCGAGCAGGCGCAGGAAGCGGCCAACAAGCGCCGCATTGGCCTCGGTTTTACCGGTCTCGGCAACACGCTGACGATGATGGGCATGCGCTACGACAGCGAGGCCGCGCGCACGCTGGCTGCCGACATCACCCGCACGATGCGTGATGCTGCTTACAGCGCGTCGTCGGAGTATGCGAAGGAAAAGGGCTCGTTCCCGCTCTTCGACGCCGCAAAGTTTCTCGCGTCACCGCACTGCGCTTCGCGCCTGCCAGATGCGCTGAAGGCGCAGATCCGCCGCGACGGCATCCGTAACTCGCACCTGCTGTCGATCGCACCGACTGGCACGATCTCGCTGGCGTTCGCCGCCAATGCCTCGGGCGGCATCGAGCCGACGTTCTCGTGGACCTACATCCGCAAGAAGCGCATGCCCGACGGCAGCAAGCAGGAATACGTGGTCGAGGACTACGCCTACCGCCTGTTCAGACGCATGGGGGGCGACGAAGGCGAGCTGCCGGCCGGCTTCGTCAGCGCGCTCGAGATGAGCGCCAGCGATCACATGCAGATGATTGCCGCCGTACAGCCGTACGTTGACGCGGCGATCAGCAAGACGGTCAACGTGCCCGAGGACTATCCGTTCGAGGAGTTCAAGAACCTGTACCTCGCGGCCTGGCACGCGGGTCTCAAGGGCATCACCACCTACCGGCCCAACAACGTGATCGGCTCGGTGCTCGAGGTCGTCAGGGAAGCCGCAACCTCGCACAACGCGTCGCCGCAGGACCTGAAGGACGATCCGGATCGCCGCGTCCGACTCGACTCGACGCCGCAGCCCGCGGTAGCAAGCCTCAAGTGGCCGGGACGCCCCGACCTCGCCGAAGGCAACCTGGCCTGGACCTACATGGTCGAAATCCCCGAGCGGCGCGAGTCGTTTGCGATCTTCATCGGGCAGGTCGGGGATCCAGCCGTGCCGTTCGAAGTGTGGGTCAACGGCGCGGAGCAGCCTCGCGGCCTTGGTGCGATCGCCAAGGCGCTGTCGATGGACATGCGCAGCGAGGATCGCGCCTGGCTGAAGATGAAGCTCGAGGCGCTCGCGAAGGCGCGCGACGAGCAGGGCTTCGCGATCCCGATGCCGCCCACCGGCGCGCGCGTCTGGCAGAACGGAGTGGTATCGGCGTTCGCGCACATCGTGCGGTGGCGCTGCGAACAGCTCGGCGTGTTCGGGGAACTCGACGGACACGCCACACCGGTTCTTAACGCGCTGTTCTCGAAGAAGGAACCGAAGGCCGGGCCGTTGGGCACGATGAGCTGGACGGTCGATGTCACCAATGCCAACACCGGCGACGACTTCGTGCTGGGGGTGAAGGAGCTGCACCTGCCGGACGGCAGCCGCCGGCCGTATTCGATCTGGCTCGCCGGCGAGTACCCGAAGGTGCTCGACGGCCTGTGCAAGCTGATCTCGCTCGACATGCGCGTCGTCGACGCGAACTGGATCGGGCTGAAGCTGAAGAAGCTCCTTAACTTCGGCGAGCAGAATGGCGAGTTCTGGGCCGCGGTGCCGGGTGAAGAGCGCTCGGCACTGTACCCGAGCACCGTCGCGTATATCGCCACGTTGCTGCTGCACCGCTACAAGGTCCTCGGCATCCTCGACGACGACGGCCGCGCGATCCAGTCGGCCGGCATCCTCGCGCTGCCCGACGCGGTCAAGGTAATCGAGCACGAGACGGCGCCGATCAAGGGCAAGGTGTGCGCGAGCTGCGGCGCGGCCGCGGTGATCAAGCGCGACGGCTGCGAGTTCTGCACCGCGTGCGGGGCCACGGGCCAGTGCAGCTGAGCGCAGACACATGCGGCGCTGAGCGCGGCTCCAGCGCGAAGGCAGAATCGGCGTCGACCTGCATTTGACCGATCCACTTCAGTCGTGGATTCGGTCGTCTGATGCGCCCACCGCGCCACGAAAGTACTGGCGCTCCGCGCCGACCGCGGCCTATGGCGAACGTTCGCGCATCCAGGCGGTCATCGCGTCCGCCATCGACAGAATGACCTCGCGCGGCGCGCCACTGCTCTTGCGCACCTGAAACGAATGGTCGGCGTCATTGAAGGTCACGAGTGACGCGTGCGCGCCAAGCCCTTCGACGACTCGCGTCAACAGGTCGAGATCCGCCAGCGCGTCGCGCGTTCCCTGCAGGAAGAGCATCGGCAGTTGCACCTTGACCAGATGCTCGGCTCGCTGCAACGACGGCTTGCCCGCCTGGTGCAGCGGGAATCCGGTGAAGGCGAGCCCGACCACGCCCGGCAGCGGCGCCTGGGCCTGCGCCTGCGACGTCATGCGCCCGCCGAAGGACTTCCCGCCGGCGAACAACGGCAGGCCGGGAAATCGGCGCCCGGCCTCGGCCACTGCGGCGCGCACGCTCGCCTGCGCGACTGCTGGCGGGTCCGGCCGCTTCAGGCCCTTTTCCATCGACGGGAACTGGAAGCGGAATGTCGCCACTTGACGGTCGGCCAGCGCGCGCGCCACCGCCTCCATGAAGGGGTGCCGCATTCCGGCGCCCGCACCGTGGGCAAACACGTAGGCCGCGCGCGCGTCAGCGCGTTCGAGCAGCAGCCCGGACACGCGCTCTTCGGCGTGCGCGACGAAGTCGATCGCGACTGCCGTCGTCATGGCGCGGGGCCGACCCGAAGGCGCGTCACCGCTCCTCCGGCGGCTTGACCCGTCGAAACTCCCGCCACAGCAGGAGGTCGTAGGTGATCTTGGCACCGCCGGCCACAATCAGCGGCACACCGAGCCCGACGGACTGCATCAGCATCCCGGCCAGCATAGGCGCCAGCGCCCATCCGCCCGAGCGGACGAGATTCGTGATCCCGGCCGCCGCGAGCCGTTCAGCGGGCTGAACCACCGCCATCACATACGACTGCCGCGTCGGCACGTCCATCTCGTTCAGCGACTCGCGCACGAGGAAGAAGAAAGCAGCCCACGCAAAATCGTCCGCCGCCACGATGGTGAACAGCAGCAGGCTCGACGGCACATGTGTGTAGACCATCGTGTTGATCAGGCCGATGCGGCGTGAGAGCCAGGCCGCCGCGAGATGCGAAGCGGCAGAAAGCACGCGCCCCGCGGCGAACAGCACCGCCACGACAGCCACCGACGTATTGAAGCGCTCGACGAACCAGTAGGCGAAGATGGCCGAGCCGATGAAGCCCCCGGCGAACGCGTCCAGGAAGAACAGCAGCGAGAGCTTGCCGACGATCGGCCGGCTGCGCGGTGAGAGTTGCCTGAGGCCCGCCGGGGCGGTGTCGCCGACGCGCGCGGGCAGGCGCGCATACAGCAGCGCCGAGATGAAATACAACAGGCAGAACAGCGCGAGCGCCAGTCTCATCGCCGCGAGCGACTGCAGGCCGGCCCACTCGAGCAGCGTCGGCAACCCAGCCATCAGTCCGCCCGCGGCATACCCGCCGTCGAGCAGGACGTTGTACCAGGCGAACACTCGTGTGCGGTCGCGATCGCTCGTGGTCGCCGGGAAGATCGCCTGTTCGAGGATCGGAATCGCGCCGCGGTCACGGCCGTTGACATTAAACATGCCGATGAAGGCCGCGCCGACAACCAGCGGAAAAGCATCGCTGGTCGCCAGGATGGCGCAGCCGACAACCGGCAGCGCGCACAGCGTCACGAGCAGCCCGCGCTCTGACCAGCGCTGACCTGCCAGCATCGTGAACAGCGTCGCACCGGCGGCGCTCCAGAGAGCGGCCGACAGGACAACGCCGATCTGCGCAGCGTCGAAGCCGAGCTTGGCGCAGTACACGCCGATCAGCACGGCGATCATGCCGATGGCGAGGGCCCGCAGAAATGCGGCCGTGTACAGGAGCCTGCGCACGCGCGCGCCGGAATCGGTCACGAGTTCATCGTATCAGCGGCACGCGACGCATCGCGGTACCCGCACCCCTTCCGCAGGCCACGTCGCTACTCGTGCGGGATTCGCCCGAGCCTGCCTGCGCGCCTCGGCGATGCGGCTGAAGCGCAGCCGGACGGCTGCACGCGCCGGCGCATGCCGGACTATGCTTAGCCACCCCACGACGGGCCGCCGCGCGGCCCGCAATGAGCGGGGACACAGCCAGTTCAGGTTGCGGGACTCGAGGCCCGCCTTCTTCGCGTCACTTGACGCCCCTCGCGAATCCGACGAGCGCTGTCCGAGAGCCCGTGCCGGGGCCGCGCGCCGCCGTCTCGTCCAACAAGGGCGCGGGCCAAGCCAGGAGAACCTCATGGGCCGTAAGTTCATCGACTGCCGTGAATTCCCGAGCGAATCGAAGTGCACGGTCGCGATTTCAGCAGACAGCGAAAAGGAACTACTGGAAGTCGCCGTCCAGCATGCGGTGACCGTGCATGGTCACCAGGACTCGGCGGAACTGCGCCAACAGATCAAAGGAGCGATTCGGGACGGAATGCCGCCGATGGAGCGCAAGGCAGCTTGACAAGCCGTCGCGCCGGGAGCGCATCGCTCCCGGCGCACCGGGCGCGCTAGCGCCGCTCGATCCAGTACAGCGCGCCGAAGGCGAGCGCCAGCACCACCAGGCTCGGCAGCGCCGAAACGACCAGCGGCGGCCAGGTGTTGAGCAGGCCGATGTGCGCGATCAGCTTGTTCATGCCGTAGAAGGCCACGCCGAGCATCACACCGGTGAAGATCTTGAAGCTCACGCCGCCGGCGCGCACGTGCAGGTATGCGAAGGGCAGCGCAAGCGCCATCATCACCAGCACGGCCCACGGATAGAAGACCTTCCCCCAGAAGGCGATTTCGTAGCGCTCGGTCTGCTGCCGGTTCTCGGAAAGATGGCGGATGTACTGCGCGAGGTCCCAGCCCGCCATGCGCTCGGGCTGCACCAGCAGCACGCCGAAGATGTCGGGTTTCAGCTCCGACTTCCAGACGAGCTTCGGCGACTGCGAGACTTCCGTGCGCGCATCGGTCGGCAGCATCGGTCCGCTCGCGATCTGCGGCACGCGCGTCTCGATCGCGTCCTCGAGTTCCCAGCCGACGCCCGGAAGATAGGTGCCGATGGTGGCGGTGATGATCGAACGCAGGCGGTATTCGCCGTCGAACTCCATGATGCGCCAGCCCTTGGTGCCAACGTCCGGAGATACCTGGCGGACATTGATGAAGCGGTAGGCGCTGACCGAGCCGTCGGGCTCCTTGACAACGTCGCGCACCCAGACGCCGGTACGGAAGTCGCGCACGCTGATCTGCCCGCCGCGCGCCTTCAGGCGTATCGCCTGGGCCAGCCGTTCGGACGGCGGCGACACGACCTCGCCGAGCAGGAAGGTGAGTGCGACCATCATCAGGCCGATGCCGAGCAGGCTGCCGAGCAGCCTGCGCGTGCTCATGCCCGAGACGCGCATGATCGTGAACTCCGACTGCGCAGCGAGCTTCGACAGCGCGTAAATGGTGCCGATCAGTGCCGCAATCGGCATCACCTCGTAGGTCCGCGATGGCAGCGAGAACGCGACATAGGCCAGCGCGTGCCGCAGCAGGAAGCCGCGCTGCCCGATCTCGTCGAGCTGAGCGACCAGGTCGAAAAAGGTAAAGAGCGACAGCAGCGCGAACAGCATGAAGCCGGTCGCCGACGCAATTTCCTTCCACAGGTAGATACGCAGGGTCTTCATCATGGCCTGCCGGCGCCGGCCTCGAGCACGCGCCTGGCCTTGACCTCACGACGCCAGTAGGCCAGCGTCAAACGTTTCGGCCACCAGCGCTGCAGGTAGACGCGCCGGGCGAACAGCGCGACGACAAGCAGCAGCACGACGGCGTGCACAACCCAGACACCGATGCCGAAGCTCAGGCGCTCCTGCGCGACCCAGCCCTGCACCGTGCTGAGCATGTTCATGTAGATCGCGAAGACGAGTACGGCGATAATCAGGTTGAAGGAGCGGCCGACGCGCGGATTCGTGTACGCGAGAGGGATTGCGAGCAGGGTCACGATGAACGCCGCAATCGGCATACCGATGCGCCACATGAACTCACCCCGCGCGAACGACGTCGGCTCAGCCCACAGCTCGGCAGCTGTCTTGGTGCGCGCGTTGCGCTCGCTGAGCGGACGATCGGGCCGCGCCTCGAGCCGGATCGAATAGCGGTCGAACTCCATCGTGCGGTACTCGGCCGAGCCCGGCCGGCCCTCGTAGCGCCTCCCGTTTTCCAGCACCAGATAACGATCGCCGTTCGGCGCCACTTCAATCTCGCCTTTGGCGGCGACGATCACGCCTTCGCGCCCCTGGCTGCGCATGCTGACGAAGACATTGCGCACCTGACTGTCCTCGAAGTTCACCGATTCGACGAAGAACACGCGATCGGCTCCGCCCGACTCGATGAAGCGTCCCGGAGCCACCCGGCTCACGTCGTCGCGGCGGCTGAAGCTCTGGCGCAGTTCGTCGATCTGGCCGAGCGACCACGGCGTGACGAACATCGCCAGCAGTCCCACCGCGATGAAAATGGGCCACGAGAAGCGCAGCACCGGCGTCAGCCACGCCAGCAGGCTCTGGCCGGAGGCGAACCACACCACCATTTCGGAGTCCCGATACGCACGCGACAGCGCCATCAGGATCGAGATGAACAGCGTGAGCGTCAGCACGACCGGCAGCCAGGTGAGCGACGTCAGCGCAAGCAGCTGGAAAACCGCCTGGTTGTCGACGCGGCCGCCCGCAGCCTGACCGAGAATGCGCACCAGGCCGACCGAGAACAGGATGGAAAAGAGCACCGTGAAGACGGCGCTCGCGGTGCTCGTGAGCTCAGTGACGATCGAGCGGCGGAAGATCATCGGTCGCGGAAGAGGCTAGGAACGCACACGCCGGCAGGCGACGATGCCGCTATATACTGCCCGGCTCGCAACGGGCCGCATCAGATACGGGCGCGGCGCCGACAGTCGCCTCGCCGGCCGGACCACACACTGCCATCGCGAGACTTTTCAGAGGGAAAACTGCAATGGAATTTAGCATATCGAGCGCGCGTGCCGAGGCTGTGAAGGCCGATGCGGTCGCGGTCGGCGTCTTCGCCGATGGTGATCTGACCGCGAGTGCCCGCGCCATCGACAAGGCGGCGCAGGGGGCGGTCAAGGCGGCGGTCCGCAGCGGCGAGATGACCGGCAGGCGTGGCACCGTCGTGGTCCTGCGCGACCTGCTCGGTGTCGCCGCATCGCGGGTGCTGCTCGTGGGCCTCGGCGACCGCGGCGACTTCGGCGAGCGCGCATACGCCGATGCGGTGCGCGCGGCGGCGCGCGGCTGCTCCGGCGCAAAGGAGATCGCGGTCGCGGCAACCGAGTGGGCCGTCAAGGGCCGCGACGCCGAGTGGCAGGCACGGCAGTTCGCGGTCGCCGCGCGCGAGACCGTGTTCCGCAGCGACGACCTGAAGAGCAAGAAGGACGAGAGCAATGGGCCCACGCGCGCGGTGCTGCTGCATGCAGGCGGCACCCCGGCGCAGCGCGGCCTCAAGCAGGGCACGGCGATCGCCAACGGTATGGCGCTGACGAAGCGGCTCGGCAACCTGCCGCCGAACATCTGCACGCCTTCGTTCCTTGCCGACGAGGCGCGCACCCTCGCGAAGGAATGGAAGCTCGGCGTCGAGATCCTCGAGACCAAGCAGATCGAGGCGCTGAAGATGGGGTCGTTCCTCAGCGTGACGCGCGGCTCGGCGCAGCCTCCGCGCCTGATCGTGCTCAAACACAGCGGTGGGGGAAAGACGGCGCCGGTGGTACTGGTCGGCAAGGGCATCACTTTCGATTCCGGCGGCATCTCGCTCAAGCCTGGCCTTGCGATGGATGAGATGAAGTTCGACATGTGCGGTGCGGCGAGCGTGATCGGGACGATGCGCACCGTGTCGGAACTGAAGCTCAAGCTCAACGTCATCGGCGTGGTGGTGGCGTGCGAGAACATGCCGTCGGGCACGGCGTCGCGTCCGGGCGACATCGTCACCTCGATGTCGGGACAGACGATCGAGATCCTGAACACGGACGCCGAGGGCCGCCTGATCCTCTGCGACGCACTGAGCTACGTCGAGCGCTTCAAGCCCGCGGCCGTCGTCGATATCGCGACGCTGACGGGCGCCTGCGTCGTCGCGCTCGGCAATGTCAATTCCGGCCTGTTTGCGAATGACGACGGTCTTGCCGAGGAGTTGATGAAGGCAAGCCGCCGTTCGAGCGACGCCGCCTGGCGCATGCCGCTCGGCGAGGAGTACCAGGAGCAGCTCAAGTCGAACTTCGCGGACATGGCCAACATCGGCACGCCGAGCAATGCGGGGGCTATCACCGCGGCGTGCTTCCTGTCGCGCTACACGAAGGCGTACCCCTGGGCGCACATCGACATCGCCGGCACGGCGTGGAAGACAGGTGCGTCCAAGGGCGCCACCGGACGGCCGGTGCCGCTGCTTGCGCAGTTTCTGATCGACCGCGCATAGCCCGGGTGCATGACCCGCATCGACTTTCACTTCAACGCGGAACACCGGGTTCACTACGCCTGCCGCATCACGCGCAAGGCGCGGTCGGCAGGCAAGCGCCTGGTGATCTACGCGCGCGATGCGGACCGCATCGCGCAGTTCGACGCGGCGCTGTGGGCATTTTCGGCGCTCGACTTCCTGCCGCACGTGTACATCGATTCGCCGCTGGCGGGCGTCACGCCGGTGCTGCTGACGCTCGACGCCGGCCGCGCCCCGGCGAGCGACGTCCTGCTGACGCTCGACGACGAGGCGCTGCCCGCCTTCGCGGAAGTCTTTTCCCGCTACGAGCGCGTGATCGAAGTCGTGTCGCGGCTCGACGACGACCGTGCACGCGCACGGGCGCGCTTCAAGGTTTATCGTGACCACGGGTATCAACCGACGTCTCACGATGTGAGTGCACATGAGTGACAAGAGCGACAAGGGCAATCCGCTCGATCGCCTGACCCGGCCCGGCGGGCCGCAACTGGCCGACGACGAGTCGATCCCGGTGCTCACGGAGCGATTGACGCTGCCTTCGCTCGACCTCGACATCTCGCTGCCGAAGCCGCCGCCTCCGGTCGCGGCACCGGCCCTACTTCCGCCCGCAGTTTCGGCTCCTGCGCCCCGCGCGGCACCGCCTCCGCCAGTCGCGAATACGCCGCCGGCCGCGGTGGCCCAAGCGCTGACGCCCGCTGCGACGCCCGCCACAAGCGCGAGCGTCGGCGCGGCCACGGTGCGCGCTCCATCGCCGCGGCCCGCGGCGGCCGCGGTGCCGACCTACAGTTCCACTTCCGCCGGTGGCCCGCCCGAGGTCGACTGGCCGCGGATCGAGGCTGCGCTGCGAGACGCGGTGCTGCGCGAACTGCAGCCCGCGCTTGCCGACGAAGTTGCGCGCGTGCTGCGCGAGCGCCTGCGACCCGCAGTGGACCGCGCACTCGTCGCGCTGACTGCGGAACTGCGGCAGGCGCTCGACGCGCGACTGCGCGAGGCGCTCGCGCGCGCAGTCGCCGCTGAAGTCGAGCGTCTGAGAAGCCCCAGCTAGCCGCGCCCGCACAGCGCGGCCGCGTCGGCGGGACACGGTGGCCGCCGGGCGCGGCCACGTAAAATTCGCCCTCCGCTCCAATCCCCCGACGGCCGGCCCGCGCCGGCAGCGCAATGAACGACACGGCACCCACCCCGACCACGCTCGCGAAGAGCTTCGAACCCGCCGCGATCGAGGCGCGCTGGACACCGGTGTGGGAGGCGCGCGGCTACTTCAACGCCGGCCTCGATCCGGCGAAACCCGCGTTTTCGATCCAGCTGCCACCGCCGAACGTGACCGGCCTGCTGCACATGGGGCACGGCTTCAACCACACGATCATGGACGCGCTGACCCGCTATCACCGCATGGCGGGCTTCAACACGCTGTGGCTGCCGGGTACTGACCACGCGGGCATCGCCACGCAGATCGTGGTCGAGCGCCAGCTCGAAGCCAACGGCATCGACCGCCGCACGATGGGCCGCGAGGCCTTCATCCGCCAGGTGTGGGACTGGAAGGAGTATTCGGGCGGCACGATCCTGAACCAGATGCGCCGGCTCGGGGATTCAGTCGACTGGGGCCGCACGTATTTCACGATGGACGACAGGCTGTCGCAGGTCGTCACCGAAACGTTCGTGCAGCTCTACGAGCAGGGGCTTATCTACCGCGGCAAGCGCCTCGTCAACTGGGACCCGAAGCTGCAGACCGCCGTGTCGGACCTCGAGGTCGAGACCGAGGAAGAGGACGGCAGGCTGTGGGAGCTGCGCTATCCCGGCGCCGACGGCGGCGCGGGCGTCGTCGTCGCGACGACACGTCCGGAGACAATGCTTGGCGACGTCGCGGTCGCGGTGCATCCCGAGGACAAACGTTATGCGCACATGGTTGGCAAGCAGCTCACTCTGCCGCTGACGGGCCGCACGATTCCGGTCATCGCCGACGACTACGTCGATCGCGAGTTCGGCACCGGCTGCGTGAAGATCACGCCGGCCCACGACTTCAACGACTTCGCGATCGGCCAGCGCCACCACCTGACGCCCATTCCGATCTTCACGCTGACGGCGACCGTCAACGACAACGCGCCGGAGAAATACCGTGGCCTCGACCGCTATGTCGCGCGCAAGCGCGTACTCGAGGACCTGCGCGCGGCGGGACTCGTGGTCAGCGAGAAGCCGCACAAGATGATGGTGCCGCGCTGCGGACGCACCGGCGAGGTGGTCGAGCCGATGCTGTCGGAGCAGTGGTACATGGCAATGAGCAGGCCGGCCCCGGCCGGCACACGACATCCGGGGAAGTCGATCGCCGACGTTGCGCTCGGCGCGGTGGCGCGCGGTGAGGTGCGCATCTTCCCCGAACAGTGGATCACGATCTACAACCAGTGGCTGGAGAACATCCAGGACTGGTGCATCTCGCGCCAGCTGTGGTGGGGACACCAGATCCCGGCGTGGTACGACGAGGACGGTCGCGTCTACGTCGCACGTTCAGAGGCCGAGGCGCAGGCTAAGGCCGGCACAGGCAGGAGGCTGACCCGCGACCCCGACGTGCTCGATACCTGGTACTCGTCTGCGATGGTGCCGTTCTCGACGCTCGGCTGGCCTGAGGTCGAGCAGCAGACGTCAGGCCCGCAGCGCGCCGCGTACGACCTCTACCTGCCGTCGACGGTGCTGGTCACCGGCTACGACATCATCTTCTTCTGGGTCGCGCGCATGGTGATGATGACGATGCACTTTACCGACCGCATTCCGTTCAGGGACGTCTACATCCACGGCATCGTGCGCGACGCCGAGGGCAAGAAGATGTCGAAGAGCGAGGGCAATACGCTCGACCCGATCGACATCATCGACGGCATCGACCTCGAGGCGCTGGTCAAGAAGAACACGACGGGCCTGCGCAAGACCGAGGATGCGCCAAAGGTCGCATCCAAGGTGCGGAAGCACTTCCCGGACGGCATCGCCGCCTACGGCGCCGACGCGCTGCGCTTCACAATGGCCGCATATGCCACGCTCGGTCGCAACATCAACTTCGACCTCAAGCGCTGCGAGGGCTACCGCAACTTCTGCAACAAGCTGTGGAACGCGACGCGCTTCGTGCTGATGAACGCCGAGGGTCGCGACTGCGGGCAGGACGAATCGCTGCCGGTTGAGCTCTCGGCGGTCGATCGCTGGATCATCGGCGAACTGCAGCGCATCGAGGCCGCGGTCGCTCAGGGGTTCGCCGCATACCGGCTCGACAATGTCGCGAACGCGATCTACGGCTTCGTCTGGAACGAGTACTGCGACTGGTATCTGGAACTCGCGAAAGTCCGCCTCGCCACCGGCAGCGAGGCGCAACAGCGCGGCACACGTCGCACGCTGGTGCGCGTGCTCGAAGTCGCGCTGCGGCTGGCGCACCCGGTGATCCCCTTCATCACCGAAGAGTTATGGCAGCCCGTCTCGGTGCTAGCGGCCAAGCGGCGCGTGGACCAGGAATCCTCGGTGATGGTCCAGCCGTATCCGCGCGCTCAGCGGGAGAAGATCGATGCCGCCGCCGACGCTGAAGTCGCGCTTTTGAAATCGATGATCGACGCTTTGCGCAACCTGCGCAGCGAGATGGGCCTCTCGCCGGCGCAGAAAGTGCCGTTGGTCGCCTCGGGCGACGCTGCGATGCTGACCGCGTTCGCGCCCTACATGCAGGCACTTGCGCGGCTGTCCGAGGTCCAGGTCGTGGCCGATGTCAACGCCGCGGCGGGCGGCTCGGCAGCACCGATCAAGGTGGTCGACGACTTCCGGTTGATGCTGAAGATCGAGGTCGATGTCGCCGCCGAGCGCGAGCGCTTGGGCAAGGAGATCGCCCGGCTCGAAGGCGAGATCCGCAAGGCCGAGGGCAAGCTCGGCAATGCGAGCTTCGTTGAGCGCGCCCCGGCGACCGTCGTTGCGCAGGAAAAGGAACGTCTGGCTGGCTTCGGCGCCACGCTCGCCAAAGTGCGCGAGCAGTACGAACGTCTGCCGGCGGTTTAGCGGGAAGCCGGGGCCTCCTCCTTCTCTACTTGGTCGGCGCTGATGCAGCCGGCGCTGGCGTAGGCGCTGGAGCCGGTGCTGCACTCGGTGCGGGCGTGGGCGGCGCTGCCGATGGTTGCGCCGCCGTTGTTGGCGCCGGGCTCGGCACAGGGGTAGCAGGTGCCGGCACAACGATGCCCGGCGCCAGCGGAATTTCGTCAACGGCAGCGACGCCGATCACGAAGTGGCGCGTCTCTCCGAAGCAGGTGGTCGGGAGTCCGACCTTCTCTTCGTAGTGCACCGTCACGCGCTTGCCCATGACGCGGTTGATCTGGTCCGCGACCCTGTCATCCCAGACCGTGAAGAGAAACTTTTCCGGCGTCGACCCGGGCATGGTCACCATCGCCATTTCGCCCTCCCAGGTCTTGCAGAGCCAGCCCTTGCGGCTGAACTTCTGCACCCAGCCGGCCCGTTCTCCGCTCGAGTAGTTCCACTTCAGAACGACGAAGAAGTACGCGGCCGCGAGCACGAGCGGAACGATCACGAGCCAGAACAGCAGCTTCAGCCGCGACGGTCCGCGCCGCCCCTGGGCACGTGAAGGCGAAACAGGTGAAGGTGTGTTCATCGACGTTTCAGGTAGTGAAGGAATTCCTTGCCGACGGTTTCCTGCCCGACGAGTTCGTTGCCGGTCTGACGCGCGAACGCCTGGAAGTCGCGTACCGAACCCGGATCGGTCGCAAGGATCTTCAGCACCTGGCCGCTCGTCATGTCGGCCAGTGCCTTCTTGGCGCGCAGGATCGGCAGCGGGCAGTTGAGACCGCGCGTGTCGATTTCCTTGTCGGCGGTCGGCGGAACGTCCATCAGGATCCGTTAGTCAGGTGACGCGCTCAGGCGGCCGCGGCGGAAAGGGAAGAAATTCTACCGGCAGGCCGCGCGCGCGCATCCAGTCGGCCATCGCGAGCCCGGTGCCGAGTGGGCACGGCCTCAGCCGGGCAGGCTCGATGAGCCGATAGTCGGCGAGTTCCTCGCCGAGGCTGATCTCACCTTCGGCCAGCACATGGTAGGCGATGATGACCTCGTTCTTGCGCGTGAACTCATACACGCCGATCAGGCTCGCCGACGCGGTCGCGAGCGCGGTTTCCTCGGCCACTTCGCGCGCCACCGCCCGTTGCGGCGTCTCGTCGCGTTCGAGGAAGCCTGTCACCAGCGCGAACATCTTCTCGGGCCACGCGCGGTTGCGCGCCAGCAGCACCCGGCCCCGGTACTCGATCAGCGCGGCCACCACCGGCGTCGGGTTGTCCCAGTGCACCCAGCCGCATGCGACACAGCGACTGCGTTCGCGCTCGGCGACGACCTGGCGCTCGAGCGGCGCCGCGCAGCACGGGCAGTAACGATAGACGTTGGTCATCGGCGCGCGAGCGACGGCGACCGCGATCAGCCGTTGCGCGCCGCGGCCACCTGCGGCTGTCGCGGATGCAGCCGCGCCATGATCAGCGAATCGACATACGCGCCGTCGCGCAGCGCCAGCGCGCGCTGGCGCCCTTCGTGCTGAAAGCCGAAACGCTCGTAGAGCGCGATTGCGCGGGCGTTGTCCGGAAAGACACCGAGCTCGATCCGCAGCAGACCGACCCAGTTGTCGGCCCAGTCGAGAAGGAGGCGCATCAGCTCCGACGCGACTCCGCGTCCCCACCAGGCCCTGGCAACGCCCACGCCGAGGAAGGCGACGTGGCGTGTACGCAGGCTCGGGCCGAGCGGATGCAATCCTGCGCTGCCGATCAGCGTGTCGCCGTGCAGCGCGACGATGTGGATCTGGTTCGGATCGGCAATCTGCGCGTCGAGTCGCTTGCGCCAGACTTCCGGACTCGGCATTGGCAGCTGCAGCGTATTGCGCAGCACTTCCGGCTCACCCATTAGGCGGCTGAGCGCTTCGGCGTCACTCGAAGCCGCCCGGCGATAGACGACGTGGAGCTCCGAATTCACAGGCGCTGCTCAGCCCACGCGCGCACGCTCGCCAGCGCAGGAGCGAGCTTCGAAGGATCGGTGCCTCCGGCCATCGCCATGTCGGCCCGTCCACCCCCCTTGCCGCCGACCTGCTGCGCAACGTAATTGACGAGATCGCCGGCCTTGACCTTACCGATCGCATCCGGTGTCACGCCTGCGGCGATCTGCACCTTGCCGCCGTCAACCGCGCCGAGCACGATGACCGCGCTGCCGAGCTTGTCCTTCAGCTTGTCCATCGTCTCGCGCAGTGCCTTCGCATCGGCGCCTTCCATCGCGGCCGCCAGCACCTTTGTGCCGCGCACGTCGACCGCCTGCGCCGCGAGATCGTCGCCCTGGCTGGACGCGAGCTTGCTCTTCAGCCGCGCCAGCTCCTTCTCCAGCGACTTCACACTGTCCTGCACCTGCGCAATCTTCTGGCCGATCTCGGCCGGCGGCGCCTTCAGCAGGAACGCTGCGTGATGCAGCTCGCGGTCGAGCGCCTGCACGAACTCGAGCGCGCCGCGGCCGGCGACCGCCTCGACCCGGCGCACGCCGGCCGCGATGCCACCCTCCGCCACGATCTTGAAGAAGCCGATGTCGCCCGTGCGGGCGACATGCGTGCCGCCACACAGTTCGGTCGAATGCTCGCCCATCGCCAGCACCCGGACCTCGTCACCATACTTGTCGCCGAAGAACGCCAGCGCACCGGCGCGGATCGCGTCGTCATACTTCATCACGTTCGCGCTGACAGGCACGTTGCTGCGGATCGCGTCGTTGACGATGTCTTCGACTCGCCGGATCTCGTCCGGCGCCATCGCCTTGTCGTGCGCGAAGTCGAAGCGCGTGCGCTCGGGATCGACCAGCGAGCCCTTTTGCTGCACATGCTTGCCGAGCACGGCGCGCAGCGCCGCGTGCATCAGGTGCGTCGCCGAGTGGTTGTTGCGCGTGCGCTCGCGCAGCGCAGCGTCGACCTTGGCCTGCACGACGTCGCCGACCGCCAGTGTGCCCGACTCGAGTCGGCCATGGTGGCCGAAGACGTCGACCTGGATCTTCTGCGTGTCGGACACGGCAAAGCGCATGACGTTGCGGTCGCTGATCGACTCGAGCACGCCCTTGTCGCCGACCTGCCCGCCAGACTCCGCGTAGAACGGCGTGGTGTTGAGGACCACGATGCCGCTCTCGCCCGCGCTGAGGCGCTGCACCGATGCGCCTTCGTGGTAGAGCGCGACGACCTTCCCGTCCTCGACCAGCGACGAATAGCCGGTGAAGCGCGTCTTGTCGCCGACGTATTCGACGCCGGCCGCCATGCGGAACTTGCCGGCCGCACGCGCCTGTTCGCGCTGCCGCTCCATCGCATCGTTGAAGCCCGCGTGATCGATCGACACCCCGCGCTCGCGGCAGATGTCGCCGGTGAGGTCGACCGGAAATCCGTACGTGTCGTAGAGCAGGAAGACCGTCTCGCCGTCGAGCATCTTCGGGTCTCCCGACGACAGCTTGCCGAGCGCGGCGTCGAGAACCCTCATGCCGTTGTCGAGCGTTTCGCCGAAACGCTCCTCCTCCTGTTTCAGCACGGCCTCGATGCGCGCCCGCTGCTCGATGAGTTCGGGATATGCGGCGCCCATCTCCTTGACGAGGTCGGCGACCACCTTGTGGAAGAAAGGCTTCGTCTGCCCGAGCTTGTAGCCATGGCGCAGCGCACGGCGAATGATCCGGCGCAGCACGTAGCCGCGGCCCTCGTTGCCGGGGATGACACCATCGGCAATCAGGAACGAGCAGGCGCGGATGTGGTCGGCGATGACCTTCAGCGAGTTGTTCGCCAGGTCCTTCGTCCCGGTTTCGCGCGCCGCCGCCTTGATCAGGTTCTGGAACAGATCGATCTCGTAGTTCGAGTGCACGTGCTGCAGCACCGCCGCCAGCCGCTCGAGTCCCATCCCGGTGTCGACGCAGGGCTTCGGCAGTGGCGTGAGCTTGCCGCTCTCGTCGCGGTCGAACTGCATGAAAACCAGGTTCCAGATTTCGATGTACCGGTCGCCGTCGGCATCGGGCGATCCTGGCGGGCCACCCGCGACCTCGGGGCCGTGGTCGTAGAAGATCTCAGAACACGGTCCGCAGGGGCCGGTGTCGGCCATCTGCCAGAAGTTGTCCGAGACGTACTTGGGCTGTCCGGGCTTGTCACCGATGCGGATGCACCGTTCCGGCGGCACGCCGATGTCCTTGGTCCAGAGGTCGTACGCCTCGTCATCATCGACGTAAACCGTAGTCCACAGCTTCTCCTTCGGCAGCCTGTAGACCTCGGTCAGCAGTTCCCAGGAGTAGCGGATCGCGTCGCGCTTGAAGTAGTCACCGAAGCTGAAGTTGCCCAGCATCTCGAAGAACGTGTGATGCCGTGCCGTGTAGCCGACGTTTTCGAGGTCGTTGTGCTTGCCGCCGGCCCGCAGCGACTTCTGCGACGTCGTGGCACGCTTGTAGGAGCGCTTCTCGCGGCCGGTGAACACGTCCTTGAACTGCACCATGCCCGAGTTGACAAACAGCAGCGTCGGGTCGTTGGCCGGGACCAGGCTCGAGGCCCGCACGATCGTATGGCCCTTGGACCCGAAATACTTCAGAAACTTGTCGCGGATTTCTGCGCTTTTCATGACGGCAGGCGGCGCGGCCGGGCGCACCGGAATTTGAGCTTGCCGGGATGATACTTGCGGGCCGACGCTCGGCCGTCGAGCTCAGCGTGCAGCGCCTGGGTGGCAGATCGACGCGAGCGCTTCGATGGTCGGGTGGCCTGCACCCACGATGCGCGCGGCGTGCGCCAGGCCCGAGAGGCCGAACAGCACGACGACCGCTCCGGCGAACGGACGCGCCCACGTTCGCAGCACGCTTGTGCCCGACACCTCCGCCCGACTGCTGCGGCCGAAACGCGTGACCGCGACGTCGATCGCGATCATGTTCGGCAGGGTTCCGAGTCCGAACGCCAGCATCACCAGCGCGCCCTGCCAGGGCCCGCCAGCCAGCAGCGCGAGCGGCAAGGCCGCGTAGACCATGCCACAGGGAATCCAGCCCCAAGCCAACCCGGCGAGCAGCGCCTGCCTGCCCGACCGCGGGGGGTAAGTACGCCGCGCCAGCGGGCCCACCAACCTCCACAGCCCGAGACCCATCGGTTCGAGCCGCTTCAGCCAAGCGGCGCGACCAAACAACGATGCACCGATCCCGAAGAGCATGAGTGAGCCGACGACAAGCAGCACCAGTTGCACCGGCAACAGGTCCACCGCGTACAGCGCACCCCCCAGTGCGCCGACCAGCGCACCCGCGAGCGTATAGCTGGTGATTCGCCCTGTGTGATAGCCCGCAGCGAGCCGCGTCGCCGGAACGTCACGCGGCCGATGGAGCTGCAACGCACCGACAAACCCACCGCACATTCCTGCGCAGTGCAGCCCGCCCAGCAGCGCCAGCATGAACGCGGCTATTGCCTGTGTGGTCAGCAGATCCAGCATCGTGCAATTGTGCTCTCACCCGTCGCTCGGCGAGGGGCCGGGAGTGCCGTCAAGTCGGAGTTCGGCAGAGCGCGCGACCGCTTCGAAGCGGAGCCGGCTCGCTATGCCGCTCCGAGTACACGCGCGACCACGCAGCGGTCGCGCACGCGAGGAGCACGGCTAGACGATCTTCGAGTAGCGCCGCGCGCGTTGGTCCGCACGCAGGTAACGATCGAAGGTCATGGCGATCGCCCGGACCAGCAGCTTGCCTTTGGGCGTCACGCTGATCCACTCCGGTGTGACCTCGACCAGGCCTTCATCCTCGAACATCTTCAGCTCAACAAGCTCGGTCTTGAAGTACTCGTCGAACTTGATCAGGTGCACGGTTTCGATCGATTCCTTCGCGACTTCGAAGTGGCACATCAGCGACATGATCACCGCGCGGCGCAGGATGTCGTCGCGGTCGAGCGCAATGCCACGCGCGGTCGGAAGCATGTTCTGACCGAGCCGGTCGTAGTACTCCTCCACCGTACGCACGTTCTGTGAATACGTCGGCCCGATCTTGCTGATTGCCGACACGCCAAGTCCGATGAGGTCGCAGTCGGGCCGAGTCGAATAGCCCTGGAAGTTGCGATGCAGCCGGCCTTGCCGCTGGGCGCGCGCGAGGTCGTCGCTGGTCTTCGCGAAATGATCCATGCCGACATAGTGATAGCCGGCATCGCTCAGGCGCTTGATGGCGTCGAACATGATGTTGAGCTTTTCTTCCGGTGACGGCAGGTCCGCGGCCTCGATGCGGCGCTGTGGCTTGAAGCGGTCCGGCAGGTGCGCATAGTGGTACAGCGCAATGCGCTCCGGTGACAGCACCATCACCTTGTCGAGCGTGCGCGCGAAGGTCTGTCGCGTCTGCTTCGGCAATCCGTAGATCAGGTCGAGGTTGACCGACTTGAAGTCCGCCTTGCGGGCGGCTTCGATCGTCGCCTGCGTCATCTCGAAACTCTGCAGGCGGTTGACCGCACGCTGCACGTCGGGTTCGAAGTCCTGCACGCCGACCGACATCCGGTTGAAGCCGAGGCGGGCGAGTTCCGCCACTTTGTCCGGCGGCGTCGAACGCGGATCCACCTCGATCGAGAACTCGCCCTTGTCGCCCAGCGGAAAGCGCTCGGTCAGCATCGCCATCAGTCGCGCCAGTTCCTCGTTGGTCAGGAACGTCGGCGTCCCGCCGCCGAAGTGCAGCTGCTCGATCTCGCGAGAGCCGGTCAGCAGATTGCAGGCAAGGTCCGCTTCGCGCTGCAGGTAACCGATGTACTCGCCTGCCTTGCTCTGGTCCTTGGTGATCACCTTGTTGCAGGCGCAGTAGTAACAGACCGTGCTGCAGAACGGCAGGTGCACGTAGAGCGAGAGCGATGCGGCGGCGACCGCTTTCTCGCGCGCCGCAAGCGCCTCGGCGAAGGCATGCGCCTCGAATGATTCGACGAAGCGGTCCGCGGTCGGATACGACGTGTAGCGCGGCCCGGGAATGTCAAAGCGGCGCAGGGTTGCCGGATCAGGCAACGCCACGTCGCCGCGGACGGTCGTCAGCATCGACATGTTCCTTCTTGCCGGATGTGGGGCCGGCGTCTTGTGGGCCGGGCTCCTGCCGACCGATCAAGGTATTATTTCGGTCCGACCCCGAATTCGCTTGACCGGGGTCAATCGGCCGGACGCGGCGCACACAACAACCCTGCCAGCGCCGTGGCAATTCAAGCGGTTAAGAGAAGGGCCTCTCCGGAAGGGAGCTTTGTCGTATGAACGCGCCACCGGTCAGTATCGCCAACCTGCGGGTTGCCTGTTCGAACTGCAATTTACGAGAACTTTGCCTGCCGGTCGGCCTCTCCCTGAAGGACGTCGAGCGACTGGACGAACTGGTCGCTACCCGCAAGCGGGTCAAACGCGGCGACTCGCTGTTTCGCGCCGGCGACCGCTTCGAGTCCCTCTACGCGGTGCGCCTCGGGTTCCTGAAGAGCACCGTGATGTCGCAGGACGGAAGGGAACAGGTCACGGGCTTCCATATGGCCGGTGAGCTGGTCGGGCTCGACGGCATCAGTACCGAGTCGCATTCGTGCGACACCGTAGCGCTCGAAGACACCGAAGTGTGCGTGATCCCATACGACCGTCTCGAGAACGTGGCGAGCGCGATGCCGGTGCTGCGCAACCACTTTCACAAGGTCATGAGCCGCGAGATCGTTCGCGAGCACGGCGTGATGCTGCTGCTCGGCAGCATGCACGCGGAAGAGCGGCTCGCCGCGTTCCTGCTGAACCTGTCGCAGCGTTTCGAGGCACGCGGCTATTCACGCACCGAGTTCGTGCTGCGCATGACGCGCGCCGAGATCGGCAGCTTCCTCGGCTTGAAACTCGAAACCGTGAGCCGCGTGCTGTCGCGCTTCGCACAGGACGGGCTGATCGACGTGAACCAGAAGCACGTACGTATCGTCAATCCCGACGGTTTGCGTCAGATCGTCTCCGGCCAGCCCAGCTAGCCGGCGCAGTTTCTCAACTGCGCTCGAGCGGCACGATCGCCTGCTCGGACACGCCTTCCCGCTTCGGACATCCGTCCGGCCGCTCGCCGGGCAGCATTGTGCAGCGATTGACCTCGAACGGCGACCGCGCCAGGAACACAGTCAGCGCGCTCGACACGATCCCGATTCCCCACAGCGCGAAGAACCCGAGCGTGTAGACGAGCATGCGGTCGACCTCGACCGGATGTCCAAAAAGATGCAGGTCGCTCGGATCGAACAGCGAAAAGAACAGCAGCTCGGCCGCACAAGCCACCAGGAACGCCGGCCACACCACCCAGCCAACCCGCTGCATCTGGCTGTCTGACATCTTCTCCTCCTTCGCGCTGCGACCCTGACTCTAACGCGCCCGCATCCGGAACTCGCCACCCTGGCGCGTGGTGAACGAATCGTCGATGCGCCAGCGCGTCGATTCCAGCGCAACCTGCCAGGCGATCGCGACGCCCGGCAGCGCGGAGTGCGGAGCATTCAGGGTGCCGGCGTATACCGTGCGAGTCTGGTCCGGGTCGGTCTCTATCTTCTGCAGCGTCGCGACCCGGTCTTCGCCGGACCGGCCGGGATGCACCAGCCGCAGTTCCACGGCCGATTCCGCCGGCTGCGCACGCTGCGAGCGGACTTCGACGCGCACCCGATCGCCGTCGGCGAGCCCGGCGAGCGCGACCTGCGCCTCGAGGCCGAGGACTTGCGCCAGCTGGGCGCGCGCGACCTCCTGGTTGATCGCCAGGCCCTGCTTGTAATAGTCCGCCGCCACCGAACCATCGGAGGTGCGCACCGCCAGCACGGCACTGATCATGCTGCCGATGACCGCGGTCGCCGGCAGCGCGATCAGGAACCAGGGCCAGCGCTGCCTATACCAGGGCGGCGGGTTTCCGGACGTCGCGACTGCACCGTCACTCTTCATTTAGGCATCCCGAGGAACACGGTCTTCTCTTCGACCGCGACGCGCGGGTCGTCGAGCGACTTGACCATGATGACGACCTTGTTCGCGCCAGCCGGAATGTCGTCGGCGCGCGCGCGCAGCCGCACCGGCACGGAGCGGGTGGTCGCCCCCGGCATTTCGAATGTCGGGTCCGAGGCGAGCATGAGACCCGGCAGTCCGAGCACACTGATCGAGTACGTCCGGCTGTATTCGGCTGTGTTCATCACCTGCAGCCGATAGGTGTTCTCGATGCGGCCGTCCTCGGCCTCGCGGGCCAGCGCACCGCGGTCGCGGATGACGTCGACCTTCAGGGGCACGCGCAGCACCAGCGCGACTGCGAGCGCTGCGGTCACCGCCAGCAGGATGCCGCTGTAGACCAGTATGCGCGGACGCAGCACGTGGCTCCAGATTCCCTTCGCAGCGTAGTGATCGTGCAGCGCGCGCTCGGTCGAGTAGCGGATCAGGCCTTTCGGCAAACCGACCTTGTCCATCACGTAGTTGCAGGCGTCGATGCACTCGGCGCAGCCGATGCATTCGTACTGCAGCCCGTCGCGGATGTCGATTCCGGTCGGGCAGACCTGCACGCACAGTCCACAGGCCACGCAGTCGCCGAGGCTCTGCTCGGCGCGAGACGACTTCTTGCTTCCGGCACCGCGTGGTTCACCGCGTCCGCTGTCATAAGTCACGATCAGCGTGTCGGGATCGAACATCGCGCTCTGGAAGCGCGCGTACGGGCACATGTACTTGCACACCTGCTCGCGCAGCCAGCCGGCATTGCCGTAGGTGGCAAAGCCGTAGAACAGGATCCAGAACAGCGACCATCCGCCCGCGCCGAGCGTGACGACGTCGACCAGCAGCCCACGGATCGGCGTGAAGTAGCCGACGAACGTGAACCCGGTCCACAGCGCCACCGCGATCCACGCGCCGTGCTTGGCGGCCTTCAGCGCGAACTTGCGCGCCGACATCGGCTCCTTGTCGAGCCTCATGCGCTTCGCGCGGTCACCCTCGATGTGGCGCTCGATCCACATGAAGATCTCCGTGTAGACCGTCTGCGGACAGGCATAGCCGCACCAGAGCCGGCCGCCGACGGCCGTGAACAGGAAAAGCGACAGCGCGGAGATGATCAAAATGGCCGTCAGGTAGATGATGTCCTGCGGCCACATCACCATGCCGAAGATGTAGAACTTGCGCGCCGCGAGGTCGAACAGCAGCGCCTGCCGTCCGTTCCATTGCAGCCACGGCAGGCCATAGAACACGACCTGCGTCACCCACACGGTTGCCCAGCGCCATTTCCGGAACGAGCCGAGCGAATCGCCGATCTTCTGGCGCGGATAGATTTCCTCGCGCCTGGCGTAGAGCTGGATTTCGATCTCGCGCGGCGCAGCCGCGGAAGGGGCCGACGCCGCTGCCGCTTCATCCAGAGTGCGCCTCAACTCGATCGCGTCCTGCATGCCGTCATGATCCATGAAGTGCAAAACGCGGCGCCCCGGACGCGGGTGCCGCGTCAACCGGTGCAGCGCCTACTTTCCCGGCGCCGGGGCCGCAGCGGGCTTGTTGCCGTTCGAGAGCGACCACACATAGGCCGCGACCAGATGGATCTGCGCCGGCGTGAGGGTACCCTTCCACGACGGCATCGCGCTCTGGCCGGTCGATCCTGCCGTACCGCGCCCGGTAGTGATGGTCTGAACCACGTTCGGCACAGTGCCGCCGTAGAGCCAGATGTTGTCGGTCAGGTTCGGCGCACCGAGCGCCTGGTTGCCCTTGCCGTCCGGGCCATGGCAGGCCGCGCAGATCGTCTCGAACTTCGACCTGCCGCGTGCGGCCTTGACCGAATCATGCGCCGAGCCTGAAAGCGACATCACGTAGTTGGCGACGTCTTCGACATCATCCTTGCTTCCGACCGCGGCGCCCATCGGCGGCATGACCCCGTTGCGACCGTCGGTGATCGAAGTCTCGATCGCCTCCGGCGTGCCGCCATAGAGCCAGTCGTTGTCGGTCAGGTTCGGAAACCCGCGCGAGCCGCGCGCATCCGAGCCGTGGCACTGCGCGCAGTTGTTCAGAAAGATGCGCTCGCCCATCTGGCGCGCGGTCGAATCGGCCGCCAGCTTCTCGACCGGCTGCGCCGAATAGGCGGCGAAGATCGGTGCCAGCCTGGTTTCGGCCGCGTTGACCTCGCGGTTGTACTGCTCGACCTGCGTCCATTTCAGCAGGCCGCTCCACTGCGTTCCGAGGCCCGGAAAAAGGATCAGGTACACGATCGAAAACAGCACCGTGATGTAGAACAGCCACACCCACCAGCGCGGCATCGGGTTGTGGAACTCCTGCAGGTCGCCGTCCCAGACGTGGCCGGTCGTCAGGATCTGCCCCTTGGCGTCGACCTGGGCCTTGATCGTGCGCCGGCCCTGCAGCCACAGGAAGATCGCGCAGCCGAGCACCGAGACGATCGTGATGATCGCGACGTAGTAATCCCAGAAGCCGCTGACAAACTGGCTCGCACCCGTGTCGTTCATTTGTCCTTCCCCCGATCCGCGCTGCCCCGTGCCTGCTCTTCATCGGCAAACGGCAGCTCCGACGCTTCCTTGAAACCCTTGCGCGCTCCCTTGCTGTAGGCCCAGGCGACGATCCCGACGAATCCGAGGAACCCCAGAACCATCAGCGCCGCGCGCAGGTCGTTCAGCTCCATGACCGCAGCCGCTCAGCGCAGGCTCTTCAGTTCGACGCCGAGGCCCTGCAGGTACGCGATCACCGCGTCGAGTTCGGTCCGGCCATTCAGCGCTGCCGGCGCCGCAGCGATCTGCTCTTCGCTGTACGGCACGCCGATCGAGCGCAGCGCCTTCATCCGCGCCTGGATGTCAGAGCCATCGAGCTTCGTCTTTTCGAACCATGAATAGGCCGGCATGTTGGATTCCGGCACGACGTCGCGCGGATTGTTGAAATGGATGCGATGCC
Source organism: Burkholderiaceae bacterium (assembly GCA_035498175.1). Lineage (GTDB taxonomy): Bacteria > Pseudomonadota > Gammaproteobacteria > Burkholderiales > Burkholderiaceae_F > JALORV01. The sequence goes on from DATKAJ010000046.1 coordinate 77,973, forward strand.
ATTCGTCCGAATAGCGCCCGCCGACGCGCGCCAGGTCCGGCCCGGTCCGCTTACTGCCCCACTGGAACGGATGGTCGTAGACGAATTCGCCGGCGACCGAATAGTGGCCGTAGCGCAGCGTCTCGGCGCGGAACGGCCGGATCATCTGCGAGTGGCAGTTGTAGCAGCCCTCGCGGATGTAGATGTCGCGGCCGGCGAGCCTCAGCGGCTCGTACGGCTGGATGCCCTTGACCGGCTGGATGACGTCGCGCTGGAAATACAGCGGCACGATCTCGACCAGGCCGCCGATCGCGATCGTCAGGATGACGAGGACGATCAGCAGCGGAACGCTCTGCTCGATCTGGTCATGCGTGAGTTTCATTGCGGTTCCTCGGGATCGTTGGCTCAAGCGTGCGCGACCGCCGCCGGCACCGGCGCGTCGACCGACTTGCCGGCGGCGATCGTCTTGTATGTGTTCCACGCCATCAGCAGCATGCCGGCGAGGTACAGGAGTCCGCCGATCAGCCGGATCAGGTAGAACGGATAGGTCGACTTCACGCTCTCGATGAACGTATAGGTGAGCGTGCCGTCCTCATTCACCGCGCGCCACATCAGCCCCTGCATCACGCCAGCGATCCACATCGCCGCGATGTAGACGACGATGCCGATCGTCGCCACCCAGAAGTGGGTCGTGACGAGCTTCATGCTGGCCATTTCGGTGCGGCCGTACAGGCGCGGCAGCAGGTAATAAATCGCACCGATCGACACCAGCCCGACCCAGCCGAGCGCACCCGAGTGCACGTGGCCGATCGTCCAGTCCGTGTAGTGACTGAGCGCGTTCACGGTCTTGATCGACATCATCGGCCCCTCGAAGGTCGACATGCCGTAGAACGACAGCGAGACGATCAGGAATTTCAGGATCGGGTCATCGCGCAGTTTGTGCCAGGCCCCCGACAACGTCATGATGCCGTTGATCATGCCGCCCCAGGAGGGCGCCAGCAGGATCAGCGAAAACAGCATCCCCAGCGTCTGCGCCCAGTCGGGCAGCGCGGTGTAGTGCAGGTGGTGCGGGCCCGCCCACATGTAGGTGAAAATGAGCGCCCAGAAGTGCACCACCGACAGCCGGTACGAGTACACCGGCCGACCGGCGGCCTTCGGCACGAAGTAGTACATGATGCCGAGGAAGCCCGCGGTCAGGAAGAAGCCGACCGCGTTGTGGCCGTACCACCACTGCACCATCGCATCGGTCGCGCCCGCGTAGACCGGATACGACTTCCACAACCCGGCCGGTACTTCGGCGCTGTTCACAAGGTGCAGCACCGCTACCGTGATGATGAACGCGCCGTAGAACCAGTTGGCGACATAAATGTGCTTTACCTTGCGCTTGACGATGGTGCCGAAGAAGACGACCGCGTAGGCCACCCACACCAGCGTGATCAGGACATCGATGGGCCACTCCAGTTCCGCGTACTCCTTGCCGGTGGTGATGCCGAGCGGCAGCGTGACCGCGGCCAGCACGATCACCAGCTGCCAGCCCCAGAAAGTGAACGGAATCAGCGGCCCGCCCCACAGGCGCGCCTGCGACGTGCGCTGCACGACGTAATAGCTGGTGGCGAAGAGCGCGCAGCCGCCGAACGCGAAGATCACAGCGTTGGTATGCAGCGGACGCAGCCGCCCGAAGCTCAGCCATGGCACGCCAAAATTGAGCTCAGGCCACGCCATCTGCGCCGCGATGATGATGCCCACCAGCATGCCGACAATGCCCCACACCACGGTCATGACGGAGAACTGCCGCACGACTTTGTAGTTGTAGCTGTCCGTAGAGACGGCTGAGTTCATGTGATCCTCATGCAATAGGCCTTAGGCGACCCCGCGCACTGGCGTACGCGGGTCGGCGTGGGGCGGGTTCTACGCTTTTTTCTGTCCACCGGCCTGACGACTGCTGCTGGCCGCGCTCCGATACCCGGGGGCATGGTAGAAACCCGGTGCCGCGCCGCGATTGATTCATGTCAACCGCAGGGGAAGACCGCGCCACGAGTACGCGAAAGTGTAGCGTCAGCGGGCGTGCGGATCGCTCTTCGGACCCGTGCGCTCCACCGCAGTGTCATCAGCGTCGGATTCGTGCGGGTCAGGCTCGTCTCGCAGGATGCGCGCGCCGGCATCGTCCAGGCGTTCGAACTGGCCGGACAGCACCGCCCAGACCAGGATGCCGGCGATCGCCAGCACCAGCAGCACCGACAGCGGGATCAACAGGTAGAGCGACTCCATGTCGCCTTGAAGTGACTACCGCGGACGCGCTCCGCCGGTCGACACGTTGCGGGCGCGCAATGCGTTGGCGACGACGCCGAGGGAACTCGCCGCCATGCCGGCGGCGGCGAGTGCCGGGGAAACGATGCCGAACGCCGCCAGCGGAATGATGACGACGTTATAGATGAAGGCCCAACCGAGGTTCTGGCGCACGATCCGGCGGGCGCGATACGCTGCAGAGATCGCGTACTCGACATCGACGAGCCGCGAGTTGAGCACGATGAAGTCGGCGCGGGTCTGCGCCAGCATCGAGCCTCCGGCCAGTGCGATCGAAACATCGGCCTGCGCGATCACCGGCGCGTCGTTCAGGCCGTCGCCCAGCATTGCGACGCGCCGGCCGGCGGCCTGCTGCCCGGCGACCCAGCTGCGCTTGCTGTCCGGCGTCTGGTGCGCCAGCGCGCGTTCGATGCCGAGCGCACGCGCCACCGACTGCACCGGTTCACGCCGGTCGCCCGACAGCAGCACGACTTCGATGCCGCGGTCGCTCGCCGCGTCGACCAGCGCAGGCGCGTCGTCGCGCATCCGCTCGCCGAATACAAAGACGACCAGCGGCCCGTCCTCGTCGGCGAGCACGACATAGCTCGCCGCCGCCAGCCCTTCCTTGGCAACGATGGCCGCAACGCCGCCGCGCTGCGGCGCCAGCTTCTCGGCCAACGCGAAGTCGATCTTGCCGAGGCGGTAGCGCCGCTTGCCGACCGTCCCCTCGATCCCGGCCGAGGCCTCGACACGGCCGTCGACCACGGTCGGCAGCACGACGCCGAGGGCCTGCGCCGCCTGCAGCAGCGCACGCGCGTACGGGTGCGTCGACATCGTCTCCATCGCCGCCGCGATCGCCAGCATCTGCTCCGGGTTCGTATCGCGCAGCAGCAGCTGCTTCAGCAGCGCCGGATCGCCACTGGTCAGCGTGCCCGTCTTGTCGCATGCGAGCACCTGCACCTCGGCCAGCGCCTCCAGCGCCGCGGTGCGCGCCAGCAGCACGCGTCGCTGCGCCAGCGCCGATTGCGCGGCCGAGAATGCAGCGGGCGCCGCAAGCGACAACGCGCACGGGCACGTGGCGACCAGCACCGCAATCGCGTTGGGCAGCGCACGCGCCGGTTCGACCAGCCACCATCCGACCAGCGTCAGCAGCGTCACGCCCAGCACGGCCCACAGGAAACCCACGGCGACGCGGCTCGCAAACTCGACCACTCGTGGCCTGTCGCGCCCGGCCTCGTCGACCAGTCGCTGCAGCGCGGCCAGCGACGTCGCCTCGCCGCGGCGCGTGACCTCGATCACCATCGGCTGATCGAGGTTGACGGAGCCCGCCAGCACCGGCGCGCCCGCCGCCTTTTCGATGGGCGTCGACTCCCCGGTCAGCCAGGCCTGCGAACAGCTCGATCGGCCGTGCACGACGACGCCGTCAGCCGGCACGGTTTCGCCGGGCGGCACCAGCACGCGATCGCCGACACGCAGCCTTTCTGCAGCAAGCGTTTCAGTGGCCAGCGACGACGGGAAGGCCACAAGCCGCTGCGCGCTCAGGCTCGCCTGACGCCGCGCGGTCTCAATGTGCTCGCGTGCCGCCGCGAGGCCGCGCGCCAGCAGCCAGCGCGTTCCCAGCACCAGGGCGACGAACATCGTGACTGAATCGAAATAGACCTGGCCGCGCGCGCCGAGTGTCGCCACGGCGCTTGCACCAAACGCGGCGCCGATGCCGAGCACGATCGGCACGTCCATGCCGATGCTGCCGATACGAACCTGGCTCCACGCCGCCCGGTAGAGCGGCTGCGCACTGAACAGCATGACCGGCAGGGTCAGGATCAGGCTGGCGATGCGCATCAGCTGCTCGATGTCGGGCGAGACGTCGCCGGGCCCGGCGAAGTACAGCGGCACCGACAGCATCATCACCTGCATCATCATCAGCCAGGCGATCAGCAAGCGCAGCAGGTCGACGCGCCCGCGGCGCTTGGCGTCGCGCGCCGCAGCGCCGGTTTCATAGCCGGCGCGCCGGATCTCGTGCAGCACTTCGTCGCGTGTGAGCAGCTTTTCGTCGAAGTCGACGAAGGCGCGCTGCGACGGGAAATCCACGTGCGCCCGGGTAACGCCGGGCAGGCGACGCAACAGGTGCTCGATCAGCTGCGCGCACGCGACGCAGACCATGCCCCGGACTTCGATGCGGGCCTGCGTCGTGGGTACGTTGACCTGCGTCGCCGTACCCGCATCGCCGCCGGGCGTAACCGCGGCATTCAGCGCTTCGCGGTCGCGCGCACCGGCCTGAGCCAGGAAGAGTTGTTCGGCGATGAAGGCGCAGCCGTTGCAGCAGTAGCTGTGCAGCACGGCCCCGAGCTGACGTCGGACGACCTTGAGGCCGGCGAGGGAATCGCCACAGTGGTCGCAGGCCTCCGCAGGCGGCGCAGACGAAGGCTCCGCGCCGGCCAGGGATGCAACCTTGGCCTTGCGTATCAGCTCAGACGGCATGTAGAAAAGAAAATGCGGCGACCGCAAAACGCATCGGGAACCGCGCCAGCGTACCCGATGCGCCCCTCCCTTGCGGCGCCGCGCGAGACAAACGACAACTTGACCCGCACACTACGCAGGTCCACGCGGCGCCGGTTGACGTGCATCAACGGCATTTATCACGACCCTCCGCCCATGACCATCGAACAAACAGACGGTAGACCGCGGGCCTGGCCCGCACGAGCTGCGGCCGGTGCGCAGGATTGCCGCGAATTCCGAGGGCTGCGAACCATGCTGACGTCCAGGTGTGCGTTGCTTTGTGCGGTATCCGCCTTTGCGGGGTTGACAGCATGTGGCGGCGATAGCGGCTCGGTGTCGGCACCGCCGATCGCCGCGCCGCCGATTGCGATTCCACCGCCGCCAGCCGTGCTGCCACCGGTGAACCTCCCGCCGCGACTGACCGACACCGAGGTCCAAGTGTCGACCGACACGCCGTTCACCCTTGGCTGCCTCAGCGGAGGTGGCACGGTGTATCGCAACGCTGAGGTCGAGCCGCAGGTCGCGATCAACCCGCGCAATCCCGACAACATCGTCATCACGTGGCAGCAGGACCGCTGGTCCAACGGCGGTTCGAGCGGCATCGTCACTGCAGCGAGCACCGACGGCGGATCGACCTGGACCCGCGCCGCGTTCCCCGTGTCGCGCTGCGGGGGCGGCAACGCCGGCAATGGCGGCGACTACGGCCGCGCGACGGATCCGTGGGTCACGTTTGGTCCAACCGGCATCGTCTACCAGATGGCGCTGGCGTTTGAAGGAACGATGTTCAGCACCGGCTCAGCCAGCGCGGTGATGGCCGCCCGTTCGACCGACGGCGGCCGTACCTGGAGTGCAGCCACGCCACTGATAGTCAGCGACAAAGCCTCCTTCAACGACAAGAACTCGATCACCGCTGATCCGACCGATCCCAATTTCGCCTATGCGACCTGGGACCGGCTGGCGTCCGGCGGCGGGGGACCCTCGCTGATGGCGCGCACCACCGACGGCGGGCTCAGCTGGGAGGCGGCACGAGTGATCTACGACCCCGGCACCCAGTCGCAGACCATCGGCAACCAGATTCTCGTGCTGCCAAACGGCACCCTGGTCAATGTATTCACACAGATCGATCCGGGTCCCAACAACAGCGAGGTCGCGACGATCCGGCTGATCCGCTCGACCGATCGCGGCGGCAGCTGGAGTGCGCCGATCATCGTGTCCGGCCTGACCGCCATCGGCGCGAGCGACCCTACGACGCAGGTGCCGATCCGCGACGGCTCGATCGTCGCTTCGGTGACCATCGCGCCGAACGGCACGCTGTGGGCGGCCTGGCAGGATGCGCGCTTCAGCAACGGCACGATCGACGGCATCGTGCTCGCGCGCTCGGTCGACGGGGGACTCACCTGGAGCACGCCGGTGCAGGTCAACAGCGTCCGCAACGTCGCCGCCTTTACGCCGACGGTGCGCTTGCGTGCCGATGGAACCCTCGCGGTGATGTACTACGACCTGCGCAGCGACACGACTGATCGGGCCACGCTCCCGACCGAGCTCATCCTTGCGCGCTCGGCCGATGCGGTGAACTGGACCGAGACGCGTGTCACCGACAGCTTCGACCTCGATACCGCGCCGCAGGCGAGTGGTGCCTACTTCCTCGGCGACTACCAAGGTCTGGAAGCGCAGGGCAACGTTTTCGTGCCCGTCTACGTCCGCACGACGGGCAACCCGCAGGACCGCACGGATGTCTTCATGCTGCAGGCACGCTCGATCGCGGCCGCCGCACCGCCGGTCAGGTACACGGCGGCGGCGGGCGCGAGCTCGACAGCGAATCCCTGCGGGCCCGCGCCAGCGAGAACATCAAGCGCGCGATGGAGCGCCGCGTTCCCGGCTGGACGCGCTGGCGCGAGGCGACGACCCAGCCGCGCTGAGCACAGCCGCGCCAGACGGCCGTTCAGCGCGGCGGCTGCAACCGCTCGGCCATCCTGCGGTGGATCAGGTTGATCGCCTGCAAGGGCCGCAGCAAGACCTTGAAGTCGACGATGCGGCCGGATGCGTCCCAGCGGATCATGTCCACGCCGTTGACTTCGATGCCATCGATCGTGACATCGAATTCCAGCACCACTTCGTCCGTGCCGCGAAATTCCCTGACGTAGCGGAAGGTCGGGTTGCCCAACACCTCGACCGCGGCCGCCAGGATTTTCATCACGATCGGCCGGCCGCGCTGCGGCGTGTGCACGACCGGCGAATGGAACACCACATCCTCGGCCAGCAGGCCGGCCAGTGTCGTCCCGTCGCGCTCGCGCACGATTCGATCCCATTCGCCGACGGTATCGATCATTGCTTGTTCACCTCGTTGTCGGTCGCTCGACTTCGCCCCACAGGTCGTCCGCGGCACTAAAATCCGCGCACCTCCCGCCTGGCTTGCACCCATGGACACCCTGGATACCCGTCGCGCGACCGTGCGCGCCCGCATCGATGCCCTGCGCCAGGCGATGGCGCGTAATGGCCTCGCCGCCGTCATTGTGCCTTCGAGCGATCCGCATCTGTCGGAATACCTGCCCGAGCGCTGGAAGGGCCGCGAATGGGCAAGTGGCTTCACGGGCTCGGTCGGCACGCTGATCGTCACGCGCGACAGCGCTGGTGTGTGGGTCGACAGTCGCTACTGGACCCAGGCCGAAGTGCAGCTCGCCGGCACCGGAATCGACTTGATGAAGGTGCCGGGTGCGGCAAGCCTCGCGCACGTCGATTGGCTCGCTCAGACGCTGAACGCCGGCGAGACCGTGGCCGTCGACGGCGCCGTGCTCGCCCTCGCCGCCGGTCGTGCGCTTGAGGCCGCGCTGACGGCCAAGGGCATTCGCCTGCGCACCGATCTCGACCTGCTTGCGGAAGTCTGGCCCGACCGCGCGACGCTACCGATCCCGCCGATCTACGAGCACGCGGCGCCGTACGCGACGACACCGCGCGCGGCCAAGCTGGCCTCGGTGCGCGAGGAGATGCGCAAGGCCGGGGCCACTCATCACCTGATCTCGACGCTCGACGATCTGGCGTGGCTCACCAACCTGCGCGGCGCCGACGTCAGTTACAACCCGGTGTTCGTCGGCCACCTGCTGCTCGACGCGCGCACCGCGAAGCTCTTCGTCGCCGACGGCAAGATCGAAAACGGCCTGCGGGCACGGCTCGCGGGAGACGGAATCGAGGTTGCGCCGTACACGCAGGCCGCGGCGGCGCTGGCCGCATTACCTCCCGCCGCAACGCTGCTGATCGATCCGCGCCGTGTCACGCTCGGCATGCGCCAGGCCGTGCCGGGCGGGGTCGAGGTGATCGAGGCGATCAATCCGTCGACGATGGCAAAGTCGCGCAAGACGGCGGCCGAGGTCGCGCACATCCGCGTGACGATGGAACAGGACGGCGCCGCGCTCGCCGAGTTCTTCGCCTGGTTCGAGTCCGCGCTCGGCCGCGAGCTGATCACCGAACTGACGATCGACGAGAAGATCACCAGCGCACGCGCGCGCCGCCCGAGTTACGTCTGCCCGAGCTTCACGACCATCGCCGGATTCAACGCCAACGGCGCGCAGCCGCACTATCGCGCCACCGAGGAGTCGCACGCGACCATCGGCACGCCCGGCTCGACCGGCAACGGCATGCTGCTGATCGATTCGGGCGGCCAGTACCTCGGCGGCACGACCGACATCACGCGGGTCGTGCCGGTCGGCGAGACCACGCCGGCGCAGCGCCGCGACTTCACGCTGGTGCTGAAGGGCATGATCGCCCTGTCGGTCGCGCGCTTTCCGAGCGGAACGAAGAGTCCGCTGCTCGACACGCTGGCGCGCGCGCCGATCTGGGCCGCGGGTGTCGACTTCGGCCATGGCACCGGGCACGGCGTCGGCTACTTCCTCAACGTGCACGAAGGCCCGCACGGCATTACGCCGCATCTGCCGCCTGAGCCGCAAACCGCGATGGAACCGGGAATGATCACGTCAAACGAGCCGGGCATTTATCGGCCCGGGCACTGGGGCGTACGGATCGAAAACCTCGTGCTCAACGTCCCGGCCGACCCGAGCGAGTTCGGCGACTTCCTGCGCTTCGAGACGCTGACGCTCTGCCCGATCGACACGCGGCTGATCGACCGTTCACTGATGCGCGCAGACGAAATCGACTGGCTCAACGCCTACCACGAGGAAGTCCGCCGCCGCGTCGCGCCGCTTGTCAGTGGCGCCGCTGCGCAGTGGCTGCGGGAGCGGACAAGTCCCTTGTAGCAGTGCTCGTGTACGCGACCCTGCGGGTCGCAGGAGCACTTGCACTGAAACCGCAAATCAGTTGGCCCCGCGGCCGCGCGCTTCGCCGAAAAACAAAACCGGAGGCGCTCCCCAACCCCTCCGTCCGACGAGGAAGGGGTGGTGGCGAATACACAGCACTCCAGACCGAGTGTGTGCCGAGGTTTGGACCGGTGAGGCCGCCGTTCCGGCCGAATCCGAACGTCTAGATCGCGCCGACGTCGGCCAGCATCTCTCGGTGTTCGCGGCCCGGAACTTTCGCAGGAGTGAAACTCGCGCGTGCGCTCCGCACCGGCCTGGCGTCGCGCCATTCGGCGATGAAGTGCACGGAGGACTCGACCACGTGCGGATCGCGCAGGATGCGGCGGTGGCCGAGCCCGCTGGTGGCGAGCAATCGCGCCTGCCGCGCCTTCGCATAGACGCGACCGTGAGCGATCGACACTTCGGTGTCTTCGCTGTCGTGCACGACCAGCAGCGGCCGCTCGAGCCGACGTGCGAATTCGTGGTCAAACACGAGCGCCGCGAGCGGCACGCCTGCGGTCGTCTCGGCCTCGCGCTGCACATCGTCCAGCAAGACGTCCGGAGCGCCGAGGCCACGTGCCACAAAGCGCAGGTAGGGCCGCGGATCGGTCGGAGGTGCGATCAGCACCGCGGCGGGCACGGCATCGGCATCATTCGCCATCGCCGCAGCGACTGCCGCGGCGCCGAGCGAGTGCGCGATCGCGCCGGCGGGGTGCGGAACGCGCCGCAGCATTGCCTGCACGCTGCGGATCATGATCGGCAGCGTCGCCTGCTCACCGATGCTCGCGCCGTGCGCGACGTGGTCGAAGGCGAGGACCGCGTAGCCGCGCGCCAGCAGCGGCTCCACGAAGGCTTCAAGCTGCTGCGCCCAGCCGTTCCAGCCGTGGACCAACAGCACCGTGGGCGCGCACCCGGTGTCGCCCCATGTGTAGGAGACCACTGGCCCGTCGGGCAGCTGCACCGACTCGATTCGCGGCGCTTCGGCCGCAAAGCGGCGACGCTCGGGTGCCGAGCGCGACGTCGTGAAGAATCGCCGCGCGAGATGGCGCGCCGTGCGCTGCGGGGTGACGACGGAACCGACGCGCACGCCCGCGCGGCCGATGGAGAACAGTAGCGACCGACCGGTCGCTTTTAGGGTGCGAGTCAACATGGAGGGGCCTCCTGTACCGTCAGGACTTCAGTGGGACTTCAGGGGGAAAAGCTGGTCGAACGCCCGCTCGGCCTCGCGCAGCGCTTCGGGCCGTCCGAGCAGCCTCGATCCGCTGTCGCCGGCGGCCGTCAGGCCGGCCAGCACCATGACGACCTGGCGCGCCGTCAAGGGTGTGGAGATCTGCTTCAGCTCGATCGCCTTGGCCGCGTGGCGCTCGAGGTAGGCCAGCCATTCGTTCCAGCCGGTCACAAGCGCATCGCGCACCTCGCCCGGCTGGTCGTCGAATTCGAGCCGGGCGGCATTGAGCGGACAACCGCCCTCGAGCCCGGAGTTATGCACCCAGCCGAGCCAGTTGCGGAAGATCGCGCGCAGGCGCGGCGCCCCGGCCGGTGCAGACAACGCGGGCAGCAGCACGCGCTCGCGGAAGAGCTCCGACGTGCGATGGACAACCGCCAGCTGCAACGCCTCCTTGCTCGGAAAGTGTCGCAGCAGGCCGCTCTTGGACCAGCCCGCCCGCTCGGCCACCGGCGCCAGCGTCAGCGCCGAGACGCCGATGCGGCTCGCCTCGCGCATCGCCGCGTCGATGATTGCCAGCCGTGCTTCGTCACCTCTTTGCATGGCCCGCACATTAGCGACCGATCGGTCGCTTGTCAAGGGGATTGTGGCGCCAATACGAACGTCAACGGGCAATTCCCTGGAGGGTTCGCTTCGCGGCGATGAGCACCGGCGTGTCCAGCCCTTCGCTGAAGCCGCCGTACACGCGCGCGAGCAGGTCGGCCGCCTGCGCGCCGCGACCGCTGTCCGACCGCAACCCCGCCAGGCTCTGGGCCGCCTGCAGTTCCCAAAGCCTCGCACCTTGCGCTCGAGCGCACGCGAGCGCGGCTTCGAAACAACGCTCGGCTTTGGCGCGGTTCGCCGCCGAAACCGCCATCAGGATCTCGCCCTTGATGCGTACCGCTTCGGCCTGCCACCAGCGTTCACCGGTGCGTTCGACCTCGCTGATCGCCTGATCGGCCAGCTCGGCAGCGCGATCGAAGCGTCCGACCTGCGCGTGCGCCTGCGCCAGCCGCGAGAGGTTGTACGAGCTCTGGAAGTTCGCGCCCGTTGCCCGATGCGCGACGAGCGCCCGCTCCAGTAGTTCGATGCCCTCCTGCGGTCGCCCGGCGTCGCAGACATTCAGCGCCCGCAGGATGCTCGCGCGCGAGACGTGGTACGGGCTCCGCTGCTCGGTCGCGACGGCCATGCCCTCTTCCGTAGCTTCGATCGCTCCGGCGAAATCCAGCGTGTGCTGCCGGTACCGGGCCTGCGCGAGCAGCGCAGAGACGAGCGTGAACGGGTGAGACCGGCTGCGTGCATCCGCGACGGCATCCGTGATCGTCCGCTGTGCCCGTTCCAGGAGACCGAGATACAGATACCCGAGCCCCAGCCAGATCAGCACGAACGAACGCAGGTGATAGCCGGGGATGAACGCAATCGGGCGGGAGACCTCTTCATCGTAGCTGGACAGTGCCGTTTCGAGGTGCCGGACCGAGTCGGCGAAGTCGCCGATGTGCAGTTCGGCGGTACCTGCCATGTAGTGGATCAGCGTCGCGTCCGGCTGATCGAGGGGCTTGCCCAGGTAGAGTTTCGCCAGCGCGAGGCAGGCCGGAGACTCCGACCGGATCAGGTGGAAGTTGAACACGCCGCACAACGCCGCGATCGATTCGAGCGGATCGCTCGCGGCGTCGAGCAGCGCGCGCGCCCTCGACAATGCCGTCATCACGTCGGGAGATGCAAAACCCCGTGTCATCACCAGCGCATCAGCTCTTGCCACCTCCAGCCGGCCTTCGAGCCGCCGGCGCACGCTGTCGTCCGCGATCCGCGGCAGCAGGCTCAGTGCGGCTTCCACCTGCGCCTGCGCTTCGATTCCCGCCGAGCGGTCGCGCGCCGTCCTCGCCGCCCGGATGCGTGCGTCAATGGCCTTCTCCCATTCGCCGGCCTCGGTGCAGTGGTGCGCGAAGACTTCCGGATGCTGTGCCTGCAGGTCTGCAAAATCCTTTTCGCAGACCTCGGCGATGCGTCGATGAACCTGCTCACGCTGTTTGCGCACCATCGTCTCGTAGGCTGCATCCTGCACCAGCGCATGCTTGAACGCATACACCGCGTCGGGCGCCACACCCCGCTGGCGTAGCAGGCCCGACATCACCAGCTGCAGCAGCATCGGCACGAGTTCGCTATCCGGCAACGCCGTGACCGACCGCACCAGAGCGAAGCTGAACTCCCGTCCAAGGGCCGAGCAGGTCTGCATCAGCGTGCGCGCACCGGCCAGCCGCTCCAGGCGCGCGGCGACCGAGGCGCGCACGGTCGCCGGCATCGGTAGTCCACGCGCAGTGCCACCGGCCTGCGCAACACCGCCATTCGCAGCCCTGGCCTCGAGGACCGCCTTCGTGACTTCTTCCACGAACAGCGGAATGCCATCGGTCTGCGAAACGATCTGTTGCACAAGCGCCGGCGCCACCTCGCGGCCCTCGGCGACCTGCTGCACCAGCACACCACTTTCGCGCGGCCCGAGTCGATTCAGCAGCAGTGCCGTGACGTGCGGCTGCCCGAGCCACGGCGCTTCGTAGTCCGGCCGGTGCGTGACCACCAGCAGCACCGGCAGGCGCTGGAGGCGGTCCACGAGGACGTCAAGAAATTCCGCCGTGGTCGGATCGATCCAGTGAGCATCCTCGACGACAACGAGAACCCGCTGGCGTGCCGCGAGCCGCTCGACCTGCTTTGCCAGCAGGTCCAGAAGCAGTTCCTTGCGGCGCTGCGCGCTGAGTGCGAGCGCTGCGTGACGATCCAGGGCCGGAATCGACAGCAGATCGGCCAGCAGCGCCACGCTGTCCGGCGCACCGTCAAACGCGGCGCCGACCAGGCGTTCGATCTTGCCGAGCCTTACCAGATCCGCGTCGCCGCGCTGAAAGCCGCAGAGATCTTCCAGTTGCGTGATGACCGGCTGCAGTGCACTCTGCATTCCGTGCGGCGAGCAGTAGTAGTGCACGGCGCCGTGATCCTCCGACCGGATTGCGTCCTGGAGCGCCGCCACCAGGTGAGACTTGCCGATGCCGGCCTCCCCCGACAACAGCACGACACGCCCTTCCCCGCTGCCGGCCTGCTGCCATCGTCGGAGCAGCAGCCCCAGTTCCTCGTCGCGACCGACACGCGGCGCGCCACCCGCGCGCAACGCCTGGAACCGGTTCGCAGTGGCGCCGGCTCCGAGGACCACGAAGGCCCCTTCATGGCCTGCGCCGCCATCCCTCGCTTCAAACCGGCGGTATTCAAACAGGCTGCCGAGAAGTGCCCGCGTGGCACCGGAGATCATCACCGCGCCGGGATCACACATCGCCACGATGCGCGCCGCGGTGAACGGTGTTTCGCCGATGACCTGCGGCGCTCCGTCCGCGGCGGAACTTTCGACGACGACGAGCCCAGTTGCGACGCCGACGGCGACGCGCAGCGGCTCGGGCAGCACCTTCAGTCGGAGTGAAGAGGTCATGTCGACGATCGCGAGCGCAGCGCGTACCGCGCGCTCGGCGTCGTGCTCGTGCACGCCGGGGAACCCGAAATAGGCGAGCAGGTTCTCGGCGCTGCGGTGCGCCACATGACCGCCAGACTGTTCGACGATCGCCGCGACTGCATGCCAGGCCGCCGCTATGTCGGCGCTCAAGTCCTCCGGATCGAGCGACAGACGGGAGGGCAGCTCCACGATCCTGCAGTTGAGAATCGTCATCTGGCGCCGCTCGGCCGTGGCCGTCGCGTGCACGGATGGCGCTGCGACGGCAGGCGTCTGCTGGCGCGCTCCCGCCTGTTCGCGCACCTCGCCGACGAAGCGGAAGCCCTTGCGGGAGAACGTCCGGACCAGGCGCTGCCCGTCGCCGGTATCCCCGATCGCCCGCCTCACCGCGGCGATCCGGCTGCTCAACGTCGATTCCGAGACGACCTTCTCGGTCCAGATCGCCGCGTACAGCTGCTCCTTGCTGACCACGCGGTCGCGATGCTGCACCAGGTAGTGCAGCAGATCGAAAACCTGGGGCTCGACCGGGATGACCTCGTTACCCCGACGCAGCTCGCGCCGCTCCGGATCGAGGCAGTGCCCGGCAAAGTTGTAGATCACCGCTGGCCACCTTCCAGGCGGCGCGCCAACGCGCCGCCGTCGACCGCAGGAAAATCTCAAGGAAAAATCAAGGGTATCCCACAGACATCCGGGGTGTCACCGCCTAGCTTGGAGCCTCCACTGACAGGAGGTCCAGATGATCCAGCCGTCCCGCTCCGCCGGATTCGCAAAGATCGCCGTCGCCGTTGCCTTCGCAGGTTCTCTTGCCGGAGGCGCGCCCGCCTCCGCTCAGGAGGTCAGGGGTCCCGCCGACCTCGAGGCCACCTTCTGGCGTTGCGACTACGACACGACGCAGGGTCTGCTCGACATCGGATCCGCCGAGGTCTGCAGTAAGGCGACCGAGGCGCTTCGCATCGAACGATTCCACGGCAACTTCGAATCGATGCTTGCGTGGTGGCAGCAAAACAAGAAAGCGGCACATCGCGTGCTGCAGGCACGCGCTGCGGGAGCCGAGCCCGCGGTCGCGATGGAGGACCTGGTCGGCCAGATGAGCGAGGCGGACCTGAAGCGGCTCTACCTGCGGTGCGCGCACGCATCGGAACAGCGCCGCCTGGATCCGGACGAGATCAAGGCATGTTCGGTCGGCTGGAATGCGCTGCTTGCGCGCGTCTTCGACGGCAGTTTCGAGGCGATGCTCGCCTGGTACGAGCAGGAGCTGCGTTCCGGAATCGAAGTTGCGCAGCGGACGGACACCGCAGACTCGCGAGCGTCACGCTGACTGCAGCTCGGCCATCGCGAGCGCCGTGCCGTTGACGCTCGCGCGGTCTAGACTCGCGGCAGCCCCTCGGCAGCGTCCGATTCTGCCGATGCGTCGAGCCGGACCGGGAGGCCGGCCGCATGGCCGCTCTGCTGGACCGATACATCCCGCGCCCGGACGTGCGGGAGCGATTCGAGACCACGATCCATGCGCCGGCGGCGATCGTGATGAATGTCGCGACACATTTCGACATGCAGTCGGTGTTCCTGGTCCGTGTCGTATTCCGGATGCGGGAGATCTTTCTTGGCACACATGGCGCGCCTCCGCGCCGACCGCAGGGCATCGTCGAGGAAACGAGGAACCTGGGCTGGGGCGAGCTGGGGTCGCGATCCGGCGAATACGTGGTGTGCGGCGCCCGGTGCCAGCCCTGGCTGGCCGACGTGAAGTTCCATGCGATCGCGCCGAACGATTTCATTCACTACGAAGAGCCCGGCTACGTCAAGATCGCTTGGACGCTCGAAGCGCATGAAACCGCGCCTGCCATGACACGATTCGCGCAGGAAACCCGTGCCGTCGCCACCGACGCGCGCAGCCGTGCGAAGTTCCTCCGATACTGGCGCTGGGCGCGCTTCGGCATCGTCGCGATTCGGCTGCTGCTGTTGCCGGCGATACGCCGCGAGGCGGAAAGGCGCTGGCAGAAGGAGCGCGCCCGGGCTTGATTCGGTGATGCGGCGATCGATTGCATCGCCGCGGCATGAGTGAGTGACACGGCGGAGAGGCTGATGCTGTTCCTGGTCATCGAGCGCTTCAGGGGCAGCAACCCGACACCGGTCTACCGCAGGTTTCGCGAGTCCGGGCGGATGATGCCGCCGGGTGTCGCCTACGTCGGCAGCTGGGTCACCGCCGATCTCGCGTCCTGCTATCAGGTGATGGACTGCGACACCCGCGCTGCACTCGACGAGTGGATCGGCCGATGGTCCGACCTGGTCGACTTCGAAGTCGTCTCCGTAATCACATCTGCGGAAGCAGCGAGCCGCGTGCCCTGACACGGCTCCGTCACCGCGACCCGCCCGATCGGGCCGGTGCGGCTCTTCCGACCAGCACAGTCGGACTTTTCGAGTCCTGACTCCAGTCCGGCGCCACCAATCTTGACGGCTTCTTTACGCCCGGATGCCTAGCCTGCAAGCGTTCTGGACGACGGAGAAGTTCGATGCTCGATCTCGTCTTCATCGCGGCGATGCTCGTGCTCGCCCTCGCCACCTTCGGGCTGGTCGGGCTGTGCGCCCGCCTGATGCAATCAAGGGGAGGAAATCGATGACGCTCTGGCACGCCATCGGTCTGGCTTTGGCGGTCGCAGTGGCCGTCTACCTCGTCTGGGCACTGCTGAAGGCGGAGGACTTCCAATGAGCGGCAACGCCCTGCTGCAAATCGTTCTGTACTTCGGCGTGCTGACGGCGCTCGCCTGGCCGCTCGGCGCCTACATGGCGCGCGTCTACAAAGGCGAGCCGACATGGATCACGCGCGCGCTGGGGCCGGTCGAGCGGCTGATCTATCGCTTGTGCCGCGTGAATCCGGACGAAGACATGGGCTGGCGCCGCTATACGGTCGTCGTCCTGATCTTCAACCTGCTGGGCGCACTCGTGGTCTACGGGTTGCAGCGGCTGCAGGGCTTCCTGCCGCTGAACCCGATGGACTTCGGCGCGGTCAGCCCGGATTCCTCCTTCAACACCGCCGTCAGCTTCGCGACCAATACGAACTGGCAGGGCTACGGCGGCGAATCGACGATGAGCTACCTGACGCAGATGCTCGGACTCAACGTCCAGAACTTCGTGTCGGCCGCGACCGGCATGGCCACGCTGGTCGCGTTCATTCGCGGTCTGATGCGACGTCAGGCGTCGGCAATTGGCAACTTCTGGGTCGATCTCACGCGCTCGACCCTGTACATCCTGATGCCGCTGGCGCTGGTGCTGTCGCTGCTGCTGATCTCACAGGGAGTCGTTCAGAACTTCAGCAAAGCGGTCGACGTGCCGCTGATGCAATCGGTCGAAGTCGTGACTCCGGCCAAGGACGGCGCGCCGGAGAAGAAGGAAACGATCGCGACACAGTCCCTGCCGCAGGGCCCGGCCGCGTCGCAGATCGCAATCAAGCAGCTCGGCACCAACGGCGGCGGGTTCTTCAATGTCAACTCGGCGCATCCGTACGAAAACCCGACGCCATTTTCGAACTTCCTGGAAGTGGCGGCGATCCTGCTGATCTCGGCGGGGCTGTGCTTTACCTTCGGCCGGCTGGTCAACGACAACCGGCAGGGCTGGGCGATCTACGCCGCGATGAGTGCGATCTTCCTCGTGCTGACCGCCGGCGCGATGGTCGCCGAGGAAACGCCCAATCCGCGCGTCACCGCGCTCGGCGTCGAAACCAGCGCCGGCAATCTCGAGGGCAAGGAAGTTCGCTTCGGCATTCCGACCTCGGTGGTGTGGGCCACCGCGACCACCTCCGCTTCGAACGGCTCGGTCAACTCGATGCACGACTCCTACATGCCGCTCGCGGGGCTCGTGCCGATGTGGCTGATGGAGCTCGGCGAGGTCGTGTACGGCGGTGTCGGCTCTGGCCTCTACGGCATGCTGGTATTCGCGATCATCGCGGTGTTCATCGCCGGTCTGATGGTCGGGCGGACGCCCGAGTATCTCGGCAAGAAGATCCAGGCGTATGAAATGAAGATGGCGTCGCTGGTGATCCTGATCCCACCGACCGTCGCGCTGGTCGGAGCAGCGTTGGCCGTCGTCGTCGAGCCCGGCACCGCAGGCATGTCGAACCCCGGTGTGCACGGTTTCTCGCAGGTGCTGTACGCGTTCAGCTCGGCCGGCAACAACAACGGCAGCGCGTTTGCGGGGCTTTCGGCCAATACGCCTTTCTACAACTCCGCTCTCGGGGTGGTGATGTGGCTCTCGCGCTACTGGCTCGTGGTCCCGGTACTGGCGATCGCCGGCAGCCTGGCCGAAAAGAAACACGTACCGGCGTCGAGCGGGACGCTGCCGACGCACACACCGCTGTTCGTGGGCCTGCTGATCGGCACGGTGCTACTGGTTGGCGCTCTGACTTTCGTGCCGGCGCTGGCGCTGGGCCCGGTGGTCGAGCACCTGATGCTGTTCGCGAAGTAGTGCAGGGGGAAAGAGCAACATGAGCAGACAAGACCACCGGGTCCGGACGTTTGAACCGGCGTTGATGAGCCGCGCCGCGATCGACTCGCTGAAGCGGCTGACGCCGAGGGCGCAGTGGCGCAACCCCGTGATGTTCGTCACGTGGATTGGCGCGTTGCTGACAGCGGTTCTTGCCGTCGTCGACGCGGACGGTTTCACCGCCGCGATTTCGCTGTGGCTGTGGCTGACGGTGCTCTTCGCCAATTTCGCGGAGGCGCTCGCCGAAGGGCGCGGCAAGGCGCAGGCCGCGAGCCTGCGCGGAGCCAAGCAGGACACGCCGGCGGTGAAACTAGCCAGCGAGCGCCGCGACAGTGCCCGCACGACAGTCAGCTCGAGCACGCTGCGCAAGGGCGACATCGTGCTGATCGAAGTGGGCCAACTGATTCCGGGCGACGGCGACGTGATCGAAGGCGTCGCATCGGTCGACGAGTCGGCGATCACCGGCGAGTCGGCACCGGTGGTGCGCGCTGCGGGCGGCGACCGATCGTCCGTCACCGGCGGCACGCGCGTGCTGTCGGACTGGCTGGTCGTGCGGATCTCGTCGAACCCGGGCGACAGTTTTCTCGATCGTATGATCGCGATGGTCGAGGGCGCGAAGCGGCAGCGCACGCCGAACGAGATCGCTTTGACGATCCTGCTGGCCGCAATGACGCTGGTGTTCCTGTTCGCGGTCGCCACGCTGCTACCGTTCTCGGTGTATGCAGTGTCGAGCGCCGGGAAAGGCACCGTGATCGGACTGACGGTGCTCGCGGCGCTGCTCGTATGCCTGATCCCGACGACGATCGGCGGGCTGCTCTCGGCGATCGGCATCGCCGGCATGGACCGGATGATCCAGGCCAACGTCGTTGCTACGTCGGGCCGGGCCATCGAGGCAGCGGGCGACGTCGACGTGCTGCTGCTCGACAAGACCGGCACGATCACGCTTGGCAACCGCCAGGCGGCGAAGTTCTACCCTGCGCCGGGCGTTTCCGAGAAGGACCTGGCTGACGCCGCGCAATTGGCCTCTCTGGCTGACGAGACGCCCGAAGGCCGCTCGATCGTCGTGCTGGCGAAGAGCTACGGCATCCGTGGCCGTGAGCTGCACGAGCTGAACGCGACCTTTGTGCCGTTCTCCGCGCAGTCGCGCATGAGCGGCATCGATCTGGGCGAGCGGCGCATCCGCAAGGGCGCCCCCGACGCGATCGACGCCTGGATGAAGGCACACGGCAAGGCGCTCGACCGGCAGATCCGCGCCTTCGTCGACCAGATCGCAACCAAGGGCGCGACGCCACTGATCGTCGCCGAGAACGACCGTGCGCTCGGCGTCGTCGAACTGCGCGACATCATCAAGGGCGGCATCAAGGAGCGCTTTGCGCAGCTGCGCCGGATGGGCATCAAGACGGTGATGATCACCGGCGACAACCGGCTGACCGCGGCAGCGATCGCCGCCGAAGCCGGCGTCGACGATTTCCTCGCCGAGGCGACGCCCGAAGCGAAGCTCAAGCTGATCCGCGAACAGCAGACGCAGGGCCGCCTGGTCGCGATGTGCGGCGACGGCACCAACGACGCGCCGGCGCTCGCGCAGGCCGACGTCGCGGTGGCAATGAACACCGGAACGCAGGCGGCGAAGGAGGCCGGCAACATGGTCGACCTCGATTCGAACCCGACCAAGCTGATCGAGGTCGTCGAGATCGGCAAGCAGATGCTGATCACGCGCGGATCGCTGACGACCTTTTCTATCGCGAATGACGTCGCAAAGTATTTCGCGATCATTCCGGCCGCCTTCGCGGCGACCTATCCGCAATTGAACGCGCTCAACGTGATGGGCCTCGCCTCGCCGGCGTCGGCGATCCTGTCCGCGGTGATCTTCAACGCGCTGATCATCGTCGCGCTGATCCCGCTGGCCCTGCGGGGGGTGCAGACCCGCGCCGCGTCGGCGGACGTTCTCCTCCGGCGCAACCTGCTGGTCTACGGCGTCGGCGGGCTGATCGTGCCCTTCATCGGCATCAAGGCGGTCGATCTCCTGCTGGTGGCCGCCGGTTGGATCTAAAGGAGTGTTTATGCAACGCGACTGGATCAATGCTGCGCTGATGCTGCTGGTGATGACGGTCATTACCGGGCTCGTGTACCCGGGGCTTGTCACCGGCATTGCGCAGGTGGCAATGCGCGATCAGGCGAACGGCAGCCTGATCGTGCGCGATGGCAAGCCGGTCGGCTCGACCCTCATCGGCCAGCCGTTCTCGGATCCGAAGTACTTCTGGAGCCGGCCGTCAGCGACCTCGCCGCAGCCATACAACGGCATGAGTTCGAGCGGCTCCAACCTCGGCCCGACGAATCCGGCGCTGACCGATGCCATCAAGGACCGCATCGCCGCGCTGAAGGAGGCCGACCCGGACAACCCGCTGCGGGTGCCGCAGGACCTGGTGACGGCTTCCGCGAGCGGCCTCGACCCGCACATCAGTCCGGCCGCGGCCGAGTACCAGGTGCGGCGCGTCGCGCGGGTGCGCAATCTCGACGAGGCCAGGTTGCGCGCACTGGTCGCGGCATACACCGAGCCGCGCCAGTTCGGTGTGCTTGGCGAGCCCCGGGTCAACGTCGTGCAGCTCAATCTGGCGCTGGACGCCGCAAAGTGAACGATCTGCTGAGCTGGGGCGACGCGATCCTGCTGCTGTCGGTCGCCGCGGTGGTCCTGGCCTTGTCTGCAGTTCGCGCACGACACACCCGGCGCCGCCGACTCCGCGATCGTCTACGCTGAGAACATGGAAGACCGCCGCGCCGATCCGGACGCACTGCTATCGCACGTGCAGTCGGAGGAGCGCGCAGCGCGGCGCGGCAAGCTGAAGATCTTCTTCGGCGCGACCGCCGGCGTCGGCAAGACCTATTCGATGCTCGAGGCCGCGCAGCGACGCAAGGCCGAGGGCGTCGATGTCGTCGTCGGCTACGTCGAACCGCACGGGCGCATCGAAACCGAAACGCTGCTCGAGGGCCTCGAGACGATCCCGTACCGGATCGTGCACGAGGGGCCAACCGACGCGCGCGAGTTCGATCTCGACGCGACGTTGGCGCGCCGGCCGCAGCTCGTGCTGGTCGACGAGCTCGCGCACACGAACGCAGAGGGCAGCCGGCACGCGAAGCGCTGGCAGGACATCGACGAGCTGCGCGACGCGGGCATCGATGTGTGGACCACCGTCAACGTCCAGCACCTGGAGAGCCTGAACGACGTCGTCGCCAGCATCACGGCGGTGCGGATGCAGGAGACCGTGCCCGACACGGTGTTCGAGTCGGCCGATGAGGTCGAGCTGATCGACCTGCCGCCCGACGACCTGCTGCAGCGACTGCGCGAGGGCAAGGTGTACGTGCCCGAGCGCGTGCGGGTCGCGCTCGAGAATTTCTTCCGCAAGGGCAACCTGATCGCGCTGCGCGAACTGGCGCTGCGCAAGACGGCCGAGCGCGTCGACGCAGCGATGGACCGCTACCGCGCGACCGAGGGCATCGGCGCACCGTGGGCGGCCGGCGAACGCGTCCTGGTGGGCATCGGCCCCGACTGCGACGGCGAAACGCTGGTGCGCGCAGGCAAGCGGCTCGCGGCGGCGCTGCACGCCGAGTGGATCGTCGTCTACGTCGAAACGCCCGACCTGATCCGCCTGCCCGAGGAAAAGCGCAACCGCCGCATCGCATGGCTGCGACTCGCCGAAACGCTGGGCGCCGAAAGCGTCACGCTCGGCGGGCATTCGGCCGCGGACGAGCTGGTCCACTACGCGCGCACGCGCAACGTCACGCGTCTGCTGCTCGGCGAACCGAGCCGCAAGGGCCTGCGGCGCTGGCTGCGACCGTCGACGGTCGACCACGTGCTGGCTCGCATCCGCGGCGTCGACGTCACCGTCGTGAAGACCACCGAGGCGATGCGCGTCGCGCGCAGCCCGCTGCTGGCGCGCAGCGCCGCGTATCTCGCGGCGCCACCGTCGGGCAAGAAGCGCTGGCCGTCTTATGCCTGGGCCGCGGTCGGCGTGGCCGTCGCGACCGCGGTCGCCTGGTACACGACCTCGGTGCTGAACGAGCCCAACGTCGTGATGATCTACCTGCTGTCGATCACACTGATCGCATGGCGCCTGGGCCGCGGCCCGGCGCTCACCGCCTCGGTCGCGAGCACGCTCGCCTACAACTTCTTCTTCGTGCCCCCGCTGTTTACGTTGAACATCGCGGACGGCCAGTACCTGATCACCTTCGCCGTGCTGACCGCGGTCGGCGTGCTGATCAGCACGCTGATGAACAGCGTACGGCAGCAGGCCCGCGTGGCCGGCTACCGCGAACGGCGCACCGCACTGCTGTATGCAATGAGTCGCGAGCTCGCCGGTGCGCGCGGAGTCGACGCGCTCGCACGCATCACGGTACGGCACATCGGCGAGGCGTTCGAATCGCAGGCGGTTGTGCTGCTGCCGGGCAGCGACCGACGGCTGGAGTACCCGCGCGGCACGGGCGAGCCGGCGTCGCTGCGCGGCGCCGACCTGTCGATCGCGCAGTGGGTGCAGGACCACGCGCAGAAGGCCGGTCTCGGCACGGACACCCTGCCGGCAGCGCCCGCCCGCTATCTGCCGGTGCTCGGCAGCCACGCCGCCCGCGCGCTCGGAGTGCTCGCGGTGCTGCCCGCCAACCCACGCCGCATCCTGCTGCCGGAGCAGGCGCACCTGCTCGAGACCTTCGCCTCACAGGTCGCGATCGCCCTCGAACGTGCCGAACTCGTCGAGCGCGCGCAGGCCGCGACCGTCGCAGCCGAGACCGAATCGGTGCGCAACAGCCTGCTCGCGGCCATCTCGCACGACATGCGCACGCCGCTCGCAGTCATCAGTGGCGCGGCGAGCAGCCTGGCGCAGCAGCCGACGCGGCTGTCGGACGAGGCGCGGCACGAGCTGGCGCAGTCGATCGTCGACGAGTCGCGGCAGATGACACAGCTGATCGCCAACGTGCTCGACATGACGCGCCTCGAGTCCGGCCGCACCAGCATCCATCCCGAATGGGTGTCGCTCGAGGAAGTTGTCGGAGGCGCGCTGCACCGGCTGCAGTCGCTGCTCGGGGGCCACGCCGTCGAGACTCGCCTCGATGGCGCGCCGCCGCTGGTCTACGCCGATCCGGTGCTGTTCGAGCAGCTGCTGTTTAATCTGATCGAGAACGCCGCCAAGTACACGCCACGCGGAACGCGGGTCGTGATCGCCGCGCAGCGACGCGGCGACGCACTCGAACTGCAGGTCACCGACGACGGACCCGGTTTTCCGGCCGGCGTGGAGCCCGATCTGCTGTTCGACAAGTTTCAGCGCGGGCGCGCCGAGGGCGCGATCGGCGGCGTCGGGCTGGGCCTCGCGATCTGCCGCGCGATCGCGCGCGCGCACGGCGGCGACATCCGCGCCGAACGCGTGCCGACCGGCGGTGCCGCGTTCATCACCACATTGCCGCTGCCGGCCGATTCACCGCCACTGCCGAGCGAAGAAGGCGACGAATGACCGATGCCGCGCATGCCGTGCTGGTCATCGACGACGAGCCGCAGATCCG